>DCIG01000082.1 GCA_002315855.1 Lentisphaeria bacterium UBA1732 | reverse complement strand
TCAAGCTCTCATCGGGGTCTCACCCTGCTTGCCGATTTTATCATCGGAATTCAGGTGATGCAATTTAATATAGCATTGTTTTCGCCATATTTCAAATGCTTTTTTCAAAAATCTTCAAAATTTTATTTCATCCTGAAAATCTTTGGGAAAAGCACCAGCTCTGTTCCGCATCACAGATTCCGTTCCTGATTCCATCAGCTCCCGGCAACTTTTAAGGATCATCAGCAACTCGTTTCGGAATCACCGACATCATTTAATTTACACCCGGTTTCAAACTTTTTCAAGCAAACTTCTGAACTTTTTTCGGATTTTTTTGATTCTCCGAATTCATTCATCAGTTTTCGGCTTATTTGAAAGAACATCGCGGTCATTTTGAACCATCGACAGAATTTAATATACACCCTCCCAGCTTAAAATCAAGTAAATTTCCGCATTTTCCTCGAAAAAAGTTCACCCCCCTCCCCTTTTCACCTCATTCCCGCCTCTGATTAAGTAGAAAAATCAGGGGAATGCGGGGAAAGATGGCAACCGTTTCCCCCGAATAAAAAACAACGGCAAACAAGGAAGCATCATTCCTCATTTGCCGTTTTTTATTGGGGGGGCGCAGAAAATGCTTTTACTGCGTCTTGCGTTGCAAAATCAGCTGTTTTTCCAGCGATCGAAGCATTTTCCGATAAACTCCACA
Organism: Lentisphaeria bacterium UBA1732; assembly: GCA_002315855.1. GTDB lineage: Bacteria > Verrucomicrobiota > Lentisphaeria > Victivallales > UBA1829 > UBA1732. The sequence continues at coordinate 45,201 of DCIG01000082.1, read as the reverse complement.
GAGGCATGGTGAGCATCCTGCCCATTTCCTTCCACGGGAATCGGTGCGCCAAACTCAAACCAGACATCACGTTCGGGATGAATCGGGCCGAGGTCGCGCAGTTTGCCTTTGCCGGTGGAAATAAAGTCCGTCTTCAACGCCATGGGCAGAATCGAAACGCCCGCCGATTTTGCCAGCTTGACGCCAATGCTGTTGAAATGCTCCGGTTCAAACGTATCCGTGCGCGTCGACTGGGGGAAAATCACCATGGAACGCCCGCTTTCCAGAATCTTCTTTCCCTGCGTCAGGACGGCTTTCAGGTCTTCGCGCGGATTCGTCCGTCCGACGGGAATCGAGTTGAACGACAGCAGGATATGCTTGAAAAAAGGAACATGGAGAAGAGATTCTTTCACCACAAACGAAAAATCCACATATTCGCGGATGACGGCATGAATTGCGGCAGTCTCCAGCAGACTCATGTGATTGCCGACGATGACGACAGGCTTGCCGCCGAGTTCGCGCAGATGATTCAAACCGCGCAAATGCACCCTGCCCCCGCACCGCTCAATCAGTTTGATGTTGCGCGAGGAAAACATAATCTGCATATCCTGATCAAGACGGCCTTTTTTCCCGCAAATGCCGGTCTGAATAAACGTCTTGAAATTGTCGTAATAAAAATACCAGCGGCTGCGTCCCATGAGCTTGAAAACGAGCGATACAGGCACATTGTCCGGCGTATCATAGGAATCCATTCCGGAGAAAAGATAATATTTCGACATGGTGCGGCCTCACTTGCTTTCGATTTTACAGGATGCTGTTTTCTTGACAGCATTCCACAGTTCATCCAGCTCTGCGGCGGAGCAATCATCCACGGTCTTGCCCTGCTCCCGGAGCAAATCCTCCATGGCACGGTAGCGTCTGTCGAATTTATCGGCGGACTTCCGCAAGACTTCCTCGCTGTCCGAACCGCGGAATCTCAGGAAATTGACCACGGAAAACAGCAAATCGCCCGCCTCATCTTCAATTGCGGCATTGTCTTTCGCGGCGAAAGCGGCATCCAGTTCGGCAATTTCCTCGTGGATTTTGTCAAGAATCGGAGCATCGGCGGTCCAGTCGAATCCATGCTTTGCGGCCTTTTTCTGCATTTTTTCAGCACGGAACAATGCGGGGAGATTGCGCGGGATGCCGTCCAGAGCCGACTTTCTCACATGCGCGGGGTCGGTCTGCTCCGTCTTCTTGATTTTCGCCCAATTGACCAGGACTTCCGCTGAATTTGCGACCTTCACATCACCGAAAACATGCGGATGACGGCGAATCATCTTCTCGGCAATATCATGCGCCACATCTTCCAGCGTAAATGCGCCGCGTTCTTCCGCGATTACGCTGTTCATGACCACCTGCATCAGCACGTCCCCCAGCTCTTCCCTCATTTCGGCATCGCTGGCGTGGTCCACCGCATCCAAATATTCCGCGGTCTCGCCAATCATGCACTCTTTCAAGGTTTCATGGGTCTGTTCTTTGTCCCACGGGCATCCGTCCGGGGCACGCAGTCTTCTCATAACCTGCTGCAGGTGAATCATTTCTTTCATTGAATCATTCATCATCATTTAACTTTCTGTCGTAAAGTCATTTTGTCTCCGCGACCATTTTTCATAGCGGTCGCGGAAGAAATAATATAAGGAAAGCTGAGACCGTTCTGCCGCATACTGTTCAGGGTGAGCCGGCCGCAGATAATTGTTTTCGGAGTTTTTGTGCCGTCCTTTGCATCTGTCATGAAGCAGAGCGGATACGATGCCGTCCAGTTCCTTCCGCAAATCGTCCTTTTCCACGGGGAAAAGCAGTTCAATGCGGTGGTTCAGGTTGCGCGGCATCATATCGGCACTGCCGACAAAATATTCAGGCTGACCGTGATTTCCGAAGATGAAAATGCGTGAATGTTCCAGAAAACGGTCCACAATGCTGATAATCCGGATATTTTTCGCCGTTTTGGCGGGAAGCGATGCCGGATTCAGCGTGCAGATTCCGCGCACAATCAAATCAATCTTCACTCCGTTTCCGGCAGCTCGGTAAAGCGCATCAATGATTTGCGGGTCCAGCAGCGCATTCATTTTCATGGTGATACGCCCATTCTCCCCTGCATTTTTTTCATTTTCAATCCGCTTCAGTATCTCATTGCGCATCACAAACGGCGCCACGATGAGTTTATTCCATGCGGGCGGCACGGCAAATCCCGTAAGAAAATTGAACAGCATGGCCACATCCTGCGCGATTTGCTCATCGCAGGTGAAATACCCGATGTCGGTGTACTGTTTTGCGGTTACTGGGTTGTAATTCCCCGTGGATAGATGCACATAGCGACGAATCCCCTCCTGCTCCCGCCGGATAATCAGCAAGGCTTTCGCATGGACTTTGCGTTTCGGCGATCCATATAAAACATTCGCTCCGGCCTCCGCCAAAACACGCCCGTGATTCAGATTGTTCTCTTCGTCAAACCGGGCAAAAATCTCAAACAGGACCGTAACCTGCTTGCCGTTCCGCGCCGCGCGAATCAGTTGTTCCACAATGGGCGACTCCCGCCCGACACGGTAAATCGTCTGCTTGATTGCCAGCACATCCGGGTCCGATGCGGCTTCCTGCAAAAGCTGAATCACCGGCTCAAACGATTCAAAGGGCATCTGGAGAAAAAAAGCTCCGTTCCTGCGGATATTTTCAAACATGGAAATTTGCGGGGGGCAGTGAATCGACGGCAGAGGACTCAACGGTTTGTCCCGCAAATCGGGGAAGATGTCCACTGTTGCAATTTCCATCAGGTCCCGCATTCTCAACATACTGCGGCAAAGGAATACCTCATGATTTGTCAAATCCAGCCGCGAAGTCAGGAATTTCTTTTCGTCAGGGCCTGCATCACTGCTGATTTCCAAACGCACAATCGTTCTTCGTCCTCGTTTCAGCAGGGCATTCTGCAACTCGGAAATCAAATCCTGAACGACATCCTCATCAAAGGTCAGATCGCGGTCGCGCGTAATCCTGAAAAATGAGCAGGATTCCGGCTTGTATCCCGGAAAAAGTTCCGGCAGAAACTCGCGGATAATCACTTCATTCGGAATACACCACAATTCGCCCTCCTGAAAAATTTTCAGGAATCGCGGCAAAAGTGCAGGCAGCTCAATGTATGCCAGATATTTCCGTCCTGCCTCATCCCTCAGTGTTACCAGAAGTTCCAGCGCAAGATTTCGCAGGAGAGGCATGGGCTTCGTCAGGTCGATTGCGACCGGCGAAAGTACGTATTTCAGTTCACAATCAAAATATTTTTGCGCTTTTCGGTACAGTTCAGGGGAAAGCTCGCTCAAGGCATCGACCAGATGAATGCCGCGATTTGACAGCGCGGGCTTCAGTTCATTCTCCCAAAACCGGGTCTGCTTGTCCAGCAGAAGCCGAATCCTGCGGATCAGACGCTGCCTCAACTCATACGGGTCAAAAGAACAGCTGTTGTCCAGTCCGTAATGCAGCTCGCTGTCGGGAGCATAATGCGCCAGCCCGGCGATCCGTACCATGAAAAATTCATCCAGATTACTGCTGAATATGGACAAAAATTTTGCTTGTTCGAGGAGCGGATTGCCGGAGGTGGTCGCTTCCTCCAGGACGCGGCTGTTGAAGAGCAGCCAGGATTCGTCCCGGAGGGTATAAGCCGGATGTTCCTTCATCGGAAACGGCATATCTGCGGCTCAGGGGGCGAGCTTCGCAGTTTTCGTCGCGAAATCAATAGCGATGCTGTTTGCTGCGGGCAAGAACGCGCAGACGCAGGGCATTCAGCTTGATGAAACCTGCTGCATCCTTATGATCGTACACATCGTCCTGTTCAAAGGTGGCGATGGAATCATCATAGAGGCTGTACGGAGAACGGCGGCCCGTTACGTGGCAGGCGCCCTTGAACAGTTTCACGCGGACTTCGCCGGAGACGAAACGCTGGCTTTCGGTGATGGCCGCCTGAAGCATTTCGCGTTCCGGAGCATACCAGAATCCGTTGTACACCAGCTTTGCGTAGGTCGGGATGAAGCTGTCGCGCAGGAACATCACTTCTCGGTCCATCGTGATTTCTTCAAGACCGCGATGTGCATAATACAGAATGGTTCCGGCAGGGGTTTCGTACACGCCGCGGGACTTCATGCCCACGAAACGGTTTTCCACGATGTCCACGCGGCCGACGGCATGACGGGAGCCGATTTCATTCAGCTTGCGCATGATGTTTGCAGGGCTGAGTGCTTCGCCGTTGACCTTGACCGGGATCCCCTTTTCAAATTCGATGATTACATCTTCCGGGACGTCGGCTGCCTGAGACAGCGGCTTGGTCATGACGGAAATATCTTCCGGGCATTCCTGCCACGGGTCTTCCAGAATGCCGCCTTCAAAGGAAATGTGAAGCAGGTTGCGGTCCATGGAATACGGCTTCTTGAGCGTGCTGCTCACGGGAATGTTGTTCTTGTGAGCGTATTCAATCATTTCCGAACGGGAATGGAAATGCCAGTTCGGGTCGCGCCATGCGGCGATGATTTTGATGTTCGGGTCAATTGCGTTGGCTGCCAGTTCAAAACGAACCTGGTCATTGCCTTTGCCGGTTGCACCGTGGCAGATGGCGTCTGCGCCTTCTGCATGTGCCACTTCCACAAGTCGCTTGCCGATCAGAGGACGGGCAATCGAAGTCCCCAGCAGGTAGTTGCCTTCATAAATTGCATTGGCCTGCATCATCGGAAAAATGAAATCGCGGGCAAATTCTTCAGTCAAATCTTCCACATAGCACTTGGAAGCTCCCGTATTGATGCACTTCTGTTCCACGCCGGAGGTTTCTTCCGCCTGACCGACATCGGCACAGTAGCCAATCACTTCGGCATTGTATGTTTCTTTGACCCACTTGACGATGACGGAGGTATCAAGACCACCCGAGTACGCGACAATTACTTTCATTTGAAAACTCCTTGAAATTGAAACCGGCCGTTCCATTCCGGACACATCGGAACGGGACTGCACCTGAATGAATGAAAAAACATATCTTATCAATATACAAGAAGATAGCTCAAATTTCAAATGATTTCTTTAAAATATACGGAAGAATGGGGCAAAACGCATTCTTTTGCACCGCTCTGACGATTTCCCAAAGAGTTAATTTCAAAAGAAATGGACGTTGAAAAACTACTTCACTTCTTTCGGGGCTTCCAGCGTGATGATCACCTTATTCGGCGACCAGGAACGAATCTGGATATTGTTCAAATCGCACCAGCATTTGATATTGGTCTCATAGACGCCGGGCTGCGTATACTGCCGGATGTCCACATAGGGATGAAGCATTTCTTTCGTCAGTTTATCGGCGTCTCCTCGATTGGAGAAGATGTCTACCTCGGATGGGGTGATCTTTGTAACAATCAGACGCGACTTGCTGTCGAACGGAGTTAGAATCTGAACTGGCACATGCTCAAAACGCTCGCCCTCCAGCTTTTTCAGTTTCACCTTGACGTCTACGGCATCGGGATTCACACTCACTTTTCCGGGATACGGATTCTCCAGCACAGCCCTGTACTGGAAACTGTCGTTTGCATTGGCAAGCGGAATCAATTTCGTTCTGATTTCTTCCAGATTGTCCACCAGTTTTTTCGGACCGCTCACCGAAACGCTTTGATTCGGCATCAGTGCGGGTTCTTCCGCGAGCACATAACCGTCAACCAGTTCCGAAGTTTCATACATCAGCTTCACCGGCACGGCATCCTGTTTCACACGGATATCCAAATCAAGTACGACCTGCTCCGGCGAAGCATTTTCCACCTGAAATGTACCGTCTTTCAGCATCTTGGACTTCAGCAATTCCGGCTTGATTGCGATTTTCCCGCCGTTTTCATAATCTCCCCTTGTCAGAACATACGGATAATAAAAGGATTCCATTTCGTATTTTTTCAGTTTTTTCGGAGTTTTCACCGTAAAGTTCAAATCAGGAATATTCATGGAGTCCAAAAACAAATCCGTCTCATGGGCGTCAATCGTACAGGACAGAGGCACGGTCACATAGTTGTTTTCATACTCCTGCTTCGGGCGGTTTGTATACGCAAAGACCGTCAGCAGACATGCCAGCAGCAAAGCGAATAATTTTCGGGAAGCGTCATTCCTGATAAATCCCGGAAGTCTGTTCGTCTTCGCATTGCTCATTTGCTTCCCCCTTTTGTTCTTTTTCGATCCACCGCGAAATGGAACAGTTTTCCATCCTGCTTTTTGGAAGAATGCAGTAACTGAACTGACAGTTCCTCTCTCAAGTCTTCACATGTATATCCTCTTGATATTCTCCCGTTTACAGATACACTGACAACTCCTGTTTCTTCCGAAACCGTAACAACGACCGCATCGGTTTCCTGCGTAATTCCCACCGAAGCCCGGTGTCGCGTCCCAAGTCGTTTTCCCTCGCTGAAAAAAGATTCTTCCGCCAGAGGAAGCACCGCATGAGCCGCGATGATTTTGTCGTTTTTGATAATCACGGCACAGTCATGAAGCGGCGAATTTGGAAAAAATATGGATTGCAGCAGCGCTGAATCCACTCGCGATGACAGCGATACTGCTGATTTCACAATATCCGTCAACCCGATGTTGCGTTCAAAAACTATCAAAGCTCCCGTTCGGGTAAGCGACAAATGCTTCACGGCATCCACGACCTGATCAATCGTCTCTCGGCTCGTTTTCGTTGTTACGAAAATACTCCCGACCTGCGCAAATGTCCGTCGGAATTCCGGCTGAAAAATAATCAGAATCGCCAGCGCGATATTCTGCACAATGGTATCAAACACATAACGCAATACGACCAAATCCAGGGCGTTGGATACAAACGTCAAAACAAGCAGAATTGCTATGACGCCGAACAGAACGTTCGCACTTCGTGTTCCACGCAAAAAATACAGAACTCCGTACAGGAGAAAAAAAATGAGTATGAAATCGGCAAATCCGACCGAAATACTCCGAAGTGTCTCCGTGTCAATTTTTTGAAAAAAAGATAGTATTCCGTCCATTGTGGCTGGTGTTCCTGCGTGTTGAAATTAGCTCTGTAATTATAGAGATAATCTAAAGATAATACATTTTTCTGAAAAAACAAGTAATCCTCTTGTTTTTTCCTCAAAAAACAGGACAGTATGATGCAGAAAACGCCTGCCCCCCGTGATGAAGTGATTCAGGCGTTTTCCCGGCAGGACTTGCACGTTTTATTTCACAGGGAGTTCTGCATCTTTCCCCGTCCCGGCAATCACAAAGGTCGTAATCGAATACGGTGCCAGTCTCGCATCAAATTTCTTGTCCCGGAGCGCGATTGCATCCGATTCCGTCCAGTTTTCTCCGGCATTGTACGCGCCGGATGTCCGTACCACACGTACTTTGCTGCTGTTCAGTTTCGGGAATGCAGTCAGGTCAAACTGATAGGAGACTTCTTTTGCCGAATCGTTATACACCACGATTGCGACTTTCCCAGTCTCCTTGTTGTATGCCGAAAGCACCTTGCGGGCATACAGTTCGCCGGAGGAATCTGCCGCACGGCTCCCGATGATGCGGTCGCCCGGACGGATATAACGCGAATACTGACCGAAAGCATAGTATCTCTTGCCCACATGGATGGTCTCATCATAGTGGTCTGCATAACCAAGCCCCCAGTATGCACCGCGAAGCGTTACAGGTCGGCGTTCCTTGTCATTGAAATCCGAATGATGTGTGTCGATGACCTGCCAAATAACCCATGCCGACACTTTCATCAGATTGACGTCCTCGCAGATTCTGCTTGCCAGCCATAATGCGGACCCCATGTCTCCTGCACCGTTTCCGCCACGCGTACCCGTTCCATCCACTTCGCTCATCCAGAAATGTTTCTTCTGTGAACTGACGAACTTCTGAACCTGTTCGCGCCGGCTCCCGCTGTAGGCATGAGTATTGATGCGGTCAATTGCCTTTTGGGCTTCCGGCGAAAGCGATTTGAAAACAGGTTCCACCAAATCCACCGAAGTTTCGTCCGATGCCGCAATCAGAATATCGTTGCGCACTCCTCTTTTCTTCAGTGCCTTGTCCAGTGCGACCAGAATATTCGTCTGCGATTTCGGGTCTTTGAAATCACAGCCTTCCTGCTTGTTGCTGTTGGCATTCCAGAAACGGCTTGACGGCTCATTCATCGGGTCCACACTGTTCAGTTTCAGCTTCAAATCTTTTTGCAGATGCACCACCACATCCGCCATAAAATCCGCAAACATATCATTGTATTCCGGCTTCAGATTGTCCAGGTGTTCCCCCGATCCGCCCGATGAACACCCGCTCCATGTCATGAAATACGGCGGAGAATTGGAGAATACTTCGATTAGAACGTCTTTGTTGCGGGCTTCGATTTTTTTCAGGACATTGACCTGATTTTTGTCTTTGTTCCAGTCATAATCATAAATCACCAGCCCCGAACCGTCCACCTCGAAATTTCCGTTTTCATCCAGAACAGGCTGCGCAAAACCCGGCATATTGGAATCGGACCGCGTAATATGATGATGCCGCGGGTCATCCCCTCCCCCGACATTGTAACGCACGATATTCAGCATCAGACCTTTCGTCTGATCGAAAAACGCATCCACACAGCTGTTTGTGATTTTATCGCTGTAGCCTACTCGGTTTGCCCACCAGCAAAGTGAGGTTCCCCACCCCTCGAAAATGCCGTTGTTAAATGGCGAAACGCCCTGCTCCGGACTCAATATCACGCGGACAGATGACTGAGGCTGAGCCGTTCCGTCTGCGGTATTTTGTCCATGGACAAATGACAGTGCAGAGGCGAAAACAGCCAGTGCAAACAAGCCTTTGAAAAAGGGTGAGAAAATATGATGGGTGCAGTTCATTGGGAAAATCCTGTTGCGAAAAAAAGTTGCGGGTTTGCGGGTTGTGGTATACTATACTTCTGACAGAATAAAAAGTCAAGTTCTGATAAAGAAAATGGATTTTTTTCACTCAGTTCTGATTTCTGAAACAAGCTCTCTTGATTGCACCGATAAGAAAACCGGACTTCATCTGGAAAATTTTCCGTTTGAAATCCGGTCGTTTGTTTCATGGAAGCTGATTGTCAGCTCAATATATCAGTCGGAATATGTTCTGCTCAATATTCGTCGAACATTCCTTTTCCGATTTTGATTTCATCGTTCGGCGTTTTAGCCGGAGTTGACGCTTTTGTCGTGCTTGACGCTTTTGTCGTGCTTGACGCTTTTGTCGTGCTTGATGCCTTTGTCGAACTTCCAGAAGTTGCAGGACTTGTCAAAAGAGACGATGCCGCACCGGCATCCGTCGATTTCTTGTCGGACGGCATATCGGGCAGGATGTCATCGAAAACGCCTTTTTTCTCTTTGTCTTCAATCAGCGTTTTCCCGATTTTCTTGTATACGTCATCGGCTTCTTCGCCGTTTTTATCATAATTTTTCGCCGGAAAATAATCGGTGTCGCTCATATCTTCCAGGAACGGCAAATCTCGGATTTCTTCATAATCCACGTCCTTGCGCGCCTCACGCCCGCCGACCACGGTAATGATGCCGGATTTCACGTCAACGGCAAAGGTCGGTTCCGTATCGGTTTTCATAAGAATACTTTTCTTTTCCAGTTTGCCATCGGAATTGTACTGATAATAGGCGAAAACTTTCGGACTTGCGGGAAGCAGAATATTCAGTCTCGACAGAAAGTCAACTTCGCATTTCGGCTTCAGATCGGCCCCCAGGTCGAACCCGATATGACGCAGCAGGTACACATTGTTCTTGTCTTCCAGCTGGAGACAGTACACATTGGTCGTGCCGGTGAAATAACGCAGAATCGTATAAGTACGTGTCCCGATTTTGCGGATTGTCTTTTTGGCGGTCTCCTGACCGTCCTCGTCGTTTTCAGCCTTTTTGTTCTTTTCGGCTTCTTCCATAGCCTTGATATCCATATCCGCCGCCGCTTCGTCAAGCAGAGGAATCCCTACCGTGCGTGACCAGATGCGTGTGCCCCGCACCACATTGAAAAACTCCTCATTGGACTGGTATAAATGTTCCAGCTGCGGATGAGACACTACCGCCCGCACCATATACTTGCCCTCACGCCGCACGTCATAATGCGCCGTCAGATTGAAAAGAAAAGTCTGGTTCGCTCCCGGCGCGAGAATCAGCCCCGTCAACTCCGGACCTTTCACGCCTTTGACAAGCGGCATGACTTTCGGGTCCGATGTATCTGCCGGAACAATTTCAAATCGCAGTTTCCCGTTCAGAGAATTTGCCTCTCCGAATGCCAGCGGATGTGCCGAAAGATTGCGGATCGCCACCCGCACGAATATATTCTCGTACTGCAGAAAATTATTCTGCACCACCTTCATTTTGACGGATACCTGCGCTTGAACCATGGTCGGCACAAACAGCATCACCAGTGCAAAAAGAATGCACCTGAATGCAGGGAACAAATATCGGAATCGTTTCATTTCATTTAACTCCTGATGGTAAAACAGTTTTTGGATAACACGGTCAGATGTCCCGTATCCCTGCCAGCATGGTCGATACTGCTTCAGCCACACCGGAGGCAGGAATCCCTTCGTGGCATACTGGCTTTTTACAATAGCGCAAATAACAGCAATTGCAAGTCAAATCCGGCATAAGTACCGATTTTTTTTCACAGTACGGTCCGGTACGCACAGGATCGGTCGGGGCAAAAAGTGCTGCGACGGGCACTTGCAGCGCGGCGGCAATGTGCATCGGGCCGCTGTCATTGCAGACCATGGCTGCCGAACCGCGAATCAGCTCGACCAGCTGCACAATACTTGTCCGCCCGCACAAGGACACAACTGGCAGCCCCGCACATTCCGCACAAATCCTGTCTGCGGCTTCCTGTTCCGTTCGGGACCCGGCAAGCACACACGGCACATCGGGAAAGAGCGAATGAAGTTCCCGTATCACGTTCGCGAAAAAGTCCGGCGGCCATTCTTTCGTCTTCCAGCGTGCTCCCGGCGCAATCACAAAATACGCCGCAGGCACAGCTCCGAATTCTTCGTCCAGCAAATCCCGCACAATCCCCCCGGCAACGCGATGCGGCGTCAGAGTCATCGAAAAATCCAAATCCTGACACGGTACATTCAGAAACGATGCAATCAGCCCGTTGTTGAACTCCACCGCATGGATTTTTTCCCGGTCTCCGGCGGTGTTCAGCAGTCTCGTATAAATCCGTTTCGCCTTCGGTTCTCTGGGATTCTCCGGCCCGGCGCAGACATCTGCGTCCGCAAGCCGTCCGATTATGGCACTGCGCACAAGTCCCTGCAAATCAATCACGGCATCATAATGCTCCTGCCGAATCGCCTTGCGGAACTTCATGATTTCAGGCAGCATCGTCAGCGGATTGCGCATCTTCTTGTCGCAGAATAATATCACGCGCCTTACGCACGGAAGATACTTCGGCAAATCCGCAAATGCAGGCTTCACTACCCAGTCAATGACCACATCTTTCCCGCTTTTTGACAAGGCGGACACTGCGGGCATTGCATGGAGTATATCACCCAGACTGCTTGGCTTGACAATCAGATATTTCATACTTTCCTTTGTCGGCTGGCTCCGCTTCAAAATTGTTCGCGTTTCCTCACATGCCATGTTCCAGACGCGTCGCCAAACGTTCCGGCAGACCGCAATCCCGTATCTTCTGCTGCGTTACGGACAAATCGTATGGCAAACGGTACCGCGTTACAATCCCCGCCTCCGAATCATACACCGCGAAAGATGCCCGCGGGTCCCGGTTGCGGGGTTGCCCCACGCTTCCCACATTGATCAGATACTTGCATCCCGGCTCAATCGGCAGTACGATCTCATCCGCCAGATCCGAATTGAATCCCATCGCCGGCTCTTCATCCTTCGCCGCCCAGAACTTCAGTTCTTCCACAAGACGCTCTTTGGACATGGTGAATGGTTTCCTGCAAAAAGTTACCGGCACATGGGAATGACCGCAGAAACACAGCTGCGTCGACTGATACGAGAAATTGTCAATCGCCTGATGAATATCGTAAATATACCCCCACGCCCCCGGTCCGTCCATGGTCGCATGGACGATTGTCATTTGCGTCCCGCGTATCCGCGAAACCATCGGAAGCCCCTGCAAAAAAATCTTGTCGTCGTCCGTGAGCTGATGCTGAGTCCACAGCACGGCTTCTCTTGCATGGGGATTGAATCCCTCCATGATTTCATCGCCGTTGCTGGCATATTCGTCATGGTTTCCCTTCACTGCGGCGATCACGTTCAGAGACCTCAGCAATGACAGGCATTCTCGCGGATTCGCATTATACCCTACGATGTCGCCCAGAAAGACAAACGAGGATACATCCAGTTCGCGGCACTTGTCAAGCACCGTCTGGAATGCTTCCAAATTCGCATGGACATCGCTTAATATCGCATATTTCATTTCGTTGTATCACTGTGTTTGGGTTGATGGAACAGAATATCCCGTCTGCTCTTCCTTGATTTCAATTTCATCGCACTGGAAAACGATTCACGACTCCGTCGGTCAAACGGACATCCTGACGCCGTCCCCATCGCAATTCTCGCACGGAACAGTCCCCCATGATTCCTGCAAACTCGCCTTGCAATCATGCCGGAACTTTCTCCAGCAAATGAAGAACCGTAAACTTCATTGAATATACTCCACTTTTCTGCATTTTTAAAGAGAATTTCACATTTTTTTCCGTTTTTTTAGAGAATTTTCTCATTCCTTTTCATTTTTGACTTGAAAAAAAAGCAAACATGCTGTATTTTCACCATGTATTTGTTTACGTTTTTAACCACCACACATGGCGTGGCTGCATTTCTCAGTCCGCCCTGCCCCAACAAGGAAATCAACGTGCTTGACAGTGATTATGTGTTAGAGCTTCTGCAGGAAAATGGTATGATCTCGCAGGAGCAAATCGATGAAGGTTGGTCGAAAGTCGCCGAATCTGACGGAGAGCTGGATATCCTGGACGCTTTGAAGTCCCTGGGTATCATCTCCGATGATGAAGTTATGGCCATGCTTGCTCAGCAATATGGTTTGGAAACAGTCGACTTAAGTTCTTTTTCCATCCCCGAGGAAATCATTGGCGCCATGCCCGCGGATACCGCCCGGAAATATTCGGTCGTGCCCGTCATGCTTCATGATGATATTTTGACCGTGGCTATGTCGGACCCCACCGATATGGACACCATCGACTCCCTTCGCTATGTCCTCAAACGCGATGTCGATGCCGTCATCGCTTCCAAAGAGCAGATTCGCAAACTCCTGGATGCCCATTATTCCGGCCTCGAAGGCACGGTCGATTCATACGTCGGTCAGCTTGACAACGACACTCAGCTCGAAGTCGTGGACAAAAGCGAGGACGATGCCTCCGGCGAAGTCAAAAAGGACGATAAGGACGATGCACCGATTATCAAACTCGTGTCCATGATCATCTTCAATGCCTATCAGCTCCGCAGTTCCGATATTCACTTGGAGCCTATGGAAAAGCGTTTCCGCGTCCGGTACCGCATCGACGGTGCCCTCCGTGAAATGGACAGCCCTCCGAAGTATTTGCAGACGAACATCATCAGCCGTATCAAGATTATGTCCAAAATGGATATTTCGGAAAAACGCGTCCCCCAGGACGGTCGTATTCAAATCGCCATTTCCGGCATCGAACTCGACCTCCGTGTCTCCTCCATCCCCACCACGCACGGCGAAAGTATCGTCATGCGTATCCTCGACAAGTCCAGTATTCAGCTCGATATTCCCAAACTCGGCTTCTACACCGATGACCAGGAAAAAATCGACAGCATCATTTCCATGCCTGACGGCATCTTCCTTGTTACTGGTCCTACCGGCTCAGGCAAAACAACCAGTTTGTACGCGTTCCTGAACACCATCAATAAACCGAACCGCAAAATCATCACAGTGGAAGACCCTGTCGAATATCAGCTCAGCGGTATCAATCAGGTCCAGGTGAATCCGCTTGTTCAGATGACTTTCGCAAATGCTCTTCGCGCCATGCTCCGTCAGGCCCCGAACATCATCATGGTCGGTGAAATTCGTGACTTGGAAACCGCTGATATTGCCATCAACGCCTCCCTCACAGGACACCTCGTGTTCAGTACCCTGCACACCAACGACGCACCGAGTTCCGTAACCCGTCTGATTGATATGGGCGTCAAACCGTTCCTTGTCGCTTCTTCCGTTCGCGCGATTATGGCTCAGCGTCTCGTCCGCCGTATTTGCAAAAACTGCGCGGAACCTTATACCCCGACACCCGACGAAATCCGTCTCCTCCATTTGGACGATGAGTATTTGCAGTCCGCCAAGCTCATGCACGGACGCGGATGTCCGACTTGCGGCGGGACCGGGTACAAAGGTCGTATGGGCATCTACGAAATCCTGATGCTCACCGAAGATATGCAGTACCTCATTTACTCCAAGGAAACTTCTTCCAAGATTCGCGCCGCTGCTCGTCAGGGCGGTATGAGAACTCTCCGCGAAGACGGCCTCCGCAAAGCGGCTGCCGGTATCACCACCGTTTCCGAAGTCCTCGCTATCACCGTCGGCGATGAAGATTAAGCCACATAACAAAGCCATTGGATATTTACTATGCTGGATCTTGAAAACCAAACATTGAAAGACATCCTTCTTGCCGCAGGTGTCTGCTCCGAACAGCAGATGAAAGAGGCGGAAGAAGAGCATGAGCGCACGGGTAAGTCTCTTCAGGAAATCCTGATTGACTTCCAGGCTCTCTCGGAAGCTGAAATCCTGACTTGCATTGCCGAAAACCTCGGCACTCAGGTCATTGACCCGAACCTCAACGAAGTCCCCGAAGAAATCATCAAACTCATTGATGCCGATCAGGTTCGTATGCTCGGCGTCATTCCTGTCGCGGCGGATGAAACCACCGTCTCCATCGTCGCACGCGACCCCCTGAACTATCAGGTCGCCGATGAAATGCGTTTCGTCCTCGGCAAAGACGTCATTGTCTATCTCGCCGAAGAAAAGAACTTCGACCGGTTCATTGACAAATACTATCCCATCGGTCTTGACAGTGTCAACGATGTCTTAAGCGAACTGGAAAGCAACGGCGAAGACTATGCTTATGCCAATGCAGAAGAAGCCGCAAACGAAGCTCCTATCATCAAATTCGTGAACGCCGTGATGTATCAGGCCATTCGCGACAAAGCATCCGATATTCACTTTGAACCGTTTGAAAAAGAATTCAAGATTCGCTATCGTATCGACGGTGCTCTCTATGAAATGTCCCCCCCGCCGCGCAGCCTTGCCATCCCTGTCATCAGCCGTGTGAAAATTATGTCCGCTCTGAATATTTCAGAACGCCGTAAACCGCAGGACGGTCGTATTCAGCTGAAAATCGCTGGTCGCCCCATCGACCTTCGTGTTTCCACTCTCCCGACTTCTCACGGCGAATCCGTCGTGCTTCGTGTGCTTGACCGCTCGGTCGTGAACCTTGACCTCGACGTTCTGGGAATCAACGAAGAAGTTTTGAAGCGTATCCGCGAAGTCGTCGCCATGCCGAATGGTATTTTCATCATCACAGGACCTACTGGTTCCGGTAAGACCACTACCCTTTACTCCGCTTTGAAAGAAATCAATAAGGTCGAAGACAAGATTCTCACGGCGGAAGACCCTGTCGAATATGACCTCGAAGGAATTGTTCAGCTCCAGATCAACGAAGCTGTCGGTATGACGTTCGGTCGCGCTCTCCGTGCATTCCTCCGTCAGGACCCCGACATCATCATGCTTGGTGAAACTCGTGATATTGAATCCGCCGAAATGGCAGTTCAGGCATCCCTCACAGGACACCTTGTCTTCACCACGCTTCACACCAACGATGCCGCTGGTGCAATCACTCGTCTGATTGATATGGGCGTGCAGCCGTTCCTGATTACTTCATCCCTGATTGCCGTGCTTGGTCAGCGTCTTCTCCGCCGTATCTGCCCGAAATGCAAAACTTCTTTCACTCCCACGGACGAAGACCTCAAGCTCCTCGGTCTCCAGCGGAAAGACATCGGCGACAACCCGTTCTATTACGGAAAAGGATGTCTCAATTGCAACAATACCGGATACAAAGGTCGTAAAGCCATCACCGAACTCCTCAATATGAGCAATCGTATCAATGAACTTGTCTTGAATGCCGCTCCTACCGTCGTCATTCGTGATAAAGCTCGCGAACTCGGTATGCAGACCATGCGTGAAGACGGTGTCCGCGCCATCCTGAACGGCGAAACCACAATGGAAGAAGTGTTGAAGTACACTTGATTCGTACAATGTTATACAACACCATAGCAAAAAAAGGTAAATGACTTATGGTTGAAATGGACGAACTGCTGGACCTCGTCGTCGATGAAGGCGTCAGTGACTTGCACCTCGAAGTAGGTGCCGCCCCTGTAATCCGTCTCCATGGCGAAATGAACCAGCTTGACCTCCCTCCGCTTCAGGCGGAAGATACGGAAGCTCTCATCAAGTCGATCGCTTCCCCGAAACACCTTCAGCAGCTCGCGGAAGACGGCGGTTCCGACTTCGGTTTCGCATTCGGAGACCGCGCTCGTTTCCGTGTCAGCGTTTTCAAGCAGAAGGGCGTGATCGGCGCTGTGCTTCGTCAGATTCCGAATGAAATGATGCCCCTTTCCAAAATCGGCTTGGGGCCCAGTATCAAAGACTTGCTCTATCGCCCTCGCGGAATGATTCTGGTGACTGGTCCTACCGGCTCCGGAAAATCCACCACGCTGGCTTCCTTGATTAACATCATCAACGAAGAACGCGCCGTGCATATCATCACCGTCGAAGACCCCATCGAATTTTATCACCACCACAAAAAGAGTATCGTTATTCAGCGTGAAGTCGGCAACGATGTTCCCAGTTTCGCCGAAGCTCTCCGTCGTGCCCTGCGTCAGGACCCCGACATCATCCTCGTCGGTGAATTGCGCGACTTGGTTACCATCGAAGCCGCCGTTACCGCTGCCGAAACAGGACACTTGGTCTTCGGTACTCTGCACACCACCGGTGCCGCTCCTACCGTCGACCGTATCGTCGATGCGTTCCCGACAAACCAGCAGCCCCAGATTCGTACCCAGCTCGCTGCCGGTTTGGTCGCCGTGATTTCTCAGGTGCTTCTCCCTCGTGTGGACAAGCCCGGACGTGTCGCCGCTTTTGAAATCATGATTACCACTCCGTCCATTCAGGCTCTGATTCGTGATGGTAAAACGTTCCGTATCACTTCCGATATCCAGACGGGTACCAAGTACGGCATGAATACTCTCGACTCGCATTTGGTTCAGCTCTACCGCAAAGGTATGGTCTCTTACGGAGAAGTCATCACCAAGGCTCAGGACCCTGAAGCCATGGTGCAGACTCTCGCTGAATCGGTCGAATAATCTGATAATCAACCCTCCAACTTTTCACCAACGGAGTTACCATTATGGCAATGTTCCAGTACACGGCAATGGATGCCACAGGAAAAGAGGTAAAAGGACAGCGCGATGCAACCAATGAAGAATCCGTTGCATCGTTCCTGAAGGAGCAGGGCATGATGCCCACCTCCATCAAACCTCTTGTCAAAGCTACCAAAGCCAAGGAAAAGAAGAAAGGGCCTGCCGCCGCAAAAGGTCTCAATATCGCTCTCGGACCTCAGGTCATCAAGAGCAAGGATTTGACTACTTTTACTCGACAGCTGGCTATCCTGCTCGATGCAGGTCTTCCTCTCATCCGCTCCCTTAAAACCCTCGAAAGACAGGCGAAAAACCCCGTCATTAAAACCATTATCGGAAAAATCGCATACTCTGTGGAAGGCGGCTCCACTTTCTCCGAAGCCCTTTCTCAGCATCCGAAAACGTTCGATAAACTTTACCTCAACATGATTCGCGCCGGGGAAGCTGCCGGTAAACTCGAACTCATCCTTACTCGTCTTGCAGGATTCCGTGAAAAAGCCGCAAAAATCGCCGGTAAGGTTAAGTCCGCAATGGTTTACCCATGCGTCGTGCTTACCATCGCTTTGGGCATTACGACATTCCTCATGATTGCCATTGTCCCGAAGTTCCAGCAAATCTTCTCTGAAATGCTCGATGGGGCCCCTCTGCCTGCTATTACGCAGTTGGTCATGAATATTTCTTCATGGCTTCAGAACAACATCGTTCTGGCGGCTATTATCATTGTCGTCCTGGTAATCCTCATTAAGCTCTCCCTGAAAACGGAAAAAGGACGGATGCTTTTTGATACTGCTGCCTATAAAGGTCCTTTGATTGGCAGCCTCGTTTCCAAGAACGCCATTTCCAAATTCGCACGTACCCTCGGTACACTGATGGGCTCCGGTGTCCCCGTCTTGAATGCTCTGATTATTGTCCGCGATACTTCCGGCAACGAACTTGTCTCTCAGGCGATTCAGCGCGTCCATGATGCCGTGAAGGAAGGTGAACCCATCGCCGCTCCTTTGAACTCCACCAAAATCTTCCCCGATATGGTCATCTCCATGATCGAAGTCGGTGAAGAAACTGGTAAGCTCCCCGACATGCTCGAAAAAATCGCTGATACTTACGACGATGAAGTCGATAACGCTGTCAGCGCATTGACGTCCATGATTGAACCTTTGATGATTGTCTTCCTCGCTGTAATCGTCGGCGGTATCGTTATCGCTATGTTCAGCCCGCTGATCTCTATCATCCAGAACCTCGGTGGAAGTTGATTCCCCCTTCCGGGTGCGCCGCTTTCCTCTTCCGGAAAGCGGCTCCGCGGGAAATTCAGGCTCGAAATCAGCACCGATTCCCGTTCTTTCCTGCTGAAATCGGCTGAATCGATCCTTCGACTCAGCCGTTCTTTCTTTTCCGTAGCCTTCCTGTTTTAACCTTCTGTTTCTTTGTCCCGGAAAACTTTCCGGTGATTTTCGGTGTCATGCGCTGTTTTCTGAATATCGGCAATACCCACACTCAAATCCGCATCGTCTGCAATGACGGCTCTCATTCTGACTCCGTCATCCCTACGGCGGAACTTGACGAGTCCCGTCTCCCGTCCGGAGCCGCGATTTTCGCCGCCTCGGTGGTGAAAGAATGGCAAATCCGTCTCGCCGCAATCGGGGCTTCTCTTCTCAATCCCGATACCGTCTCTCTTGATTTCTCTCTTTGCGACAAATCCACCATCGGTGCGGATCGCCTTGCAAATGCCTGTCATCTCGCGGCTTCCGGTCCCCTTCCTGCCGTTTCCCTTGACTTCGGAACGGCCATTACCGCTGAAGTTGTAGACGCTCAGAAACGCTTCATCGGCGGTTTTATTGCTCCGGGACGTGCCATGCTTCATCATGCCCTGCATCAATTCACTTCCAAGCTCCCGGATGTGCCGTTGACCGATTCGCTCCCCCCCTGCCCTGCCGGAACGACTGCCGAAGCCATCCTGGCTGGCACGGATTTCGCCTCCGTCGAATTTATCCGCGCATTTGTCGGCAGACTTCACGCCCGCTATGCCGGACTTCCCGTTCGTTTTGTCGCATGTGGCGGCGACCGCGCTTTTTATCTTCGTGCCGTTGACTTCCTCGAAGACGGCGGCTCTGATTTCACGCTCAAAGGCATTGAACTCGCTTTCCAAGAAAGGTAACACTCCATTATGAAAATCAAATTTTGCGGAATCCGTAATGAACAGGACTTGAAAGCCGCTCTTGCGGGTGAACCCGACAGCGTTGGATTTCTCGTGGGACAAGTCTATCCATCCGAAGACTTTATCCTCCCATGTACTGCGGCTCGTCTCGCCGCAAAACTCCCTCCGTTTGTCCAGCCGGCCATTGTTACCCATCTTTCCGACCCCGATGAAATCACCGGCATCGTCATGGATACCGGCATCATCAATGTCCAGCTTCACGGCGAAATCTCGGCGGAACAGACTGCCGCTCTCCGCAACCTCCTCCCCGAATCCGCAAAGCTCGTCCTCGCGCTTCACCTCAAACCCGGAGACTCGTTCAATACCTATGCCGACTATTTCAATCTCGTCAACGGCTTCCTCATTGACTCCTGCGACCCGCAGACGGGACGTGTCGGCGGCACAGGTATCACCTGCGACTGGCAGCTCGCTTCTCAGTTTGTGAAAGACTCTCCTCTCCCCGTGATTCTGGCGGGCGGCCTTACCTCGGAAAATGTCGCCGATGCCATCAATCAGGTACACCCATACGGCGTGGACGTGAACTCCGGTCTGAAAAACGACAATCATGATGTAACCATTCATCTTTGCACCGCGTTCGCCGCAAAAGCTCGTCTCACCATGCTCGCTCACCTTCAGAAAAATACTTCCTCTCTCTGACGTTTGAAATCAGCTCCATGATTAAGCCATTTCCAAACGGACTCAGCCATGCTCCCGTCCGTTCGGTCTTCGGCTTCAAGGCTTCTTAATATGCAGAATACTCCGAAAGGTCTTCGCCTCCAAATCGTTTTCTTCGGCCGCAGAAATGCCGGCAAATCTTCTCTCCTCAATGCCCTTGCAGGTCAGGATGTCGTCATCGTTTCCGATGTTCCGGGCACCACCACCGACCCCGTGGAAAAAGCCATGGAACTCCCTCCCGTCGGGCCCGTTTTGTTCATTGATACGGCTGGGCTGGATGAAGACCCCACTGAAATCGGCGCCATGCGTGTCCGCCGCACGCTCCGTATGGCGGAACGCTGTGATTTGGCGATCATTGTCTCCGACGGGGCATGGACGGACACCGAGGAATCCGTCCTTCACGATGCCGTCTCCCGCGGAATCCCCGTCATCGTTGCATTTACGAAATGCGACCTCCCGTCTTCTGCCCCCTCCGCCTCGACCTTGGAGCATCTCTCCGGCTCGAAAATCTCTTTCGTCCGTGTAAGTTCCTCTTCCGGCGAAGGAATGTCCGCACTCCGCGAAGCCATCATCCGGCTTGCCCCGGAGGACTTCCTTTCTTCTCAGGCCATGCTCAGCGGTCTGACCTCTCCCGGCGACCTCATTCTGCTGATTACCCCCATTGACAAGGAAGCCCCGAAAGGCCGCATGATTCTCCCTCAGGTTCAGGCGATTCGCGACACCCTCGACCACGATGCCGTATGCGTTGTTACCCGCGAAAACCGCATCACCGAAGTCCTTTCCAATCTGAAAACTCCCCCGGCTCTTGCCGTCACGGATTCTCAGGCTTTCGGCATTGTCTCGCAGTTGATTCCTCCCGAAATCCCCCTCACATCGTTCTCCATTCTGCTGGCTCGCATGAAAGGCGACCTGGCGATTTGCGCTGCGGGGGCTGCCGCCATTGACAGTCTTCATGACGGCAGTCGTGTCCTGATTGCGGAAGCCTGTACGCATCACCCCGTTTCGGACGACATCGGTCGCTCGAAAATCCCAAATTGGATTCGCAGAAAAACGGGCGCAGACGTTCATTTTGATGTGGTCAGCGGGCCGGATTTCCCTGCCTGCCTTGCCGATTGCGATTTAGTCATTCATTGCGGTGCCTGCACGTTCAATCGCCGTGCGGTCTTGTCCCGCATTCTTCGCTGTCGGGAAGCCGGAGTCCCCTTCACCAATTACGGCGTGGCAATCGCCCATCTTCACGGCATTCTTCAGCGTGCGCTTCAGCCGTTCCCGTCTGCTTATGACGCGTTTTTGTCCGCGAAAAAGTCCGGCTGACACGCGTCTTTTCCCTCACGCCTCGTAGCGCACGCGTCCCCCTCGATAGACACGCAGAATCCCTGTCGCGGGCAAATGCGGATGCAGAAAATCCGCTTTGCTCCCCAGTTCTTTTTCATCGAAAATCGTAATGTCTGCATAATTTCCTTTTCGCAGACCGCCGCATCCTTTCAGCCCGAAAATCTCCGCCGGCAGGGAAGTAACTCTTCGCACGGCTTCACTCATGCCGCATTCTTCCGCGACCATGTTCAGGAACAGCGGCATTGACCCGAATCCCCTTGGATGCCCCGCCCCCAGAGAATCATCTGCCGGACGTGCATTTTCATCCGTCCCGCAGCACACGTATGGTTCTTCCAGAATCCGTTTCAGGTTATCCCCGGACATTCCGGCGAATGCTCCCATGGCACGAGCCGCGTCCCTCTTCAGTATCTCGATTGCCTCTGCCTCCGGCGTTGTCCCCCGTTTTTCGGCGATGGTCCCCAGCTGTATCCCGCAGAACTCCTTGTAATCCTCCAGTGTCGTTGCCGTCAGCAGGGTATTTGACACCCGTTCCGAATCTTCGCGCAGCGCCTCGACCAGCCGTCTGCATTCCGCCTCATCCCCTGCCAGTTTCTGCTGAATCTCCACATCACGCATCGAATCATATTCCCCCGGCAGAATCACGCTCAGGCTCGTCTGCGAACGCACGTATGGATAACGGTCTGCCGAAACCTGCATCCCCTGCCTCTGTGCCTCATGAATCATTTCCAGCACATGCCCCAGCTTTCCCCGATTTGCCTTTCCCGCCGTCTTCAAATGGCTGATATGGAGCCGTCCCGCCCCGGCCTTTGCGTAGCGGATAGCCTCTTCCAGGGCCTCTTCCAGTCTTCGCCCTTCGCTCCGCAGATGGGTAACATACATTCCCCCGGTCTTTTTCAGCACATCTGCCAGCTTCAGCAGATGTTCCTCCGGCTCATCCCGTCCCGGCGCATACAGCAGTCCTGTGGAAAGCCCCGGCGCACCGTCGCGGATCATCGCCTCCAAAGCCGCCGCCTGCGCCTCAATATCGTTCGGATAAGCGGCACACAGCGTATTGTGTCCGCAGAAAAAATACGTCCTCAGTGCCGGATCGCGGGCTTCCAGCGCCGCCTGATAGCCCTTCAGCGAATCCCAGTTCAGCTTTACTCCGCAGGCGCGGCAGCTGTCCTCCGCGTAATCACGGTTCGCCTTGGTTACGGGGAAAAGCGAATGCCCGCAATTCCCGTTGATTTCGGTCGTAATCCCCTGTGAAACTTTCCCGAAAGCCTCCGGCGCGGCCAGCAGGGTCGCATCCGAATGCGCGTGAGCGTCGATGAATCCCGGTGCCGCCGCCCGTCCTTGTGCGTCATACACGTCCGTTGCGCCGGACACATCCGCATGACCGTCGTACACTGTCTCCGCGATGAATCCGCCCTCCAGTACCAGATCACCCGGACGCGCCGGATTCCCGTACCCGTCGTAAATCATCGCATTGCGGATGACCTTCCGTTCATTCATGACCGGATATAACCGTCCTGCAATTCGATTGCGGCATCTGCGATGTCGGCGATTCTCCGGTCATGTGTTACCATCACGATGGTTGTGTGGTATTCGTCCCGCAGGTCGCGGAAAATATCCAGTATCCCTTCGCCCGTCTTCGAGTCTAGATTCCCTGTTGGTTCGTCTGCCAGCAGCAAACGCGGCACGTTCATCATGGCGCGGGCGATGGCGGCTCTCTGCTGTTCTCCGCCGGACAGTTCATTTGCACGGTGCCCGATTCGTCCGGACAATCCCACTCGCTCCAGCAGTTCCAGGGCTCTTTTTTTGCATTCGCCTGCGGGCTTCCCGTCCAGCAGGGCGGGCAGCATTGCGTTTTCCAGAATATTCAGTTCAGGCAGGATATGATACGCCTGAAACACAAATCCGATGTTCGTCCTCCGGAAATTCACCAGTTTTGACGACGACAGTTCCGAGGTGTTCACTCCTCCGATTATCACGTTCCCCGTATCGGGGTGCGAAATCGTCCCGATGATGTCCAGCAGCGTCGTTTTCCCGCTTCCGGATGCCCCCAGCAGTGTCGTCCATGACCCTTCGCGCACATGAAACGACACGTCTTTCAGTACCGGTATCACCACTTTCCCCAGCTTGAATTGCTTGGAAATATGCTCCACTGTCAGAAATTTTTCATTCATCTCATTCATAACGCAGTGCCTTTGCTGGGTCGAGGTTGGCGGCGCGGATGGCGGGTACCAGCGCACCGCAGGTGCAGAGCAGAATCGAAATCACGGAAATCACCGCCACGTCGCTCCACACGATATGCGCCGGCAGTTCACTGAAAAGATACAGGTCGGCGGGGAAAATTTCCTGACCGCTGATATAACGCAGTGCCTCCAGGATTTTCATGCGGAAAACCACCACGAGCCAACCCAGCAGAACGCCGAACACTGTTCCCAGCAGTCCCACGAATAGCCCCTGCATGATGAAAATTCGCATGATGCTCAGCGACCCCGCACCCATGCTTTTCAGCAGTCCGATTTCACGGGTCTTCTGAATCACCGTCGTAATCAGCGTGTTGGTAATGCTGAATGCCGCCACCAGCACGATGAATATCAGCAGGAAAAACTGCATGTTCTTTTCCACGTTCAGCACATCCAGCAGATGTCCGTTCATTTCTTTCCAGGTGCGGATGACCGTATGCGTGTAACGGTCCATGAGTTCGCGCGTGATGGTTCGCTCGAAATGATCCATGTGGAAAGGATCGTCCACCCACGTGTAAATCTTCGTGGATGTCCCGAACGGCAGCCCGTACAAATCATCCGCGTCATCCAGCGAGATGAACAGCATGTCTTTGTCGAAATCGTATTTGTCGAAGCTGAAAGTGCAGCTCACCGTATACTCGCCCGGCAAATACACATCCGCATTTTCGGAAATCTTGTATCGTCCCGTCTCCTCGTCTTTTTCAATCAGTCGCGACAGCCGCGCCGGAGAATGAAGCAGAATTTTGCTCCCCACATCCAGCCCGAATTCATTCGCGATGACCTGACTTACCGCCACTTCTCCTCGTTCCAGCGAAAATTCTCCGCGTATCACGCTCCCTTTCACGTCCAGCTTGTCCACGGCGCACATCGGGTCGAATGCACCCAGCACTTTCGGCGTGAAGGCTTCACGCACCTGCAGCAGTACCGGTGCCACCACCATCGGCATGGCCTCCCCTCCGTTGGCTTTCACCAGTTCCACCACTTCCTCCGCCTCGTCGGCGTTGAATGTCCTTGCATTCCCTCGCGGGTTGTTGTATTGATACACCGTATCTTTGGAAATCTGCGCATGGGCTCCCGTTGCCAGCAGTTTTTCCTGTAGTTTCAGGGAAAATCCGGTCATCACGGCCAGCACCACAATCAGCACGGCCACCCCCAGAATCACTCCCACAACGGAAATCAGCGTTATGATGCTGATGGCGCTCCGTTTCGGTCGGAAATACCGCCACGCCAGAAAACATTCTGTTCTCACACTCATATTCTGCAAAATTCTTTCGTTTTTGAGTTCGTTTCCTGCCTTTTTTCAAGGCAATTCATATAATATACGCCCCGTTCCCCGATTATTCAAGATTTTTCGATGAAATCTCCCCCTTTTTCTCCTCGTCTTTTTGCCATTCACTCAACCTGTCGGAAAAATATCCCCCCATAAATGGCGCAAAAACCCTGTTTTCGGACATCACTTCTTCACATTTCATTTTCAATCATTACTTTAACTCGGACATTTCTCCCCTCTCCCGAAAATCCCTTCGTTTCCTCATCATCACGGCACATTCCCTTGCCTTTTCATCTTTCATGCTGTATATTATACTGCAATCTCATTATCTGAAAATCGTAGGACTCCCCTCATGAAAATACCTGAACTCCTTGCCCCTGCCGGAAATGCCTCTTGCGCCCTCGCGGCATTCGATGCCGGAGCCGATGCGGTTTATGCCGGACTCAAACGCTTCAACGCCCGCGAGCGCACCGGAAATTTCACCGAAGACGAACTTGCCCGCGTCATTGCCTATGCTCACCGCCTCGGACGCAAAGTCTATGTTACCATGAATACCCTCATCAAGGAATCCGAACTGGAAGATATGGCGCAGTGTCTTTCCGATTTGGAGAAAATGGGTCCCGATGCTTTGATTGTTCAGGACTTGGGGGTCGCCTCCATGATTCACGATTATTTCCCGTCTCTTGTCCTCCATGGTTCCACGCAGATGGGCATTCACAATTCCGCTGGCATTCGCGCCGCTCAGGAGATGGGCGTCAAACGTGTCATTCTGGAACGCCAGACCTCTCTGAAGGAAATCGAACTCATCTCGAAAAAATGCCCCGGCATGGAGCTGGAAGTCTTCATTCACGGTGCTTTGTGCTGCTGTGTCTCCGGCTCATGCCTGCTTTCCAGCTGGCTGGGCGGATGGAGCGGCAACCGCGGCAAATGCAAACAGCCATGCCGCCGCCGTTATCATTCCGGCAAAGGCAATGGCTTTTTCCTTTCGGTTCAGGACCTTTGCTCCATGGACATCCTGCCCCGTCTGATTTCTGCGGGCGTGGCTTCCCTGAAAATCGAAGGCCGACTCCGCCGTCCCGACTATGTTTCCGGTGCCGTTTCCGCATACCGCATGTTGCTTGACAATGCCGACCCCGGAAAATACGATTCCCTCCTCCCCGCCGCCCGCGAACGCATGGCGCACACTTACGGACGCAAATGGTCGCAGGGCTTTTTCACGGGCGCATCATGTGCTTCTTTGGTCAAAGAGGATGCCCTCGGTGCTTCCGGTCAGCTTTGCGGTTCGGTCGTTTCCGTCTCATCAAACAGCGTTACAGTCGAAGTAACACGCCGCATTCACATCGGCGATGCCGTCCGTCTTCAGCCACGTTCCGGCGATGAAGGACCCGCGTTCAGCCTCACACGCATGACCGTCAACGGCGAATCCGTCTTCAAAGCTCTGAAAGGCGATCTCTGTACTGTCTTTACGGATAAGACTGCTCCCGTTGGCTCCATCCTCTACAAAACCGGAGAATCATGCACCGACTACACCAAACGCATTGCCGCCCTTCCTCTCCCTCTCCCCAAGCTCCCTTTGAAACTTCGCTTGTCGCAGAATCAATTCTCCGCTGTCCTTCCTTCCGGCGAGACATTCATCCGGCCGCTCGAACTCCGCGAAGCCTCGGCACACCCCGTTCAGCCTGATACGCTCCTGACGGAATTTGCCAATCACACATCTGCCGGTTGTGAATACACCGCCGTGGAAGCACAGATTGCAGGTTCTCTCTTCCTGCCTGCCAGCGTCCTGAAATCCATTCGCAAAGACTTTTCCGCGTGGCTTCCGGACCACTTCGACGCCGCCTCCTTGGATGCCGGTCGCAATGCCCGCACAGCCGCGCTTCTTGCTGAACTGAAATCCCGGAAACACACACCCGCCCCCTTCCCCGATACCGTGATTCTCCCTCGCGGAAAGCGTCCACCCGACACCGCCATGTCCATTGCACGACGTATGGAGGATGACCCGTCCCCCCATGAAGAACTCGTCCTCCCGTTCTACATCCCCGAAAGCGACCTTTCCTCCGTCCGTGCCGGAATCGCTCGCTTCGTTCAGAAAGGCGGCAAAACGGTTCGTGTTACGGCCATGCACCAGTTCACCCTTTTGAAAGAATTTCCGCAGCTCACGCTTCGCACCTCGTTCCCGCTCCCCGTCTGCAACTCTTCTGCCGCCCTCCTGCTCAAACGTTTCGGGGCTGACTCCGTTCAGGCTTGGATTGAGCTGGAGAAACCAGAACTGGATGCGTTCGCCCGCAAGTCCCCTCTCCCCGTCGAACAGTTCATCTACGGTCGTCCCGTTTTACTGACCACGCGTGCAGGGATTTCCGTCTCCGGCGATATTTCCGACGCGCGCGGCAATATCTTCCGGGTGCATCACGCCAACGGGCTGACGCAGATTACTGCGGGAAAAGTCATGGACCTGCCCCGTCTGCGTTCATTCGATTCCGCTTTCACGGATTTGACCTTTGCCGTACCCGGTGAAAAAGACGGCGCTCTCTTCAACTTCGACTACGAACTGAAATAACCCCCTTCTGTCTTCAAAGACGCATCTGCAAAAACATCTTTCTGCGTCTTGAAAAAGGTGTGAAATTACGGGTATCTCAATTCTTTCGGAACAAATGGATTTTTTATGGATGTGCAAAAAGACGGTTTTGCGCTTTTGATGGTGGCTGCTGTAAGCATCCGCCGAAAAAGCACGAAACTGGACTTTGTACAGACAAAAAAAGACATCGTTCCGAAAGAATCGGGATGCCCTGACAGTTTCCGCCTTTTCCAAAGACATCGGGAAACGATTCTTTGGCAGGTGCGTCATGAATTATGCCGTCCTTGAACCTTTTTTCAAAAAAAGATAAGTTCTGTCTTGACTTTTCCGCCTGACGCGTTTAAAGTAATACTGTGAGTTAATTTTATCGCTCCGGTAAAAGCTCCCTCATGCTCTTTGATTTGTTTCAAAACTCCGTTTTTCACTCGATGGAAAAACTGCCCTTTTGAAACGCTTCCTAACATCTTTGTTTTCAAAATCTTCATAAAAGGAGTCTCATCATGATGAAAAAATTCGTTACTGTCGCTGCCTGCGCCGCCGCAATCCTCTCTTTTGCTTCCTGCTCTTCTTTCCAGAGTGCTACGTCCCTGAATGATGTCAAACTGACCAATGATCCCTCGATGGAAAGCATCGGCAATGTCAACGCCAAAATCTGGGGTATCTATGTCTTTAATCTTCCTGCTGTTACCGGAAGTTCCAAGGAAAGCGGCAAATGCACCGCTCTTACCGATACCGTTACCATCAACGATGTCGTTTCTCTGCTCACTCGTCAGTCCAAACTGGGCTTCAAAACGGATACTCTCATCAACCTCTCAACGGAATCGACAAGCTGCTGGATTCCGCCGTTCTGCGTCTACCGCAGTGTTGAAGCCAGCGCAAACGTCGTGAAGTAATTCCCCCGGCATTTTTCTTTCTCCCGCGAGGTTTTCAGTCCATGGATAATGCTCCCGCCTGTTCGCCCGAAACCATGAATCATGTTAAAAACGACATGATGAACATGGAGTCGAATAGTCTTTTCGGCGAAAAAGACGGGAATATCCCTTGTACCCTCACGGCGATGAATATTCCGCCGGTTATGGGGCGGGCGGACGCGGCATTCAACAGTGCCGCATTTCTCCTCCACCACTGCCCGGCGGATTTGGACCCCATGGATCTTCATTTGTACCTCACGGATGTGCATATCCGGCTGAAAGATGCCTCCGCACAGCTTGAAACGGTCTGGTACTGCACACAGCGGGGGCAGTTCGTGGTGCCCGGCTTGAAACCGTATTACATGTTTGTGCAGTACATCTGCGAATACGTGGAGACGCTCCTTCGCTTCGTTCATACCCGGTACTCGTTCCCGCGTGAGCACGATCGGCAGTTGTTCCCTGATAAGCTGCTGGATATTTGTGCAGAGGGACGGCAGATTTCAGAGGAATGCGACCAAAAACTCCGCACCTATATCGTCTCATGCCTTGGTGAATGCCAGAGCATGATTCTCAATATGCGGGACCAGCTCGTATCCGGCTTTTCTGAGGTGGGGAAAACCCGCTATCAGAAAGCATTCGAGTCCTTTACGGAATACTACAAGACGACCGATCACTTCAAGCGGTGAGTTTACCCTCATTTTTGCGGATTTTCGAGCTCACGGCACACAACGCGGAAAACATCTTTTTGTGAGGTCAGTTCACCTCACGAATCATAGCACGGGAAAACATCTTTTTCTGAGGTCAGTTCACCTCACGGAATCATGCTTTGAGCAGATGCTCTGAAAAAAGACACCTGCGGAAAAAACGATGTTTTTCTGCTCTTAGTTTTTTTCATGCAAGGAGTTACATCAGTGTTTTCATCCATGCCTTTATCGAAAAAAATCGCACTCATTTTCTGTCTAAGTCTTCTTGCCGCAGCGATTTGGGTCTTTTTTTTCCGCACAGAAGAGGATGATGTCATTCGCAGACGCGTTCGTAATCTTGCAGCAACTGCTTCTTACACAAGAGCTTCCGATACTTCAAACACATCGTCTCCCCTCAACCTGAAGAGCGTCGCCACCTCTCATGCCGTCGGCGACTACATCGCAGAATCCGCCTCATTTCAGGTCAATGTCTTCCATCCGAATCCGGGGGAATACGACTATAATCTCAACTCGCGCAGTGAAATTGTTTCGACGTATCTTGCTGCACGTCATACACTTTCGTCGCTTTCATTCAGTATATCCGACATTTCCGTGGAATATACGGATGAATCACATCGTTCCGCACGGGTCAATTTCATCGTCTCCTGCAAAGGTAAAGTCTCTGACGGCAACGACTTCAAGGAAATTCGCGCGGTCAGTTCCACGATGGTACTTGAGGAGGAAGACGGCATGTGGCGCTTCACTTCCGCGCAGGCCGATTCTCTCCCTCAATCTCATGCAATCCAAGAACTTACAGAAGAATAATCACCAGTCATGTCTTTCTTAATCCCGCTCATCTGTGCTGCCGCCGGTCTCCTTCTGGGAGGGGGATGCGCGTACCTGGTCATGAAAAACAAGCTCACGGCATCGGAGAAGCTAAATTCTGCAAACACAATGAATTATGAGAGCCGTTTGGCGGATCTGCAAAAAGCCAAAGACGACTCTGAACACCAGCTCCAAGCTCATTTTGAGCAGCAGTCGGCGATGCAGAAAGAGTTCCATGAAAGTCAGCTGAACAGTTTGAAAACGGAACAGCTTAGAGCGGAACAAAGATTTCAGGATGAGCTCAACAAAGCAGAGCGCAGATTCAAAGAAGAGCAAGCTCAAACCGAGCTCAGATTCAAGGAGGAGCAAGCTCAAACCGAGCTCAGATTCAAGGAGGAGCAGACCAAGACGGAACAGCTCCGTCAGGAGCGCAACCTCGCCATGACCAATGAGTTCAAGAATCTTTCCGAGCAAATTCTGAAATCCCGTGAGGAGTCGCTGGGCAAGACCAACCAGCAGCAGGTCGATTCCCTGCTCAAGCCACTCAAGGACAGAATGGAAACTCTTCAGCGTCAAATGGATGAGGCGGAAAAGAAGAATGTTGAGTTCACCGCCGGTCTGAAAGCCCAGTGCGAAAACATGATGAAAATGACCGAGAAAATCGGTATGGATGCCAATCAGCTGGCACGGGCACTGAAAGGGGACTCCAAAACCCAGGGCGACTGGGGGGAAATGATCCTGGAACAGCTCCTCACGGATGCAGGCTTGAACAAGGACGTGCAGTTTTCCACCCAGACTGTGCTGAAAGATGCAAAAGGGAACAGCGTCCTCACGGATGACGGGCATACACTCCGCACGGACGCCATCATTCACTATCCCGACGGCAAGGACGTGATCATCGACAGCAAAGTCAGCCTCACGGCCTTCACCGACTACACCAATGCAGTCGATGAAAACCAGCGCAAAAGCGCATTGACCGAGCATATCCGGAGTGTCCGCAGACACGTCGACGAGCTTGTCCGAAAGGCCTATTGGACCCATCCTCAAGGCGAGCGCGATATGGTGGACTTCGTCATCATGTTCATCCCCGGTGAATCGCCATTCCAGCTTGCCGTGAGCAAGGATTCGGCACTCTGGCAGGAGGCATACCACAAACACGTCCTGATTGTCAGCCCGGTCAACCTCATGGCACTGCTGTTCATGATCAATATGACCTGGAAACGAGTGGAACAGGAACGCAACCAGCAGGAGATACTGGAGACGGCAAAGCACCTGCTCGAACGACTGTACAATTTCTATGAATCCTTCGACAAGGTCGGTGCGGGTCTGGAAACCATCGGGAAATCCTACACCGAAGCAGTCAAAAGGCTCAAAGGAATGGGAAACGGGAAGTCGGTTGTCGCCACGGGGGAACGCCTCAAACAGTTAGGCATTACGCCCAAAAAGCAGTGCGTCATCCCGCCCCGTTTCAAGACGCTCTGGAACACCCCGGACGAGAATCTGATGATTTCCGATTCGACCTCACAAGCTACCTCAGAAGCTACAGAAGAAGCCGCCGCAAATTTGCTTCGTGAAGCCCCTGCCCCATCCGCTTCCGCGGAATCCGGTGATGAATAAATCTTTCAGGTGTCCAGTCATGTTCAAAAGCATTTCACGCGTTCTTGCCGTTTTCGTCCTATTTGCATTACTCCCCCTCGCGGCATTCGCACAAATTTCCGCTCAATCCTG
This sequence comes from Lentisphaeria bacterium UBA1732, assembly GCA_002315855.1. Taxonomy (GTDB): domain Bacteria; phylum Verrucomicrobiota; class Lentisphaeria; order Victivallales; family UBA1829; genus UBA1732. The sequence goes on along the minus strand of DCIG01000082.1, from coordinate 13,330 downwards.
GAAACTCACCACAAGGGAAGACGGACTTCATCTGACCTTGACGCTGCCCGCCGGACTGCATACTTATCCCAAGAGCTGCGGACCTGCGGAAATCACACCTCTGCGCAGTCCGGCCCCGCTCAAAATCCATGATCCGCTGTATGATTCCGAGGAGGAAGTATATCAAGGACCGGGGGTTTTCGAGTGGCTGCTCCCCGCCGATACAACCATCCCCGTTCAGGTCAAATGGCAAGCCTGCACCGATGACACCTGCATGATGCCGGACAAAGCATCCATCGGGCTTGACGGTGCCGTGCTTCCGCCGCCTCAAAGTGAGCTTGCACCGGAAAAGAGTCCCCATCCCGAAGTACCCCGTCTCCGTCCATTCACGCTGATTCGTTCCGCAGATGGTTTTCTGACGGTCAAAAAGTTCACGGCATTTCTACAAGGTGAGCATAAAAACGGCGTTTTCGACCTTGAAGGGCGCAGTTTCATCATGATGCTTCTTCTTGCAATCATCGGCGGCATGGCCATGAATCTCACGCCGTGCGTTCTGCCGCTTCTTCCGGTTAATCTCGCCATGATCGGAGCAGGAGCATCCTCCGGAGACCCCCGCAGTGTCCGCATCCGTCGCGGGACGGCATACGGAGCCGGGATTGCAGTTACTTACGGGATTCTCGGACTACTTTCTGTTCTCATGGGGACCACCTTCGGCGGCATTGATTCCAACTGGCTTTTCAACGGGGCAGTCGGGCTGATTTTCATTGTTCTTGCGCTTGCCATGTTTGAAGTGTTCTCCCTTGATTTCAGCGCCATCGGGTCCAGGATACAGCTTCCCGAAAGCACTCATTTTCTATGGATTTTCCTCATGGGGGGACTGTCAGCCGTTCTTGCGGGGGCATGTGTCGCGCCGGTTCTGGTTGCCACGCTCGTACAGTCCGCCAAAATGATTGCCCACCATAATTACGGCGGACTTTTTCTGCCCTTTGCGGTAGGGGTCGGCATGGGACTTCCATGGCCTCTCATGGCGGCCGGATTTTCACTTTTTCCCCGTCCCGGACGGTGGATGATGCGCGTCAAACAGGGGCTTGGAGGACTGATTCTCCTGCTTGCGCTCTACTATTTCCACGAAGCATGGACGCTGTATGAAAACCGCCCTGCGTCCGATACGGCATCTTCCGAAAAAAGCGAGGTCAATTATTCCATGGTGGAGGACATCAATACCGCGCTTGCAAAATCCGCAGAAACAGGGCTGCCTGTTCTGCTGGATTTCACAGCGGAATGGTGCAAAAACTGCAAGGTCATGGAACACAGTGTTTTTCCTGATTCCGAGGTGCAAACAGTCCTGAAAAAGTTCGTCTTTCTCCAAGTTCATGCAGAGAATCCGTCCGAGCCAGTTACCTCGTCAGTGATGAACGCTTTTGAGGTCAAAGGACTCCCTGCATACCGCATTATTCAGCCTGCGCCCGCAGCATTGCCCGAACCATAAGGACCGATTTGTTTATAACGGCTTTTTATGCAGACTATCTTCACATCAGAGCTGAAAATCCGTTCAATCTTATGTCTTTTTTTCACACAAAGAGTACATTCCGTTCAATCTTGCGATTTTTTTCAGAAAAGACCTTGAAAAAAGAAAACAATATCGTTATATTACTGGTATGAATGGAAAATCTATCCATTTCCGCATTTTTCGACATCTTGTATCAAACCGCTTCCGAGCCGCATTTCCGCTTGAATTTATACAGGAAACGACATCGGTCAGGCGAGTGTCAGTTTTATACAGATTTTGAAAGATTTGTCCAAATCCATAGAAAAACAGCCATTCAGCGTTCATCATTTTACCCCGGATTCAAAACGTTCTACCCAGCAATTTTCAAGGAATTCCGAAAATGGTCAATCTCAAAACTGTCGCACGGATTGCGAAAGTAAATCCGACAACGGTTTCCCGCTATTTCAACAGCCCGGATGTTGTCAGTCCCCAAACAGCCGCAAAAATTGCGGCGGCGGTCAGGAAAACGGGGTATATCCCCAAAAGCCAAAAGGAGCATCAGCCGACCGCAGACAACGGCATCAAATCCCAGCGCATCGTGTGGATTATCGGCAATCACAATCCTCTGACGGCCTATCTGGGGAATCCCATGCTTGCGGACTTTCTGGAATCGATCACGCTGGAATTTCAGAAATGCAACACGGCAGTAGAAACGGCGTTTCTTGATTCAAACGACAGTCTGCCAGCCTATATCACCCCGGACTACTGCGACGGAGTGATTCTGCTGGACGACGCCAATGATTCCAAAATTCAGAGTATGCTTCACACGCGTCTCGAGCGAATCCCAACCGTGCGAACCCTGTTTTACCAGAGTTATTTTCCAAGCATTTTCGATACGGTCTGTTTCGACAATCAGACCGTGGCGCATCTGGCGGCCGTTTTCTTCATGGAACACAACGTCAAGCATGTCAGCCTCATCATGGACGATTTTGCACCGGCGATTCTGAACGAACGCAAACAATTTTTCGTTTCGGAATGCACCATGCTCGGCATCAAGTGCCACATTCTGAATCCCCAGGTCAAGTGTGAACCGCCCCCGCCCGATTTTCACTGGTACGAATCCATAGTGAATCAGTATCTTGAGCTAACCGAAAAAGGCTGCGATGATGCTTTCTTCTTCCTCACGGGGCTGGAATTGCTCGGCATCAGCAAAGTCATGAGCGAAAAAGGAGTATCGCCCGTCAATGCAAAACATCTTGTATGCTCCTCCAGTACGGAAATTCTGAAATTATTCCGTTTTCCGCCAGCGGCAATCAACCTGAAAATATCCCAAATCGGTTTTCTCACGGCACAACGGCTTCTGGAGCGCATCCGCCTCGAAAACATGATGAAAACATCGCAAATCATCGTTACTCCGGAACTGATTGACCCGAAGAGCTCATGACATTCTGAAATCAGCTCAGAGCAATCTTCCGTCCATGAAACGGGTCCGGGAGGATGCGCCGCGTTTTCAGACTTCAACCAACAGGTGTGATTATGTTTTCCAAAAAATTCTCTGCAATTGCTCTTGCCAGTCTCACAATTTCTTTTGTCTCCCTTTCTCTTCATGCGGCCCCGATCAAAACATCCGCGACGCAAAAGAACCAAACCCGGTATGCCATAGTCATGCCGGAAAACGCATCAGACGAGCTCAAGACTGCGGCAAAACTGCTGACCGCCAAGCACGAAAAAAACGGTTTTCAAATCACCACAATCAAGTTTGCGCCGACCGATGTCCGCTCGGCACTGCCCGCACTTCAGGATTTCCGCCCCTATTACACCTGCTTTCTCATTCCGAAAGAGCTTGCCGGACGCGCATTCACGGTCAATGTGTCCAAAATGGCGCGGGAAATTCTCCCCGATCCCTATATGGATACCTACTGGGGGATTCTCACGGGGGCGGACGGGAATGATATTCAAAGAATTGCGAAATTTGCGGGCCCCATCCAAATCGACAACGCGATCGACATGGTGGGCGGCTTCAATCACGATGTCATGAAACGCTGCTACAGCTTCGATGAAACGCAGGAGAAAAATCTCCGCGTCACCAATCCGAAAACCAATCAGCGCAACGAAAAAACGACCACGGACAAAGATTTCACAGAGCTTTTCACGAGGCTCATCAATGAGGGCGGAATGCAGCTGATCATGACCAGCGGACACGCAACCGAACACGACTGGCAAAGCGGCTACCTCAGCAAAAACATGGCAGTCACGGACAATCATTTCGGACTGGAAGCAGTCAGCACACGCGGCAACCGCGTCAAGCTCAACGACACCACACCGAAAATCTGGTGCGCGGCAGGAAACTGCCTGATCGGCAACGTCCCCGACGGAGGACAATCCTGCATGGCACTGGGAGCGATTCATTCTCTGGGATGCTATCAGTTCATGGGATACACCATCGAAACATGGTTCGGGCGGCAGGGGTGGACCGCGCAGGGAATGCTCACGGAATATCCGGGGCTGTATACGTTCAACGAATGCTTTCATTTCGCCAACACGTCCATCGTGAAGGAGCTGAACAGCTACGGCATCGCCAATCAGGACGTCGATGTTACCAGCTACAACACATTCCAACGCACACTGGCGGAGCACCTGACGGGGATACGAGTGCCCCGCGATGCGAAAGTCGATGACATCCCCGGTCTGCTCTATGACCGCAACGTTGTGGCATTCTACGGCGATCCTGCAATGCGGGCCGCTGTAGAGCCGGCAAACGGGCAGACCCTATCAGTAACCGTCCAGCGCAAAGAAAACGTCTTAAAACTCGCGGTAAAGGCCTTAAAAGACGGCACATGGCACGGGACGGGGCTGTATCTCTCCTATCAGGGCAATATTCTGGCGAAACCAGTCGTCAAATCCAAAAATTTCGACGCGGAAGTTCTGACGGGGAGCTGCTTTGCCCACATCAATCTGACAGGGGAATACCACAAAGGCGACGAACTCGAACTCGTCCTCGAAGACACCGAACAGCAGGCTCTCAGCGAACTGTCCGCCGCAATGACGACACTGAACAGCTGGCTGAAAGGTCTCCCGCCCAACTCCGTGCCTCAAACCGTCCTGACCAAACGACTGGAACAAGCCATCGCGAAAATTCCGTCAGAAAGGCTGAAAAAACTCACCGCCGCCCCCATGAAGGACAAAACCGCCAACGGGTATCTGGCATGGCTGATTACAGCAATGCCGGAAAAAGACCTGAACCGGATTGACGCGGAACGGCTCAAAGAAGACATCACCTACGCCCTGCAAGCCCGCAAAGAATGCCGCTGGCGCACACAAATCAACGAAGACCTTTTTCTCCGGTACATCCTCCCCTACTGGTGCGTCAATGAGTCCCGCGACCCGTGGCGCAAGTTTTTTTACACGGCATTCATGCCCGCAGTGCGCGACTGCAAGACCACAAGCGAGGCCGTCAAAAAGCTGAATGAAATCGTTTTCAAGGAACTGAATGTTACCTACGACGCCGTAAAACGCCCCCGCGCCGACCAGTCCGCCATGGAATCCATCACGGCACATTACGCATCCTGCACAGGTCTGTCCGTCATCCTGATCAATGCGTGCCGCGCCTGCGGAATCCCCGCACGCTTCGCAGGATGCGCGCGGTGGACAGACCAATCCGGCAATCATTCGTGGGTGGAGTTCTGGGACGACCAATGGCTTTACGAGGGAGCCTCCTCCAGCGATCCGCGGAACCGTTCGTGGGTGGGAGACAAGGTCAAAGAATTCACGTCATCCGCCGCACCGGAAAATGATGTTCTGACCATCACCGCCGAACCGAAAGGCAAAAGTCATTTCATTCTTTCATGGGCCCCCGGCGACCAATCCTATCCGGCTGTTTCCATACGTCCGTTCTACCTTGACAAAGACTTAAAACTCATGAAATTCAACAACTTCACAAAGAACAACAAGACCATCTGGATTTACTACAAGGGCGAACCATGGTACCGTCTTACCCCGGCACAAGCCGCCGCCGGAATTGAAATTCCCGCAGAAGTCCAAAAGGACCTCACGGTCTACAATGAAGCGGACGCACCCGGCACATTCAAACCGGCTGTGCCCGCCAAATAAAGGGGATTGGAAAACAAAAAAGATGTGCAGGATTCCATGATGGCGCACATCTTTTTTCAGGGGGAGATGAACTTTCGGAACATATTCCTTTTTCAAGGACTAATCTGCGCTGTGGAGTTCCTCGTATGACCTCACATAAGGATTCTTCACACCACGATGAAGCAGGACATCCATCACAGCTTTGATGCAGGCAAGCGGGACACGGACATCGGAACTCAACATCATGCCCGGCAGTTCAAACGGGTCAGCCGCACCGAAACCAATCGTGGAGATGCCATAATGATCTGCGAGATAAATTGTTCGCACACAGTGGCTTGTCTGAGAGACTGAAATAAAGTCATCCACCCCGAAAACATGTTTCATGCGAAGGACGGAATCCAGCGTCCGAACGCCCAAATCATCGATTTGAATGACATCCGCGGGGACACCGCGTCGAATCAGGTCATTTTTCATGTAACCGGTTTCATCGTAAAACTCTTCCGCATTTTTTCCGCCGGAAACAATGATTTTTCTGATTTTGCCGGCATGATAGAGAGCCGCGCCGGACTTCAGACGTTCGTCCAAAGTACGGGACAAGCGACCGCCCTGCGTATAGGGGGAACAGCCGAGAATCATCCCATACTCGCGCACGGGACAATCGTCAATCCGATGATACACACGGTCAAGCGTCTGATTGATCAGCCATAAACACGTCAGCTGGACTTCCGCATACAAAAGAAAAGCACAGACGGCAAGGAAAGCAATCCGCCGTCTGTGAAGAGAGAGCCATTTTTTCAAGGAAGTCATTCCGCTTACTTGAGATTATACTTGGACGCCATGCGCTCCAAAGCGGCAATCTGCTTCGCGCTCAGGACTTTACCCGATTCGTGCTGTTTTTTCAGAGAAGCGATGAAATCTTTGTCGCTGAAGGTGCGTCCGCGTCGCACAGTCGGTTCGTTCCAGCTTTCCAGCTTGTCAAACGCGCCAAGCATCGCCTCGATTTTGGCTTTCATATCGGAATCGAGTTCCACCGGAGCTTCCGCAGGGACGAGGGAGGTCGAGGGGAACTGGTCGGGATATTTCCTGACAATCCGCGTCAATGCGGCAATCTGCTTGTCGCTGAGCTTGCGGCCCGATTTGTACTGGCGGCACAGAGAATCGAAAAATGCGGCATCGTCATACACACGGTTGCGGATTTTTTCGGGCTTGTTCCACTTGACACGGGCACCGCACTCGAAAATCTTTTCAAGACGGTCATCCGGCTGGAATGCAGGAGCTTCCGCGCGGGCGGCTTCGCGTTCTTTCACGGCTTCCAAATGTTCATCGAGCTTGGATTGAGCTTCGTTCAGCTCATCCGTGAAACCGTATTTTTCCGCAATCGCGGGGAGTTCGGGAAGTTTGTCCTGATGCTTTGCGACGATGGAGAGCAGAGCGCCCCACTGCTTCGCGGTCAGCGGCGCACCAGTTTTGTGCTTGCTCACGATGGAGGAGAAGAACGTCTTTTCGTTGAAAGGACGCTTTCCCGCCGCAGAGGGGGCGGGCTTTTCCCAGTCGTTGAAAGCGGAAAGCAGTTCAATCAAAGCATCCGCCTTGTCATTGCCGGGAGCATCGATGAACTTGGCATTGGTCAGCCATTCCGAGAATGAGCTGTAGAATTTTTCGAGCATGTCCGTCCACTGGACATTGCCCTCTTCCACACTGTCCAGCTGTTTTTCCATATCGGCGGTGAAGCCGACCTGGAACAAATCCGGCAGGGACGAGACGAGGTAGTCATTCACGCGGAAACCGAGGTCAGTCGGAACGAGTTTGCCTTTTTCACGCGACACATATTTGCGCACCTGAATCGTATTCACGATGGAGGCGTAGGTGGACGGACGTCCAATGCCGTTGGATTCCAGCTCCTTAATCAGAGTCGCTTCCGAATAGCGCGACGCAGGCTCCGTGAATTTCTGTTCCGGCTTGCAGTCCATGATTTTGCAGCTGTCGCCGATTTGCAGCTGATTCAGCAATGCGGGGTCGACATGGAGACCATCATCGTCCTGCTGCTGGTGCGTTTCATCGTTCACGAAATTGTACACGGCGAGATAGCCGGGGAACTTCGTGGAGACGGTGGAGGCTTTGAACTCGAACAAATGCCCGCAAGTGCCGGGATTCTTCACCGTAACGGTCTTCGTTTCCAGCAGGGCGGGAGCCATCTGACATGCGACGAAACGCTGCCAAATCAGGGAATAGAGCTTCAACTGAGCAGGATTCAGGAAAGGACGGAGCTTTTCAGGTGTGAGAGAAACATCGGTGGGACGGATACATTCATGAGCGGCCTGAGCATTGGCCTTGGTCTTGTAGAAATTGGGCTTTTCAGGCACGAAATCGGAGCCGTAAACAGCATCGATATACTTGCGGCAGGCAGTCTGAGCTTCGGCGGCGATTGCCACAGCGTCAGTACGCATGTACGTAATCAAGCCGACAGGGCCGCTTTCCAAAGTAATTCCTTCGTAAAGCTGCTGGGCAGTCTGCATGGTCTGATTCGCGGTGAATCCCATGGCCGAGCTTGCCGCCTGCTGAAGTGTGCTGGTGATGAACGGCGGAGGCGCGCCTTTCTTCCGGCAAACGGTGTCAAGACCGCCGATGCTCCACCCTGCGGCGGAAGAAAGCAACTGAGCAGTTTCGTTCGCCTGCGCCTCATTGTTCACATCGACCTGTTTTCCGTCGATTTTGATGAGTTTCGCGCGGAATTTGCGTCCGGGGACGGATTCGGGGCTGAAATTCGCCTCGAAATTCCAGTATTCCCGTGGGACGAAAGACTGGATTTCGCGTTCGCGTTCGCAGACGAGGCGCAAAGCAACGGACTGAACACGACCCGCGCTGATTTTGCGCTGAATGCGAGACCAAAGAAGCGGGCTGATCTGATAGCCGACGATACGGTCCAGCACGCGCCGAGCCTGCTGAGCATCCACACGGGGCATATTGACTTCGCCGGGATTCTCAAAAGCGCGGCAAATCGCGCTCTTCGTGATTTCGTGGAACGTTACGCGGTGAAATTTCGCCTTGCGGTTCACTTTGTGGAGGACTTCCTGCAAATGCCATGCGATCGCCTCTCCCTCGCGGTCAGGGTCGGACGCCAGATAGATATCGGAAGCAGTGCGGGCGGCAGTCTTGATTTCGCCCAGATTATGTCCATGACCGCGGCTTTCTTCATACTGCGGCTGGAAACCATGTTCAATATCGACACCGAACGAACTTTCAGGCAAGTCGCGGATATGCCCCATAGATGCTTTGATTACATAATTCGAGGGGAGAATCCGACCGATTGTCCGCGCTTTTGCGGGGGATTCCACGATTACCAGTTGATTGCTCATACAGGGACTCCATTAGGAAATTGAACGACCATGCCGACAGCGGCACAGTCTGCGTGTTAGCATACGAGGGATCAGAGAAACGGACTGCGGGCCGCAATCCGTTCAAAACATTCTGACGACCGTCCGAAAATCCGCAAATTCATCGAAAAAACGAACAGGAATCAGGAAATGACCTTACTATAATATAAATATAGCAAAGTTCATCCGAAAATCAAGTATTTTTTCACTTTCCGAGTATTTTTTTTAAAAAATGACCGGTACAGGAGTCCTTGCACATCGCCACTTCTTCGGGGGTACCTGCGGCAATCAGCCGACCGCCGTTGTCTCCGCCTTCCAGTCCCAGGTCGATGATATAGTCAGCAGTTTTGATGACATCGAGATTGTGTTCAATGACGAGGACCGTGCTGCCTTTGTCGCGGAGGCGCATCAGGACCTGAAGCAGCTGGCGGATGTCCGCCGAATGGAGACCGGTTGTCGGTTCATCGAGGATATACAGAGTATTTCCTTTCGGCATTTTGGAAAGTTCCGCTGCGAGTTTGATTCGCTGAGCCTCACCGCCGGACAGGGTGGTGGCACTCTGACCGAGCGTCAAATACCCAAGGCCGACATCTTCCAAAGTTTTCAGTTTGCGGTAAATCGAGGTATGATTTTTGAAAAAACCGACGCCCTCGCTGACGGTCATTTCCAGCACATCGGCGATATTTTTCTTTTTGTACGTTACCAGCAGGGTTTCATCGTTGAAGCGTCTGCCGTGGCATTCGGAACACTCCACATACACATCCGGCAGGAACTGCATTTCGATTTTGCGGATGCCATCACCCTGACAGGCCTCACAGCGACCGCCCTTCACATTGAAGCTGAATCTTCCGGGACCATATCCCCTCACTTTTGCCTCAGGGAGTTCGGCAAAAAGAGTCCGTATGGGAGCAAAGAAGCCGACGTATGTCGCGGGATTGGAACGAGGGGTGCGCCCAATGGGCGTCTGGTCAATCATGATAGCCCGGTCAATCAAATCCAAACCGACAATGGCATCGTGTTCCCCCGGCGGCAAAGCATCCGCAAGCTCGAACTTTGTTTCCAACGCGCGCCTCAAAATACCGTTAATCAGGGACGACTTGCCCGATCCCGACACCCCCGTTACGCATGTAAATGCGCCCAAAGGGATGTCCACATCCACATTTTTCAGGTTGTTATGACGAGCGCCGCGGATGGACAACATTTTTCCGCTGCCTTTGCACCGTTTTTCCGGTACGGGAATGGACTCCTCCCCGCTCAAAAATTTCCCGGTGAGGGATTCAGGACACTTCATCAGCTCCGCCGGAGTACCCTGTCCCACGATTCGACCGCCCTGAACGCCAGCGCCGGGTCCCAAATCCAGCACATAATCCGCTTCTTCGATGGTCTCCATGTCGTGTTCCACCACAATGACGGTGTTTCCGATGTCGCGGAGTTTTTTCAGAGTGGCAAGCAGTTTGCCATTGTCGCGCTGATGCAGACCGATACTCGGTTCATCCAGAATATAGAGGACCCCGACGAGACCGCAACCGAGCTGGGTTGCCAGACGTATCCGCTGGGCTTCCCCGCCCGACAACGTGCCGGATTCGCGATCCAGCGTGAGATAGCCAAGTCCGACATCTTCCAGGAATTTCAGGCGGCTGCGTATCTCTTTCAGGATGTCGTGCGCGATTTTCGCTTTCTCCTCACTCAAGTTCAAATGCTCAATAAAATCCAGAGCAGATGACACACCAAGGCGGTTGAAATCGTAAATGCTCAAGCCGCCGATTTTCACCGCAAGCGTCTCCTGTTTCAATCGTGCGCCATGGCACTGCGGACACGCCTTGCGCATGGTCAGTTTTGACAGGCGGTCTCTCACGCTGTCAAACTCCGAATCCTGCAACCGATGCTGCAAATTTGCAAGGATGCCCTCGAAAGGACGAATCATTTTAAAACTTTTACCCCTCATCACGAAACTGAAATCAATGATTTCCTCCCCGCTGCCGTACAGCAGAATATCCTGAAATTTTTTCGGGAGTTTGAACCAGGGAGTCGTCAGCATCTCCGGCATTTTGTAGTGTGCCGCGAGGCATTTCAGCAGATGATTGTAATAAATGATGACGCGCCGCATACCCTTGTGCCATTCGGGAATCGCGCCGTTTTTCAGCGATTTTTCGGGGTTTGCGATGACACGTTCCGGGTCCATCACCTGCAAAGAGCCAATCCCATTGCAAACAGGACACGCCCCGTAAGGGCTGTTGAACGAGAAATGACGGGGTTCCAGTTTGGTGAAGCTCACGCCGCATTTTTCACAGGAGAGATGTTCACTCACCAGCTCTTCACGCCAGACGCGTTCGCCTTTCATCGCCGAGGCTTCCTTGTCCTCAATCATCAGGAGAATCACGCCGTCTGAAGTCTTCAAGGCAAGCTCCACAGAATCAATCAGGCGGGAAGAATCCATGTGTCCGCAAATCTGGCGATCCACGACGACCTCAATATCATGCTTGAGTTTCTTGTTCAGCGGCTTGATTTCCTCGTCCAGCATTCTGATCCGGCCATCGATTCTGACCCGAACGAAGCCGTCTTTTCTCAGCTTATCGAGGATATCGCGGTGTTCGCCTTTGCGACCGCGCACGACCGGAGAAAGGAGCATCATCGCAGGACCTTCCGGCAGGGACAACAGCAAATCGCGAATCTGCTGGGCAGTCTGAGTTTCCAGCGGCCTGCCGCATTTCGGACAATGAGCAGTCCCCACATGGGCGTAGAACAATCTCAGATAGTCGTAAATTTCCGTTACCGTCGCCACTGTGGAACGCGGATTCGAGCCGGCAGTACGCTGTTCAATGGCGATTGCGGGGGAAAGCCCCTCAATATGCTCGACTTTCGGCTTGTTCATCTTGTCCAGGAAGAGGCGAGCGTATGCAGACAGGCTCTCCACATACCGCCGCTGACCCTCCGCATAAATCGTATCGAAAGCGAGCGACGACTTGCCCGACCCGGACAGCCCCGTAATGACCGTCAATTTGTTGCGGGGGATGGTAACATTCACATTTTTCAGGTTGTGTTCTTCCGCGCCCCGTATGATAATATCCTGCATTTTCAAAAACCTTTCCTGCCTATTTCCGAGCTAAAAATCAGCTCTTGAGTTTACCGCTGTCCCGATGACTTCACGCTGACGCCGCCGCTCGATGAAAAAGAGCTGGCAGGCGTTCCATGAATTGTGCCAGATGATATAAACCAGAGGTCCCAGCGCAGCCACCGGGCCAGCGAATTTCAGTGCCAGAAAAATCGTAAACATCGTATTTTTCTGACCAAGCATTTGACTTGCCTCGATTGTGAATGAGGGGTTTCCGCGTCCGAGCAGTCTCCCGACGGCGAAGCTCACCACGCAAACGGCAAACGTCCCGGCGGCAATCAGCAGAATCAGCGACGCGGCACCGGCCGACTGTTCCTCATCAAACGTTACGCGGGTCATTGCGCCCAGCACAAACAGCATCACAGACCACGCCCAAAGAGCATGAGGCATGATTTTTCTGCGGGAAAACTCCATCAGCCCCGGCCAAAATTTCAGAAGGATTCTGGAAAGCACCAGCGGAAGCCCCATCACGAGAAAAATATTCGACAGGACATTCCATACAAAATTCACATCGAAATTCCCCGTTACCAGCGGGAGAAGCCCGATAAGAGCAATCGACACGCCCAAATCGCTGATGAGAAATCCCGTCAGCATCACCGCCACGCTTCCCCCCAGAAACGGTATCATCACCGGAGCCGCGGTCGCCGCGGGAGTAATCCCCGTGAAAAAAAGAGCTTTCGCCAAATCCGTATTTGCGCCGGAAATCATGCAAGGGACAATCCACGACAGCAGTCCAATCAGGATATTTGCGCCCAGCACAAGCCAGTGAAAACGCCTCGGTTTCAAGCCGTCCAGCCGTATCCCCAGACACGCATTCAACAGCATCACAATCAACAGCCATTTGATGAGGAAATCGAACTTCGCCGCCGACGGCACAAACATCCCGGCAAACAACGGCAGAAGAATCTGTGCCGGCTGAAATAATGTTTTCCAAAGTTTCATCGCGGGTGTCCTGAAATGATGACAGGGAGACGCCTCCGCCAACGGGACAGAGGCAAAAAAGTATTCCGAACCGATTTCAAAAGAGTTCACCTTTTTGAAATCAGCTCCTATTAATATACCACAACTTTTCCGAATAGAAAGCAGGATTTTTAATTTTGTTTTTTCCGCGAGCGATGATTTTCAGCGAAAAAAACGTCAATTTTCCGAAAAGTTTCGCCGACGGCTTGACTTTTCTCTCTCAAAGCGTTATTTTTACAGAGCAAAAACAAAACACTGCTGTCCGGGGAAAATTCAGCAGATAAAATCTCCGAAAAGATCGGGCTGATCGGGTAAATTCCAGTCAGG
>DCIG01000069.1 GCA_002315855.1 Lentisphaeria bacterium UBA1732 | reverse complement strand
ACAAACCGACGAAGAGGCATTTTTTTCCTCTGTGCGAGAACACAGTTTTTTACAGCATTCTTAACATTTTATCGTATCACGCCGCCTGCTCCCAAGCCAACACTCCAAAATATTTTTACGGAAAAAACGTCAGAAATGCAGGTGTGGAATTTATTCTGAAAACGGCGAAAACTTATCAATAAGTTATCAACAATAATTATTTACATATTTATAACAATATAATAATCAATATGATATATTGTGCATGACTACCCTGCACTACTATATCTGATTTAACATAATATACATTATGCGACGTTATATTAACACATATCAGGCCGCTAACAGGGGGCAATTTTGACACCATACGCAAATACGTCATTGATTCTATCCCAGTTTTAAAACGATTTTATTCACGAATTCTTTCATGAAGTGATTTTACAAAATTCAAGATGAAAATAATAATGTTTTATCTTCTAAACTTGAAAAAAAGTTTTTATGTGGTATAATATATAATGCTGATTTTACCGGCAAACACAATCACAGCGTTTTACCATGAAGGCATTTTATGCGTTTTCTTTATAATCTTCTTTTTCCTTTTGCATTTCTTGCATTCCTCCCGGATATGCTGATTAAACTTATCCGTCGAAGCGGCTGGAAAAAAACTTTTTCGGAACGTTTCGGGATTTACTCGAAATCACGCATTGCCGAATTACGCGAATGGCAAGGTGCAACCTGGCTTCATGCGGTCAGTGTCGGCGAAACGAATCTGACTCTTTCCTTGCTGAAACGCTGGTGTGAACTTGAGCCAAATCGCAAGTTTATTTTAAGTACAACGACAACGACAGCACAGGAAATCGCCCGGACGAAATCACCTGCCAATGTAAAGGTCATCTTCTGTCCGCTTGATTATTTTCTGATTGTACGGAGGGTTTTGAATCTTTTGAAGCCATCCATGATTGTCATTTTTGAGACGGAACTCTGGCCTGAGCTCATCACTGCAGCAAAAAAGCGGGGGATTTGTCTCAAACTCGCAAATACACGCATTTCAGACCATTCTTTCCCCGGATACAGGCGTTTCCGTTTCATTTTCGCCCCCCTGCTCTCATCTTTTGAAACAATATGCGCACAAACGGAACTTGACCGAACCAGACTGCTTGAAATTGCTCCTGCCATTTCAAAAAATGTTATCGTCTGCGGCAATATCAAATTTGATCAGATTCCGCCTCAAGGAAATGGTTTTGACTTTTCAGAAATCTTTGGAACCAAAAACATTAAGACATTGATCGCGGCTTCCACCCACCAGCCTGAGGAAAACCTTATTCTAAATTCTTTCGTGGAATTGAAAAAGCAATTCCCGTATATTCGTCTTGTACTTGTTCCCCGCCATGCCGAACGTGGAAATGAACTTGAAAAACTTCTGAACGATAAGAATTTATCTTATCACCGCCGCAGCAATCATTCCGGACTTGAAACGGATTTTGATGTCCTGCTTGCAGATACGACAGGTGAACTGGGACGCATGATTAAAGGGGCAGATATTGTCATTATGGGCAAAACTTTGGCAGGAAATCGAGAAGGTCAAAACATTATTGAACCGGCGATTATGGGGAAGCCGATTGTATGCGGCCGTGAATTAACGAACTTTCGACAGGCACTGGATTTACTTGTCCGCAATCACGCTGTTTATCGCATCAAAAACGATTCTGAACTGACAGGCGCCCTCGCCCGTCTAATTCAGGATACGGATTATGCAGCATCTATGGGAAAACTTGCCAGTGAAACAATGGCTCAAAGCAAAGGCGCATCAGAGCGCATATTATCCTATTTACGAAAATAAATATCATATATTCCAATTATTTAAGCCCTGTTTTCTCAAGAATGCAGGGCTTTTTTCTCCCCTGCCCTATGATTTTTAAGGCAATTGCCATTCATTGGGAAAGCGAATTGCACCCGAACTGCAAGTTCATGCAATTTCGAGTGCAATCATATTTATCCCCCCTGCCCCGCTTTTTCATGCGTTTCTTATGATTATGGCTCATCAAGAGAAATACGGGCATTCAAAGCGACAGCAAGAGTGGCAGAATCCGCATAAGTAAGGTCTGAACCGGCAGGCAACCCACGTGCCAACCCGGTTATTTTCAAACCGCGCCCGCGAAAACGTTCCGCCAAATAAACGGCAGTCGCCTGACCTTCCAAATCCTGACTTAATGCAAGGATCAATTCACGAACCGTCCCCCTTGCGATTCGTTCGTCCAACTGAGGGATCGCGATGGATTCGGGAAACTTGCCTTCCAAAGGCGCGATACGTCCCCCCAGGACATGGTACACCCCCTTAAAAACGCCGGCGGCTTCAAGCGAATTGACCTGTGCGATGTCTTCGACGACACAGATCACCGACGAATCACGAAGTGGAGAAGAACAAATATTGCATTCTCCATTATTCTCTGCATCTGAAAGGTTTCCGCAAACAGGACAAGCATGTATTCTGGTATGGAGCGATGCAAGGTTTTCCGAAAGGGCATCCAGTTTGCCATCATCCCACTGGTAAACAGCAAGAGCAAGACGCTCTGCTGAACGTTTCCCGACACCGGGAAGATTTTTCAGCAGTTCAATCAGTTCGTTCAGTGTTTGCGGAAGCGAATTTACAGACATTGCTGTTTCCGGCTGAAATCAAAAGAATCCAGGAAGGGGAATCCCGCCTGTTGCTTCGGAAATCTTTTTGGAAATTTCCTGCTTCACCAAAGCCAAAGCGGCATTCATTGCCTCTGCAACCGCTTCTTGAGACGGAGCAACAGCAAGATAGGTTACCTTTTTCACTTCACAAGTACCGGACATGGTAATGCGAACGGAGCCATCGATACTGGATGCCGTAAATTCAGCAGCGGCAAGCTCTTGTTTCACTACTTCCGCTTTTTGTTTCAGGTTCTGAAAATCTTTCATCATTCCGGCAAGATTGCCGAGATTACCGAACATGGACATAATAGATGTTACCTTTCAAAAATTGAATTACTTATCAGAAGACTGGACTCTTTTAATCAAGTCTTCCAGAGACAAATCGCGTTTTGCGCCGAGCTGAAGCGCTTTTTCATAGGCTTTCAGAGCCTGATCGGCATGTTCCAAAATCATGTGCACACGTGCCAGAGACATGCGGGAATCAGGATCAGCCGGATTGGCATCAACGGCAATCAGATATTGCCACAATGCGGCGGTAAAATCTTTCGCTTCTTCGGCTTGTTTTGCCAATTTCATAGCTTCTTCAAAACGGAGTTTGTCAATCGGAAGCGTTGAAACGAGTTTCCCGTCTGATGTTGCGGCAGTTTCATTGATTGATTCAAACAACGGCATAATTTCTTCAGGAATGGTATCCAGAGTTTTCGGGACTTCCGGACGCGGATTCGGATCATCTTTACGATAGGCAATCAGCTCATTACGAAGGCGTGTTGCTTCTGTAATCGCCGTTTCCGCGACTGTTTTTGCCGCATTCATGGTCTTTCTGTAACGAGAGTTCAAAGAACGTTCATCATTGAGTTTCACGGTCAAATCCGTAATCATTTTGTCAAAATCAGAACGTTCCTGAAGCAGAGTGTTAATCGTATCGTCTTTTTCAGCAATCATCGTATTCTGAACGGATGACGGATCTTTTCGACGAAGCTCCAATTCACTTTCCAAACGCTGAATTTTCGCAGTCATATCAGCATGTTTGGAAAGCAACCCGGTGAGGGTGACAGTCAGAGATTCATTCTTTTCCGTTAATTCAACGATTTGTTCTTCCAGCTTGGAACGATCGTTTGTCAACTGCTTATTGATGACATTCACATCGGATAAAGAGTCATTGAGACGGCGCAATTCAGGATCAGCGGCCTGTTCAATTTTCATCTTTTCCAACTGAGCCTGAGCGGAGACCAAATCCTTACGGACCTTTGCAAGCTCTTCCGTCAGAAGAGTTTTATCCTGATTTGCCTGTTGAAGAGAAGCGGCAAGTTCAGCATTGCTTTCGTTCTTGACTTCCGGAGTTTTTCCAGCGGCAGACTGAATTTTCAGTTGAGCATCAGCGAGCTGTTTTTTCTGCTCCTCAATCTTTTTGGCAGAATCTTCCTGAGCCTTGGTCAAACTGTCAATTTTACCCTGCAATGCTTTTTTGTCGTCACGCAGCTGTATTATTTGTGTTTCAGCTTCTTTTTGCGCCTTTGCGACGGCATCATTTGCATTCGTCTGAGCTTTCGTCAAACTGTCGACTTTATTCTGAAGGTCAGACTTATCCTTTCCCAGTTTTTCCAATTTCACATCAAATTGTTTCTGCAAATCAGCCATTTCTTTCTTTGCATTGGCAAGAGAAGCAGTCAACTCAGCATTTTCTGCACTGACATTTTTTTCGGCTTCAGCCTGAGCTTTTGTCAATGTATTCACTTTGTTCTGAAGTGCTTCATTATCAATGGTCAGCTTTGCAATCTTCGTCTCGGCTTCTTTGGACAAATCTCCGGAAGATTTTTTTGCATCTGCCTGAGCTTTCGTCAGACTGTCAACTTTTCCCTGCAAAGCAGTTTTATCAGCGGTCAGCTGTTTCACTTTAGAATCGGATTCAGACAAATTCTTTTTGGTCTGTTCCAACTCGTCAATAAGTTTCTGAAGAGTATTTTCATCAACGGGAGTGCCAGATGTCTCCTGCGCAATTTTCACAGATTCTTTCAATGCCGCTTTGCGCATATTTTCGAGCTGATCTTTCAAAGCCTTGACCTGCTGGGTCAATTCAGCAGAATTGCCCATATTCTGAGCGTTTTCCAACAGGTTTTTCAAATCTGCGACCTGTTGAGTCAATTCAACCGATTTACTTTCCGCCGCGTTTAATTTTGTTTTCGTTGTTTCGAGCTCTTTCCGAGCGTTTGCAAGTTCATTCTCCAAAGATTCAGGTTTTGCAGCCTGAACTTTTTTAATTTCATCAAGCTGAACACGCAAATCGCCAAGTTCCTTCTGCAAATCGGCAGATTTCTTCTGTGATTCAGCCAGAGCTTTTCCCTGCTCTTCGTTTTTCTGCTTCAGTGCAGGATAATCTGCGGCATCTTTCTTCAGATCAGAAACTTGCTGTAAAAGTTTCGATTCAGACTGCTTGGTCTGCGTATAGGAAGTCTGAAGCGTATTCACCGTTTTCTGGACGTCTGCAAGACGTTTCTGTGCAGATTCGGAGGCAGACTTCAAATCTTCCATTGATTTCTGATTTGCGGCGACCTTATTGTTTGCATCTGAAAGTTTGGTCTGCAAGTCAGAAATCTGTGCCGTCAATTTTTTATTCTCGCCGTTTGCATCCGCCAGTTTCTTTTCAACTTCGGAAAGTTTATTATCCGCAGACGGCTTTCCTTTTAATGTATCCAATTCTTTTGACAAAGAACGATTTTTTTCATTGGCGTCCGCCGCATCTTTCTCGGCCTTGGTCAGTTTCGCATTCGTATCTTTTGCCGTCTTCTGAGCAGTCTCAAGAGCGGCCTTGTTTTCGGCAAGCTGCGCGGTCAATGTCTCAATCTGCTTGCGAAGTTTTGCGAGTTCGGCAATGGCAGTTTCATTGATGGCCTGAGCAGTAACCGTCTTCGTTTCGGAAGGCTTGTCAGACTTCGCCACAGCCGTAACCGCCGCGACTTTCACGACATCCAGTTCGTTGAGTTTCCGTTCGGCTGAATCAATCTTGCGATTGGTCAAGCTGATACGATAATTCACAACGCTTTTATTCCAGTTCGGGTCATCGGTGCGCAATTTCTGGAAAGCAGCGGAAGCACGGCGATACCATGCCAAAGCAGTTTCAAATTCATTCTTATCGGAGGCTTTATCGCCTTCGTCAATAGCATCGCTTCCGATACGGAAAATATCCCAGTTATCACCGGAAATCGGCATATTCAGCGGATCAGCCGAAGTCTGCTGGGAAAAACCCGAATCAGCCAAAAAAAGCAAAGAAACAGCTGCAGCAGCTGCAGCAAGAAAACGTTTACTTGGAACCTTCATAATTGGTACTCCATGATTGCGTTTGTTATATTATTGTACATGATTATTTGTTTCATCATTCTGCAGGAGAAATTGCTCATATCCTGCACATTCACGTTCCGGCACCACAGCCGTTGCTTCAAACGTACCGTCCTCCAAATACGAACTTTCCAAAATTCGAGTATTTGAGAAAAGAGCGGCAATTTTTTCAGCGTAATTTGCGGGGATATGCAATCGCATGATACGGGGACGCGGACCGCAATGTTCCGCCAGAGCCTGCTTCAGAGCATCAATCCCCTCCCCTGTCCGGCATGATACGAATACAGCATCCGGCAGAGATGATTTCAGCTTGATTCTGGTCAGCGGGTCCGTCAGCAAATCACACTTATTGCACACAACTTGAATTGACTTTCTGTCAGCGCCCAATTCATTCAAGACAGACAAGGTGGTTTCCAAATGAGAGAATACGGACGGACTGGAAGCATCCAATACCAACACAATGAAATCGGCCAGGACAGCTTCTTCCAAGGTTGAGCGAAACGCCTCAATGAGAGCATGAGGCAATCTTCGCACAAAGCCAACGGTATCCGTCAAAATCATCGTTGATTTATCGGGCAGTTCCATTTGACGAGTTGTGGGGTCCAATGTTGCAAAAAGCTGGTCGGCCGCAAAGGCATCCGCCCCCGTCAGCAAGTTCAGCAGCGTGGATTTTCCGGCATTTGTATAGCCGGTAATTGCCGCATTCGGGATATTCGCACGAATTCTGCTTTTGCGCTGTGTCCCGCGGCGTTTGCGGACTTCTTCCAGTTCTTTCTGAAGTTCGCTGATCCGGTCCCGCAATTGACGACGGTCATATTCAATCTGCTTTTCACCGCCGCCGCGTGCACCGGTTACACCGCCTCTCTGACGGGACAAATGCGACCAAGCACCAGTCAATCTGGGCAGGAAATACTGATACCGGGCCAATTCGACCTGCAAAACAGCTTCTCTCGTTTGGGCACGTTCTGCAAAGATGTCCAGAATCACTTCCTGGCGGTCAATGACTTTCACATGAAAAAGCCGTTCCAGATTGCGCTGCTGCGTCGGACTAAGCTGAACATCAAAGATCACGACATTTGCTCCGGCTTCTTCTGCTGCAAGTCTGATTTCCTCCGCCTTTCCGCTTCCTACATAGAATTTCGGATTTGCGGCTTTCAAGGTCGCGGTCATTTTTCCAACGACGGGGATTCTTAATGTTTTCACCAGCTCCGCCAATTCCTGCAAATCATCGGAAACCTCACTCAGTGTTGACGGCGGAATACATGTCCCAACCAAAAAAGTCTTATAAAGATTTTCCGGTTTATTTTGGTCTGTTTCGTAATATTTCGTCATAGAAAAAGCCAGAGATTATGGTCGAAAAGACTCGTTTTTGAACAAACGCATTAAATGGTGTCCCAGAAAAGTTTGCGGAAGCGAATAAAATATCCCAGTCCGGAGGAAAGTGTTACAAAGACGACGAGGCACAGCATCACGTTCCATACAACCGGCATACAACCGGCTGTGAGCGAAAAACCGCCCAACTTAATCCACGCGGCACCGCCGACAGCCAAAGTCGTCATTTGCAGTGCAGTTTTCAGCTTTCCCCATTTATCCGCAGCAATAATCACGCCTTTCGAGGTTGCCAGCGTGCGAAGACCGGTAACCATAAATTCACGAACCAGAATTGCGGTTAAAACCCAGCCCGGCATCATTCCATAGTCGAGGAGTTCCACAAAAGTTGCGGTAATGAAAATTTTGTCGGCCAGCGGGTCCATCAACCGTCCGAAATCGCTTACGACATTAAACTTGCGAGCAAGATAGCCATCCAGGAGGTCGGTAATTCCTGCGATTACAGCAAGAACCAATGCCACACTGTGGCAAATATACGAGGCGTATTCTGAAACCTGAATGCAACTATCGTTGCGATTATCAAAATTTGCCAACAGAACAAAACAGAAAATCAAAACGATTCGACTGATTGTCAGAATATTAGGAATGTGTTTCATAAAGAAGCCGGTCCTTGATAGAAGTCCAAAAACGTGCCGCGGATATCGTATGCGGCCGTTCCTGTGATATGAACAAGCAGAAGATCGCCCGGTTTGGCATCTTCCGGTAAAGTGCGAATATGAAGCAATTGGTCAATATCGGGAGCGTCTGCAAACAAGCGTCCCGTACCTTTTCCGTTTTCCTCAACACAATCAAGAATTGCAGGGACATCGGAACCTTTCAGAAGCCGATTGCGTTCCACCGATATTTTGTTTTGCATTTCCAGCAAAATATCACGTCTTTTCTCGCCGACGCCCTCCGGTAAAATATCAGTCATTTCCGAAGCGGGAGTACCAGGTTCGGGGGAATAGGCAAAAACACCGATTCGATCGAAAATACGGTCTTCCACAGCGTGTTTCAGTTCGGCGAAATCATCTTCTGTTTCACCGGGGAACCCCGTCATTAAAGTTGTGCGAATGGTAAAACCTGCTTCACGAATAGCCTGTAAAACTTCTTTTTGACGTTCCGCAGACAAATGGCGGTTCATGGATTGAAGCATGTGTTCCGAAACATGCTGGACAGGCATTTCCAAATGGGGAATCAGATGTTTGCACCGTTTCATTGCCGCAAGCAGGTTATCGGTAATCGAACGCGGATGCAAATACATCAGGCGAATCAGGTAATCGCCATCCACCTCGTTGAAAGCATCCAGCAAATCACCGAGATGCCCATGTCCGTCCAAATCCCGTCCGAAACCGCCCGTATCCTGAGCAATCAAAATCAGTTCCCGCACCCCCATGCCAATCAGAGATTTTGCTTCTCTGATCACATCATCCACAGTCCGGCTGCGCAAAGAACCGCGAATTGACGGAATCAGGCAATACGTACAGCAGTTGTCGCATCCATCCGAAATTTTCAGGTAAGCGAAATGTTCCGCTTCCACAAGGATACGCGGCGTCTGACTGTCGCAAATCCATTTTGCAGAATTAGCCGGAGCTTTCGTTTCCGGCTTTTTCTTCTCAAAAAGTGCGTTCAGGACACTGCCGGTATCTGCCGGAGAATCAATTCCCAGCCAGGCATCAACCTCCGGAAACATTTGAGAGAGATGACTGCCGTTTTCTGCATCCCATTTGATAAAACATCCGCCGACCACGACCTTGCGCCCGCGTTTTGCAGATTTCCAAACAAGAGCTTCGCGGATTACATCAGACGCTTCTTCGCGCGCCGAGCGGAGGAATGCACATGTGTTAATCCAGATGACATCCGCTTCATTTTCATCGGCTGTCAAGCCGAATCCCGAAACGACAAAAGAACCGGCTGCGATCCCTGCATCGACAAGATTTTTGGGACAGCCGAGTGAAATCATTCTGACCAGTCGGATTCGCGGAGAACGGCGGGAATATGTTTTCGTATTTTTCAAAGCGGAAAAACTCCGGCATTGCTGCTGCATGGTTGACGTTGATTATAATAAATTATAGATAACATTAATTTAGCATGGATAAAGCGTTTTTCCAGTTTTTTTCAGGAAATATATGAGTTTTTTCATAAAATCAATGAGGTTTTCCCATGCGGGCATCACGCAAACGCGTCCGATACGGAGTAAAATCCAGTCTCATGCGTCCGTAAAGGGAGCGTGCAGTCGATTCACTGACAATATATCCGCCTGACACAGGATC
Source organism: Lentisphaeria bacterium UBA1732 (assembly GCA_002315855.1). Lineage (GTDB taxonomy): Bacteria > Verrucomicrobiota > Lentisphaeria > Victivallales > UBA1829 > UBA1732. The sequence continues at coordinate 40,367 of DCIG01000069.1, read as the reverse complement.
AAATACTTCCGGTGTCAGGATATTGTTAACGCCCATCAATTTCAGCATCAGATTGAAAACCAGATCGTTTGTAAAAACTTTGTTTCTTGCCGCTTCTTTCAACAGGAGGAAAAACTGCTCGTGTTCCGTCCTGTATTTTTCCGACACATGAATCCACATGGGGATTTCGGTCATTTCCGACAAGAACATTTCCGGACGAGGGTCGTGGCTTCTCTGCATGGAAACGCCTTCCGAATGATCCGGCACATACATTACCACGTCTGCTTGTTCGCCTAATTGATTCAACAGAGAACGCAGGAAGTCGTCATTATATCGTATCGACAGTTCATAATCATTGAAAAATTCGCAACCTTCCGGCAAATAATCAGGCGGCAAAAAAACATCATACGGCATGTGGCTGCCCATCAAATGAAGGACAATCAGCTCACGATTTTCCAACTTTTCGGGCAGATATTTCAGCAAATCCTCATCGTAAGAATGCTGTCCCCGGCGCACAAGATTTTTTTCGATGTATTCGACATGATCTGCAGAATCGGTCAGCATGGATACAGCGGAGTAATCCGGGATTTTTTCTTTCTGATTACTGAGCCACCAAGTCTGATAGCCTGCACTTTTAGCATAATCCAGCAGCGAAACTGCACCCGGCAAAACGGGGATTTCATTGTTTTGCAAATCGGTATTATACTGATTCCGTTCCGTCAAAAGAAGCTGTAAAACGCGGAATGTCTGAACATGGCATGAATAAGCACGTTCAAAGAAAACGGTATTCCCGTCATTGCGCAAACTCCTTTGAAATGGTGTCGTATCAGCTCTTTCGTAACCGTAGCTGCTCATGATATTCCTGTTGACAGATTCTCCGATTACAAGCACAAAAACACCGTCTTGTCCCCTGCCCTCATTCCTGTCTGTCAGCATTTCGATTTTCTGCAGTACCTGCGGATGCAGTTCTTTATAACGCATGGCATCCATTTGATAATCAAGCGGCATTTGTGCGGCGGAGGCCGTCATCAAGTCTTTTTTAGGTTCCCAGTTTGTCATCTGTTTCACGAAAACCATAAAAGAACACAGCAAAACGACATACAGAATTGCAGATATTTTTTCTTTGCGGTTTCGGAATGTATTGGACTTCTGATGTGTCTGCAAGTAATTAACCCGCATTCGCCACAGCAAAAAACATCCATAAGTTACAGCGGGAAGCAAAACGCACAGTACCGCACCATGGTTATGATCGAAGAAATAATATGCCGCCTCTCTGAAATTCGTCTGACAAACAGCAAACATGGCATCACGGTCAAGTCTCGGCTGTCCCAGAACCGCCCGGTTGAAAATCACGAGAAGCGGAATCAGAAAGAGCAGCTGCACCATAGTCTGCCATAATCCCGACACAAATTTTTTCCATCCGGAATCCATCGTTCCCGCCAGCAAATCAGAAATCAGAATCTCCAGAAGAAGCATCCATGTCCCGAAAAGATGAAAATAGTACACCTGTTTGCAGAAATACGCTCTATCCGGCAGTCCGAAGTTCACGAACTCCATGGCAATGTACGAAACAGGCAAAAAGAAGAAAAGAAAATGTCTTCTTCCCAGCTTCTGAATGAACAGCATCCACCACAGAATGCTCCAAAACAAAAGGATTGCTGCCATCGCAAAAAACGCATAAAAATCAGGCACATAGCCATTCTCTCCCGCCAGCATCAGAAAAATCGACAGCAAAATGACACAATGTCCGAAATACAGCATCAGCAAACGCAATCCTGTACTGTTTTGCAGATATTTTAAAAGTTTCAAAGTGTGTACTCCGTTGTAAAACACAGGAAATGTAATCTCGAAAGGGAAACTCACTGAGCTGATTTCAAACGTCCTGCCGGGGGGAAGCCTCTTCGCTTTTTCCAGAAAAGCGAAGAGGCGGTGGTGTTTTAAGCCGCCACCTCAAATTACTCCGGACGACTGAGCGAAGATTCTTTTCAAATCTTTCCGTCAATGACTTTTGAAATCATCTTTTCAGTAAAAAGAAATTTCAAGATTATTTAATATACACTCGAAATCCCGTTATTTCAACTATTATTATAAATTGCAGATACAGAGTTGGAGACATTATGTTTTTTTGATTCTCTCACAAAAAACAAGCATTTCCGATGTGTTTTGCGTATTTTTGAGAACTCAATTTCATGTTTTCATGTTTTTTCATTTGTAAAAAACGAGTTGCGGATGTAAATTAGTGAAAATTTGAGACGATTTCAAAAGACATTTACCGCTTTTGAACTTAACTCATCGCAAAAACTTCACTGCACTGCCTTTGATGTATGAATGTACTTCAGTTTTCCGAATCAATTCAGGAGATTTCATCATGAGTCAAGAGATTATTCAACCGTCCGCCAACAGCAAGAAGACTTGGAGTGTAGGCACCCTGACCTATACAGCCTCCGGGCTTGCCATTCTTTTCCTGCTTCTGCTGTGGGGAGATTTCGCCTGGTCCATGCGCGACCGCACGGTCATGCCTGTTGCCCAGATTCTGACGAAACAGAAATTCGGCATGAGCGATTTTCTCTACTCACTCATTGTGATTTCATTCCCGAATTTCACCAATATTTTTCTGATGCCGACGGTCAGTTATCTTTCGGACCGCCATCGAGGGAAATGGGGACGCCGAATCCCGTTTCTGCTTTTTACGACGCCGTTTATTGTCGTGGGCTTGATCGGACTTGGACTCACAGATATTCTCGGACAATGGTTAAACGGCATAACAGGCTGGAATCTCCGTGCGTGTCAGTTGACGATTTTCGGGATATTCTGGGTTCTTCTTGACTTCGGCACGACGCTTTCCAATGCTATTTTCAACGCGCTCGTGAATGATGTGGTGCCGCAGAAACTGATTGGGCGTTTCTTCGGTTTATTCCGCATTATCAGCCTCGGCGCAGGCATTCTTTTCAATGCGTTCCTGATTGGGGAAGCGCAAATGCATTTCTGTCCGATTTTTATCGGTATCGGGATTCTGTATGCAGTCGGCTTGACCTCGCTTTGCATTTTTGTGAAAGAAGGGAGCTATCCGCCGCCCGAAGACATCCCTGCTGAAAAAACATCCAATTTCAGCCGTGTTTTCGGAGCCATGCTTGATTATTTCCGTCAGAGTTTTTCGATTCCGTTCTACCGCTGGATTATCGTTACTCTCCTGCTCGGAAGTATCGCATTTCAGCCCATTAACAACTTCTCAATTCAGTTTGCCACAAGCATGGGGGTCAACAATACCATCTACGGCAAACTTCTTGCCATCACCTACGCATTCTCCATCTGCCTGAGTTTTCCGCTGGGCATTCTTGCCGACCGTTTCCATCCGATTCGCACGGGGCTTGTCTCGCTCATCGGCTATGCTCTGACCATGATCAGCGGCAGTATCGTACTGAATACGGGCCTGGCAGCTTCAATCGGATCGTTTTGTCAAGCACATCCCGTCAGCAGTCTTTGGGGCTGGTTCGCATTTTTTGATGAACTCCCGCCGGAAGCAATAGCCTGGAGTATCATCTTCATCCTGCATGGTGTAGTTTCGGGGTGCTATTTTACCTTGACCGCGTCAATTGCGCTCCGCCTTTTCCCGCGGTCTCTGTTTGCACAGTTCAACTCGGCCAACAGCCTGATTACTTCCATGGGGACCATGTCAGTCGGCGGGCCGATGATTGGTTTGCTACTTGATCTCCAGCTTTCCAATTATCTTTGGATATTCCCGATTGCCACCTTGATTACGTTCCTCACAATTTTGGGATATTTCAAGATTCTTTCCTACTACAACCGCTTCGGCGGCGATACAGCCTACCTTGCGCCGAATGTCATCACGAAAGAAGAACGTTCCGCCGCTCAGGACCCCTGCGGCAATCTTCTGATTCCTGGATTAATCACAGGTATTATTCTTGGAATTGCCGTCTCATTCTTCTTTATGCCGCCCGGAATCCGTGAAAATTATTCATACGCGTCTTTCTTTGAGAATATTTTCACTTTATTCTCGAAAGGCGCCGATATTTTTAAGGGAGAAAATATTGACCGAATTGTCGTTACAAGTTCCGTCATTCAGAAAGCATTCTGGCTTTCGATTGCTGTTTCCGGCGGTATTTTCGCATTCTTCGGTGCGATGCTCCCCGGCAAAAAGAAAGTAAAAGCCTGACCTGTCTTTCTTTCCCCCCCAAAAACTATCAGAGCACGGATTCGACACGGATTGGATTCGTGCTTTTTCTCAACCATTCTCAAAAAAATTTACAGCATTCAACAATAATCTGCTAAATCCATTGAACACAAACTGTTAAATTCATTAAAAACATCATTGGAAGTTCTGATTCATCACACTGTTTTCTTGTTTTTTCAGGAATAAATGCTATATTATACATTTACTATTACTATCTGTGGAACATCTAACACCAAGGATTATTCTATGGCATTCTACTATTCTGAACCCGCCCATACTTTCAGTGAATATCTGCTCGTTCCGGGTTATTCCGATGCAAACTGCATTCCCTCCAAGGTTTCCTTGAAGACACCTGTCGTGAAATTCAGAAAAGGTGAAACTCCTGCGCTCTCCATGAATATTCCCATGGTTTCTGCTATCATGCAGGCTGTTTCGGATGATAAAATGGCGGTCGCACTTGCCCGTGAAGGCGGGATTTCATTCATCCACGGAAACCAGACCATCGAAAGTCAGGCGGAAATGATTCGCCGCGTAAAAAACTACAAGGCAGGGTTTGTTCCTTCCGACTCCAATCTTACCCCGGATTCCACGTTAGCCGATCTTCTGGTCCTGAAAGAAAAAAACGGCCATTCCACCATTGCAGTTACCGATGACGGATCTGCCAATGGACTTCTGCTCGGACTTGTTACCAGCCGCGATTATCGTGTTGATCAGTTCTCGCCTGAAACGCCCTGTAAAGATTTCATGACACCGATAGACAAGCTGATCACTGCTCCCGAAGGCATTACGCTCAACGAAGCAAACGACATTATCTGGAAACATAAACTGAACTCTCTTCCCATCATTACCAAAGACGGACATTTTTCCGCATTTGTGTTCCGCAAAGACTACGACCAGCACAAAGAAAATCCCCTCGAACTTCTGGACAGCAAGCACAGATTCATTGTTGGTGCCGGCATCAATACCCGCGACTATGCAGAACGCATCCCCGCACTGCTCGAAGCCGGCTGCGATATTCTCTGCATTGACTCCAGCGAAGGCTTCACCGAATGGCAGTCCCGTGTCATTCAATTCGTCCGGGAAAACTACGGCGACAAAGTCAAAATCGGTGCAGGCAATATCGTTGACCGAGAAGGATTCCGTTTCCTTGCCGAAGCAGGTGCCGACTTCATCAAAATCGGGATCGGCGGCGGCTCAATCTGCATCACGCGTGAAACAAAAGGTATCGGACGCGGTCAGGCAACAGCCGTAATCGAAGTCGCTCAAGCCCGCGATGAATATTTCAAAGAAACCGGAATCTACGTTCCGATTTGCTCCGATGGCGGTATCGTCCATGACTATCACATCACGCTTGCCCTTGCCATGGGAGCGGATTTCTGCATGTTGGGACGTTATTTCTCCCGCTTCGATGAAAGCCCCACTCAGAAGGTCATGATCAACGGAAATTTCATGAAAGAATACTGGGGTGAGGGCAGTGCCAGAGCCCGCAACTGGCAGCGATATGACATGGGCGGCAAGAAAAAACTTTCTTTCGTGGAAGGTGTTGACAGCTATGTGCCATACGCCGGTCCGCTTCATGACAACCTTGAAATCACCTTGAATAAAATCCGATCCACGATGTGCAACTGCGGTGCGCTGACGATTCCCGAACTTCAGGATAAAGCACGTCTTACGCTTGTCAGCAGTGTTTCCCTTGTGGAAGGCGGTGCACACGATGTTCTGGTGAAAGACAATATTAATCATCCTCACGGCTGATTTGCATTTTCACCTGGAAAGATTCTTCATTTTCCCTGATTATAAGCACTTCTTGAACCTCCGTTTAGCTGTACCGACTGTTACGGAGGCTTTTCTTTTGTCATTTTCCCAATTTGTGCTTGAACATGCCTGATTGCATGATATATTATTGAGCTGATTTCATAAGTCCTGCCGGGAGCTTTGAAAGTCTCTTCGGCATTTGCCGGGAGAGCGTTTTCGGCGGTTGCGTTCCAAGCAGCCACCTCAAACTACTCTCGCCAACTGCGCGAAGATTCTTTTTCAAATCTTTCCGTCAATGACTTTTGAAATCAGCTCTATTGGGAAATTCATACTATCTTCATTTCAAAGACGAGGCAATCCATGAAGCATCTTCCATTCTATTCGGTTATTGCAGCGGCACTTCTGATTTCTGCCTGTACCGATCTTTCACAGAACAAGCAGCTGTCAGCGTCCATTCCTGCTGATATTCCTCAATTCAAAATGCCTACAGCCTACGATTATGCCAAGCTCCAAATGGAAAAACTCGACCGAGGCTTGATTGCAGTCCGAAAAGATGCGTCCACTGTTTTTGTAACCTGGCGCTATCTCAATACAGACCCGTTCGGCATATCATTCAACGTTTACCGCGATGGCAAAAAGCTCAATGAAACCCCGATTCAGGATGTAACATTCTTTGAAGACGAAAATACTCAGGGAGGTATCTACTCCGTCAAACCGGTTGTCAATGGGCGGGAGCTGAACAAAGCCGCATCTTCCTATACGCTTCCCGCAAAAACTCAACCCGGTTATCTCGAAATCAAACTTGACAAACCAAAAGACGGAATCACTCCGGCAAATGAATCCTACACGTATTCCGCAAACGATTGCTCGGTCGGTGATGCCGACGGGGACGGCGAACTGGAAATCTTCCTGAAATGGGATCCATCCAATGCTCATGACAATGCTCATGACGGCTACACCGGCAATGTCCTGATTGACTGCTACAAGCTCAACGGCACAAAACTTTGGCGCATTGATCTGGGCAAAAACATTCGTGCCGGCGCACATTATACGCAATTCATGGTCTATGATTTTGACAATGACGGGAAAGCTGAACTCATTTGCAAAACCGCAGACGGGACTGTGGACGGCACAGGGAGCGTCATCGGCGACAAAAATGCAAATTGGGTTGATCCCGGCAGTGATATGGAGCAGGTTCCTGCGGTTGACTTCCGCAAAACAGGAATCAATCCCGCCGGCACACGCAATCGCGGCAGAATCATTTCCGGTCCTGAATATTTGAGCGTATTTGACGGAAAAACAGGCAAAGTTCTCGACACGGTTGATTACATCCCGCCTCGCGGGAATATGATGGACTGGGGCGACAACTATGCCAACCGCAGTGATCGCCACCTCGCCTGCATTGCTTTCCTGGACGGAGAACATGCCAGTGCAGTCATGTGTCGCGGCTATTATTCCCGTGCCGTGCTTGCCGCTTTCGATTGGGACGGGAAAAAGCTCAAAACGCACTGGGTTTTCGATTCCGAAAAAACGCAGAACGGCAAAGCCTATGAAGCGCAGGGCAATCATAATCTCTATGCCGCAGACGTTGACCATGACGGCAAAGATGAAATCATTTACGGGTCCTGTACAATTGACCACGATGGTACAGGTCTTTACTCCACCCGTCTCGGACATGGCGATGCCATGCACGTTACCCAGTTTGCCCCCGATATGGACGGATTGCAGGTTTTCGCCTGCCACGAAGGCGGTTCCGGCATTACTTTCCGCGAAACATCCAACGGCAAGATTATTGTACAGCAGAAAAGCAGTTCCGATGTCGGACGCTGTATGGCAGCAGACGTCGATCCCACAAATTACGGTGTGGAAATGTGGGGCGGCGGCGGTTTCGGATTTCGCAACATCAAAGGCGAAATTGTACGCGGCGTCAACAGCAATCCGAACTCGACCACTCTCCAAGGACCATCGAATCTCCCCGTGAACTTCGCCGTTTGGTGGGATGGCGACCTCCTCCGTGAAATGCTGAACGGGAATACCGTTTCAAAATATGACTGGAACCAGCGTCGATGCAACAATCTGGTTACATTCCGCGGCTGCTCGGCCAACAACGGAACGAAATCCAATCCATGTCTTGCCGCCGACATCGCGGGCGACTGGCGCGAAGAAGTTCTGATGCGCACCGATGACAGTACCGCTCTGCGCCTGTATGTTTCCACTACCCCCACGGAATATCGATTCCACACGTTCCTGCATGACCCGGTCTACCGCAACAGCGTGGCTTCGCAGAATACCTGTTACAATCAGCCCACGCATACCGGCTTTTATTTTGGTCCGGATTTGATTCCGGCAGACGGCACCCCCGTTTATTTCCGCGGGACTGTCTTGAAAAAGAAATGAAGCCTTGCTCTTGATTCCTTGAAAAATCCGTGCGGGATGCCGCTTTTATTACGCATTCCGCACGATTCCTTGATACGGATTTCACACATTGTCTTGAAAATACGGTTTTCAAACGCTATATTATTATTGTGAAGAGCATTCTGAACAGTATTTCGGATTTGTCATGTCCATGATTGTGTTTTTTGCAATCCAGAAAAATCATTGTTCATGTTCTTTCTGCATCATGACTTTTGAAATCAGTCCCATTTTCTCTGTTTTTATGAAGGAAACAACAATATGCTGCGTGACAGACAATATATGAGAAACAACTCCGGTTCTTTCGACGACAAAGCAAGAAGCGGTCTCACATGTCTCTATGTGCTGATTGCAATTAATGTCGTGTCCTATCTCTTTTTCAGCGATCCTCAAATCAAATACCATTTAGAGTTTTCGCCGCAGGATTTCTTATCCGGTGCAATCTGGCAGCCGCTTACAGCCATCTTTATTCATGCGGATTTCTTCCATCTTTTCTTCAACATGTTCTCGCTTTACATTTTCGGCGGACTTGTTGCACCCCGTATCGGCGCAAGAAAATTCACAACGCTTTTTTTAATCAGCGGATTAGCCGGAAACTTCTTATGGTTTGCACTTTCCATGACAACGGATTTGCCGGTTTCTCTGCTGGGAGCAAGCGGCGCGGTTATGGGGGTTTTGATTACCGCCGCCATGATGGCTCCGAATATTCCCATGATGATTCTTTTCATCCCCTTCCCCATCAAGCTCCGCACCATGGCAATCGTTTTCTTTCTGCTGGATGTTCTTCAGCAGCTTGGACAGGGCAACCACGGGCATGTGGCATATCTGGCGCATATCGGAGGTTTTCTGGCAGGCATGATTTATACGCTTATTGCATTAAAAATCGAAATTGCATGGAATCCTCTTGAATGGCTGGTCAATCCCCATCGATACAACAGCGGACCAAACTTCTCGTCCGGCTCTCAGCGTTCGTCCAATCGTTCTTCAATGCCCGATGGATGGACTTATCATGCGGAGGAACCGAACCATGATGAGCCTCATTTCACGGTGAACGGCGGTTTCAAAAATCCGCCCGTTTCGCAGCGTGAACTTGATGCCCTGCTGGACAAAATATCAAGAACCGGAATCAACAGCCTTTCTGAATATGAACTTGCTCGTCTTCGTCAAGCCCGCGAACAAATGCGCGGTTAAGTCTGAACCTGCATTCTTATTTTTGAAATCAGCTTGAACATGCTATCTTTATCTTAAACATGGAGTCATGTCATGAATATTTTCTGGGTAACAAGTGAAGCCATTCCTTATGCCAAAACAGGCGGGCTTGCTGATGTTTCCGGGATTCTGCCCAAAAAACTGGCGGAACGGGGTCATCAGGTTACTGTTTTCATGCCTTATTACCGTCAGTTCATCGAATCCAAAAATCTTCCATACACGGACAGGATTGATCAACTGACCGTCCCGTTCGGCGACCACAATGAGCTTGCCAGTCTCCGCGTCCTCAAACTTTCCGACAGCCTCACTTTTTTGTTTTTGGAATATGACCGTTTCTATGACCGCCCCCGCCTTTACGACTGGGACGGCAAGGAATATGACGATAATGCAGAACGTTTTATTTTCTTCTGCCGTGCCGCCATGGAAACCATCATGCTTCTGAACCTGAATCCTGATGTCCTCCATGCCAATGACTGGCACGCCGCACTTGCTTGCGTTTACCTGAAAAGCGACCTCTACCGCGAACGCAAACCATTCTGGAACTGCCGCAGTATTCTCACGATTCACAATATCGGCTATCAGGGAATTTTCCCGAAAGAAAATATGCAATGGACAGGGTTGGGCTGGGATTATTTCAATTATACCTGCCTCGAATACCATGACTGCATTAATTTCCTCCACGGCGGCATCATGACGGCCGATATGGTCAATGCAGTCAGTGAAACCTACGCGCAGGAAATCCTCACACCCGAATTTGGCTTCACTCTTGACCCCTCTCTGCGACATTGTGCGGCGCGCGGCAAACTTCGCGGCATACTCAACGGCATAGACACCGAGGAATGGAATCCGGCAAAAGATGCGCTTCTCCCAGCCAATTTCACAGCAAAAGACCTTTCCGGCAAAGCTGTTTGCAAACAAGCCCTGCAAGCACATTTCAATCTGCCACAGCGGGCTGAAGTCCCTCTTTTTGCCACGATTTCACGTCTGGCGTATCAGAAAGGTCTTGATATTTTTGCATCAGGCCTGGAGTATCTTCTCCGGAACTTTGATTTCCAGTTCATACTGATTGGCAGCGGCGATTTCAGTTTGGAAAGTCATTTCAAGTATCTTGCGACCAAATATCCCGACAAATTCGCCGTACACATCGGATATGCCCCCAACCCCGTTTCGCATTTAACGGAAGCGGGTGCGGACTTCTTCATTATGCCGTCCCGCTACGAACCTTGCGGACTGAATCAGATGTACAGTATGCGCTGCGGCACGTTGCCGATTGTTCGTCATACCGGCGGTCTTGCCGATACGGTCGTCAATCTGGATAATAACGAAGAAAGTGCTACGGGTTTTGTATTTTATGACCTGACGCCGGAAGCTCTCAACAACACTATTGTCTGGGCGGCTTCCATTCGTCAGGACGCCCCTGCTGTTTTCAAGAAAATGATCAAACACGCCATGACCGCAGATTTCTCCTGGGATCGCACGGCCGGCAATTACGAGCGGATGTATCAGGATGCACATCAGTGATTTCGACTACGAACTTCCCGAAGAATTAATCGCACAGGAACCTGCACAAGTTCGCGGAAGCGACCGGATGCTTGTGCTAAATCCATTCGATTTGCCCCCTGTCATTCATCCGTTTCAGGATATTCCTGATTTTCTTCACGAAGGCGATGCCATTGTCATCAACAATACCCGTGTCATTCCTGCCCGCATGTTTGCCCGCAAGGAACCCACCGGGGCTGAAATTGAGTTGTTCTTTCTTTCTCCGTCTACGGGAAACCGCTGGATTTGCATGGTAAAAGGTGCAAAACGTCTCAATGCGGGCGGATTGCTCCGTCTCCGTGCATCCAACCATGAACTTACGGATTTCATCGTCGAAGTTGCAGAAAAACTTCCCGACGGGACCTGTGTCATTGACCTTTCCGGAAATGATGCGAAAGAGCTTTTTGCAGTATGCGGACATCTCCCCCTGCCCCCGTATATCAAACGTCCTGATCAGCCGATGGATGCCGACCGCTATCAGACGATTTACGCCAGTATCAAAGGTGCGGTTGCAGCTCCTACTGCCGGATTGCATTTCACCGAAGAAACATTTGAAAAACTCCGGCTTAAAGGAGTTGAACGGGTTGAGCTGACTCTTCACGTCGGTGCAGGCACATTCAAACCTGTTTCCGAGGAAAATATCGAAGATCACCCCATGCACGAAGAAATCTTTGATTTCTCTCCTCATGCCGCCGAAACTCTGAATCGGATTCGTGCGAATGGCGGTCGAATCCTTGCGGTTGGAACGACCTCGCTCCGCACCTTGGAAACCTGTGTTTCACAGGATGGCATTTTTACACCTCAGCGCGGTTCCACATCCATTTACATTTATCCTCCGTACCGCATTCAATCCGCCGATATGCTCCTCACCAATTTCCACTTGCCGAAAAGCACGCTCTTGATGCTGGTCTCCGCCTTTGCCGGCATGGATCCGATTCGCCAGGCGTATGCGATGGCTGTGCGGGAAAGAATGCGATTTTTCAGTTATGGCGATTGTATGCTGATTACGGGTCATATTTGATTCGCCGCAGCAGGGCGCATTATGGCAAGAGCACAATTTATTCCATCCCGGATTCCCGACAAGCCGGGCTGTTACATTTACCGCGACCGTTTCGGCACGGTTATTTATGTGGGGAAAGCCGCAAATCTTCGCCGCCGAATGAGCCAGTATTTTCAGGAGTCCCGAATGCGTTATGCAGACCCGAAACTCCGCTCTCTTGTCCACTCCATCGAAACATGGGAAACCATTACAGTTCATTCCGAAGATGAAGCCCTTCTTCTGGAATCCCGTCTCATTAAGGAATATGCACCTCATTACAATATTCTGATGCGGGATGACAAACGCTATTTGATGCTGAAAATCGACCCGGCGGAATCGTTTCCCCGTCTTCGGTTCGCCCGTCTCAAAAAAGACGATTCCTGCCTTTATTTCGGTCCATTTCCGAAAGGCGGTGCACTTCATCAGACGGCGGATTTTCTTGTCCGCCATTTCGGGATTCGCGTCTGCCGCTGTGCCGAGCCTATGCCGGAAGACCGTGCGCACTGCCTTGCAGGAACTGTTCGCGATTGCTGCCGTCCCTGCATCGGCGAAGTAACCAAGGAAGACTACCGGAAACGGATTGATGCCCTGATTGATGTTCTGAATGGACATATCGGCGGCATTGCCGAGATTCTCAAACAGAAAATGATAGATGCCGCCAATGCGCAGCAGTTTGAGAAAGCCGCTCTTTTCCGGGATATTGCCGACAATCTGGATTGCCTGCGCCCCGGTCTCCGCCACAATCTTTCCATCATCAGTCTGCCATCCTTGTCGCCCGGCCCCGAAGCTGTAAAAGAACTTGCCTCCGAACTGGAACTTCCCATTCTTCCCCGGAATATTGAATGTTTCGATATTTCCAATATTTCCGGTACACTTGCCGTGGCAAGCATGGTGCATTTCACAGATGGCCGTCCCGACAAAAAGAAATATCGACGTTTTCGTATTCGTACTGTTACCGGTCCGAATGACTTTGCCATGATGAAGGAAGCCGTTACCCGTCATTTTCTGCGCCTCATAGAAGAACATAAACCTCTTCCTGAACTGCTGATGGTCGATGGCGGAAAAGGTCAGCTTTCCAGTGCCATTGACGCGCTTGTGAAAATCCATTGTCCGCCGCTTCCCGTCATCGGGCTTGCGGAAAAACATGAGGAAGTCTTTATTCCCGGCTGCTCCCAGTCCATTCAACTCCCGCTCGAAGGAAACGCCTCGAAACTCCTGCGCGCGGTTCGTGATGAAGCACACCGTTTTGCCATTACCTATCACCGGTCCTTGCGCCTGAATACCATCAAAAACTCACTTCTTGATGAAATCGAGGGAATCGGTGAAGTCCGAAAACAAGCTCTTCTGAAAGAATTCGGTTCGGTTCGTGCACTCCGTTCCGCCACGCCGGAAATGATTTCCATGCGTGTGAAAGGAATCGGTCTTGAGTTTGCGAGAACCGTTTGCGATTACCTGAAAGCCCATGCTTCGGATGGTGCGGTTGATCCTCTCTGATCCATTCCCCGACTTTTCTCCAAATCTTCATCGGTACACCTTTTTATCTTTTTGATGCCGTATCGTTGAAAAAATGCCGAAAATAGCCATAAAAAACATTTTCTTCTTTGCATTACTTTAAAAAGCGTTGTATGTTATTTCAATATTCTTTTTTTGAGAGCTTTTTTCAAAGATGCGGACAAATGAAAACATCCTGCATAAAGTCCAGCTTTTTTGAAAACAGGTTCAGAAAAAACAGCTAATCGAATTTCAGGTTTGCCATGCCGCTTTTGGAAGTCAAAAATCTTTCTGTTCATTTCAGAGCTGAATCCGGATTGATGCCGGCAGTTTCAGATGTCTCTTTTTCACTCGAACAAGGCGAAATGCTTGCGCTTGTCGGCGAATCCGGCTGCGGAAAAAGTGTAACCTGCATGTCGCTTGCCCGTCTTGTTCCGGAGCCTCCCGCCGTATTGTCAGGACAGGTTCTTATCAACCGGGGGAAAGACGGCATGACCGATATTCTTTCTCTTTCTTCCCGCGAACTTCGCCGTATTCGCGGCGGCGTCATTTCCTACATTTTCCAGGAACCATCCGTTTCTTTGAATCCTGTTTTCCGCATTGGCGCACAGATTGCGGAAGCTGTCCGCCTGCATCGTCCTGATGTCGCCGATCCCGATGCCGAAGCGGTTGACCTTCTTCGTCAGGTCGGTATTCCCGATCCCGTCAACCGGGCCAGACAATATCCCCATGAAATGAGCGGCGGAATGCAGCAGCGTGTTATGATTGCGATGGCTCTGGGCTGTAATCCCTCCATTCTGATTGCGGATGAGCCCACCACTGCCCTTGACGTAACGATTCAGGCTCAGATTCTCGATTTGCTTTTGCAGCTCAAAAAATCCCGAAACATGTCAATTATCCTTGTAACGCATAATTTAGGCATTGTGGCCGAACTTGCTGACCGTGTTGCCGTCATGTACGCCGGACGTATCGTGGAAACGGCTCCCGTGGATCAGCTTATGAAACATCCTGCCCATCCGTACACACAGGCCCTGATTCGTGCTGTGCCAACTCTGGGCGGTGCACACACCAAGTTGAATACCATTCGCGGCACGGTTCCCTCCCCCGACCATTTCGGCAAAGGCTGCCGTTTCTTCGGACGCTGTGTCGAAGCGGATTCTCATTCGCGCGATGAACAGCACCTCTGCGAGTTTGAAGTTCCTGAATTTCACTGTGTTGCCGCAGGACATCAATGTGCCTGCCATTTCACAAAAACGAGTGATTAACACGAGGAAATGAGATGAAATCAGAGACAAAAAATCAGGATTCTTCCATGGTTCCGCTCATTGTGATTGTGGCATTCATTATTTTGATGACCATTGTTCTGATTTCGTTCCGCCGTATCCGCGAAGAGAATAAGATTCTTCTTCTTGCAGATACAGATGCCATTCATCTTTCCCTCGATACACGTAAAAAGCCGAACTTTTTTGAATCTGCGCTGAATCAGTATACCCTCGTGGATTTTCAATCTTTTGACAAAGCCCCTGCCATTTACGAAAATATTCTGTCTGCACGGCGTCTGATTGCCTCGGAACAATACCCGGAAGCGGAAAATATTCTCAGGACTTTGTATTTTTTCTATCCCAATGATTTGGAGGTTGTTGCTCTTTTATCCCGTGTTCTCAAGCTCACCGGACACCAGGATGAAGCAAAATATTTTCGTGATCGTCTGGCTTTTCTTCAATCGCCGGTCATGACCGTTGATTATGACCGCAGGAAATCACGGGAGAGACGCAGATGAGTAAAATCCACCAGCTCAGCGATGATGTTTGCAATAAAATTGCCGCCGGAGAAGTTGTTGAACGCCCGGCATCAATCGTGAAGGAACTCATCGAAAATTCTTTGGATGCCGGCGCAGGCAAAATCGTCATCACCATCGAAAACGGCGGTCGCCGTTCTGTTTGCGTCATTGATGACGGGGAAGGCATGGATCAGGATGATGCTCTGCTTTGTCTGGATGCACATGCCACCAGCAAAATCTCCAAGGAAGAAGACATTTTCTCCATTACGTCTTTCGGATTCCGCGGGGAAGCCGTCCCAAGTATCGCAGCTGTCGCAAAAATGACGATTCTTACCCGGCAGCGCAACAATGCCGAAGGTACGGAAGTCATTGTCAATGGCGGTTCCGTTTTGGATGTCCGCCCTGCCGGATGCCCTCCCGGCACACAAATCACCGTTCGCGACCTCTTTTTCAATCTGCCTGCCCGCAGAGCATTTCTGAAAACGGCCTCTACGGAAGAACGGCATATTGTCGAAATCGTCATGAATATTTCATTGGCGCATCCCGGAGTTGCATTTCAGCTGAAATCGGATAACCGCATCTTGCTTTCATCTCCCTCCTATGATTCACTGATGCCCCGCATTCACGAATTTTTCGGACGCTCTTTTGCCGAAGCCATGCTTCCAGTCTCCCGTACTGAAAACTGCATTACCATCAATGGCTTTATTGCCCGCCGCAATTTCACCCGTCAATCCCGTGCCGATCAGCGCATCTTCATCAATGGCCGTCCCGTGGAAGCGCAGGCTGTCTATCGTGCGATTCGCGAAGGTTGCGGTCCCATGCTGGAAAAAGGGCGTTTCCTCCCGGCGATTCTTTTCCTCACCATGCCCCCCGGTTCGGTTGACGTCAATGTGCATCCGACCAAGCGCGAAGTCCGTTTTCGCAACGAATTTGATGTGATTGAAGCCGTTCGCAGTGCTGTTTCCGCCGCCTTGCGCATGAATGACCAGGTTATCCCGCAATCCCGCGAAAGTGTTTCCAATCCGGCGGATGTATCGCACCGCCTTTTCCCTGATTTCATGCCGGATGCACCTGCCGATCTTTCCGTCAGGCAGACTGCCGATGAAGCTCCGGATGTTCCCTGCGATACTTCCTTGCAGTCATCCTCCTGTCGCCCTGCACCTCCCACGGAAAATTCGCTGGAATCGCTGTTGGAATCTGCCCATGTTTTCTACCGGGTTCTCGGTCCTGCCATGCAGAATCCGCTGGGGGCTCCTCTTTCCATCCAGTCTGCCGCGAATGCCGCTCAGACTGCCTCGTCCGGGACAATTCCTCAGCCGCTTCCCGGTATTCCCGACGAACAGACTTCGCCGTCCCCTGCCCCGTCTCCGGAAGACGCTCCCGCATTCCATCTCGTCGGCGAAGACAGTCCCGTTACCGACTTCGGCGGCAATGGTCTGCGTTTGCTTGGCGTTTTGGAAAATTCCTACATCGTCGCCTCAATCCCCGGCGGACTTGTCCTCATCGACCAGCACGCGGCGCACGAACGAGTCCTTTTTGAAAAAATCATCAATGGCATTGACGGCACCTTGTCCCAGAAACTTCTGATTCCGATTACTTTGGAGCTTTCTCCCGCCGATTTGACTTATGTTACACGCAATCTCCGCGAATTTGAATCCATTGGCTTTGAAATCGAGCCGTTCGGAAAGAATACCATCATGCTGAACGCCATTCCGGCGGCAATCCCGCAGGAAAATGTCGGCGGTTTCTTTCAGGATATGCTTTCCCGTATCGGAGAAGTCGGCGCGGGTCAGCGTCTTGACACTGCGATTCTTGCCCGCACGGCGTGCAAAGCCGCCATCAAAGCTCACGATAAACTGACAAACGCACAGGCAGCTGCGCTCATTGAGCAAATGTCCCACTGTGCTTTACCATACTCATGTCCCCACGGACGTCCTACCATTCTGAATATTTCGATGTCGGAAATTGAGCGGCGTTTCGGGCGAAAATAAAACTACTTTGGAGTATCCTCAATGAAAATTGCCGCTGTTGCAGACCTCCCTCTTCGCATTGCGAACCCGCTGTTCAATGTCAATATCCTCTATAATGTCGTCAATGATATGGTCGCCAATGAAGATGCGTCCATCATTGTATTCCCCGAAATGTGCCTCACCACTGCTTCCTGCCGTGATTTAGCCGATCAGGCTCAGATTCGTGCGGATATTCTCACCGCCTGCAATTCGCTCCAGCTTGCAGGCACGGGGAACGTCCTTTTCACCCTCAATTTCCCCATGCGCTTAAGCGACAGCACCCGTTATGCGGTTACGGCATGTATTCATGATGGATGCGTTCCTTATTCTTCTCTTGCCCCTCGTGAAAGCCCCTCCGACAACATGCTTGCCGCCGTTACGCTCCGTGCAAAAGGTGCCAAAAACTCTCCGTCTCTCACGATTTGCCCGTCTGCCATTCCCATGCACCTTGCCACCCCCGCAGAACTTGATGCTTTTGCCGTGGCGCAGAGCAAAAAGCTGAAATCCGCATTCCTTCTGGTAAATGCCGGGCCTTACGAATCCACCTCGGAAGCCGTCTTTTTCCCTCATATCGCGTATGCAAAAGACGGTGAACTCCTCTCCTCCGGAATCGACCCGATGAAACCTTTCGTATTCGACTTCGATTTCCCCGTTGACTGTGATTTCACTGCAAAAGAACGCATGATTGCACCTCCTCGCCGCAATCCTCTTTTGCTTGCTTCTTCACAAACTCCGTTCATTCCCGGAAATCAGGATGATTTGAATAACATCTTCCTCGCTCAAACGCTTGGTCTTCAGAAGCGCATGGAATCCTCCCGTTCGGACAAACTCGTTGTCGGTCTCTCCGGCGGACTTGATTCCACGCTTGCCTTGCTGGCTGCCTGCGAGGCCGCGGGTGCTTCCAATGTTCTGGCAGTCGGGATGCCCGGTTTCGGGACAACGAAACGCACGAAAAACAATGCCGGACATCTTGCTGAAAAACTCGGCTGTGATTACCGTGTCATTGACATCAAATCTGCCTGCCTTCAGCACTTCGCCGACATCGGACATGACCCCGCAAAAATCAACATCGTTTATGAAAATGCGCAAGCCCGTGAACGCACCCAGATTCTTATGGACTTGGCGAACGAATACAACGCTCTCGTTGTCGGTACCGGCGACCTCTCCGAAAATGCCCTCGGATGGTGCACATACAACGGCGACCACATGAGCATGTACGCCGTCAATGCGTCTGTTCCGAAAACGCTGATTCGCGCACTCGTTGCAAACTATGCCGCCTCGAATCAGGACATTGCAGACATCCTGCAGGACATCCTTGATACCCCTGTTTCACCGGAACTCATCCCATCCGGCGATGATTCTTCCGACTCCGTTCAGAAAACAGAGCAGATTCTTGGTGCTTACGAACTCCACGATTTCTATCTGTATCATCTGATTTGCCTCAATGAAACTCCGAAAAAGATTCTTGCATCTGCGAAGAAAGTCTTCTCTGGCTGCTATTCTCAAGAAGAAATTCTCCGAACCTTGAAACTTTTCCTTGACCGTTTCTTTACACAGCAGTTCAAGCGTACCTGTGCCCCGGATGGTCCTGCTGTTACCCCCGTTTCGCTTTCGCCTCGTACAGGGTGGCGTGTACCCTCGGATGCGGATCCGTCTGCCTGGCTTGATGCTTTGGAGAACTCATGACGCATTTGTTTGCTGACTTCAATTCTCTGGACTGGTTTCGTTACGCCTCCGCGCAGGACATATTTACGTTTTCTGTCTTTGTGGATGCCATACGCTTGTATCCGGTTTTCTCCACGTTTGTCGCTTTCTGGTTCGGCTGTAATATCGGTTCGTTCCTGAATGTCTGCATTTACCGGATTCCCCTGGGAATCAGCCTTGTTACGCCTCCCTCTCACTGTCCGAACTGCAATCATCGGATTACTGTTCTTGAGAATATCCCGATTTTCAGTTATCTGTTTCTCGGTTGCAAGTGCAGTTCCTGCAAACAGCCCATTTCCCCGCGCTACATGATTGGTGAAATGCTGACGGGGCTTTGCTTTGCCGCCTCGTTTGTCTATCTTCGATGGATGGACTTGCCGCTCAGCACAAATCTCCTCTATGCTCTCATCATTTCAGTTCTGATTCCCTCTGCCGTCATTGATTTCAACTGCCGCATTATTCCGAATGAACTCACCTATACCCTGATTCTCCTTGCCCCTCTCTTTCATTTGTTCCATGGCATTCTTCTGCCGCCGCATTTGCCGGACTGGTTTGCGTTTCTGATTTCACTCGTTACAGCCTTATTGTTTGGCGGTCTTCTCTCGCTTTCCGCTTTTCTCGGCAAATTGCTTTTGAAGCGCGATGCGTTCGGTTTGGGAGATGTCAAACTGATTATGGGGCTTGCGGCGGCTTTGGGGGCTTTGCCCGTCCTCTACATCATGCTGATAGGTTCCTGCTCGGCTCTTGTCATTATGCCGCTTTACCGCTGGTACAATCCTCGCAGGAAACACCGCGGTTTTGCATTTGGACCATTCCTTGCGGGCGCGACCGCCATTTGGCTTTTATTTGGCATTTCCATCACGAATCGCTGGCTTTACCCCGATTTTTCTGTGGATATTTCCGCCATCGAATTTGTCAATCCCCGCAACAGCCGTTATGAAATGAACCGCATTTCCGAACTTTCCCGGCGTCGTGAAGCTCTTCGTATGCAGGAAGCCATCGATGCACGCGAACACCACCGTGCAGAACGTATCAGAAAGAAAGACTCTTCTGCGGATTCTTCGGATGCCGTGGAAAACGATAATTCCGTCCTGTCCGGTAATGATACAACATCTTTATCCCCTCAGGAATCCTGAACACTCCCTTTTACTAACATCGTTATAATCCCCTTTCCCATCATGTCAAATCATTCCGACAACAGTACCTCCGTTTCTTTCACTCAACGAATAGTTCTCTTCACAAAAGACCAGTACCGCAACATTTCCAATCCGGAAAACCACAAACAAGGCTATACCTCAGGTCCTATTGCAAGTACCATGATTCGCACTGCATTCATGATGCTTGCCGGAACTCTTGCCATTTCCGGTTATAACCTCGTTGACGGTTACTTTGTCGGTCGTCTTGGCGAAATCCCTCTGGCTTCCATGGGGTTGACTCTGCCCCTGGTCATGCTCGTCAGCTGTGTGCTTCATGGTATGGCATCCGGTGTTATGACCACTGCTGCACAGGCAGTCGGAGCAAAACGGAACGACAAAGCCGCGAAACTCGTTACATCAGGTCTGCTTTTTTCCATCGTTGTTTCCATCTTTCTCGGTCTGCTTGGTGTCTTGACTTCAAATTGGGTCTTGATGAAAGGTTTGAAAGCCTCCGCCGAAGCCGCTCCCCTGGCGCGTGAATATATGAATATCTGGTATGCCGGCTGTGTTACTGCCACCCTCGGCATGTGCGGCAATAACGTCTTGATTGCGGTTGGGGATTCCCGCCTTGCATCCCGCATGATGCTCCTTGGATTGTTTGTCAATACTCTTCTCGACCCGCTTTTTATTTTCGGGTTCGACATGGGGATTCAGGGGGCGGCACTGGCTACCGTTCTCGCTCAGTTGATCGGCATGTGTTTTATCCTCTATTTCCTTTGGAAACGTCATCACCTTCTCCGCTTTCAATGGATTCCCATTCCTTCCTTGCTTCGTTTTTGGCGTCGTATCAGTGATTTCGCCATTCCATCAGCACTTGGAATGCTGATGGTTCCCATTGCTTCATTTGCCACCACCCGTGTTGCAAATGCGTTTGGTGATACCATTGTTGCCGCCGTCAGTACGGAAGGCCGCATTGAATCCCTTGCCTTTGTATTTCCCATGGCATTGGGCATGTCTCTGCTCCCTATGATCGGTCAGAATTACGGGGCGCGCCTTTATTCCCGCATTCATACCTGCCGCCGTGTTGCTTTGCGTTTCGCGCTTTGTTTCCTGTTCTCAATGGCGATTCTGTTTGCCATCTTTGCAGAACCTCTCGCCGCTATCTTTACCCGTGAAGCCCCGGAAGTCCGTCCTTGGATTGTCCTCGGTCTCCGTATTATCCCGTGGGGATTCCCTTTCATTGAAATTCATCGCTACAGCACATTCTTCTTCACAGGTTGCGGACATCCTGTTGCTGCCGCACTTCTGAATGCCATGCGCGTGATTGGTTTCCTCCTGCCGTTCCTGATGATTGCGAAACATCTTCAATATATTCCTGCCATTTTTATTGCTCGTACTGCGGCGGATGTCATTTCCGGAATAATCGGATGGTATCTTGTTCATCGTCTCACCAAAAATTTTCCCGCAGACGGCGAACACGATCCCCGTGTAAAACATTAATCAGGTGAAGTGAACGGAAAAAGACCGGATTCGTTTTTTTCGGAAGTTGCTCTCTTCGGTAACTTCCGGAAATTCTTGTTTCCGAAATGTTTATAAGCCGTCCCAAAAAGAGTTTTCCTTTTGGACAGAGCGTCTGCAGGTGTCCCGCATTTTAAAATATCTTCTCTTTTCTCTGTTTTTTCAGTTTTTGCGGGTTGCATAATTTACATATTGATGTATATTATTTAAAAATATATTTACGAACTAACCAATCAATATCCAAAACAGGTACTGATATGAACAAATACGCTTTGCCTATTTTTGCCGTTGCGGCTTTCGCTGTTACACTGACCTCGTGTAGCACAGCAAAACCTCCGATGGCAGTCTCCAAGAGTGTTTACACATCAATCACGGATGACGAACATCTGAAACTTCCTGAAGACATCAAACTCCTTTCTCTGGAAGAAGCTCAGGAAATCGCTGTTCAAAACAACCCCAGTTTCAAGAGCCGTTACTTTGTAATCTCTCAGGCTCGTGCCAGATATTATTCGGCTTTCTCCAATTATGTCCCCACCGTAACTGCCACCTATGCTTTGAGCTCCAACCACCAGCAGGGATATACGGACGATGCCGGCGCATCCTATAAAATGTACACAGCTGCTCCGTCCTTGAATGCGTCGATGGTTCTTTTTGACAGCTTCAAACGCGAAATGGATTTGCTTGCTGCTCGTCATGATTGGAAGAGAACGGAACTCGAAGAACAGGATTCCAGACGTCTGCTCCTTCAAAGCGTTGCCAATGCCTACAACCAGGTCATGCTTGCGCGTTCCAAACGCCTCATCGCCATTGAAGATATGCGTTATAACCGTATCCTGCTGAAAGAAACCGAATTGAAATACGGTGTCGGCGCATCGACTCTGTCGGATGTCCTTAACTTCAAAGTCAACTACAATCAGGCGGAAAGCGGTCTCTATGCCGCCAACTATCTGTTGAATGTTGCTAAAATCTCGCTTGCCACTCTCATGGGACTTACACAGGGCGAACTCCCCGAATACATTGAGTTCCCCGATTCTCTCTCTGCTGACGGCGAAATGCTTTCCGATGTGAATGTTTATTTGGATATGGCTCTTGCCAATCGACCTGACCTCAAAGCACTCCGCGAAGCTGTCGAAAAATCCAAATTCTCCTACTATTCCTCCATCGCTCAGTTTGGTCCTACTGTAACGGGAAGTATTGGACTGAGTTATACCAATCAGTCCAGGACCTACAGTCCCATGTCTTATGATAGCGGAATTTTCTATTCCGGAGATAGAACCCATGACCGTCATGGCAACTTCACCAGTTCCATTTCTGTCAATTGGGAGATTTTCTCCGGCGGTCGTACTTATTTTGCAATGCGCTCCGCTCAGGCTGCACTCGAACAGTCCGAATACACGGTCGCCAATACCTGGCTTTCCGTTATTTCCGATGTCCGTACTGCTCATGAAAACTATCTTACCAACTTGAAAACCGTCAAACTTTATCAGAAGAACCTCGAAGCCGTTCGCAAAATGCGCGACCTCGTCGATGACGAATACGAAGCTGGTAACTGCTCCATTACGCGTGTCAACGAAGTTCAGACTAAATTCGTCAATGCTGAAAACGCTCTCACGCAGTCCATCGTTGACTTGCATAACGCCAAGGCTCAGCTCCTTGCCGCAACCAACGCCATCTGATTTTAACTCATTAGGGTATCTCTGTTGATTCGGAACACAGGTTTTTCTCCGAATGTGCAAAATGTCCGAAAACGGACTCTGTACAGGACAAATAGAAAAACGATACTCCGGACTGATGAAAAATAGAGGTACCCTGTATCCTTTTTTCTAACACCCTTTCGGTATCTTACATGAAAGAACGTCTCAGATTCGCACCTTCCCCCACGGGACAGGTGCATATTGGCAATATCCGCACTGCTATCTTTAACTGGCTTGCCGCTCGTCACATCAATGGTACTTTCCTGCTCCGCATCGAAGATACGGACCTCGAACGTTCCACAAAACAGGCAATCGATACACTCATCGAATGTATGGAATGGCTTGGCATGGACTATGATGAAGAAGCCCTCTATCAGACAACTCAGGCTCCTCATCACCTCGAAGCCGCACAGCAGCTCATTGCCGCCGGTCATGCGTACAAAGCCAATCCGGCGGAAGAGCATTCTCCCGTTTACTTCCGCATTCCTGTTCACTGCGATGATTACCCGTTCGTTCGCACCATTGGTCTTGCAGAGATTCAGCTTGCTCCGAATACCTCTGTCTCCGTCAGCGGTGCCGGACTTACCTATTCCACACTTACGGCGAAAGGCAAGGCTGTTGAAAATCAGGCTTGCCTTGCAGGATTCCAAAATCTCTGTATTCTGAATGAAGCAGGGGAAGTCCTTCTTTCATTGGCTGATGCCGCGATGGATGAAGTCCTTTCCGGCAAAAACTACCTGATTGAAAACGCCGCCAAGCTCACATTTACCCGCCGCGAAGTTTTCTACGATGATGTCGTGAAAGGCGCACTTGCGAAACCTCTTGACAGTATGCGCGACTTCATCATCGTCCGCAGTGATGGAAGTCCTGTTTTCCACCTCGCAAACGTCTGTGACGACATTACCCAGAATGTTACTTATATCGTGCGCGGGGACGACCATGTGGAAAATACCTACCGTCATCTTTTCATGTTCCGTACCCTCGGCGCAAATCCTCCGAAGTACGCACACCTTCCCATGATTGTCAATGCACAGGGCAAACCGTTCAGCAAGCGCGATGGCGATGCTTTCGTCGGTGATTTCCGCGGAAAAGGTGTTCTCCCCGAAGCTCTCTTCAACTATCTCACTCTGCTTGGCTGGTCTCCCGGCGACAATCGCGAGAAAATGAACCGCGCTGAACTGATCGAATCATTCGATATCGCACGTGCCCAGCGTTCTCCCGCTCAGTTCGATGCTGTCAAACTTGCCAATCTCAATGGTCAGTACATTGCCGAGCTTCCCGCTTCAGATTTCGCAGAACGTGCCTGGAATTTTGCAGCCTCCATGGATTGGTTCCATGACATCGATCGCGCAAAATTTGACAAAGTCGCTGCCTTGATGCAGTCCCGCACAAAACTCATGACGGACCTTCAGTCCTGGGCTTCTTTCTTCCATGCGCCGCAGTCATTTGATCCGAAGGGTGTCAAAAAGTTCATGTCCGCAGACGCGATTCGTCAGTCTCTTGCCAATATGGCGGATCGACTTGCATCTCTCCCTGAAAACGCATCTTGTGCTGATATTGAAGCCGCTTTCCGGGCGCAGGAACAGGCCGATGGCCTCTCTGATTTTGCCTTGAATCAGCCCGTTCGCGTTGCTGTTTGCGGAATCACGGTCGGTGCCAGTATCTATGAAACTCTTGACTGCATTGGGATTGCCGAATGTGTCATTCGTATCCGTGCTGCACTCGCTGCCACGGCGCAAGCATAAGGACTTTTTTGGACGTATGAAACTCAAACTCCGTATCATCGGTGATCCGATTCTTGCCGCAAAAGCCAAACCCGTTACTGAAATCGATGACGAACTCATTGACATTTCTCAGGATATGATTCAGATTATGCACCATTCCCATGGTGTCGGTCTTGCCGGGAATCAGGTCGGTCTTCTCAAACGCATTGTCGTCATTGACTTCGATGCTCCCACGGATGATGATGGCAATCCCCTGCCCCTCGAAACCCCTGGCGAAAAACAGCTCATCCCGCTGATGCCCATTACACTGATTAACCCCGAAATCATCAGCTATTCGGAAGAAAAATGCGGTTTCGAGGAAGGTTGCCTCAGCGTCCCGAAAATCTATGCGAATGTTGTCCGCAGTTCTCGTGTCGTCTTGAGAACACAGCTTCTCAATGGTCCCACAGTCCTGGCGGAATGCGGCGGTTTCCTCGCCCGTGTCCTCCAGCACGAAATTGACCATCTGGATGGCAATATTTACCTTCAGCGTGTCTCGGATGAAGATATGAAACCTGTTCAGTCTCAGGTCGCGAAACTCCTCAGGAAAAGTGCTCCTCGCAATTTCAAAATCAGGAAACTTGTCTGATGTCCTTTGATCCGGCTCCGAAATTCTTTCCAACAGTGTACGGACTTTGTTCCGGCACTGCCATTTTGAAAGACCTCTTCAAAACCTCTCCCGTCCGGGCAATCCTCCGCTTGCTCCTGCTCATGCTGCTTTGTTCCTTGGCATGTTCGATTCTTTCGTCTATGATGGAATATCGCGTGATTCGCCCGGTCGCAGACCGTTTTCATGAGACAGCCGGAGACATCATTATGTCAGAGAATGCCATTGCATTCTCGAAGACTGCCGAGCAGCCCCGCATTTTCAAATTCCCCCGTTTTCTCTTGGGATATTATCCCGGTAATACATTTACCCCGGATGCTGTGAAAGCGAATGAATACCCCCTTGCAATCACGGTTTTGACCGGTGGTATTGCCATTTGGACCCCCGTCAGCTTTTCGGATGTGGCACAGGAGCGTTTCTACGCGATTTTCTTGTCTCCGAAAGAACTTCTCCCGCTTCTTCAGGGACAGTACAAAACCTGTTCTCAGGCGCAGTTCTGTACTGCTTCTGAGCTTGTCTCCACCATTCAGAAAAAATTCGTGATTCCCTCTGATTCCGCCGACAGTCCCCTGAAATCATTGCTGGCACTTTCCGCCGCGCATCCTTCTGCCGCAGAGAATGCCGCAGATGCTTCTGACCTCAATTCCGCTTCAGGGTTCATCACGATTGAGAAAGAATTTCTCGTTTCAAATTACATGACCTTTTACGGCGTTTTGTACTTTGTAACATCGTTCTTGCGGGCGTTGTTCACCACAGGCATTACGATTGTGTTCATCACGCTTATTCAGCTGCTTTATTCGGGGGCACGTCTGAAAACACTCAATCTTTTGCAATCTCTCACACTCACGGTTTATTCCACTTTCCCTGCCCTGTTATCCGCCTCGATTTACTCTGTATTCGAGCTTCCCTGGATTTCATACAACACTGTTTTTTTCATTCTGTTCCTGCTTTACCAATTCTTTGGATTCAATACGGTCATGCGCTCGCTGAATCCTGCCAGCAACCATAAGAACTGATTTCAAAAGTCATTGACGGAAAGATTTGACAAGATTCTTTCCTCAGTTGATGGGAGTGGTTTGAAGCGACTGCTGAAAAAGTATCCGCCGAAAACACCGTTTTGACAAAAAATGCCGAAGAGACTTTCAATGCTCCCTGCAGGACTTTTGAAATTAGCTCATAACTCACAGAATTGAACTGCATGTCCTCTTTCCTTTTGGGAAAGAGCCTTTTGAAAGGTTGATTTTATGGAAACAACTCTTGATCTTTGCCGGGTTCCCAATTGGTATCCCCGCCTCTCTGTCTATGCGCTTCCCACGATTTTCGTTTTTTTGCTGGAAAATGAAATTCTTGCCCTGCAAAACGGCGACACGGATTCTGCTATCGCAAAAAATGTCATTGCTCGTCTTGACATTGCAATGAATAAACTCCCCTTCAACCGTTTCATTTCGACGGACCTTGTTGCCCCCACGGACACCAGGCGTTTCGAGGGGAAACGCGGTGCTGTGCGGTCTGCGGCGAGTGCTTGGAATATTCTTTGTTCCAGCTCGAAAATCCGCAATTCCGCCAAGCGCGGCGAAGTTTCTGCCATTTGCATTAAGCCTTTCCGCCGCATGGACTCTTCCCGCGAGTTTCGCCTGTTCATCAAAGACGGCAAACTTCGTGCCATGAGTCAGTATTGGCTCACCCGCCATCTTCCGCAAATCGAAAAACGCAAAAAAGATTACTGGAAACTTGCCGAAGATTTCGTTAATGCCAATTTCTGGGTCTTTCCCATTTCCGACCTTGTGATTGATGTTTATTTCTCCTCAAAAGATGAAATTATCGTCAATGACCTGAATCCGTTCTCTGCCCCTACGGACCCGCTGATGCTGAATACATGGAATCAGGAATGGGACACCACCATCGGGCTGAAGCTCGTCCCTCCCCCTACGGAAATCACAGGCGATATTAACGTTTCGTTTTGACCCTTCCTCGGAACAGCAATCAAAAAAATGAATTGACGTTTGTTTCAATCCGTTTTTTGTTTTCATTCCGTCTTTCTTTTCCCGCGTTTTTTCTTTCTTGATACCTCGAAAAATCCCCAAAAGTCCCCTGAAATGCAATTTTTCATGAAAAAGTTGCATTTTTTTTCATTTTTCACTTGAAAATTACACATTCTGTACGTAAATTGAAATGTTCTTTTTTCAAGGCGTATAAGAAGGCGCGTCTCTCGAAAGCACGGATGACGTTTTGGAGTGATTGTAGAAAGGACGAGGAAATCATGTTTCTCTGGTCTTTTTATGGTCTCAAAAAATAGATTCTGCATTTTGACTGCCGTGTCTATAACCATTTTTGACTGAATTTAAAATTTAGCCGGACAAGCTGATTCCCAAATCTCCCGGCAGAATTTTTGAATCAGTCAAACATCTAAAAAAAAGGTAACTCACAATGGATATTTACTTCTCGAAAACACATGAATGGGTGAAAGTCAAATCTGACGGCAGCGAAGCAATCGTCGGCATTACTCAATTTGCGGTTGATGAGCTTGGCGACATCAACTATGTTGACCTGCCCAAAATTGACACTGACCTGATTCTCGGTGACTGCGCGGGTTCCGTCGAATCCGTGAAAGCCGCATCGGAAATTTATTCCCCCATCAGCGGTACTGTTTCCGATGTCAACCGCGTTCTGAATGACGATCCTGTTTTGATTTCCATGGATCCGGAGAATAAAGGCTGGATTTATAAACTCGAAAACATCGATACGGACGAACTTGAAGATTTGATGGATGAAGACGCTTACGCTGAGTACATCGAAACTCTTTAAGCTCATTGCGCGGAAATCATGAATAAAGAAGATTCCAATTACATTCGTTCAAACATTGACGAAGTCTACAGCATCAGCCCTGATGAACCTTGGCGTATCTTCCGCATTATGTCGGAATTTGTCGATTCGTTCTCACAGATGGGCAAACATAAAAATCTGGTGTCTGTTTTCGGGTCTGCCCGCCTTGCGCCCGACACTCCGGCTTATCAGGATTGCGTCAAACTCGGTGAACTCCTTGCTGAACATGGATACAGTGTTCTGACGGGCGGCGGTCCCGGCATCATGGAAGCGGCCAATCGCGGCGCATGGAATGTGAATGGCAATTCTGTTGGGCTGAATATCAAGCTCCCCATGGAACAGCATCCCAATCCTTATCAGGAGACTGCTTTGGAGTTCCGCTACTTCTTTATACGCAAAGTTTGTTTCCTGAAGTATTCTGTGGCTCTCGTGGTTTACCCGGGCGGCTTTGGCACGCTTGATGAATTTTCTGAATGCCTTACTCTTGTCCAGACGGCTAAAGTTCGCTCCATTCCGCTGGTCGTCGTCGGGAAGGACTTTTGGAATCCGCTTATCGAGTGGTTCCGCAAATCAATGCTTCCCATGGGCGTTATTTCTCCTCAGGACCTTGACTTGCTCCATGTTGTCGATAATGCACAGGAAGCATTCGATATCATCTATCGAGCTCATTTCTTCAAAGGAATCAGCGGCACGAATCTCCCTGACAAAGGATGACTGTTTTGAATTTTGCTGCATTTTTAATTGCGAAGATTCACAATCCCGCAAAAATGTTTTTTCTGAACTGTTAGCTCTTTCCTCCCCGATTCTCAAACAATCGGGGATTTTTTTCATTCTTTCCCTTGAAGATTTTGCTTTTTATGCTATTGTAAAGAATGATCTTTCTAACGGAGTATTATTATGGCAAATTATGAAGCCGTTATCGGCATCGAAACACACGTCCAGATCAGAACTGCCAGCAAGATGTTCTGTTCCTGTCCCAATTCTTACGGCGCCGCGCCGAACACTCAGACTTGCCCTGTTTGCATGGGGATGCCTGGCGTTCTCCCTGTTTTGAACAAAGAAGCCGTTCGCAAAGCTGTTGTCGCCGGACTCATGTGTTCTTGCGAAATTGCTCGTTTCAGCAAATTTGACCGCAAGAGCTACTTCTACCCGGACCTCGTCAAAGGCTACCAGATTACGCAGTACGACCTCCCCATCTGCAAAAACGGCAAAATCCACATCGGCGGCATCGGCTTTTCCGGTGAACCTTTGGCGGAGAAAACAATTGGCATGACCCGTATGCACCTGGAGGAAGACCCCGGCAAATCCACGCACTACTCGAACTGCACTGGTCTTGATTTCAATCGTTCCGGCGTTCCCCTCATCGAAATCGTAAGCGAGCCTGATATGCGTTCTGCCGATGAAGCCTATGCCTATCTCTGTGCCCTCAAGGAAATCATGCAGTATGCCGATGTCAGCGACTGCGATATGGAAAAAGGGCAGATGCGCTGCGATGTCAATATCTCTCTTCGTCCACGCGGTCAGAAAGAATTTGGCACCAAGGTCGAAATCAAAAACCTGAACAGCTTCCGCGCCGCCCATCGTGCCATCCAGTACGAAATCAAGCGTCAGATTATTGAACTTGAAAACGGCAATGCGATTGAACAGGACACACGCGGGTGGAATGATGAACTCGGTGAAACGCTTGTTCAGCGTACCAAGGAAAACGCCAATGACTATCGTTATTTCCCCGAACCCGACCTGCTCCCCGTGCAGTTCACCGATGCGGAAATCGATGCCATTCAGGCATCCCTGCCCGAACTTCCTGCCGCCAAGCGCGCCCGTTATGTCGCAGACTTCGGGCTGACTCCTTACGATGCTCAGGTCCTCACATCCGAACGCACCTACGCGGAATACTTCGAGAATGCCGCAAAAGCAGCTCCGGAGGCCGCGAAAAACACGGCAAATCTCTTTACTTCGGAACTCCTCCGTTCCCTCGGCGAAACCTCTCAGACGCTGGCAGAATGCAAAGTAAAGCCTGCTCATCTCGCCGCCCTTGCAAAGCTCGTTCAGGCGGCTACCATCAACTCAAAAACAGCCAAGAATGTCTTTGCTGAAATGTTTGAAACCGGCAAGGACCCGGATACCATTGTCAAGGAAAAGAACCTCGTTCAGGTTTCCGATGAAGGTGCGATTCTTGCTCTCGTCAAGCAGGTTATCGAACAGAATCCCGCTCAGGTGGAACAGTATCGCAATGGCAAGACTGCTGTGATTCAGTTCCTTGTCGGTCAGCTGATGAAGCTCAGCCGCGGCAAAGCAAATCCGAAACTTGCCATTTCCATGATTCAGAAAGAAATCAACGGCAATTGATCCGTACTTTCTCCCTCATGAATCATCCATAGACCTGTCCTCGCCTTGATGACAGGTCTTTTTTCTTTCCCTGTTTTGTTTCTGCGCTCCCCTCCCCGCAGAAAAAGCAAAAGCCCCGCAGATTTGACTTTGCAGGGCTTGTCTCGTTGAACTTGTCTGTGGAAGATTATCAACATCAATAGCGGTAATTCTCATCCTTGTACGGACCGTCAACGCTCACGCCGATGTAATCTGCCTGTTCCTGTGTCAGACGCGACAGCTTTGCGCCGCATTTTGCCAAATGCAGACGTGCCACTTCCTCATCAAGATGTTTCGGCAGACGGTACACTCCGATTTCATGAGGCGCACGTGCCAGTTCAATCTGGGCAAGCGTCTGATTCGAGAATGAACAGCTCATCACGAAATTCGGATGGCCCGTCGCGCATCCCAGATTCACCAGTCGTCCTTCTGCCAGCAGATAGATGCTGTGTCCGTCGGGGAATGTATAGCGGTGTACCGGGCATTCATGCCCCTTGATTTCCGTAACCTTGATTCCCGGCCATGCTTTCAGTCTTGCCACTTCGATTTCATTGTCGAAATGCCCGATATTGCACACAATCGCCTGATCTTTCATCCTGGACATGTGTTCTGCGGTGATGATATGGCAGTTTCCCGTCGTTGTAACGAAAATATCACCGCAGGGGAGCATATCTTCTATGGTTGCCACCTGAAGCCCCGCCATACACGCTTGCAGTGCGCAAATCGGATCGATTTCCGTAACCGCCACACGGGCTCGTTCACTCTTCATGGCCTCGGCACAGCCTTTCCCCACATCCCCGTAACCGCAAACCACGACTTGTTTGCCGGCAATCAGCACATCCAGTGCGCGTTTCAGTCCGTCCGGCAATGAATGTCGGCATCCGTAGATGTTGTCGAACTTCGATTTCGTAACCGAATCATTCACGTTGAATGCGGGGAACAGCAGTTCGCCTCGGCGGTTCATCTGGTTCAGGCGGTTCACGCCTGTCGTGGTTTCTTCGGACACACCGCGCACATGTGCGGCATAACGCGTCCATTTGCCCGGATTCTCTTTCAATGTGCGCTTCAGCAGGTTCAGGATGACACCTTCTTCTTCGCTGGACGGAGTGCGTTCCACGAATGACGGATCTTTTTCCGCCTTCACACCCCAGTGAATCAGCAGAGTTGCATCACCGCCGTCATCGACAATCTGGTCAGGGCCGCTTCCGTCGGGCCATGTGATTGCATTCAGCGTGCATTCCCAGTATTCTTCCAGTGTCTCGCCTTTCCATGCGAAAACAGGCACGCCGTCTTTGGCAATCGCGGCGGCCGCATGATCCTGTGTCGAGAAAATATTGCAGGAACACCACCGGACGTCTGCGCCCAGATCGCGCAGTGTCTCAATCAGCACTGCCGTTTGGATGGTCATGTGCAGGCTGCCCATGATTTTGATGCCTTTCAACGGCTGTGCAGGCCCGTATTTTTCACGGGTTGCCATCAGCCCCGGCATTTCCTTTTCCGCAATTTCAATTTCTTTTCGTCCGAAATCAGCAAGCTGAATGTCGCGAATTTGATAGTCCATCGTTAAAATCTCCGTTATGTGATTGTGATAGTAGGTGAGACCTTACAAACCTAAATCAGGTTGAATATTCCAGGAATCTTCTTCCCTTTTCAAATCATCCCCATCATCCTTTTTCTCTTCATCCTTTGCCTCCGACTCCGTCTTCAGCTCCGTTTTTTCCTCCTCCTCTGGCTTTTCTTCCTTCACAACGGACTTTCTCTTCGGTCTTGCAGGTTCCGCCGCTGCGTTTTCTTCAGAAACTTTTTCCGTCTGTTCCGCCGCTGTGTTTTCCTCAGAAACACTTTCATTCATCACGGGTTCTGTTTTTTCTGTTTCCGCAGGTTTCACGTCAGTCTCTTCCGCCTCTGCTTCAGGAATATTGGATTCTTCCGGCATTTCAATAAGTTCAGGTTCTTCACCCGCGGCGATTTCGGATTCATCCAGCAAACGCACGAATGTTACTTTCAGCAGTTTTCGCGGGGAAAGCAGCAGTCCTCCTGCTTTTGGTGAACGCAGCGGCGCATCCGTCATGAATATTGTTTGGATTTGCTTGTCCCGAATCGGCGTATCCACCTTGATTTCATAGACGGAGTTCGGACGCGGCGTAATCATTTCCAGCTTGCTCCCTTCAGGAATAAGCCGGTAATCCTTATCCGTGATAAACGACTTGATGGCCGTCCGCTTATAGTAGGCGCGCCCCGTCTTTTTATCGGTATAGATGATTCCGAATACGGTATTTTTATCATACTTCCGGAATTCATACAGACGGTCTATGAATATCTTTTCGGGGATTGACACCACCTTGTATTCGCCCGTCCGTTCAATGCACAGCAGATGGTCGAAATCACTGCACATCACGAAATCATCGCTCTTGACCTTCGTCCCGATATAACAGTTCTTGCGGTCCCAGCCCACTCGGATATTTGCCAGAGCCACCCTCTGCCGGTCGATTTTCTCGAATTTCTCCAAACAGATTTCCGTATGACGCGGGAACATGTCGCCGTATTCTTCAATCAGTTTTTCAAGATACTTGATTGCATACTTTTGAACGTTTTTCAGCTTCTTGGTCGCATCGTCCAGCGTCTTCTGCAGGACATCGATTTCCTTGCGGTTCTTGTCAATTTCAAACGCCGCGATTCTCCGAATCGGAATTTCCACCAGACAGTCCACTTCCACATCCGGAATAACCCCGTTTTTCAGCTGTTCCAAACGGAAAACTTCATCTTTGTTCATGGGCATGACGTGCGGCGATGCTTCGATTGCGGCGTGCAGAGCCTGCACCAGCGGAAGCCATTCATCCTTGAATTGTTCCAGCCCGTCCCGTACCACAGCAAACATTGCATCTTTCGTCCTGCATGTTTCGATTCGCTTGTAAATCCGTTCTTCAATAAAAATTTGGGCCAGTGTGCGCCCCAGAATCTTGTCGAGACACTTCGCCGATGTGATTTGCAGTTCCCATGTCAGATACTGCACCAGTTTTGCCGTATTTCGCATCAGGATTTCCGTGATGCTCATGCGGTACGGCACATTATCGCAAATGACCATGGGATAACTCGTCATTGCCATTTGGCAGTTCGTGTACGTATACAGCGCATCCAGTGCCCGTTCCGGCGCATAGCCTCTCTGCAGAACCAGCTGAATTTCCACCTGATCCGTGGTATAATCGTGGAAAGTGGACACCTTGATTTTATTCTTGTTGACAGCCGCTTCAATAGAGTCCATCAGGCGCCCCGTATCGGTCGCCGCCGGAATATCCCGGATGACCAGATTATGACCGTCAATCTCAATGTGCGAACGCATGATGATTTTCCCAAGTCCGTCCTGATAATCGGACACATCCATCAAGCCGCCTTGCGGAAAATCAGGATAAATCTTGAATTCTTCCCCTTTCAGAATCGATATTTGTGCCCTCAGCACCTCATTGAAGTTGTACGGGAAAACGTATGTCTTTGTTCCCACGGCCACGCCTTCCGCACCCATCAGAAGCAAATTCGGTATCTTTGACGGCAGGATTACCGGCTCTTGGTTGCGTCCGTCATAGGTGTCCGCCAGCTCCGTCAAATCGGGATTGAAAAGCACTTCACGTGCCAGTTTGGACAACCGGCACTCGATATATCGTCCCGCCGCCGCGGGTGTCCCCAGAATGATGCTTCCGAACGAACCTTGCTTGTCTATGAACAGCTCTTTGTTGGCAAGCGTAACAAGTGCCCCGTAAATTGAGGAGTCCCCATGCGGGTGATACTTCATCGTTTCACCCACCACGTTCGCGACCTTGTGGAAATTCCCGTTGTCCATGGTGAAGAGCGTCCACAGCACTCGTCTCTGCACCGGCTTCAATCCGTCGTCAATATCCGGAATCGCACGGTCCTTGATTACGTAGGACGCATATTCGATGAAGTTTCGGTCCATGAGTTTGCGGATTTTCTGATTGGGAATATGCGCAAGTGCTTCCTCTGAAACACTTTCTCCGTCATCATCCGCAATTGCTTCGTCCTCATTTGTACCGTCTTCCTGCGGTACGTCATAATACTCGTTTCCTTCTGTATCTTCTTCCGTCGCATCAGCTTCCGTCTGGTCAGATTCTTCCGCCTGTGCATCATTTTCTTCCTGTTCCTCATGCACATTCTGCCCCTGCATATTCGTATCCTGCTGTGGCGTAACCTGTTCCGTTTCCGGATTTTTCTTTTGTTTTCGTCCCATAATCAAATCAGATTCCTTTGGATGTGTTCCCAGCGGGATTTGTCGTTGTCGCCCATGTAGAATTTCAGCATTTCATGAATCCCTTTGGAATTTTCTAAGTTGATGGGTTCCAACCGGATATTGTCCCCGATGAATTGTTTGAACTCTGCCGGTGAAATTTCACCAAGCCCTTTGAATCGTGTGATTTCCGCACTTTTTCCCAACTTTTTTGCCGCCTCGTCCCTTTCCTTCTCTGAATAACAGTAAACAATCTGCGATTTATCCCGGTTTCCGCGGTTGCACACCCTGAAAAGCGGTGTTTCCAGAATATACAGATGACCGGAAATCACCAGTGCTTCAAAATACTGTAAGAAATACGTCAGCAGCAAGTTGCGTATATGAAGTCCATCCACATCCGCATCCGTTGCAATCACGACTTTCGCATAGCGCAAATTTTCAATATCTTCTTCAATTCCAAGGGTTCGCATGATATAATACAGTTCTTCATGTGAATAAATCGCATCGAGTTTTTCTCCGAAACAGTTGAAAACCTTGCCTCTTAGAGCAAAAACCGCCTGATAGTCGGCATTCCGGCTGGAGATAATGGAGGAGGCCGCTGAATCACCTTCTGTCAGAAAGATCATGGTTTGATCCGCCATTTTCGACCGGTCTCCGAAATGATGCCTGCAATCTTTTAACTTGCTGTTTCGCAGTGAGATACGTTTTGCAATCGCACTGCCTTGCTTTTGTACTTTCTGTATTTCCTTGCGTACCTGTTCGTTGCGCTGAATTTTCTCCAGCAGCAGGTTGGCATCGTCCGTATTTTTCAGCATGTAGTCGATGACTGCCTGCTTCACGGTCCCCTCAATCCATCCCTTGATGTCGGTATTGTCCAGCTTGGTTTTCGTCTGACTTTCAAAATGCGGATTCTGTATCTTGATTGCCAGTCCGCCCAGGATTCCGTCGCGTACATCCTTGGGATCGAATGCCTTATTGAAATGTTCGTTAATCGCGCGCGTCAGTCCGCCCTTGAATGCCGAAAGATGTGTTCCGCCGTCGCTTGTGTACTGTCCGTTCACAAACGAAAAATACCGTTCCCCCGTATCCGGGATATGGCAAAACGCAAATTCCAGTTTACTGTCCTTGTAATGGATGATTGGGTACAGACACGCCCCTTCATCCAGCTTGGAATTGAGCAAATCCAGCAGTCCGTTCCGCGATACATAACGCTGTCCGTTCAGATACAGCGACAGTCCCACATTCAGATACGCGTACATTTTGACACGCTTTTCCACTTCCTCGAACAGTATCTTATACCCCGGAAACAAACTTGCATCGGGGATGAAATGCACCATCGTGCCGTTCTTTTCGTTCGGTGCGTCAAACGACTCATCCGAAAACAGAATCCCCTCATGGAACACTGCTTTCCGGCATTTGCCGTCTCTGCACGATGTAATCTCAAACAGCGAGGACAGCGCATTGACGGCCTTGGTGCCGACTCCGTTCATCCCCACGGAAAACATATACCCTTCGGTATTGAATTTTCCCCCGGTATTGATTTTCGACACACAGTCCACCAGTTTCCCCAGCGGTATTCCGCGCCCGTAGTCCCGTATCGTGAACTTCGTTTCATCCTGCGTAATATCCACCCTGCGTCCGTACCCCATGGTGAACTCGTCAATCGCATTGTCGACCACCTCTTTGAACATGATATAGATGCCGTCGTCGGGGTGCGATCCATCCCCCATTCGCCCGATGTACATTCCCGAACGCTGGCGAATGTGCGCCAGTGCGTCAAGTGTTTGAATCGTTGATTCATTATAACCGTCCGGCGAACTTTGCACAGGCACATTCTGAACCTCTTCCGGCAAATCTCCGCGGTTGTTATCTTGCATCGCTTCGTGTATCTCTGTCATAATTTCTTTTCGGTTAAGTCGTTTTTTTCATATTCTTGCACGTTTATCGCGCTGCCTTGCGATTCGTAATACACGCATACAGAAATGATACCGCAAATACGGCGCACGACAGCAGTACGATTGCCGCTCCCGATGGGACATTCGCCCACTTCTGCGCGGAAACCAGCAAGCCGCCTGCCGAACATAAATAGCTCACTGCCAAAGCACTGTAGAAGAGCTGCTTCGAGTTCTTCGAGAAATTTCGTGCCGTTGCCGCCGGAACAATCATGATTGCCGTAACCAGCAGTACACCCACTGCTTTCACACTTAACATCACCACCAGCGACAGCAGTGCCGCAAACAAATACTGATATACTCCCGTTTGAATCCGGTGTACCGTGGCAATCTGCGCATTCACGGAAATATGGAGCATCCTGTTCCACGCGACAACCTGAAAAATCAAAAACAGCATCAGCAATACCGCCAGCATGGTGATTTCCGTGTCTCCGATGGTCAGAATATCTCCGTACAGAAACATATTTGCTCCTCGTGATGCCTCCCGGTTCCGGCTTACGATTGCCAGCCCGAATGCCACGATCGCCGAAAATATAATCCCGATAATCGTGTCCGTCGACAGTCGGCTTTTCCGTTTTAATCCCATAATCAGCAGTCCGATGATTAATGCCACTCCGGGCATCGTGAAATTGACCGGCATTGCCAAAAGCAGCCCGATTGCCGCTCCCGCAAATGCCGAATGGCCGATTGCATCGGAGAAAAATGACATATTGGAATTCACCACCTGAATCCCCGACAATGCCGCCAGCGGGGCAATCAGCATCAGCCCCAGCATGGCGCGTTTCATGAACATGGGTTCCATGCAGTCAAAAGGAAACAGACACGACACCAGTTCGGCCGACCGCACAATCATTTCATTCAGCATGATTTTCTCCTTCCTCCGCAAATTTGCAGTGACTGTGTCCGCAATGCTGATGCAGATGATTGCAATGGTCATGCAGATGCTTGTGCTCTTCAATCAGAGGACAGTTTTCCGTGCATTCCTGCACATTCTGCGGAATCCCGTGAATATCCGGCAGTCCCAAATGCAGACCAAACGTTTTGGCCAGCACATTGTGGCTGAGCGTCTCTCTCGGCTTCCCTTCTCCGCAAACCGTGTGATTCAAACAGATTACATGATCTGCATGTGCAGTTACGGTCGCCAGATCATGACTGATCATGATTTGCGTAAATCCTCGTTTTTCACGTACTTTGCGAAGCAGTTCGCAGCAAATCTGTCCGCCCTTGAAATCCACGCCCGAAGTCGGTTCGTCGAGTATCAGAATATCGGGCTCCTGCAGAAGAGCTTGCGCCAGAAGCACACGCTGAATTTCTCCTCCTGACAGTGCTCCGAATGCGTGATCTGCCAGCTTCGTGCATTCCACCTCATCCAGATATGCCATGATGTGCTTCACCCACTTCGGCGACTGCCCGAAAAACAACGGTCTTCGCTGAAGTCCGGACAGCAGATAATCCATCACGGTCATCGGAATGTCGCGGTCGAAAACAAGCCTCTGCGGGACAAATCCGAATCTCGGTTTTTCTCCGCTGATTGAGGAAAATCGGATGATTCCGTAGTATTTGACCAGCCCCAGGATCGCCATGGTCAGCGTCGTTTTTCCTGCGCCGTTCGGGCCCACGATTGCCGTGGACAAGCCCTGCGGCACATGGGCGCACACATCTTGCAGAATATGATTTTCGCCAAGCGTCAAGTCCACATGCTCGAACTCAATCGCATTGGCAGGAGATTCTTTGGAATTTAGCTCTTTTGTGTTTGGACTCATCGTGTCAAAGCCTGCTTCATCAGGTTCATATTTTCTCGCATCTTGCTCACATAGTAATCCATGGGCGGATTCTCTGGTCCCGACACCACCGGATCGAGCTTGACCACAGGGGTTTTGGTTTCCTTGGAAATCAGTTGCGCCAGATTGTCCGGGTATTGCGGTTCTGTGAAAATCACGCACACTCCGTCTTTCTCAAATTCGTTCGCCATTGCCACGATTTCCGCCGGCGAGATTGCCGCATTCGGATCTGTGAAAATTACATGCGGCTCTTCAAACTTCAAATCTCTGAACAGATAGCTGAACACATCATGCTGTGTCGCCACTTTTTTGTCTTTCAGTCCGCCCAATGTCTGCTCATATTCGCTGCACAGACTGTTCAGCTGCTTCACCAGCGCATTGGTGTTTCTCGAATAAATTTCAGCGTGTTCGGCATCATGCGCCGTCAGTTCTTTTGAAATAGTTCTTACGATGTTCACCGCTTCATAGGGACTGGCGAAAAAGTGTCCGTTTGCTCCTTCATGGACATGTCCTTCTGTTTCATGTTCTTCATGTTCTTCTGCTTCATGTTCATGCTCGTGAGTCTCCCCCTCAATGATTTCAAGTCCCTTTGAAGTATCGGCAATCACAACTTTCGGCGCGGCTTCTCGGATGGATTTTACGATTTGTGCATCCAGCCCCCCGCCGTTTTCCAGAAACAGCGTCTTCTCACTGTTTTGAATGGACATCAGATCTCTCGGCGTCAATGCATAATCATGCGGGCACCCCACATCTGCCGGGACAACCAGTTTCGGCTCAATCCCCGTCCCGTCCATGATGGAACGCGTGAACAGCCATATCGGATATGTGGATGCACAGACCCGTACCGTATCATCCGTTTTTTTCTCGCCCGGATTGCAGCACATCAGGCTCAAACAGGACACTGCCAGCAGGACAAATGTCATCAGATGCTTCATTTCAGAAAATTCTCCATTCTTCCGTTTTATATTGCTCAGAGCGGATAAGGACTGATTTTATGTTCCGCGCATATCGAATAGAAATCTTTGCGCTGTCCGGAAATCATGCCTGTATAAAAAAGCATTCGGTTCCCGCACGTAAAACAGTCCTGAAAAGCTGATTTCAAAAGTCATTGTCAGGAAGATTTTCAAATCTTCGTGCTGTTGTCAGGAGCAGTTTGAGGCAGCAGCTTGGCCCCCGCCGTCAAATCTTGACAAATACCGAATAGGTTTTTAATTCATTCGGCAGAACGTTTGAAATTAGGTCTTAACTATATAATATACTCAGCAAATCAAAAAAAATCAAGAGCTGATTTCAAAAGCCCCCGTGTTTCATCGGGAATATGTCCCTCTCGCGGATTGAGACGGACTTTGCCTCGCATTTTCGGTGAATTGTAAAGGAAAA
>DCIG01000083.1:35874-37004 GCA_002315855.1 Lentisphaeria bacterium UBA1732 | reverse complement strand
TGCGGCAAGACACCCGGATTCAATTAATATACAATCGGAATTGAAATTTTCAAATTTTTCCGGGATTTTTCCGAAAAAAATGTGAAAAAGAACGATATTTTTCGGACAGGAGGCGAAAAAAGCATGAAATAAAGTGCCGATGGTGCAGGGAAAACGCCGTCAAACGGATGAACGGGCCAGCAGAAGCAAGGACTGAAATTCGCCTAAATCGCGGCAAACGAAGTCTGCGCGGCTTTCGGCACAGTCGCGGTCTCCGGTGAAAATCCGCACGGTAACAGCCCCGGCGGCAATGCCGGAAGCGATGTCGGTGCGTTCGCGATCGCCCGCCATCACCAATTCATCCGGAGCAAGACGGAACTGCCGCATGACGGTCTGAAGGA
This sequence comes from Lentisphaeria bacterium UBA1732, assembly GCA_002315855.1. GTDB lineage: Bacteria > Verrucomicrobiota > Lentisphaeria > Victivallales > UBA1829 > UBA1732. The sequence goes on along the minus strand of DCIG01000083.1, from coordinate 36,624 downwards.
TGTCGGGATTCGGTTTGCCGAAAACATGAGAGCAGTGAATGCCGGTGGAAGTTTCCAGACAGGCAGTCAGCGCGCCGCAATCGACCAGCCATTCGGGGCGGTCCGTGGGGCAGAAGACATCGGGATGCGTTGCAAGCCATGGCACGCCCTGACGAATCCACCAGGCGGCACGGCAGAGGCGTTCGTAACACAACGAAGTGTCAAACGCAGTTACAACGGCATCGGGGCGTGCATCGCGAGCTTCCCCCATATCATGCCAGCCCATTTCCTGCATTTCCGCGCGGAAATCATCGTTACCCAGAATAAACAGGTTATTGCGGCCGGGCATGGCATCGCGCAAACAGGCATCGACACTGACAACCGGGGTTAAAATCTGTTCGGGCGAGGACAGAGGGATGCCCATGGCGGCAAGGCGTTTCCAGTAAGTTTTGCGGCTTCTTGAGGTATTGTTCGTAACGAATCCCCAGCCAATGCCGCAGCGGGTCAAAGTATCCAGGAAAGGCAGCGTCTGCGGATACAGCGTGTCGCCTTCGTAGATGGTTCCGTCCAAGTCCATAACGACACGGCGGATTCGTGTAAGGTCTCGTTTCATAATCATGTTTTTGAGCAATTTTCAGAGAAGTGGAAACATAATATTATACATCCGAAAACAGAAAATACAAGAAGAAACAGGATTGCATTTGATTTTGCCCAGGTGCAATGGTACATTATATGAGCTGATTTCAAACGTCCTGACGGGAGCTTTGACAG
>DCIG01000083.1:3348-35822 GCA_002315855.1 Lentisphaeria bacterium UBA1732 | reverse complement strand
GAGCGTTTTCGGCGGTTGCGTTCCCGGCAGCCTCCTCAAACTACTTCCGCCAACTGCGCGAAGATTCCTGTCAAATCTTTCCGCCAATGACTACTGAAATCAACTCACCAGCTCTGATTTCAAACGTCCTGACGGGAGCTTTGAAACCGGCTCTTCAGCAAATGCAAGGGATGTTCCGGACTGAATGCAGCCGGGCCATTTTCATTTTTCATCAAAGGGAAACTTCTTACACCATGCCAAATGATTTTCAGCTTCCGACCCGACTGGGCAACATCCGAATATCCGTGCGCCGTTCGCTTAAAGCCAAACGGATTGCCGTGCGCTATACGCCCCGGAAAGAAAACAAATTCGAGCTGGTCGTGCCATGGAACTGCCCTTATGAAGAAGCCCTGAAGTTTGCGCAGGGGACAACGGAATGGGTGGAAAAAATCATTGAACAGAAAGCCGAGGAGCCGCAACCGGAGCCCGCGCCTCAATACATGACGCGCGAATTACTGCCGGAGGTGCTGAATTTCCCGATTCTGGGCGGAACATTCCGTGTTGTGGTCTGTGAAGATGAGAACCGTGAGCCGTTTATAAAGCTGGATACGAACGAGAAACAACTGATTCTGAACCGAATTACGGGGATACCGATAGAAAATGTGCAGAAATCCTTCCGAACGATTCTGACCGGACATGCCCGCATTGTTTTAACGCCGCTGATGGAGGAACAGGTACGGCGGACCGGGCTGAGCCCCGCACGTCTGACTTTCCGCGTACACCGTTCCAAATGGGGGTCATGCAATTCCCGAAAAATGATTGCACTGAATGCGCTTCTGCTGTTTACCGAACGCGCGGACATTGATTATGTGCTGGTTCATGAACTATGCCATTTGAAACAGCCGAATCATTCGGAACGATTCTGGGCACTGGTGGAGCAATTCTGTCCGAATCACGTTATGCACCGTGCGGAACTGAACCGAATCCAGCAGGAACTGCCGAAGCATCTGATCGGATGCTGATTACAAAAGCACCGATACCGTATCAGCGCAGGAATGAGCCGTATCCGGAAAGCCCCGCCAGAATGCCGCGGACAATTTTCTCCTGATAGGCAATGGAGGCAATCTCCGCCGCTTCGGTTTTGTTGGAAAGGAAACCGACTTCCAGCAAAACGGCAGGACAGGGGGAATTGGAGACGACATACAAACGCCCGTTGCGGACACCGCGGTCCGCCGCACCAGTAACAGCAAGGAGAGCCTTGTGAATTTCATGCGCCAGGCGGGCACTGTTCATATCATAATCATTGCCCGGCTTTTTCACGGTTTCGACTTTGGTGTCCGAAGTGGAAGCCCCGCCGACCGGGGTAACATAGTAGGTTTCAATGCCGGATGTGGTCCCCGATGAGGGATTCGCATTGCAATGAATGGAAAGGAATAAATCGGGTTTGTATTTTACGCAAAGGGCAGTACGGGCAGAAAGTTCGGGGAACGTATCGGCGGTGCGGGTCATAATGACGCGGAAGCCAAGTTTCTCAAGAGAAGTTTTCAGGCGTTTTGCAATCTGAAGGTTCAGATTTTTTTCCTGACGGTTGAAATAAATGGCACCGGGATCCTTGCCGCCGTGGCCGGGGTCAATCATGATGGTTTTCATCCCCAGTTTGGCCACGCTTTTGGAACGGAAGACGGGGTCAATGACTTTGATGAGGTCGATTTCGGAGATATAGGGGACGCTGTTTTTGATGTAAAGGGGATTGAGGAAAAAGGTTTTGATTCCGCAGAGCGAGCCTTCGCGTTTCGTGAGAGAGAAGATGGCCGAGCGACCGTTTTTACCGGACAAGACACCGCCGGTTGTGGTGGCAGAGAACTTCAAATCGTAATAAGAGGCGGCATCGTTCAAATTGACATACTTGATTTTATTGTTCATCACGAACCGGAGCTTCATCTGCTGAACGGGTGTGGACGGCAGGATTTTTTCGACGGTTTTCTTAGCGGATGACGATGCGGAAGCTGTTGTTTTAGAAGAAGCTGTCGTTTTCGACGAAGCATTTGACGGATTCACCGTCTGATTTGACGGATTGGGCGTTACTGCCGCCGACTGCGCCGTTTTTGACGGAGCATTGACGGTTTGAGCCGACGAAGAAGGGACAACAGGATCATCCTGCGCGGCAGGGATGACAATTTTCCGGCGTTCTGCGGAAGTTCCGTCCGATTTGGCGGAGGGGAGCTGAATGGCAGGAACCGTAACCATCTCCTCCGACGCACTGCCGGAAGAAAGCCCGGCTTCGTAATCATGCTGGCGCGCCTGCGCCTCCCGCTGTGCGGCAAGCCGAATGGATTCCAGCTCCAAGGCTTCGTATTCCGCTTTCAAAGCAGCCTGACGAATTTCCAAATCTTTCTGTTTTTCGGCGATGGCAGAGCGAAGAGCATCCAAAGAAGCATCCGAAGAAGAGGCAAATATTTTTTCCGAAAAAGAAAACAGGGATGCTATAATGAAGAGAGAAATCGCGGGGCGTGAGAACTTCATGAGGGCAGTCAGCTTTCCGTTGAAACACTTGATTTGGAAGAAGAACGAGCCGGGGAAGCGGCTTTTTTCTGTTCCGCAGGAACGGGCGCGAGGGTGTCAAGCAAGTCGGAACGAACCAAAAAAACATGACCGTTTGCGACACGTTTTTCATAATCGAATCGGGATTTGAGAACGCGGAGCCGCTTCCGGAAATCCTCATCAGATTCCGTGTCCCGTTTTTTGACTTTATCTTCCAGAAAATCGACGGTCATTTTGGCATAAAGGCGGTCATTTTTTTCGGCGAAATCAATGAGATAGACAAAACTGTCGGACATGGCAATCTGGAATCTGTCATTAAATTCCAAACCGGTTACATCATCCGCGAGATCGGATGAGAACGGTGCCGCCAAAACAGAAATTTTGCGGGACAAATCCTCGATGGAAAGCTTTTTTTCGACGGGGAGAAGGAGTTCAAAGCCTTCGGAGCCTGCCGCGACCATCCATTCGGGGACGAGACCTTCCGCCTCTTCATCCTTGCGGAAGAAGCGAACGAGGGTGGGACTTTCAGGACGGGAAAGATAAAGCTGTTCCAGCCACTGGCGGGCAGACGGGGAACATTTCTCAAAGACCTGAGGAATCAGGAAGATATGTTCCTTGCCATCCGGCATCCAGGCGCGAATATAACGACTGTCATACCCCTGCATCGCATAATTGCCGATTTGATCCGCAGACAATTTGGCATGACCGCGCCCCAGCATGAAACGGAGGATTTCCCTGTCCTGATCGCCGCGGAGGACGACCAAAATACCGGTTCCGGTACGGTCTTCGGCAGGAGTATCCGACAGATTCAGTTCACGAAGCGTATCCGGGGAGTTCTGAATTTCTTTAAGAGGGGAGATTTTTGAGATATTCTCAAGAAGATCAGCGACTTTGGAAGTTGCGGCCTGAGCGTTGTTCCGTTCGGCGACACACCAGTAGTCATTCATGAATTTCAGGGTGATTTTCTCGTCAATCCATGAAATTTCGATGGTGCGGACCTCTTCGGGAGAGAAGCGCGGCATGAAAAGAGAAGAAGACACGGCGTCCGGAGTGGAATTTTCGAGGGCGAGACGTTTCGCCGAAATAACGGCCAACACCGTGCAGATGAAAAGGGTTATCAGGATTTTGAAAAGGCTGCGTTTATTCATGGCGTCTCCATTTCATTTTACGAAGGATGCCCCAAAGGATACCGCACAGAATCACAAAAGCAGGGACCACAACAATGTTAATCAGACGAGCCGTATTGTTAATGCGGTCGATGTCCTGACGCAAACGCAGACGCAATTCGCGGATTTCGCGTTTGCATGAGGCATCTTTCTGAGCATAAGTGGACAACAGGTTCTGCTGTGCGGAGGTGAGCTGGGCATTTCCGCCGCTGGCAATGAGCTGACGGCGAATGGATTCCACCTGTTTCTGAAGGAGCGTGGATTCTTCCACAATGGCAAGGATTCTGTCCTTAAATTCCAAATCGGCACGAGTGCGGCTTTCATTGATTTTCGTAAGGGGGCGGGACATGGGCACCCGGCTGCGCAAGCCAGCCAGACGACCTTTGCCGCAAAGGGTTTCCAAAACATTTTCAATCAATGTGATATTGTCGTTTTTGCGCACGATGATTTTCTGACCGAATTCATCGGTGCTCTGCGCGACGCAGGCATCGTGGAAAAGCATATCCGAATCGCCGAACAGGAAGACTTCGCCCGGCTCCGCGTCTTCCTTTGCGACATGGTCAAAGGCCGATGGGAAATGACCGCGCAAATGCCACATGAGGGGGAGTTTCTCGCCGTCCTGCGCATTCCTGGTGGAGAAAGCGGCAATGGTTTCCTCCGGCAGAGCGGAAGAATCGGCAATGGCGGAGTAATTCGTGGTGGTAATCAGAGGTTCCGCATCCAGAACGACTTCCGACTTGGGATTTTTCGTGAAGAAACCGGAGTAATTCATGCGGAGAGAGGTCAAACCGGCAGTAACCGGATTGACACTGTTCATACCGTCCGCCGTAATGCAAAGAGCCGTGGGAATGGTGCGTCGAATGCCGTTGGAATCCAGCTGGTCGAACTTGAAATTCATATCAGCGGCAAGTTTGTCGGAGGCATACTGCAAGCCCCAGGCGGAAATGAGAGGTTCCAAGGAGGACTCCAGCTTGTCAATCATGGTCAGGTCTTTCTGCGAACGCGCCTGAGCAATGGCATACGAAGACATCGGGTCAACAAAGACAGCCAGATGACCGCCATTCACGAGATAGCGATCGATGGCGGAAAGAGTTTCCTGCCCGATTCCGAAAGGATGAATCAGCATCAGCACATCCAGGGATTCGGGGATTTCCTTGATTTCCATGGGGACTTCCGCAAGCGTATAATCCTTGTTGAGTTCGGTGAAAATATACCATGCGGAAGCACCTGATTTCCCAGTCTGCGGGGACGGCTCACGTCCCAGCACGGGGAACAGACTCATCACGCCAATCACGGGCCGTTTGGGATTCTGAACGGTCATGATACGGCGCAGAATCTCGTATTCCAGCATATTTTCATTTTTCGGAGACAGGAACGGCAGAGGCAGACAATGCTGACCAGCCGAAACCGACAAGCCGAGGAAATATTTTTCGCCGCCGGAATTGCGGGCGGGTTCGATGCCTTCCACAACAGCGGCTTCTTCCTCGCGGGAATCGGGTTCAACGGGGATAAAATCCGTGATGATTTTGCCGCCGGATGCTTTCGCAAACTCCCGGAGAAGCCATTTGATGCGTTCGGAGTAACTCTGAAGGTCTTTCGGCGTATCGACGGTGGTTTTGGAAACATACAGGCGAACGGTAACCGGGCGGGTCAGGGAAGCCGCAGCGGCTTTCGCTTCCGCAGAAAGAGAATAGGCCCGGTCGGCAGTGCAGTCAATGCGAATGCGAAACGCAGACGCCGTGAGCGCAAGACAGAAGAAAACATAAGCCGCAACCCCGTAGGCAAAGACGGCACAAAGAGTCTGTTTCCAAAGATAACGGTCGCGCCACGCACCGGGCAGAAGCAAACCGCCGCCATTGGAAGCGGAAAACGCCAGAGATGTGCGTGCAAAGAACAGAAACAGCATGGTAATCAGGATACTGTAAGCGATTTCGGAGGTATCGAAAAGACCGCGCTGGAATGCCTGATAATGAGGGACGACCGTACAATAGGAAATCATACGGCAGAGAGTTTCGGGAAGCCACTGGTAGAGAAGTCCGGTTACGCGGTCCCATCCGGTGAACATCAGGATTGCGCAGAGCAAAAGAGCGAGGAGGAAACTGGCAGTCTGACTTTTCGAGAGAGCAGAGCAGAAGCAGGAGACCGCAAGGAATCCGGAACCGACCAGAATCGCGCCCAGATAGCCGCAAATGATTGCGCCGGTGTCGGGTTCGCCCAGCACAAAGAATGTAATCGGAACGGGAAGAGTCAGGGCAAGGGCCAAAATCAGCAAAGCCATGCCGGCACAGTATTTACCGAAGACAAGCTCCCAAAGATGAATGGGGAAGGACAGGGACAAATCGAACGTTCCGGTACGGCGTTCCTCCGACCACATGGGCATACCCAAGGCAGGCATGAGGAACATGAAAAGCCACGGCATCCAGTTGAAGAACGGACTGAGATCGGCTTGTCCGACTGCAAGGACATCACTGAAAACGAAAGTGCAGACCCCCGCCATAATCACGAAAATGACCAAAAACACCCACGCGGACGGGGATGCAAGGCCGGCGAAAAATTCGCGGCGGCACACGGCATGAATGCGGCGAAGAGAATTCAGCATATCAGTTCGCCTCCTTCCTGACGGGTCATTTTTTCGAAAAGCCCGGCGAGGTCAAGACCTTGAGAAGAAGCAAGCTGTGCAAATTCGGGTTCGGAGCCGTCGAACAGTTTTCTGCCTTTGCAGAGCAGCAGGACACGGGAGCAGACGGCATCCACCTCCTCCAGAATGTGTGTGGAAATGATGATGGCGGTATCCTCGCGCAAGGAGGAAATCAAAGACCGAATCTGACGTTTCTGATTCGGGTCAAGGCCGTCGGTGGGTTCGTCCATAATCAGGGCTTTCGGGGAGTGCAGAATGGACTGAGCCAGACAAACGCGGCGTTTGTAGCCTTTGGAAAGAGACTCGATTTCCTGCCCCAGGACTTCGCGGATGGCACACCGTTCGGCGGCCCGCATCACAAGACGGGCCGCTTCTTTGGCGGAAAAACCGCGCAGACGGGCGGTGTAATTCAGGAACGCCTGAACGGTCATGGCAGGATGAAGAGGAGCATTTTCGGGAAGAAAACCGATGAGGGCTTTCGCCGCGCAAGGATTTTCAGCGATATTGATACCGCCAATGGAAACGGTACCGGCATAAGGCGGCATAACGCCGCTCAACATCTTCATGGTCGTGGTTTTACCGGCACCGTTCGGGCCGATAAAGCCGAGGACATCACCGATTTCCACATGAAGAGACAAGCCGGAAACAACCGTTCTGGAACCGTATCGTTTTGATAAATTACGTGCGTCGATCATGTTGTGCTGTACCGATTGCAAAGGAAGCCCGGATTATCTGGTATCGCGGGCAAGTTCGTTATTCTGGAAGAGGAAATAAGCCCATCCGCCCCACGCAGCCGCACAGAAAAGAGAGTAGAATCCCGCCCAAATCAAATAGATGAAAGGGATTTTGATTTGGGCGGACATGGCATCAGCCATCCAGTAGAGCTGCCAGTTCGGGATGATGGAAGTGCAAATCATGGAAGCGACCGTACCGGCACCGAAAAGCTGAGCGGCGAAATAATGAAGCACCAGCCCGGATACGAAAATCAGGAGGCAAACGAGGAGATTGCCAACGATTTCCAAACGCGTGGCAAGGGCGGAACTGATCATACCCATTGCCCATACGGCGAAAAAGAGAAGAATCAGGGATGGAATCAGACTTCCGGGGGGGAGATAGCAGTCCGGGTCCAATTTGACGATGTCGCTTAATTCTTTGGAACGAATGACTTGTGCGATTATGGCGGAAGGGAGATAGAGGAGCGCCATAGCCAGTGTGGCATGTGCGGAAAAGCATTTGTGAGAGAAATAGTTGCGGAGACCGCCGTAGAGAGCGGCGATTAAAATGATACCGAAGTAAAGAAGAATCAATGGCATACTGAAACGGAACTGGTCTTTTGCGACGAGAACGGAAAGCCAGGTTGCGGAATTGCAGATGAAGACAAACAAGGTCAGCGAAATCAGGATTCCGAACATGCGGGAAAGGATAAACTGAAGACGCGTAACCGGTTTGGACATCAGCAGAAGAACCGTGCCATTTTTCATTTCGCGACTGATGGTCTGCGCGGAACACAAAACTGCGGCAAAAAGCCCGAACAGCAATGTGGTGGCCATCGAACTGTCAACGACCAGCTTGATTTGCTGGCGGAAGACAAACATGGCAAAATAGGGGAAAAGACCAATCATCAGGAGCGCGGAAATGAGCATGAGGTAATAAACCGGCTCACGCAGGCACTCCAAACAGGCATTTCGAGACAGACGGTAAATCGTATACATGGAGAAAACTTTTCTTCAGCGTGCAGAAGAGATTCAAGCGTAGTTACTGCTTCGCGGGGGAAGCATTCTGCGCCTGATTCTGTCTGCGGTAAAATTCCATATAATGGTCATACACCTCTCTGGAACGAGGTTTGAGCAGATTGTCCAGGCGGACGGCATTGATTCGCCATTCGCTGTCGGCGAAATCCAACATATTGATATTGCCATCATCCGGCACAGCGAGTTTGTAATCGCCGTTGATGTAGTGGCTGTCGCCCAGGAAAATCACATTTAGGGGACGCAGGTAGGCAATGAACGCAGAGAGGCGAGGGGCTTTGAACTGGATAATGCCGTTTTCAAACTCATCGGAACTGCCGGGGACAAAGAACAAATCCGTATCGGGCGCAGGAGCTTCCGCACTGGCAGGAAGCAGAATGTAGGGGACATCGTATTCCCGACTGATGAAATCCGCGAAAACGTCTTTCGGGATTTTGTTGTTTGCCACAATCAGCAGATATTTGACGGGTTTATGTGTGCGGAATCCGAACAAGGGCTTTTCCTGAGGCTGATTGCCGGAAACAGGAGCAAACTGCTGTTCATCCGATTTTTCGGAGGACTGTTCCGCATTGGGAGCTGAAGCCGCAGTATCAAGACTGTTTTTTGCATCGGCTTCCGCTTTGGCTTTTTCTTCGCGAGCGGCTTTGACGGCTTTCTGTTCGGCCTCAGCTTTGGCTTTGGCAGCCGCTTCGGCTTTAGCCTTGGCATCAGCTTCCGCTTTGGCTACAGCCTCGGCTTCGGCCTGTTTTTTTGCTTCGGCTTCCGCTTTGGCTTTGGCAGCCGCTACTGCTTTGGCTTCTCTTGCTTTTGCATTGGCAACCGCTTCGGCATCATCGGCTTCGCGTTTTGCCTTTGCAGCGGCTTCGGCCTCGGCTTTGGCTTTGGCGTCAGCTTCCGCTTTGGCCTTGGCATCAGCTTCCGCAGCGGCTTTTGCGGCGGCTTCGGCCTCAGCTTTTGCTTTGGCAGCCGCTTCGGCTTTAGCCTTGGCATCTGCTTCCGCAGCGGCTTTGGCGGCGGCAAGTTCAGCTCTGCTGTCTTTTGCAGGCTGAGCGAAATCGCTGTTTTTTGCGGCGGCTTTGGCAACGTCGGCGGCAAGTTTGACCTGCTCGTCAGCGATTTCCTGTGCAGTCGTATTGACCCAGCTGTCGGCATCATTCACGGCGGCGGAAACAGCATTGGAGAGACGATTGGTCGTAGAACGAAGCAAATCTGCATCAGCGGCGATTGCGGTCATGAGTTCAGAAACAGCTTTGTCCGATTGCACCCGAGCATCCGATTTGTTTTTTTCGACAACGGATTTCAGGGAATTTGCAGTTGCTTTCAGATCAGAGGATGCGGATGCGATACGGGCAGAAATTTCCGAAACTTCACTTTTGCTTTTGGCGGCAATGAGCTTGTCCATATCAGCGAAAACGGAAGCGGCCTCTGCTTCCATTTTCTTCAAATCGGAAGCAAAGCTGTCCTGCCATGAGCCGGTCTTGCCGACCGAATCCTTGATGGCATTCATTCCGAGAGCGAGCTGATTTGAATAGGTTTTCAGTTTGGAAACCGGAGAAACCTTCTGAACGGCATTCTGCGCAGATGAAGCAGAAGGAGATACTTGAGCGGGATTGGAAACATCAGATTGTGCAATCGCAAAAGCATGAACAGCAAGGACAGCCATGCAAGTAATGGAACATTTAAGTCGGTTCATTCGTAAACTCCGTGTTGAAGCTGATTTGATGAGGGCATCCCGATTCAAGAGGCGACAGACAAAGGTCAGAAACCGCAGTTCGGAAAACACGTCTTTATCGTCATTACCCTTAACGGACGGAGAAACCCGTCATGAAAAATCCGAATATCGGTTGCGAAAAAAAGAGATATGCGTTATATTTTAAACCATGATAATGAAATATTCAAATGAAAGACAGAAAATGAATCAAAATTTCTTTAAAAGTTTTGCTAAAAAGCCGTCAGGAGCCATTTTCATGAGCGGTTCGGGCACGAATGCCGAGTGTCTTCTGCGAGATTGGAGAACGGGAGTTCATACTTCGTGGAATCCGTGCGTCATCGCAACGGACCGTCCCAAGACGTGTTTTCGGGCGCAGGAACTCGCAGAGGAGTACGGACTGCCATGCGTCAGTCTGGATCTTCATGAGTTCTACCGGGTGCGCGGTCTGGAAAAAACGATTCTGGACTCACCGCGTGCGCTGGAGATACGCGATGAATGGACGGATGAGCTGTGGCATACGATTCAGCCGTTTCATCCCGATTTCGGACTGCTGGCGGGATTTGTTCCGCTTTCCAACATTACAACGTGTCTGCCATGCCTGAATGTTCATCCGGGGGATTTGACGGTCGAGGAGGATGGACGGAGGATTTTCACGGGACTGCACCGGGAGCCGACCGAAAATGCGATTCTGAAAGGATTTCCGCATATCCGGAGCAGCGTGATTCTGGCACAGGCATTTCACGCGGCGGAGGGAGATATTGACGGAGGACCGATTCTGGGGATTTCCGAGGCACTGCCGCTGGATTTGGGCGGTCATGCAAGGGAAGAATTTGAGGAATGCAAAGCTGCCCGTGCCGGGAAGAAAGCGGCGGAGTACAAAAACGATTTGCTGGCCTGTACCGCACTGGCGAATATCGAAGTCCTGAAGAAACGCGGCGACCAAATCGTTTTCCCGCAGGCGGCAGACGATTTTGCAAGCGGGAAATTCGATTTGGATGCAGACGGGGGACTGCTTTACTGCGGGGAGCCGGTTCAAACCGTGGAATATTCTGAAAAAGAACCGCCGAAGCCGGTGAAAAGAACTTGTAAAATACGGGAATAAGATGTATTTTATATTATAAGAATGCACTTGTCAGAAACAAGGGGATTCGATGAATCAAAAGCGGTTTATGAAAAGTGCCGTCTTTTGAGTGGAAAAAATACAGGAATGACTGAAACGAAACGGGCATGAGAATGATTTTCTCCGCCATAGCAGTTCATTCCGCAGGTTATGCAAACAAAACAATTCTCATATCAATGGAGGTTTTAGCCCAATGATTACGACAGCTGCGGAACTCCGCGCAAAATTTCTCGAATTTTTCAAAAGTAAAAATCATGCGGTCATCCGCAGTGCATCCCTGGTGCCGGACAACGACCCGACCGTGCTTTTCACGACAGCCGGAATGCACCCGCTGGTACCCTATCTGCTGGGCGAAAAGCATCCGCTGGGAAACAGATTGACCGACGTCCAGAAATGTATCCGCACGGGCGATATCGATGATGTGGGCGATCCTGTGCACCTGACTTTCTTCGAAATGCTGGGCAACTGGTCTCTGGGAGATTACTTCAAGAAAGAAGCAATCAATTTCAGCTTTGAATTTCTGACCTCGCCGGAATATCTGAATTTCCCGCTGGAAATGCTGGGATTCACGGTTTTCGCGGGGGATGCCGACTGTCCGTTCGACGAGGAAGCATACGAAGAATGGCGCAAGCACGGCGTGAGCGAAAAACGCATTGCGAAGCTGGGGAAGAAAGACAACTGGTGGGGACCGGCAGGCTTGACCGGACCGTGCGGTCCGGATACGGAATTTTTCTACTGGACCGGTCCGAAACCCGCACCGGAAGTATTCGATCCCTCCGACAAGCGTTGGGTGGAAATCTGGAACAACGTATTCATGCAGTATTTCAAGAAGTCCGACGGGACATTCGAGCCGCTGAAGCAGAAGAACGTGGATACAGGCATGGGCGTGGAACGAGTTACCGCCATTTTGCAGGGGAAGGACAACTGCTACGAAACAGAGCTTTTCCTGCCGCTTTTCGCCAAGCTGGATGAAATCCGCGGCATAACCCATGACGGTTCTGTCCGCACCGCATCGGAACGCATCATTGTCGACCATATCCGTGCGGCAGTGTTCATCATGGCCGACGGCGTACTGCCGGACAAAAACGGACGTGAATATGTACTGCGCCGCATCATCCGCCGCGCCATCCGCGAAGGCAACAAGCTGGGAATCACCGGCGACTTCACCGCGCAGATTGCAGACGTGGTCATCGGTATTTTCGGAGAAGCATACCCGGAACTCGAAAACGGCAAAGCGAACATCGAAGCCGAGCTCACCCGCGAAGAAGACACCTTCCGCCGCACTCTGGAACGCGGAACGCGCGAATTTGACAAGATGGTGGCACGTGTGCCCGAAATGGTCAAAAACAAAGTCATCTCCGGCCGCAATGCCTTCAACCTGTACGAGACTTACGGATTCCCGATTGAACTGACCATCGAAATGGCAAAGGAAAAAGGATTCTCCGTGGACATGAAAGGCTACGAAGAAGCCCGCCAGAAACATATCGCGGATTCCCAGACCGCAGAAAAAGGTCAGAACAAGGGCGGTCTCGCCGACCACTCCGAAGCATCCGCCGAACTCCATACCGCAACACACCTGCTCCACAAGGCCCTGCGCATGGTGCTGGGCGACCATGTGGCGCAGAAAGGGTCCAATATCGACGGCGTGCGGCTGCGTTTCGACTTCTCGCACCCCGACAAGATGACCCCGGAACAGCTCGCCGAAGTGGAAAAAATCGTGAACGATGCCATCAAGGCGGATTATCCGGTGAACTGCCGCGAAATGTCCCCGGATGCCGCATACGCAGAAGGCGCAATCGGTCTTTTCGGCAACAAATACGGAGATGTGGTGAAAGTATACAGCATCGGCGATTTCTCCAAGGAAATCTGCGGCGGACCTCATGCGACCAACACCGGCAAGCTGGGCGGATTCAAAATTCAGAAAGAAGAAAGCTCCAGCCGCGGCGTCCGCCGTATCAAGGCTGTCCTCGTGAAAGAATAACAACCGAGCCAAGGAATTTGGAACCGGATCATTTTGAACTTAAGGTTTTGGAACAATGAAAATCGGAACTGTATCGATTTCGCGCAGTGCAGGCGAGCATTATCTGAAGGTAAGCGGAAACGCATCATTTGCCTGTGCGGCACCTGTCCGTGACTTGCTGAAAGCACTGGAAACAGAATCTTTGACGAAAATCGTCATTGATTTGGAACAATGCGAGTGGATGGACAGCACATTCATGGGGCTGATTGCAATGCTGGCTCTGACCGGACGCAAAAAAAATGCGCCGACGGAGATTTTCAATGCATCGGAACAGAACACCAAACTGCTGAAAGGGCTTGGCCTCCAGAGAGTGCTTGAGTTCAAGACAGGAGTTGTCCAGCCGGGTCATATCGTAACCGCCAACAGCGATGCGGTATTGTCCCGCGCTGAAAACGCCCAGACCGTACTGGACGCGCACAAGACCCTGATGGAAGTTGACAAAGAAAACGTAAAACGCTTCGAGACGGTCGTGAAATTCGTTCAGAAAGACATCGACCAGCTCAAAAAAGAAGAATAATCATCATTTCGGACAGGAATCATCAATATGGCAGAACGCATGGAATCCGACAGCATGGGGCAAATCGCCGTTCCCGCTGAACATTACTGGGGCGCACAGACACAACGCTCTCTGATTCATTTCAATATCGGGCAGGATCTGATTCCCCATGAAGTCATTCTTGCGTTTGCCGTGTTGAAAAAAGCATGTGCCGGGGCAAATCTGGCAAACGGATCGCTCACGAAAGAAGTGGCGGACGCCATTGCCGCCGCCTGCAACGAGATTCTGGACGGGAAACTGGACGGCGAATTTCCGCTGAAAGTGTGGATGACCGGAAGCGGCACACAGTCCAATATGAACGTCAATGAGGTGATTGCAAACCGCGCCAATGAATTGCTCGGCGGAAAACGCGGCGACAAAAAGCCCGTTCATCCGAATGATCAGGTCAACCGTTCCCAGTCTTCCAACGACACCTTTCCCGCAGCTATGCACATCGCTGCGGCGTGTGCTTTCAGCAAGAATCTGCTTCCGGCAGTGCGCGAACTCCGCGACGCACTGGCCGTCAAGGAAAAAGAGTTCGCCGACATCGTGAAAATCGGGAGAACTCATTTACAGGATGCAGTGCCGCTCACGCTGGGACAGGAATTTTCCGGCTACCGGGCTCAAATCGAGGATGCAATTGTCCGCATTGAAAACGTACTGCCGGAACTCTGCGAGCTCGCGCTCGGCGGAACCGCAGTGGGCACCGGACTGAACGCGCCGGAAGGGTTCGCGGAAGATGCCGCCGCACGAATTGCGGAAGAGACGGGACTGCCGTTTGTATCGGGAAGAAACAAATTTGCACTGCTGGCATCCCATGACGCGATTGTCGCCGCAAGCGGCACGCTGAAGGTGCTGGCCTGCGCCATGATGAAAATGGCAAACGATATTCGCTGGCTGGCAAGCGGTCCGCGCTGCGGGCTGGGCGAACTGAGACTGCCTGAAAACGAGCCGGGGTCATCGATTATGCCGGGCAAGGTGAATCCGACGCAGTGCGAAGCCATGACCATGGTCTGCGCGCAAATTGTCGGACTGGATACCGCCATCGGATTCGCCGGGGCACAGGGGAATTTCGAGCTGAATGTCTTCAAGCCGGTCATGATTTTCGATTTGCTGACAGAGGTGCGCCTGATCACCGACTCCATTCATTCGTTCATCCGTTACGCGCTGGACGGGCTGGAAGCCGATACCAAACGCATTCGCGAACTGGTCCAGCGTTCCCTCATGCTGGTTACCGCACTGTCGCCTGCCATCGGTTACGACAACGCCGCCGCCATCGCCAAACATGCGCACAAGGCAGGATTGACGCTGAAAGAAGCCGCCCTCGAAAGCGGGCTGATTGATGAAGAGACATTCGACCGGATTGTCCGTCCCAAAAAGATGACAGGACGGAAATCCGCTGAATAAGTTTCCGCAAACCAAATCTGCAAGACACGAAAAAACGCATCATTCGCGGGGAGCTGCCCGAAGTGATGCGTTTTTTGATTTCCGGAGAACACGGGGATGACGGGAATCAGGCGTTTTCGTCCACGGTTTCGATGAGAAAACTGACCGGACGGAATCCATCGTTGCAGGAAATCATGGCGCTTTTCGGATTTTTCATCCAGCCGTCATAGAAATTTTCGCCGCCGTGTGCCAATGCCATGACGAATGCGGACATGCTCTGCCATGCACTGTCGCAAAGTCCGTCCGGTTTCTGCCAGCCGTCGGCAATGAAAACCCGGCCTTCGTGAAGGTCGCAGGCATGTTCGATGGGATTTTCGTATTTCGCCATCAAGTCCTTGTAACACGCCATGCGAATGACTGTTATTTTGATTTTTTTCATGATTCACCGTAAGCAAAATGGAGTTGTATGTTGTCAATAATATGCCATGGAAATACGAAAATGCAAGGGAGCAAATGAGAAAGTCCGGAGAATCGTGCTGATGAAATGAGCTGATTTTGACCCTGCCGCGGAAGATGCACTGCGGAAAAACGGAGATGATGTACAGCGAGCCCCCATACAGCCTGAGAGGTGTCTGTAAAAAATGAGGACATATTTCACAGAAAACAGGGATGGAAAGTTGTAATTACGCGGAAACGGAGTATATTAAACGTGCTTCAGAATTTATGAACGGCAAGAGAAGCGTGAAGAGGCAGAGTGTCTGTTTCCGGCGCAGTTTTCTTTCAGCAAAATGTCAGCATCCTGAAGACATCCTGTTTTACAATCATTATGAAGGAACCAAAATGGAACAAAAACGAATCGTTTTCATCGACTATCTGCGCATTTTCGCGTGTTTTCTGGTCATGCTTGTGCATTCCAGCGAACCTTATTACGCACCGCCTGCCTCGGTACAGGCAGAGGGAATCGTGTCTTATCTCACGACTCCGGCCGCAAGATTCTGCGTGGCGTTTTACGATGGATTCTGTGCGCGCAGCTGCGTGCCGCTGTTCATGATTGTTTCGGCGTTTCTGCTGGTGCCGCTGAAGCCCGGCGTAACCATGCACCAGTTTTACCGCAAACGCTTCAAGCACATTCTGCCGCCGTTTGTATGCTTCCTTCTGCTCTATACCTTTGTGCCAGCGATTCTGGGAGACTGCAGCTGGTCAGACGCCGCGGCAGCCGCGAAAATTCTCCCGTTCAATTTCCCGATGTCCGGCGGACATCTGTGGTTCATGTACCCGCTGATCAGTCTGTACCTGATCATCCCCGTGATTTCTCCGTGGCTGGAACGTGCCACCGCGAAAGAAGAGCTGACGTTTATCGGGCTTTTCGTGATTTCTTCCTTTGCACCGTGGATTAAATTTTTCATTACGCCCGAAGTGTGGGGCGAATGCTTCTGGAATCAGTTCTCCATGTTCTGGTACTGTTCAGGCTTCCTCGGCTACCTCGTCATGGCGCATTATATCCGCAAACACCTCGCGTGGGAACGTAAAAAACGCTTCATCACGGGACTGGTGTGTTTTCTCATCGGGTCAGCCGTTACCATGGGCGGATTTATGTGGAAGGGCGAACTGCAAACGCTCATCGAAACACCGCTGCTGGAATGGGCATGGCTCTACTGTATTCCGAACCTGATTCTGTCGTCTTTCGGGATGTTCCTGATGTTCACGTGCATCGAGAAAACAGAGGCGCCGCGCTTCATCACCAAAATTTCCAAGCTCACTTTCGGCATGTATTTAATCCATATCTTCTTCCTCGGACCGATTTCCGGTGCCATCATGAACGGCGATCCGGCAAATCCGGCCTTGCCTGTTGCCATTGCAATCCCGGTAACAGCCGTTTTGACGTTTATCGCATCGCTGACAGCCGTCAAACTGATCTCGCTGATTCCCGGAAGCAAGTGGGTCATCGGCGAATAAACGAGGGTGATTTATTCCGGTTTGATACTATTTCTAAATCATGAGCCATATTATACTGTTAATCCCAAACAGGGGACAGTATAGTTTGCAACGTATGAGAGAATACTAAAAATCTCCTTGAAATTATCAGGCATGGGATATATATTGATATAAATGCAGTTGCGGGTGAAGTTTGTTTTTCATTCGCCTCCGTATCCGAAATCCTACTCGAACACATAACCCAACCATCAGGAAAGAATTTCCAATGAAAAAAATTGTTTTCCTCCTTGCTGCCGCGGTTTCTGCTCTCCTCGTGCTTCCCAGCGCGTATGCGGAATCGCTCTCCTGTCACAAGATTTTCAGCAGTAACATGTGCCTTCAGAGACGCGCTCCGATCCGCATCTCAGGAAAAGCCGATGCCGGTACGACCGTGACCGTTACGATTGATGGCACGAAAGCAAAACCTGCCACCGCCAAGGCCGATGCAAAAGGCGAATGGGAAGCTCAAGTCGAACCGCAGGAAGCAGGCGGCCCGTACACGGTGAAAGTTACCGACGGGAAAGAGACAATCTCTTTCAACAATGTCCTCATCGGTGAAGTGTGGATTTGTGCCGGTCAGTCCAATATGGAACTCCCTGTGAGTACCGGCAACACCATGATTCAGATCAAGAACCATCGCCAGGAAGCTGCTGCGGCCAATTATCCGCGCATCCGCCTGTATGAAGTTCCGAAGACCAAAGCTCCCGGAGCTGAATTCGAGGAAGTCGTTGGCGGTTTCTGGCAGGAATGCAGCCCCGCGTCCGTGCCTAATTTCTCCGCGGCAGGCTATTTCTTCGCCCGTCAGCTTCAGAAGGATCTGGATATTCCCGTCGGTCTGGTCATGACGGCCTGGGGGGGAGTCAATATTGAGACCTTTATTCCCTACAGTGAATTTGCCAAGAACAACCGCCCCGAAGCCAATCAGATCAAAGAAGCCAAGAGCGCCGGAGCTGCGGTCCCGAACGGACAGCCCCGCGGCGGCCAGTACTCCAGCGAGAAATTCCCCGGCACAATGTACGGTGCCATGGTTCATCCGTGGACTCGTTATACTGTCAATGGTGTGCTTTTCTATCAGGGCGAATCCAATACCGGCAATAAAGATTACTACAATCTGAACAAGATGCTCATCAACGGCTGGCGCGAAAAGTGGAACAATCCCAAGATGCCGTTCGTAATCTGCCAGCTTGCCGGTTTTGAACAGTGGACCCCGATGAACCGTCTTCCTGAAGATGCCTGGACCAAAAAGCCCCCGATGGACAAGGTCGAAGGCTGGCCGCTTACCCGCGAAATTCAGGATGAAATGTCCTATGTCTTTGATAACGTTGTCAGCCTCCCCCTGATGGACATCGGCGATCAGTCCGATATTCATCCGCGCGACAAACAGACTCTCGGCTATCGTCTCGCCAAGCTGGTGGAATGGAAGTTCATGGGCGGTGAACTCGGAGCCGGTCCTGTCTATGATCACATGGACATCAAAGGCAGCAAGTGCGTCATCTACTTCAAGAACGTCGGGAAAGGTCTTTCCACTCTTGACGGCAAAGAACCCGGAGCTTTTGCAATTGCCGGCGCAGACGGCAAATTCGTCTGGGCCAATGCCAAGATTGTTGGCGATACCGTTGAAGTTTCCTCCGACAAGGTCGCGGAACCCAAGACAGTTCGTTTCGCCTACGTCATGTATCGCGGCGATGTGAACCTCTGCAACAAAGACGGTTTCCCTGCCTATCCGTTCCGTACAGACAAAGTGAAAAACGAGTACGAGAAGAAGTAAGAAATCCTCAGAATACCTCTGCCGCTGTAATGATTCCGATGGCAGAAACTTCCGATTATGTCCCCGGTACTGCATCTGATGCGGACCGGGGATTTTTCATTGTGCATTACGTTTGTAATCCGGCACGACCTGTCAGATGGGAAGTTGCGGATTCTTTGAGGCGTTTTTCAAGACGCTCCAGAAATTTTATCCTCAAACTGATATTTTTTTGCTCACTTCGCGTTATTACTCCCATAGAAACGGAGAATTTCTCCGGCAAAGTCCTTGGACTTTCAAAAAAATGGGGTATTTCTTCCAAAAAATTCCCCCGTACAGAACGCTGTTTTCTCTGCAAAAACCATCTTTTATTAAATGCTCAGCCATTCCTTTCACGAAACGCTTACTTCGGATTTTCATGGGTATGCTTTTACTTTTTTGATTAATTGATGAGAAATATCGGCGATTTTTCTTGGTTTTACTTGATTTTTATATGATAGAGTGATATAGTAATGAACAGAAGTAATTATGTATATTGTTTTTCTTGTATTCGTTCAAAAGGAAGCTGATGTACGGAAATAGTGTAAACTGATTCTTAAAATCATTCAGTTTTATTCGAATATAAAAAAATGAGCGTGAATGTAAAATTCCAGACTCATAACGATATGCTGTGATTATCCGCATTTTATCCGGCTTTCGTTGTTTATGTTGACTCAAATGATTTTAACAATAAAGTGAGCAGCCGGGTTTGTGTTGTGATGCTTTTTTGCAGTGCAAAAGAGCATCGCTTCGCGCTGGAAAGATTTTCGTTTTATTGTCCACAAATATGATTGAGCCAAAACTTTTGAAATTACCTCGATTGTGAATGGCATCTGTTCGTAAGACAGCTATGTTCTTTAAACATAGCAAAAAGCTTTCATATCGTAAATTTGAGTTCAATTTGGCATCTATTTGATTATTGTGACAATTCTGCAGGACAAGGATTCACTCACATATGTTTGCTTCAAATCTCCCGCAAGAAAGCTGTGGAATGGAAGATATTAGAAAGACTTTGCCTGATACAGTGAATCAAAATGCCAACTCCTCCTTATCTTCAGACATTTCATTACAGCATTCAAATTTTCATCAGCACAAGCATCATCACCACCATCATCATTCCCATCATATTTTAAATAATCTTTTCCGAAGCAAGAGAGATTTTCAAGACAGTTTGAAAAACATATTTCATGTAAGATATTCTCTCTGCTATGTTGTTTTTTTCCTTGCAATCTTTTTTGAATTGCTCTTAAAGAGACGTGCAGTTTTATTACTGAAAGGATTTTCACCTTTTTTGAAGGCTGAAAACTATTATCAAATCCAAGAATATACGGTTTTTCATCTGAATCGAATTCAAACAATCCCTATGTGGATTGCCATTGCAGTGATTGTTTTTCTGACAGGTTCTGATTATCTCAAAAAGAATAAGAAATTCCTGGAACATTTTCTCAAAGCATTACCGGCCTTAATAGCCTCGCTTATTTTTGCGATACCGCGTCCGGCAAATAACATGGAACTTTTAGCCCGAAACCGGTGTATCAATGATCTGAAATCTCTCTATGTGCTTCTTTCAAGCTATGCTGAAACTCATAGTGGGGATTTACCTGATTCATTAAGCAATCTCGAAATTCCAAAGGATGTTTATTTTGCATACGGGATGGAGCATTATGAATATGCAGGGGGAGAGGTAAACATGAATTCAAATTCAAAAAATCCATTGGTTATGGATGCGTCAGGGAATCATGCAGGCAACTATCGTTTGATGCTGCTGAATGATGGAACAGTTCAAGTTTCCAAATATGGTAAAGATTTTGTGCCGTTGGAAGAAATCCACAACCCCAAAACAACCTCGAAAAGTTCCGTAAGACTTTACGAATAAATTACAGGGAAAGATAAAATGAGAAATCCAAGTGATGTCGATATCGCGTTCCTGTGGCAGGTATTCAGACGCAAATACGCGTATGTTGTATTGGTGGCATTGTTTGCTGCATGTTTTACATATATCTTCGTCAAATATTTTGTTGAGGATACGTACAAGGCTGAATTTTTGCTGTTTGCCTGGGATTATACCTCAACAGATGTCGATAAGGAGACGACTCAGGCTACTTCGAACAGCACGGAAACACAGCTGATTAGTCAGGATTTAACGCTTGCAGACAGGATGCTGAATGACTATCAGATGTTAATGGATACGGATTATGTAAGAACTCAGGTTGCAGATAGAATAACGGAGCAGTATCCGAATGTTCCCGGTGTTCATTCCAAATACCGGACGTCCGTTTCGGTAAGCCGTCAAACACATTTTATCAAATGCGAGGTATTTTCCGTTGACAAAGATCTGGCACTTTATGTTGCAGATGTGATTTGCAAGGTGTATATGGATACACTGAAGGAAAAATTAGGGTTAAACAAAATCAGTGTTTTTGACAACCCCAAACTTCAACCTGCGCCGGTCAGTAAACGGATTGTGAGAAAGAGCGGATTCGCCGGTTTTGTCGGTGCAGGTTTAACGTTCGGTCTTTTTGTCCTGATTGCAATGCTGCATGACCGTATTTCATCTTCCGGTCAGATTACCAGGGAGCTTGAAGTGCCTTATCTGGGGGCTCTGATCCGAATGAGAAAACACAAAGAATATCGTAATCAGGCATTCAAAGTATCTCTGAATGATGAAACCGTATCGAATTTCAATCATTTCTATGAAGATTTCCAGTTGTTTCTGACCAATTTGCAGTATTCCAATGCGAAGAAGAAAAATGGAGCACATGTCTTTTTGCTGACCAGCGCAAATCCGAATGAAGGCAAGACGCTGATTTCATCGTTTCTCGCACAGTTCCTTGCTGAAAAGAATAAAAAGGTGCTGTTGTTGAATGCTGATATTCGAAAAGGAAATCATTTTGACCTTTTCGGTTTTGAGCATTCTTCGGGACTTACCGAGTTGATTATCGGAACAAAAACATTGGACGAAGTGATTCATCGGAATGTAAACAACACCAGTTTGGATATTATTACTCCGGGGACGCTTCCTCCGAACCCGCTTCGATTGATTGAGCTGTTCAGTGAGAGCGGATTCATCGAAGAACAGACCGAAAAGTATGATTATATCATCATTGATACGCCGCCGGCATTAATTCTTGCTGACGCATTGGTCCTGGCAAAACATGCAGACGATATTGTCATCATAGCCAACGCGCGCAAGACATCGTTCGGCGCTTTGAAGAAACTGGTCGCCCGTTTGAAAGAGCTTGAACTGAACATTACCGGTGTCGTACTGAATCAATATGCGTCTGCTGCCGGCGGTTATGGTTACGGCTACGGATATGGTTACGGGTATGGCTACGGATATGGTTACGGGTATGGTTACGGGTATGGTTACGGATATGGTTACGGTTCCCGCTACGGGTATGGGGCGCGTTATGGAGCAAACCCGGAAGATGAAAAGAATATGCCGTCCAAGGAGCAAGCAAAAAAGGCGTAAAGGATACCGATTATGAAGCCGAAGAAAGTATTTGTTTCAGGGTGCTATGATTTGCTTCACTCGGGGCATGTGGCATTTTTTGAAGAAGCGGCCTCGTATGGCGACCTGTATGTCGGACTTGGTTCTGATCAGACGATATACGGACTGAAAGGACGCAAGACAATCAACAGCGATGCGGAACGCCTTTATATGGTGAAATCCATTCGTTATGTCAAAGACGCATGGATTAATTCCGGCAGTGGTATCATGGATTTCGATCGGGAAATCCGCGAGCTTCGTCCTGATATTTTCTTTGTGAATACCGATGGTTTTACACCAGCCAAGGAGGCCCTTTGCAAAGAGCTGGGGATTCAGCTTATCGTAAGCAAACGTGTTCCCGAAGAAGGTTTGCCTGTTCGTTCGACTACGGCACTGCGTCAGGAATGCAGAATCCCGTATCGGGTGGAACTCTGCGGAGGCTGGCTTGATCAGCCGAGTGTTAATTCACTGGTTCCGGGATCGGTGATAGTGATGTCAATTGAACCGACCATGGAATTCAATGACAAAAGCGGCATGGCAACAAGTTCCCGCAAGAAAGCCATTGAACTGTGGCAAACGCAAATTCCGGCAGGGAATCGGGAACAGCTTGCCAAGCTGATTTTCTGCATGGAAAATCCGCCGGGAACAAAGACAGTCAGCGGTTCACAAGATCAGCTGGGAATCCTTTTGCCGGGACTGAATAAACTGAATTATGAGAATGGATACTGGCCTGTTTCGATTGACAGTATTACGGATGATGAAACGCTGAACTTTATTGCGGAGCATCTTTATTTAATTCAGCTTCCGCAGCGCCGGTTTGATTATGATGTATTAAGCAATACCAGTATTAATTCTGAGAGTGCGGAAAAACTGGCGAAAGCAACAGAACTCTGCTGGAAGTCAATGCTTGCTCATGACGTCAAAGGTTGGGGAAAAGCAACGACAGCGTGTTTTGAAGCTCAACTTGAAATGTATCCTGCCATGCTGACTCAGGATGTCATTGATGCGATTAAGACCTATCAGAATCAGGCATACGGCTGGAAACTTACCGGGGCAGGCGGAGGCGGCTATATGATTTTGATTTCGGATCAGGATATTCCACACGCAATCAAGGTGGTTCCTCGTCATTTGAATAATTAACCTGAATCTCGTGAAGAACACTTTTTCCGTAAATTCAAGTTGTTTCATAAAACAGCCGAATATTCAAAAAGAACATGAACGATTGAAATGATGTACTTTACCCTCAAATTTGAGTTATAAAACCTTTAATCATAAATGTATGAATAATCCGAGAGGAACATGAAATGAAACGGGCGTTAATTACAGGTATTACCGGGCAGGACGGTTCTTATTTGACGGAACTTCTCCTCGAAAAAGGTTATGAAGTCCATGGAATCATTCGTCGTGCCAGCACATTCAACACAAGCCGAATCGACCATCTTTACAAGGATCCGCATCTTGATAATGTTCGGCTTTTCCTGCATTATGGCGATTTGACAGACGGGACAAATATCGCGCGAATCATCGAAAAGTATCAGCCGGATGAAATATACAATCTCGGTGCACAGAGTCATGTTCAGGTGAGTTTTGAAGCGCCTGAATATTCTGCCGATACGGATGCTTTGGGTGTTTTGCGTCTTTTGGATGCGATTAAGGACAGTCAGGTGAAAACGCGTTTCTATCAGGCATCCACTTCGGAACTGTTTGGCAAAGTTCAGGAAGTCCCGCAAAGTGAGACAACTCCGTTCTATCCGCGCAGTCCATACGCTGTTGCGAAACTTTACGGTTTCTGGATTACGAAAAACTACCGTGAAGCATACGGACTCCATGCCAGCAATGGCATCCTTTTCAACCACGAATCACCTCGCCGCGGCGAGACGTTCGTTACGCGTAAAATTACCATGGCCTCCGCAAAAATCCATCGGGGATTGCAGGATTGTCTGTATATGGGAAATATTGATTCCCTGCGCGACTGGGGGTATGCGAAAGACTATGTCCGCATGATGTGGATGATGCTCCAGCAGGATCAGCCGGACGATTATGTGGTTGCGACCGGGGAAATGCACACCGTGCGCGAATTCATTGAAAAATCGTTTGGACACCTCGGACATACGATTGTCTGGAAAGGAAAAGGCGTTGACGAGGTCGGCATCGATAAGTCTTCAGGAAAAATTGTGGTTCGGATTGATCCGCGTTATTTCCGTCCGGCGGAAGTGGAACAGCTTCTGGGAAATCCGGCAAAGGCAAAACGCGTCCTCGGCTGGGAACCTGAAGTGAAGTTTGAAGAGCTTGTCAGAATTATGACGGATGGAGACATGCGTTTGCTTGATCATCCGTACTATGAAACGGGCTTCTGACGATGATTGAAAAAAATGCAAAGATTTTCATTTGCGGTCATCGCGGGATGGTCGGCAGCGCCTGTGTCCGCAAGTTTGAAAGCGAAGGATATACCAATATCCTGAAACGCACACATGCTGAACTCGATTTGCGCAATCAGCAGGCCGTCAGAGATTTCTTCGACATCGAGAAGCCGGATTATGTGATTCTTGCCGGCGCCAAGGTCGGCGGAATCATGGCAAACAAGACGCATTGTGCTGAATTTCTTCTGGAAAATCTGGAAATCCAGAATAATGTCATCATGCAGAGCTATCTGCATCAGGTGAAAAAATTCTGTTTCCTCGGTTCCAGCTGCATTTATCCGTGTCAGGCACCGCAGCCGATTAAGGAAGAATATCTTCTGACGGGACCGCTTGAGCCGACCAACGAGGGATATGCTTTGGCAAAAATTTCCGGCTACAAACTTTGCCTGTATCTTTCCAGACAGTATGGATGGGATACCATCAGCCTGATGCCGTGCAATCTCTACGGAACGAACGACACCTACGACCTTGTCAATGGTCATGTGTTCCCGACACTGGTACGTCGTTTCGTCGAGGCCGCCCGTGAGAATCGTGCGGAAGAAGTTCTTTGGGGGACAGGCAAGCCGTTGCGCGAATTCCTCCATGTGGATGATGTCGCCAATGCTGTCTTCTACTTTATGCAGAACCGCAGCGAGCCTGAAGTCATCAACATCGGTTATGGTTCTGACATCACCATCAGGGAATTGGCGGAAAAGATTGCTTCTGCTGCCGGATATTCAGGAAAAATCAGCTGGGACAGCAGCAAGCCGGACGGCATGTACCGCAAACTCATGGATTCATCACGCGCTCATAAACTCGGCTGGAAGCCGATGATTTCTCTCGATGAGGGAATCAGAAGGACGGTCGATGAATATTGGAAGTGTTTATGAAAATTTTCAGGATGTCTATAGATATTAGGTGATAATTATGCAAAATCAACAAGATAATCTAAAATTAGCTATTTCATTATTGACAGATGTTGGTCCAGCGGGAACGGTAGACGATATTCGGTTATGGCTTAAAGAACGTAATGATGCGGTAAAGGTTGATATAGAACTTACTTGTTTTAATAAAATGTGTCATTGGTTTTTTAATAAAGAAAACGGGGATTTAGAGCATGATAGCGGAAAATTTTTTGCAATTAGAGGACTTGATATTGAAACAGATGGTATACCGACTTTAAAAAAGCATTGGCAGCAGCCTATTATTGATCAACCTGAAGTTGGTTTTCTTGGGATTATAGTTCAAGAAAAAAACGGAGTTTTGTGTTTTCTTCTACAAGCTAAGATTGAACCTGGCAATATTAATCATGTACAATTATCCCCCACATTGCAGGCTACAAGAAGTAATTATATGCAAGTTCATGGAGGAAAAGTCCCTTACTATTTAAATTATTTTAAGAATTCAAGACAGTATAAAATTTGGATTGACCAATTACAGTCCGAACAAGGTGGGCGTTTTTTCCATAAAAGGAATCGTAATATCATAATAGAGATTGAGGATGAAATACCTCTATATGAAGATTTTATATGGGTTACATTGGGACAACTAAAAAAACTTTTGCATTTTGATAATACAGTAAATATGGATACAAGGACTGTAATTTCAGGATTGGGGTGGACAGGGAATGAACTTGTTCCTCTTATACAGTATGCAAAAACATTTTATTCACGAGCTTTACTTGCATCCCTTTATAGAGACAATTCATCTTCGTATTTTGAAGATACGATGTTTTGGCTTGCAGAATTGAAAACAAAATATTCTATCAAGTCTCGTTTAATGCCTTTAAAAAAGGTTTCTCAATGGAACATCAACGATCAAGAAATTATACGAGATGATAATCTTTATTTTAGAATTGTAGCAGCACAAGTTACAATTGCGAATCGAGAGGTCGCGTCATGGTGTCAACCTTTGGTTCAACCGATGCAACATGGGATATGTGCGTTAATTATAAAAATTTTTGAAAATGGGATTGCTAATTTTCTTGTCCAAGCAAAATTAGAATGCGGAAATCTTGATATTATTGAGTTAGCTCCTACTGTACAATGTTTAACAGGGGATTATCGATCAGGAAAGCCATATTTTCTTGACTATATTCTGAATGCACCTAAAGAAAATATTATATTTGATTGTAATCAGTCTGAAGAAGGAGGAAGATTTTATCGGGAACAAAATCGGAATATCTTGGTAATAGCAGATAAAAACTTTCCTGATCAGGATCTTCCAGAAAACTATCGTTGGATGACTCTTTGGCAACTTCGAGAAATGCTGAAATTCAATAATTATATTAATATCCAATTACGAAGTTTGTTAGCTACTTTAAATCTACTTACTTCTTAAAAAGGAGGATACAAAACATGAATATTGCAGTTCTTTGTCCTTCTGAAATTGCTTTCAGGAGATTTATGCCAGCACTTAAAAAAACAAATCTTTTTTCATTTGCTGGGATTGGTATTGCCTCTCCTGAAGAGTGGTTTGGAGATAAAATTAGTATTGTTTCTTCAAATGAAATAAAAAAGCAACAGCAAACAGAAAAAGATAAAGCTTACAGTTTTATCGAACAGTACGGAGGAAAGATTTTTCAGTCTTATGATGAACTGCTTTCAACCGATGAAATAGATTCAATATATATTCCACTTCCCCCTGGATTGCATTTCCCATGGGCAAAGAAAGCTATAGAAAAGGGAAAACATGTTTTTGTAGAAAAACCTGCCACGACATCATTAACCCTGTCTGAAAATCTTGTAAAATTATCGGAACGAATGAATGTTGCTTTACATGAAAACTATATGTTTGTTTTTCATGAGCAAATAGATTCAATTGATCATCTGATCAAGTCGGGTGAAATAGGTGAAATCAGGCTGATTCGTATAAGTTTTGGTTTTCCTCATCGTGGTACTAATGATTTTCGTTATAATAAACTATTGGGTGGAGGGGCTTTATTGGATTGTGGAGGGTATACAATTAGGTATGCTTGTCATCTTCTTGGTCAGTCTGCAAAGATTCAGACAGCCAACCTTAATAATGTCGGTGAATTTGATGTAGATACATTTGGTAGCGCAACGATGGTTAATGATGATGGAATAACTGCCCAGCTTGCTTTTGGAATGGACAATGATTATAAATGTGAACTGGAGATATGGGGGAGCATAGGATGTTTATATACAGGACGTATTCTTACCGCACCAGATGGTTTTACTCCTTCAGTTACTATCCGAAAGGGAAAAAGTGTTGAAACGCGAGATTTACCTAGTGATGACGCTTTTTCTAAATCTATTTGCCATTTTATGACTTGTATAAAAGATTATAAAGTCAGGAAAAGGCAGTACTCTGATATTTTACGACAAGCCAAACTTGTTGAAGATTTTCAATCTATTTCGAGGAAATAATTATGGAAAAAATCTTTGTAACTCAACCTACCTTGGCTCCTCTTGGAGAATATACCGAATTATTGAAGACGGTATGGGCCTCTGGTATAATGACGCACAATGGACCTTTGGTTCAAAAATTTGAACATGATTTTTGTCAATATGAAATGCTTGATAATATCGTTACAGTAACTAATGGAACGTATGCAATTCAAGCGGCTATTCGAGCCTTAAACATTCGGGGCGAAATAATTACTTCGCCCTTTTCTTTTATTGCGACAACAAGTGCTATATTATATGAAGGTTGCACTCCTGTTTATGTAGATATTGATCCGGAAACATTTAATATAGATCCCCAAAAAATCGAATACGCTATTACGGATAAAACAGTTGCAATCATGCCTGTCCATGTGTTTGGAAATCCTTGTAACATTGAAGCAATCGAAGCAATTGCTACAAAATATCATTTAAAGGTTATATATGATGGTGCCCATGCTGTGGGCAGTCGATATAAAGGAAAAGCACTTTTGTCTTTCGGGGATATTTCTGCGACAAGTTTTCATGCAACAAAAATGCTTAATACTGCGGAAGGTGGTGGATGCATAACTTCCAACAATGAATTATTAAAAAAACTTCAAATGCTCCGATTTTTTGGATACAATGATCACAAAGATGTAGAAATTGTTGGGTCCAATTATAAAATGACGGAAGTGAATGCTGCATTAGGATTAGCAAATTTAAAATATCTTAAAGAAGCAATCGCTGATCGAAAGAGAAAGTACAATCTATATAAAGAGATTCTTTCATGTCGCAATGATTTATCCTTTCAAAAGCTTTCAGGCGAATGTAACTGTAGCTATTTCCCTGTTGTATTTCGTTCTGAAGCCGATTTACTACTTGTACAAGATAAACTTTTAGAAAACAATATTGTTCCTAGACGCTATTTCTATCCATCATTAAATACATATAAAACAATAGTTCCTTATAAAAAGATGCCGTTTTCGGAATCTTTAGCAGAGCGTATACTTTGCCTTCCTTTATATTTCAATCTTAGTGAATCCGATGTAATTCGTATTGGGGAAATCATCTGTAAATCATTTTAGTTTTTTATTGTATTTACTGATGTAATCTTTTTTTATGATTAATAAAATTTTCATATATGGGGCAAGTGGGCACGCCAAAGTTATTGCTGCAACGGCAAGACTTTGCGGTTATGAGATTGCCGGATTTTGGGAAGATTCATTAGAACGGGTCGGTACCGCCTTTTTGGGCAGCAGAATCGTCCGTTTTGAAGACATCCCGCAAGGAGTTAAGGTCTTTGTCGCATTCGGCAATAACCGGATGCGGCTGGACAAGGGACGGCAGCTGAAAGCAACTTTTTGCATCCCGACACTGATCCATCCGTCGGCACAAATTGCTGAAGGTGTAAAAATCGGCACAGGCAGTTATATCGGTGCGCTGGCAAATATTGACCCCGATTGTGTGATCGAGGATTTCTGCATCGTCAACAACTGCGCTAACGTCTCCCACGATTCCGTGCTGCATGACGGCTGTCACATATGCGGCGGCGTCCAGCTGGCTGGGCATAGCGTTATCGGCGAGTGTGCGATGATGGGGATCGGCAGCTGTATGATTGAGGAGCATTCCGTCGGTGACGATGCCGTCATCGGTGCCGGCGGAACCGTCATTCGTGATATTCCAACGAAAACTGTCGCCGTTGGAACTCCGGCAAAAGGACTTAATAAGATTCATGGCTGATACATTAAAACACAAGATTGTTTCCGGCGTTTTCTGGCAGGGATTGGAACGCATTGGAAGTCAAGGAATTTCCTTTGTGATTTCCATCGTCCTTGTGCGGCTGCTTACCCCTGAGGAATTCGGCGTCATTGCCATTATGATGGTTTTTATCGGGCTGTGCGGCTGTTTTGTCAATGCGGGTTTCGGTTCTGCGTTGATTCAGAAAAAAGATTTGACCGAAGCCGACAGCAGTAGTGTTTTTTTCATCAATATCACGATTGCGCTGGTGATGTATGGCTTACTTTTTCTTGCCGCGCCGTACATCGCAATATTCTATCATACACCAAAACTGACGCTGTATTTGCGAACCCTCTCGTTCGTCATTATTATCAATTCTTTCTCCAATATTCAAAGTGCGTTACTCAATAAACGAATGCTTTTTCATCTCAGCTTCCGCATCAGCTGGACATCGCTGTTGATTTCCGGAACGACCGGCATTATTCTTGCTTATCAAGGATTTGGAGTTTGGGCATTGATTATTCAACAGTTGACGAATGCCGTTATCAATGGCCTCTCACTTTGGTTCTGGGTCAAATGGCGACCGCAATGGATCTTTGACTGGTCGCGGGCAAAAGGCTTGTTTCAATTCGGCTGGAAACTTTTCGTCTCGGGATTGCTGGATACGCTTTACAATGACATTTATTCGCTTACCATAGGAAAAATCGCAAATCTGACGATGCTTTCCTATTACAACCGAGGGAAATCGATTCCCAATATCGGAATGGGGGTAATCAATTCCACATTGGGCAGCGTTCTTTTTCCCGCTTTTTCCGAAATCCAGTCAGATCGCGAAAAGATGCGGTTACTGGCAAAACGCGGATTACAGAATATTATGTTTGCGGTGATTCCGGCATTGACGCTGCTCTTTATCCTGGCGGAGCCGCTGGTCAAAATTCTGCTGACGGAGAAATGGCTGCCGTGTGTAATCTTTTTACGCCTTTGCTGTATCGAATATCTTTTCTGGCCGTTACATACGACCAATCTGCAGATTATCACCGCCTGCGGACGCAGCGATGTATTCCTGATTTTGGAGATCATCAAAAAAATACAGTGCGCAGTCGTAATTTTCGTTACCTATCGCTATGGCGTTGTCGCAATGGTCGCTGCCGGAGCGGCAATGGGATTCGTATGCGCAATAGAAAACGGCTGGATGAACCGCAAGCTGATCAATTATGCGCCATGGACGCAAATGTTAGGCCTGCTGCCGCTTATGCTGATCAGCGTTGTTTCCGGCGGCGTGGTGTTGTTCGGATTGCGCTTTCTCGCCACCTCGTGGTCACAGTTGTTGCTCGGCGCTCCTGCGTTCTGCATATTGTATCTTATCGGTTGCCTGCCTTGCAGATTAATTCCGTCTGAATTGCGAAAGATGTTTAAAATAATATCTATATTTGGAGTCAAAAATTATGATCTATGATGTTTTTAATGGAAAACTCACATTCCACGTAAAAAGGATGTTGGATTTCTTTATTGAGTACTCCCAAGTCAATCACTATTTTGTAATCTATGCGACAGACGATTCTTGCAGAGACGAATATGTTAAATTTTTTGCTGACAGAGGACAGACTAATTATCATATCATTTCACAAAAAAAACAAAAACTGCCACTTTTCTTTAGATTATTGACTATCTTCAAAAAAGAGCAATTGAGTTTGGAAGACATTGATTTGTTATGTTTCCTTTCTAAGCATCGTAACGATAGCATCCTTTTCCACGGCTGTTTTTTTTCAAATTTAGTTGCGTTTGCCATAGCGCTTGGGTATTTTCGGCATATTTCCTGGGGTTGTTGGGGAACTAGCGCGGAAAATTGTTTCCCAGAGAAAATTAAGGATAAAATACTTCAAAAAATCAATCTTTTTGCATATCGAAAAATGGATGTTATTTTGACCCTTATGCAGGGTGATTTTGAAGACTTAAAAAAATACCACCGCCGTAACAATTATTTAGTCTCCTATGTGGTAGATTTTGCAAAAGAAATTTCCCATGCGATGCATGGGTGCGCAGTAAAAAATTATCAAGACGGAACGCCTGTCAAGGTCCTGATTGGTAACAGCGGGCATTGCCGGCGAAGTTATTTGAGCATCAGTAAACAACTAGAGCCTTACCGTCATAAGCTAGATTTATGCTTTATGTATAATTATACTGCGTCGAATGACCGAGCACAGCAACTGACTTCTTATTTGGATGCCCACCATTTCCACTATACAATATGGGATAAGGTAGTTTCTATTGATGAATACATAAGGATGTTTTCGGTTTTTGATGTATATTTGTGCGGGGAGGACAAGCAGACTGGTCTTGGAGCAATTGCGTACGCGCAAGCTTTAGGGAAGAGCATTTACCTCTGCGGATACAATTATGATTGGATAAAAGGGCGAGGGTATTACGTTGAAACGGTGGAGCAATTTGTTCAGCATTTGCAGAATGCAGAAACCTGGATGTTCCCAGCGTCCAAATTGCTTGAAAACAAGGAACTGTTTTATCGATTGACATCTATGGAAGCAAATGCAAGGAGATGGGATGATGTTCTGCATATGATGGAGGTGATGAATGACCGAGGGGAATAGATGCATAAATATTTGTTATTGCTTCGACAGTAACTATTGGTATCCAGTATTGGTTTCTGCTTTTAGTGCAGTACGCCATTGTTCTGTTGTCAATTCTATTGTTTTCCATTTTGTTTATCAAGGAGTACCTAAGGCAATCCTTGATACTATGATATCTTGTATTCAAAATGTAAAAAAGAATGCCGAGATCAAACTGTACGAAATGGATGACGCAAGGTATCGCAACTATCCCCTATATCATAACTCGAGGATGGT
>DCIG01000083.1:0-3339 GCA_002315855.1 Lentisphaeria bacterium UBA1732 | reverse complement strand
TTATCGATTGGATATCCCAAATATTTTATGCGAGATTGACTGGGTGCTTATGGCCGACGGCGATACCCTTTGGTTGAAGTCTCCTGAGGAAGTTTGGAAATATCGAGATAATCGTTATGAGGTTATTGGGTCATATGATATATTGAATCCTGAAGATGTTGCTGAGCGTTTGAAAGAATGGGACAACTTCCGCAATAAGGATGTTGATAAAAATTTGTTTATATATTTCTGTATGGGATTTTGTTTGTTGAATTTGAAGGCGTTACGCGACGAAAATTTCGGCCAAAAAGTTGAAAATTTTATTGCAAAATATGGAATGCCTAGTTTGCTGGAGCAGGATGTTTTTAACATACTTTGCGCCAAGAAGCAAATGTTGCCATATGTTTGGGGGATTTGGGCTCGCTATGGACACATACGTAGTTTCCACATATATGAACTTGGTTGCGTCCACTATGTTGGTGACATTCCTTGGATTAGATTTACCCCCAAGAAACTTTCATCCGATCTAATTGAACTTTGGTGGCAGGAGACAAAAAGAATAAATGTTGATCCCCCAGAAAAATTTAAAGGGATACATAATTCGTTGACATATTGGGCGTTGCGTATGTTGTTCTTAATTTGGAAAAACTGCAGTTTCCTTTGGAGCATCAAGTTTTTAAGGAAGAATTTAGGCTGGGATATCCCCATCCCTGATTGAATTTGTGTACCTTTATCATAGCGTAAAACCGACTTTATCTATCAGTTCCGGAAAATTTTACAGGACAAAAGTGTGTCCGTAACGAATTTTGAGCATATTTTTCACAAACCGACGAAGAGACAAACATTTTATTATGTGAGGGCAAAAATATGAAGAAGAAAATTTTGTTTTTTGGTGCAGGAGATTCAAACAGTCCGAGATTCTGGAGCAATGTCCCGTATTTATTTTCAAAAACACTAGAATGTAAGAATTACAATGTCATAAGAGTCGATTACAGTGCTCATCCCATAATACAAAAAATATACATAAGATTTTCCTTGTTTTTGGCTTCTGCTTTTAAATTTGACAATGTGAGACCTCCGTGCAAGTCGCTAGTTTTGCGTTTGTATTACAACTATGTGATTAAGAAAAACATTAAGCAACATAAAGATGCTTTTCTTTGTGTTTTTATGGGATTCGGGTTTTACAATAAATGGAGCAAGATTCCATCAATTATTTTTGATGATACGCCACACGAATGGTTCATAAAAGAAAAAAGTCTAGAAATCCACGATTTTTCGAAAAAAAATATATAGACTGCGAGGAACAGGCAATTCGTAATTCCAGTTTAGTCATAAGTTTGTTTTCTATTCCCTACGCATATTTGAAAAAACGATTTCCCCAAGCTAATATTATATATAGTAAAATTAATGTCATAAATTCGTTCTACGATGGGGTCTTGGAACCAAATAATATTATCGAAAAGAAAAACAAAAGTAAAAACATACTTTTTATTGGTGGAAGACATTATATTAAGGGCGCAAGACTGCTGATTAGTGCTTTCAACATTCTGCATAAAAATGATCCGCAAATACATTTGGATATCATTGGCATTCCACAGGAAGCATTCAAGGAAAAATGGGAGGGGGTGACTGCCCACGGATATTTGTCAAGAGAAAATCACTCCGAGCGAGGCAAGTATTATGAATTGCTTTTAAATGCCAAAGTTTATTGTAATCCAAGCGTTCGGTGGGGCGCATATAGCAGTTGTGTCGAATCACTTTTCTTTTACACGCCTTGTGTCATAAACGCCTATGATGAATTTGTAAATCAATTTGGAACCGACATCGCATTCGGAAAATATGTCAATGATGAGGATGTTCTGTCTTTGTGTAATGTCCTGAAAGAAATACTGTACGGGAATAATTACGAATATATGGCAAAGCAATCTCATGAAGCGGTGAAATATTTCACGTGGGATAATTACATTGATTGGATAATGGGGCAGTTAAACGCTTCGAATGCCCAATGCGTTCTGCGGTAAAAATAAATTCGCATACAATGAACATTCTATTTATAACAGCGCACGACCCAAGAAGACACACAACCGGTGCTGAGCAGCGCACCAAGATGCTTTATGATCTTTTGGCGGAAAACAATGATGTCTACACATTGGGAGTTGCTTACCGTCCTGAGGATGAGTTTGTTGATTTGCGTAAGCGTATGGTCTGGCATTGCTTTGCCAAGCGTTTTAGAGTTGATTGGTTGATAAACGGAATTTGTAGAAAAGTCTTCCCGTATGTTATCGTTCCTTATGTTTTTCATTGCAGTAAAGTTGTCAACCGATATTGGTCAGACGTGAAATTTGATGTTGTTGTTGTGCGATATTTGAACATGGCGGCATATGTGACGGCGTGGGAGGTGGCACCAGTGATTTTAGATGTGGATGACATACCCAGCGAATGTTATTCGACGCAAGTCTTTAAAACATCTCTTATTACAAGATTTTTGACATCATTGTGTCAAAGATACGAACGATTTGTTGCTGAAAAGGCTGATGTTTTGTGGATTTGCAATTCATTTCATCGCAAGAAATTCCCTCGCTCTCGGTGCTTTGAAATACTGAACTTGCCGATTGTTGACAATTGCGATAATTTCTTTTTTCAGAAGCAGGTTAACTACGAATCTCCTTTTCTGCTAACGGTCGGATTGTTATCGCATCGGCCAAATTATGAAGGAGTAAATCGATTTATAGATTTGTACTGGTCAAAAATTCATCAAGCGTACCCAAGCCTACACTACAAAATTGCAGGACGAGGTCTTCCGGAACATTTGCGCAGTAAGTGGCAAGCAATGGATGGCGTTGAGGTACTTGGTTTTGTGGAATCGCTTGAGACATTGTATTCAGAGTGTTTGGCTTGCGTTGTGCCGGTATTTTCTGGATCCGGAACATGCATCAAAACTATCGAGGCGTTGCAGCATGGTTGCTTTTGTATCGCAACACCGATGGGAGTACGTGGAATTGCGCCAGAATTACTGTGCGATGATAACGTCTTTTCTATACTCGAAGAGAATGCTGATATTGTTGCGATCATTCGACGTGTCAGCGACAAAACACAGGATAGCGATGCTAGTTATAGGATTCGAGACTTTGGATATGCGCATTGGAATTTTGACAAAAACAAAAGGGAGTTTAATAATTCTTTGCTGATGTTTCAAAAAACAGAAGAGACTGTTTGACGCTTATATTTGGTTCGAAGGGACAAAAAGATTGACGCTTCGATGAAAACCACAAAATAATGCTATGCTTTTTGCAAATTGTGTCATAAATATGAAACGCGTTTTTGTTTGTATTCCTTGTTTGGTGCTTGGCGGCAGTGAAG
>DCIG01000043.1:56169-88621 GCA_002315855.1 Lentisphaeria bacterium UBA1732 | reverse complement strand
CTTTGCTTAGTGGACGTATATAATATAATACGTCCACTGAATAAATCAAGGAAAAAAAGCACGATTTTTGGAAAAATTGCTCATTGATGGGGAAAAAATGGTCTATCGTGTTTGCTTTAGACGATTTTTAGGATACTATAATATACTCAATCTCTCGCTAATGTCAAGTAATTAATTCACTATTAGAGCAGATTTCAAAAATCATTAGCGAAAAAAATCTTCGAGCAGTTAACTGTAGTAGTAGTGTGAAAGGACTGCAGGGAACGCAACCGTTCCCGAAACGCTCTCTTGGCAAATGCGAAAGATGATTCAACGCAACCAGCAGAACTTTTGAAAACAGCTCGGTCTTCATTCCGTTTGGATTTGATCATCAATCATTGATTCCGGGATATACCCCAACCACCGGCCCATCTTACAGGATTAAAGACTCTTGGATTCGCTCATTTTTCATTGATTTCGGGATAAACTCCCGTCTTTCTCCCAAAGTACGGGAGTTTGTCCCGACCTGATTCAAATTCATTTTATGGGCAGTCCCGGTTGAAAAAAAGGGACATGATGATATATTATTTGAGGCGGCTGACACGCCGTCATTTGCCGTCCCCCTTTGCCCATGATCCCGGAGATTTGATATGATACTCGAACAGGAAGACTGGAAAGAACCAGTATGCCCTTTGGAACGCCCTTGTTCCTGCGGGAATCCTTCTCATCATCACCACGAACGCATCCCCATCCCTGAAATCATCGCTGAATGCGACCGTCTCTTCAACCGTGAAAATATGGAAGAACTGGGGCGGCATTTGCGCACATGGCGTGAGAAAGCTCAGGAAACGGGCGATCGTGAGGGCGAATTGACCATTCTCAGTGAAATGATGGGGCATTACCGCATGACCGGCGACCGCGAACACGGAATTTCTGCGGTGCGGGACGGCTTTGCGCTCATGCGTGAGCTTGGCATGACGGGAACCGTCAGCACCGGAACAATCCTGCTGAACGGCGCAACGGCCTTGAAATCGTTTGGCGAAACGGAAGAGGCCCTGAACTGTTACCGCGAGGCATTCCGATGCTACAATACCAATCTTCCGCCGGATGACGTCCGCTATGCGGGGCTGTTCAATAACATGGCGGCGGCGTATGCCGATACGGGCGACACCCCGCAAGCCGAAGTATACTACCGCAAGGCTCTGGATATTTTGAAGCACAGCGGCGGGCTCATGGACTCCGCTGTTACACATGTGAATCTGGCGGAACTCTACAATCATCAGAATCCGGAAGACCCGCGCATTCAGGCTGAACTCGAATGTGCGCTTGCATGTTTTAATTCTCCCGATGCCCAACGGGACGGCTATTATGCTCACACCTGCCGCAAATGTGCTTCGGCTTTCGGTCAGCTCGGCTTTTTCCGGGATGAAATGGAACTTAACAAGCGGGCGGATGAAATTTATGAAAGGTCTTGAAGCTGCAAAACTCCTGTTTGAGCAGGCGGGACTGCCCATGCTCGAACGCGATTTCCCGAATGAGCTTCCGCGCATTGCCGCCGGGCTTGCCGGACGCGGGTCGGAGTGTTTCGGGTACGATGATGACATCTCCCGCGACCATGATTTCTGCCCCGGCTTTATCCTGTGGATCACGGAAGAGGATGATGAGCGGTTCGGTTACCGCCTCGCCCGTGCCTATCGGAAACTGCTGCAAGATTGCCACCCCGCGGAGGCAGAATCCGCCCCGTTCTCCGGGAGCAAGCTCGGAATGGCGGAACGCGGTGTATGCACGGTGGAACACTTTCTGCGCGCCCGCATCGGCATCCCCCGTGCTCCGCAAAGCTGGCAGGAATGGCTGCATATCCCCGACTACGCCTTCGCGGAAACTCTGAACGGGGCGATCTTCCGCGACGGCCCCGGTCTTCTGACCTCAATTCGAGTTCAGATTCACAGCGGGATGCCGGAGGATGTCCGCCTCAAGAAGATTGCCGCCAGAGTGATTATGATGGCACAGAGCGGCCAGTACAACTTCATGCGCTGTATCCGCCATGGTGAACCCGGTGCCGCCCGGATTGCCCTCGCTGAGTTCGTGCAGAATGCAGTTCAGCTCATTTTCCTGCTGAATCACAGCTTTGCCCCCTACTACAAATGGATGTTCCGGGCAATGCGCGATTTGCCGGAACTATCTGAAATGAAAGAACCTCTGGAATATATTTTAAGTGCGGAAGCAGCACCTCAAGACATCGCAGACATCGTGGATGATATTTGCGCAAAAATCGTTATCGAGCTGAAAAAACAGAACTTATCGCATCTCCGCGATACCTGGCTGGAACCTCATGCTTTTGAAATCATGCACAAAATCCACAACAGTGAAATACGGGCACTTCACGTCATGGAATAACAGCCATGTAACCGAATGAAATATCATATAGTTACTGCAAATAATCCATTCACAGTCGAAAAACGGAAAATTATAAAAAAATTCTCACAAGCTATTGAATTACAAACGGCTTACAGATTATTTAAAAACAAAAACGGATGGTACAAAATCTTCTGTACCATCCTGAATTTCAAAGAGTCAGAAAATGTCGAAATCAGTTCGGCATCGGCATTCCTTCCACCAGCTGCGGATAATCCTGCTTAAAATAGGAATATGCCATGCGGCGGAGGAACGGAACATCCTGTTTCCAGCTGAGAGCTTCTGCGCCCAAGTCTTCATAAACGTTGGAGTTATCGAAGATAATCTGCGTTGTGAAATACGGGAGCAAATCTTCCAGCATACGGCTGACCAGCAGTTCATCGCGCGTGGGGTTCTCCAGTTTGTCAACCAGCTGGAGACCAGACACTTGCATGATTTCGCTCAATGCGACACGGATCATTTCCGTGGTTACCGGGCTGTCGCCGGTGATGTGGTAGGTGCGGCCATGCTGAGGCTTTTCAAACAGCGTGGAAATCGCTTTCTGAACGTAGTCAACCGGGACAAAGTAAATGAGTTCCGATGTAGCAGACGGAATGCGCATACTGAGGTCCATGGGCATATTTGCGGGAACGCCGGCCTTGTGAGCGCGGTTGCTTTTCAGGCGGCCGAAAAATTCCAGTATTCTGTAGAATGCCAACGGCTTACGAATCAAACCGTCTTTCAGGCGGCCGACGATGATGGACGGACGATAAATCGTGAACGGAACCTTCACATTGTCGCGTACATACTTCTCTGCATTGAACTTGCTGCGTTCATAGGAGTTGACCCAGTCGGTTGCGGGCATGGAGTCTTCCATAACGCGTCCGACACTCTTGCCGGCAACATAAGCTGTGCTGACATAATGGAAAGCAGGAATATTGAAACGATTGAGCGTTTCCACTGCCTGAAGCGTGCCATTCATATTGGTGGCGTAGGTCTTGCCTTCGGGATCCTTGCCCAGGTTGACATCGGCGGCGCAATGGAACATCACATCGAACGGTGCGTACTTGGCAACTTCATCAAACGGCATTTTGGTAACATCGCCCTGGATGACGGTAACGCGGCTGATGATGGAATCATAGGAGTCGGGATCGCCATCAAAATCGCACTGAGCTTTCAGGGTCTTCTCGGCACGTTCTTGAGCGGTCTGTGCGGAATTGCCGCGGCAAACGGCAACGACACTGTAATCGGGATGTTTCCTGAGGAGTGCAGTGACGACAGATGCTCCAACAAGGCCCGTTATGCCTGTTAATAGAATTTTCAAGGGATTCAAGCTCCTTTACGTTGAAAAAATATAGAATATGGTTGTGTGTGATCGAATCCTTCATCGTATTGTGTCAATACGCGATTACCTTAATATAGCACCTGTTTTGAAAAATGAAAGTCTTTTTTCGCATTTTTTCATCATTTTTTGAAAAAAATTTGAGATAAAACATTAAATAATGTAAAAAAGTACAAAAAAAGAAGACTTAATAACAAAAATATCCAATTAAAAATGCTATATTTGCGTTATTTTTTCACATGTGGGAAAAGCTCTTCAAGACCGCCTCATCCGCAGGGGAAAAGCCATATTTTACCTTGGATTCAATCTCAAAAGTCCTGAGGGGAAGCACTGAAATCCACTCTGCATTTGCAGGAGAGCGTTTCCGGCGGAGACTTTCCCGCAGCCGCCTCAAACAAATCAGACAACCATACGAAGATGCTTTTCCATCTTTCCATCAACATTTTTTGAAAGCGGGGACAATCATTTTTCGAGTTTTTTTCATATCTCTTTTGAAAAATACGGTAATAGGATGTAACTTAATTATTCAACTGATTTATTTCCTATTTAATAAAGGGTGTCTCCATGAAATCGGAACAGAGATACCCAAAACATAAAATTCAAAAGTCCTGAAGAGTGCGATAAAAAGTACCGGCAGAGACGATTGAATCAGCAAATTTCACTCAACCGGAGTATCTGCCTTATGGGTTTTGCATGTGGTTTCGTCGGTCTTCCCAATGTGGGGAAATCCACTTTATTCAACGCACTCTGCAACGGCGGCGCGGCTGCCGCGAATTTTCCGTTCTGCACCATCGAACCGAATACGGGAATCGTGCCGGTGCCCGATCCGCGGCTGGATGTACTGGCGAAAATCGAAAAGTCGGCGAAAATCG
Source organism: Lentisphaeria bacterium UBA1732 (assembly GCA_002315855.1). Taxonomy (GTDB): domain Bacteria; phylum Verrucomicrobiota; class Lentisphaeria; order Victivallales; family UBA1829; genus UBA1732. The sequence goes on along the minus strand of DCIG01000043.1, from coordinate 84,034 downwards.
TTCCCGCGACCCTGAAATTCATCGATATAGCGGGTCTGGTGGAAGGTGCAAGCAAGGGAGAAGGTCTCGGCAACCAGTTTCTGGGGCATATCCGCAACGTGGATGCCGTGGCACACGTGGTGCGTCTTTTCCAAGACGATGACGTGGTGCATGTGAACGGCAGTGTGGATCCGTCACGCGATTTGGAACTCATTCTGACCGAACTGATGCTGGCGGATCTGGATTTTCTCCAGAGACGATTCGACAAATGCAAGAAACTGCTCCGCACGGGCGATCCGGAAATCAAGGCGGAATACGAACTTTCCCAAAAGTGCATTGCCGCTCTGGAAAATGGAGAAATCCCGACGTGGGACCATTCCGACCCGCAAGTCTGCAAGGTGATGGCGGCTCTGCAGCTGCTCACCGCAATGCCGGCATTCGTCTGCGCGAACGTGGATGAAGCGGCGTTCCGTTCTTTCGGGAAAGATGAAATATCCAAGAAGCTGATTGCCACCGCCGCGGCACACGGCATGGAAGTCATCCCGGTATGCGCCAAGCTGGAAGAAGAACTCGCCGGACTGGAACCGGAAGAAGCAGCGGCATTCCTGGAAGACATCGGCGCAAAAGAAAGCGGGCTGCAACAGGTAATCCATACGGGATACCGTCTGCTGAATTACGCCACATTCTTCACCGCCGGCCCCACGGAGACACGCGCCTGGACCATCACCCAAGGCATGACAGCCCCGGAAGCATCCGGCAAAATCCATACGGATATGCAAAGGGGATTCATCCGCATGGAAGTCATTTCCTACGATGACATGGTGGAATACGGCGGCTGGAACGCGGCAAAGAATGCAGGAAAACTCCGCATCGAGGGAAAAGAATATGTGGTCGCCGATGGCGACTGCGTTTTCGTGCGTTTCTCCGTGTAACGGGCAATGCAATCCCAAGAAGCAAGGCAAAAATCCGAACCATACGCGGTCATGTGAACGCGCAATGCAGACAAAATAGATAAGCAAAGCTCATCCAACTGAATTTCCACAGATACAGAAAATCGAATCTTATGGCATTTCAACCATACACCAGCGTCAATGCGGCACAGGAACGAGTGGTGGGCTCCGCCCGCAATCTGGCCATCTCCACGGCAATCAGCAGAATCCTCGGTTTCTGCCGCGAAATCCTGACGGCAAAAATCATCGGCGGCGATGCGCTGATGTCCGGATGGGTACTGGCCCAGACATTCGCCAATATTTTCCGGCGCATTCTGGGCGAAGGCGAGCTGGGGAAGGCACTGGTCCCGCTTCTTTCCCAGACCATTCACGAAGACGGCTATGAACGGGCAAAAGAGCAATTTTCCACCATTCTGCTCTGGCTGACGGCTCTGCTGACGGTTCTGGCTCTGATTTTCGGATTGCCCCCGTACCTGATTGCGCCATACCTGCCGGACGGGAGCTGGAAAACAGCGTGTTATGTCATGCCGATCGTATCCCCGTACATCGTCTTCATCTGCATCGTGGGAGCGACAAGCGTTTATCTGAACACATTGAAAGAATATTTCCTGCCGTCGCTGACCGCAGTGCTCCAAAATCTGGTCATGATCGCGGGGCTGTATTTCCTGTGTCCGCGCTATGAAGGACTGCCGAGACTTCACGTTCTGGCTTTTTCAGTTCTGGTTTCAGGAATGATGGAACTCCTTTTCATTCTGTTTCTGCTGAGACGCAAAGGGGCATTACCGAAACTCACCTCGGCCATCATCCATGATTTTCCGGTGATTGCGAAGATGTGGAAACTCGTTCTTCCGGGGATGATCGCGGTGTCGGCTCTGCAGTTGAGCATGGTCTGCGACCGTATTTTCGCGACCATGGTGGGGGATTATGCGCCATCGGCTATCTACTACGCAGAACGCCTGATCGGACTCCCGATCGGCATTTTTGCGGTGTCGTTTGCAACGGTGGCGAACACCGAAATGTCCAATCTGGCCGCCAGCCGGGAATACGGGAAGTTCACGGAACTGCTCACCCGCACCATCCGCGTACTGGTATTCGTGTCGCTGCCTTTCAGCGCATTCATGTGCTGTTTTCCCGAAGATATTACCCGATTTTTCTTTTTCCGCGGAGCTTTCGGCGAAACAGCCCTGAAAGAAACCAGCTACGCCCTGATGATGTACGCATGCGGCATCCCGATGTTTGCTGTGTACAAAATCACGTCCATATCGTTTACGGCGCGTCAGGATATGAAGACACCGCTGTATGTTTCCATGAGCTGTGTCGTGCTGAATATCGCGTTGAATGTCGCCCTGATGATACCGTTCCGGCAGGGAGGCATCGCCATAGCGACAGGGATTTCCTCGCTGGTGAACAGCTGTGCACTGCTTACCATCTACAATCAGCACATGAAGAAGCATCCCGTCAAGTCGGGAAAACTGATTCGGGCAATCCTGAAACTGCTCCCGGTGTGTCTCCTGCCCCTGATTCCCGTATGGCTCATACGGTATTACGTTATCAAAACGTTTTCCATCTATGTGATTCTGCCGGTGTCAGGCATCCTCTACGGCATCCTGCTGATCGGATTTGCGAAACTGTTCCGCGTGGAAGAAATCGAGGTCGTAACGGAACGTTTCCTGCGGCGTTTCAAACGCTGAACGGTCTGCGATTGAGAAAAAAACATAAGTTCTGTCGGACGGGCTGAAATCTGAACGACAGGAATATTCAGGTCACGGCACCGCAGCTGTGTCCTTTTTCGTACACGTCTGCGGACTGCATCCCCCTGCCCCATACATCGAAAACAAAAAAGGCATCTCCTCCGCAAAGGAAGAGATACCATGAAAGCATCCGCTAAAAATGCGTTTTAAGGGGGTGCTGACGCAAAACGCAAGCGTCCCCCGGCAAAGGATATTGCCGACCGGCTTATTTCTCCACACTGAGCTTGTAGAGAATCACCTGATGATAGGTTTCACCCGGTGCGAGGCGGCTGGAGGGCCATTCAGGATGATTGACGGAGTCAACCAAATGCTGAGTTTCAAAGCAGAAGCCGCTGAAGTTCGGATAATTGAAACCGTGTTTGCCGGGATACTGTGCGCCCAGAGCACTGCCGGAGTAGAACTGCACGGCGCAATCCGTGCCAAAGACATCCAAACGAATCCCGGTACTGCGTGAACGGGCAGAAGCCATAGCACGGAGACCTGTGCCAGGAACGACAAAGCTGTTGTCATAGCCGCCCGGAACTTTCTTCAGAGCATCGGCGAAGTTGGTGAAGTTGCGGAGATCAAAGCCTGTACCTGCGACATCAATGAGCTTGCCGGTAGGAATCAGTCCGGCACCGACTTCCTGATAGGAATCGGCATAGACGGCGACATCGTGGTCGAGAATCGGGCCGGAGCTTTCGCCGGAAAGATTGAAATAGCAGTGGTTGGTCAGGTTCACGACCGTCGGAGCATCGGTAACGGCAGACATGTCAATCGAAAGCGTGTTGTCCGGCGTGATTTCATAGATGACCTTGACATCGACGCGACCGGGGAAACCGGCATCGCCATCGGGACTGGAAATGGTGAGTTCAAGTTTGTTTGCGGCAGTCTGCTCCGCTTTCCAGAGACGGTACGCATAGCAGAGACCGCCATGGAGACAGTTTTCACCTTCGTTGGCCGCGACCTTGATTTCCTTGCCGTCAAACATGAATTTCGAGCCGCCAATGCGGTTTGCGTAACGTCCGACCATCGCGCCGAAATACGGGCCGGGGCCGTCATACTGTTCCGGTTCGGTAAAACCGAGGGAAATATCGGTCAGACGACCACATTTATCCGGCACAAGCAGGGAAACGATGACACCGCCGAAATCAGAAATCTGAGCAATCATGCCGCTTTCCCCGGTCAGGGTGTAGAGTTTGGCAAAAGAACCGTCTTTCAGCTGAAAGAAGTTTTGAGACATAGAGGACCTCCGTAATAGAATACTGAGCTGAAAACAAAGCGTCCGGCAGGACTTCTGAAATCAGCTCCAAGTTAAAACACAATCAGGAATGAAGCCCGACCATGCTATGAGTATGAGCTTGATTAAGAATCAATCGGGAAAAATCCGGCGGAAAGAACCGGGTAAAAAACATCTTTGCCGAACGTCTCCGAATCAATACAATATACCATAGCACTTTTCAGAGGCATTTCAAGCGGATTTTCATGACATCCACAAGAAAAACGCAGGAAAAACGAGTCTTTGCGAAAGGACGAGGAAATTCAAAAGGGAAAAACGAGTCGGGAAATGCGTTTTCGCATTAGAGCTGATTTCAAAAGTCATTGTCGGAAACAAGACCGTATTTTCTCATTTTTGAGTTCAATGTGTTGCGGGAGATGTCCAAAGCAGCGGCAGCTTTTGATTTATTGCCCGAATACTTGTCAAGAATCCGCTGAATGTGCCATTTTTCGTTTTCCTCCAAATTTTCGGGCGGCTCATCAAGGTCGGGACCATTCATTCCGGCAATGATTTTCTTTTGTTCCTCCAGCAGGTAATCAAAATCTTCGATGCCAAGACTTGCGGCACGCTCCAGCAGATTGTAAAGCTCGCGCACATTTCCGGGATAATCGTAATTCTGCAAGGCTCGAATCTGTTTTTCGCTCAGGGCATGTGCTTTCAAGTTGAACCAGCGATGATTTGCGATTTCGCCGATGTCTTCCGGATGTTCCCGCAAAGCAGGCATTGTAATCGGAAGGACGCACAGACGGAAGAACAAATCCTGCCTGAATTTCTTCTTTTTCACCATTTCAGCGAGATTGCAGTTGGTCGCGGTAATCAGGCGGACATCAACATCAATCTCCTGACTTCCGCCGATTTTCTGGAAACGCCCCGTTTCCAAGACACGGAGCAAAGTACCCTGTGCTTCCAACGGAAGTTCTCCGATTTCGTCAAGGAAGAGAGTACCGCCATTTGCGACCGAAAACAAACCTTCTTTCGGGGTGTCCGCACCTGAAAAAGCACCTTTTTCATAACCGAACAAGCGGCTTTCCAGAAGCTGAGGCGCCATGGTCGCACAATTGAAAGTTACAAACTCTTCGTTTTTCCGGGAAGACTGGTCGTGAATCTGCGTGGCAACGACTTCCTTGCCCGTGCCGCTTTCGCCTAAAATCAAAACGCGGGCATGTTCGCTGGAGGTCTGCGCACAAGAACGAATCATTTTACGCAAATTCTGCATGGCAGGACTATTCCCGATGATTTCACGGCCATCAAGACGCAGAAAACGTTCAACCAGCATTCGCTCGGATGATGTCCAAAGTTTCGGCAAATGATTGTTTGCGATATGGCGGAGCGCTTCGCTGTACGCGGTTTCATTCTGTTCCTGACGATGATAATAGGTCGCCGCATCCAGCAAATGCCGATATTCCTGAACCATGGACAAGCCCGAAGACGGCTTGTCTTTGGAGGAAGCAGGCTTTTCTTTGAAGTCCGGCACAAACAGGTTGTCAAGTTCGCTTCCGAGCGTATGAGCGAAAAACTTTTTTGCCGCGAGAGCAATGTTTTTTTCGGATTCCTCGATATGGATTTCCAGCAGGCTGGAATCAATGTCAAACGGCGGCTTCATGATACTGAGCCAACTGACCTTTGTTTGCCTGTCATAAAGTTTTTTCAGGGCATTCATCAGTTTTTCCGGATTTCCGTCAAGTCCGACGCCCAAAATCAGAATTTCCGAGTATTTCATCTCACAGTCATTGGCAAGCTGGTCGAGAAATTCAGGCAGGAAACGTTTGCTGATGCCGCGAAGGGCTTTCACACGGTCGCGGTACTTCGAGAGCGCAAGTGCACCTGCGTAGGCATATTCATATTTGCTACCCCATCCGGTAATAATCAGCATATTTTTCTCCTGTCTGTTTGTTATCTGCCGGCGGCGAAACCGCCCCATGCTTCGGAAATCATGTATTCGGGAAAGAATATCCGAACCATAGAGCTAATGTATCACGTTTCTTTGGGTTTTCAAATCAAAAATCTGTTTTTTCAGGAAGAGAACACGCATATTAAAACATTTTTCTGCGTATGAGGTCAAGCGTCAAGGATTCTCCGTTCATTTCCTTAATTTGCAGGCTATCCATAAAATTTGCCGCTATGTATAAAAAAGACGTAACTTTTCTTCAAAAATGCTGTTTTTTCGTGTTTTTTTGAAAAAACATAGTATTCTTGCCTGTTTCGCATTTGATTTTTTGAAAAAAACTGTTATAGTGTAGATAAAATGATTCATAATATTTCTTCACCCTTACAACGACCGGAGTATCAATGAACGAACTTAACAACATTTTTTGCGAAGGTGTAACCCAAATCACATTGAGCCGTGGTGTTTTCCATTTGACATTCTCAAATCAGACAGAATACGGACGCCCGTCCGTGAATGGTGATTTTCTTCAACTTTCGGTGCCGGCGAATGGTTTTCTCCATCTTGCGGCATGTGTTCAGGAAACCATGAATCAGCTTATCGCGGCTGAAAAGGAATCTGCAGAACAGAATAATGCGGAGGAAGTACCGAAAGAAACACCGGCAAAGGAAGAAGCCTTTACGCTTGATGCAGAAGAAAAACAAGCACCGAAAAAAGCTCCGGTCAAAAAGAAAACAGCCGCCGCAAAAAAAGAAGCTGCCGTAAAAGAAACGGAAAAAGCTCCGAAAACGAAAAAGACAACTCGCAAGAAAACAAAGGAAAATGCAAAATAATAAATTTGCTCCTGCAAACTGAGTTCAAAAGCTCTGCGGGGGACTTTGGTCTCTCTGTCCATGAATTTTGAAATCAGATTCCAATAACAGATAAAAGCCGGAAATCTGAAAATCCGGCTTTTTTTTGATGTTTTGAGAGAAGACTCTCTTGATGATTGAAATATCAAAAGACAGAGATACCCCAAAAAAGACGAGGAGACTTATTCCAGCGGGATACTTTCGAGCAAATCTGTGTTCAGGTGAACTTTCAGATTCAGGAAGTCCCATTTATGGGCAATCATGGATGCCAGATTCAGGAAGTAATTGCCGAAAAAGACGCGCTCCTTGGAAGGAAAGATTTTGATTTTGCCATAGGTGTGAATTGTAAAGGCACGCAGCAAGCGCGTCATGTAGTCTTCGGGAGGGGCTTTCACAATCTCATTGTGTTCTTGTGCCCGCGCGATCCAGTATACCTGACGAACCGGATATTCGCGTCCGCAATCGTACTTTTTCCATTGACCGAAATCAGCGGCCTGTGCCGCGCTCCATGTGGGAAGCGGCTGGACAAAGAATGAACCATCAGGACTGAAGCGCAACAGCATCTGGTCATCACAGGCGACTTTCCCCCCGGCTTCCGCATAACGCCTCGCCGTGGTACTTTTGCCGACACCGCTTTCACCGAACAAAACTGTAGCTTCCCCATTTTTATGAACCAAAACGACGCCATGCAAAAGACAGACGGGGGCACCATGAAGAATGGCAAGCAGAACGGCAAACGACAGCTGGTGACGCCACGTCAAGACCTGAGACTGTTCGCGGACACGCAGCATACCGATCGAGCCATCGGGAAAATGATAGAACCGATACTGCAAATAACTGCCATGGCAAAGAGAAAAAATACCCGGCTCTTCTTCCGGCTGGCGAGCTAAACAAATACATGCCGGCTTCTTTGCGTTTGCAGGGCAGAACGGCAGCGAAAGCATATCCCCCAGAGGAAGAACCCCGTCATCTGGAAGCCCCGCTTCAAAACGCAAAACGACCTCATGATTTCCCGAAGGAATCACGAGGTCAAGATCATGGGATAAAATCATGGAATCTCAATCCCGCGTTTTCTGAGACAATCGGCAAGTTTCTTACGGCAGTACTTCGTCTGGCAAACGATAGGACAGTAGCGTTTGCAGTAATAGGCATACTTGCAGCCATCGCATTCCGGCATTGTGAGCGGTAATCCGTCTTTGATTTTTTTACGGAATTTTTCGTATTCTTCCGAACGCCAAATATCCAAAAAAGAAGATTTCTTAAGATCGCCGAACACGGGATCACGAAGCGTCATACACGGAGCCATAAGGCCATCCGGCTGAATGGAGGCTTCGGTCCATGGGTTACTGCAAGAACTATGACCGGTTCTGTCCTGAATTTTTTCCCAGGAAAGCAAATCATCCCAATAGGCGAATGCACCCGCTTTGGGACTCAGTTTTTTCAACTGAGGCAGAAGAGGATTCATGATTGTCAGAAAATCAGCGAGCTGTTCTATTGTCAGGAACATATCAGCAGGAACAGTATCTTTGATTTTACCATCATTGGAAAGATTAAGGCGATAACGCGTAATCGGCAGCGTTTCGAGGAACTGTGCAAATTCCGGCATACGAGTGTAACTCTCCGGAGTTACGACCGTATTAACCCGCACCTGAAGGCCAGCATCCGCGAGGTAATGAATCGCATCCACCGCTTTGCGGAACATGCCTTTTCCGCGTATTGCATCATGTTCAGGCTCCAACCCATCCAATGAGATTTGGATATAATCACAGCGTTTGTAATCAGCCAAACGCTGTGCCATTTCTTTTGTAATCAGAGTACCGTTTGAGAGGATGACAAACCGCATATTTCCTTTGACCGTATGATCCAGCATTTGCCAGAATCCCGGATGAATAAACGGTTCACCACCTGTAAACAGTATTTGCAATGGATGTGCTGCCGACACCTCGTCTATAATCCGGCACCACTCTTCCGTGGTAAGTTCAGGCCGTCTTTCCTCTTCACGGCGGAAAGGCTGCTCATCACAAAACGGGCAATGCAAATTGCATCGATAGGTGAAGATTATATCAACAGTAATAGGTGCAGGCAGTACAGACATTGTTTCTCCAATCGCATATTAAGGAAGATTAAGGTTCGCGGATTGATTCATCCATTGCTTTAACGAGCGGATTCAACATGTAGTTGATCACAGTACGGTCGCCGACTTTGATTTCCGCGGAAAGCGTCATACCGGGCATAATTTTAACACCTTTGGCACGACCATGGAGTTCGCCTTCCAGAGAGATATGAGCCTGATAGGTCGTTCCAATCGCATTTTTGCTGAGACGTCCGCCGGCATCGCTGGACATTTCGTCTTCCGTAGGCTGACCGGATTTCCCGGTGAATGCGTCTTCGGAAATGAAGATGATTTCACCGGACAGAGTACCGCACTGCTGGAACGGGAACGTATCAAGTTTCAGACGGCATTTATTGCCGATGGAAACCCGCGAAATATCTTTTGCAGGGATATTCACTTCCGCAACGAGTTTGACATCCAGCGGAATCAGTGTAATCAGAGATTCCGCTTCACGGATTGCAGAGCCTTCCTGATAAGGAGCGATTTCGTGAACGACAGCATCACAGGGAGCACGGAGTTCGGTAAAACGCACCAGGACATTGGTCTGAATAATCTGCTGAGAAAGAGAGCTGATATTCCGGTCAACGTCCACCAGTTTTTCAAAGATTTCACGATTCCAGTCGCTGATGAATGCCTCACGTTCGGCTTTCACCGTTTTGATGGTCTGTTCGTTTTCAACGATGGAGACCTGCTGCTGGTCAATGGAAATTTCGGTTTCCAAAGCCTGTACCTGAACATTCAGGAAATCACGGAGACTGACAGCGCGGTTGTCTTCCAAATCACGCATCATTTCTTCAATCTGATCCAGCTTGTGATTTCGTTCTTCGTACTTGTCCATAGACTTCTGCAACTGAGCAAGGGTCATTTCATAACGAGTCATGCTGACATCGTAAGAAAGCAGCTTCTTGTTGTAGTAGTTCTTGCGGGCTTCATAAGTACTGAGCTGAAGTTTATCGAAATTGGTTGCATCTTTCGGCAAAACAAATTTCTTGTCATAACCGGCGGCCTCTGCATTCAGGCGGAGAGCTTCCGCGTTGAGTGCAGCAAGCTGTTCTTTCAAGCGTTCCAGTTCGGCTTTGTTGGTGGTCTGGTCAAACGAAAAGAGCAAATCGCCTTTTTTGACCTTATCACCGGTGCGGACATGCACTTTCTGAATGGTCGTGCGTTCGAGAGGCTTCATGACCAAAGCCGGGCGTTCCGTAACGACTTTGCCGTGAGCCACCACCACTTTGTCAACGCGAGCATAGCAGGACCAAATGATGAATGCAATCAGAATCAGAATGGCAAGATACCAAACGATATGAAGAGGAACAGAAGGTGCATGTGTTTCCAGCATGATGGCATCGGGCTGAAAATCCCGTGCCGCCTTCAGCGTTTTTTCAGTTTTGTTATTATTGCTCATCGTCGTTAAACCCCATCTGTTGCTGCCAGAAATCGGCATAAATTCCCTTTGCGTCAATCAGTTCTCTATGGCTGCCCTGTTCAATCAGGTCGCCATGGTCCATGACAACAATCTTATTGGCACGGCAAAGCACGGAAAGACGGTGAGAAATGATAAATACGGTACGATTTCTTGCAATCATATTCAAGTTCTTGCGAACCATCGTTTCGCTTTCCGGGTCAAGCGCACTTGTGGCTTCATCGAAAATCAGGAAGCGGGGGTTCGGAAGCAATGCACGGGCAATGGCCAAACGCTGGCGCTGACCGCCGGACAGGTTGGACGCATTTTCTTCAAGCAAAGAGTCGTAACCGCGGTTCATCTTCTGGACAAATTCATCTGCACCGGCAAGACGTGCCGCATAAATGATTTCTTCCATCGTGGCGTCTTTCTTCGTCAACGACAGGTTTTCACGCACAGTGCCGTGGAAGAAATAGTTGTCCTGAAGCACGATACCGATATTGGAACGCAGAGAAGAGCGATCAATTTCACGAATATCAATACCATCATATTTGATGATACCGCTTTGGAGCGGATACAAGCCCTGAATCAGCTTGGTCAAGGTGGTTTTTCCGGAACCGGAACGTCCCACCAATCCCAATGTCATACCGGGAGTGATGTGCAGGTTGAAATCCTTAATCACCATCGGGGTATCGGGAGAATAGCGGAAGTTCACATTTTCAATGGAGAGTTCACCCTGCAATTTGTGATGCAAGGTACCGCCGACCTGTTCCTGCGGGCTGTTCATGACTACACCCAGCATTCGCACGGAAAGCAACGTCTGCTGGTATTCATGGACGAGACCGACAATGTGAACCAGCGGACCGGTAACGCGGCCGGAAAGCATCTGGAATGCAATGAGTTTACCGACGGTCAAATCGTTGCTGAAAACGGCTTTTGATCCGAACCAGATAATCGCAACAAACATCAGTTTTTCCAGCAGACCGGAAAGAGTTTTTGCGGTAATGGAGATTTGCGCAACGCGGAAATAACGGGTAATCGCATAAGCGGCCGTATCGTTCCATTTGCGCTGCTGAGTCGGTTCCAAAGCAAGAGATTTCACGGTACGAATACCATTGATGGTCTCAACCAGCATTCCCTGACGTTTTCCTTCGGCCATATACAGCTCTTCCAGTCTGCGCTGGAACGGCTTAATCAGGAGAGCAATGACCAAAGCCATCAGGAAGGTGAACAAAATCACCACACCCGTCAAAAGCGCACTGTAATAGCACAGGAACGGAATGAAGACGACCAAAGAAAGCAATTCGAGTGCGGTAAAGAACAAGCTGCCGGACAGGAATGAACGGATTTTTTCGGTCTGCTGCATGTGCTTAATCAATACACCGGAAGAAATACGCTCATAGAAGTCCACCGGCAAACTCAAAAGGCGGGCAAACGTTTTGGTCGCCAAACGAATATCAATACGATTGGTGGCAAACAGGAGGAAGTATTTCTCCAAATATTCCAAAATCGCGTTGAAACACAGCATGATAATCACGCCGATTCCGATTGTGGTAAGCGTCTGAACAGCCTCGTTCACCAAAACCTTATCGACAACCAGCTGGAAGAACAGCGGCACGACAAGCCCGATGGCACTGATTGCGATAATTGCGATTGCGACCTGCGTAAGCAATGTTCTCTGACGGAAAAATTCGGGAATAAACCAGCGAAGACCGAATGTCTGATTTTCATCGACCAGAGAGTAGTGCTTTTTCATCAGCACAACCTCGCCGGTAAACTTCTCATTCCATTCTTCTTCATTGACAAACGTCATATTCGGACGGCGACCGTCTGCCGCATACGGGTCCCAAATTGCAGCTTGCAACACAGTTTTCGGTTCACTGGGTTCTTCCTGTTTTTCCTCATTCCGACCGGGTTCAGGATCAGCACCGGGGACAACTTCCTCCGACTGCTTGATCAGCTCATCTGCAGTAAGCTGTTTCGGTTCATTGTCCTGAGATTCCTGCTGGGCTTTGGCTTTATCAGGATAAGCGATTTCCTCCGGGACCCGGCGAACGCCGCAGAATACCACAAAGCGTCCATCTTTTTTCACCGCCATAGCGGGGAATACATTGCCAAGTTTATCCAGCTTCGCCCACTTCACATGAATTTCTTTCATGGAGTAGTCAATGTCATCGGCAATTTTTTTCAGCAGACGAATGCTCGGTTCCGCCTCGGAAATGGCGTATTCATGAATCATGCGTCCGACATCGGCATCATCTCCGTAATGCTTCACAATTGAGGTGATGCAATACAACGAGGTGTGCTTGCCGTCCACAGAGCAGCCGCGCATTTCCATGTGAAGGAACACAGCTTTGCCCTTCCATGCACCTACGAGCTGTTCTTTCTGCAAAAAGAGCATTTTCCCGCGGACTTTGGTCAGCGGATCAAAAACGGCGAAGCGTTCGTGCTGGACACCGCCCTGCACCAGTTTGCGGATACCGAGGTAAAGTACCCAGTTTCCGTTTCCAAGCTGAAGCATGACCGGTGCTCCGAAATAGGATGCCAGTTCATCCACTGACACATCACTGCGGCTTTCAGGGGAAATTCGCAGTTTATTTGCAAGCTTCAAACACATTTCCATGGAGTCGGTCAGCTGATCCATGCCGCTCACGTAGGCATTCAAGTCGCCTGCCTGCGGCATCATTTTAATCAACTCCTGAAAACACTGAAGCAGAGAATTCCTGTTATTTGGATTCATTTTTGTTTCCCGATTTGATTGGGGGGATATTGTTAAAGTACCTCACGCACAGATTTCCTGTATTTTGAGAAAAAAACAGAAAACATGTGGTGAAACACCCGGTTTCATATAATAAAGAATGAATTTGTCCTGAAAAAAAGACAACATTTTTCCTTATTACGACGAGATTGGCTCCGATTACATTTTCTAATATAGCATACAGATTATTAAAGTCAAATAAAAAAAGCATGGAATCAGCATGAAATCTGCTTTTTTATTCTATAAAAATATGGGAAACAATGTTTTTTGGGAGAAGACGAATGACGTTTCTCATCATGGAAACATGAGATTCAGAAGAGATGTTCCGATTCAGCGGATATGCAATCGGGGGGTAAGACAATGGATGTGCAGAAAAAAGATTGTATATTTCTCTTGGTTTGGATGATTCTGACGAAAAAATGACTGAAGAAGAAAAAAATTTTAAATATTTGAAGAATTGCACTTGTTTTTTCACAGAAAAGCAAGTATAATATAGAGAAGTTTGAAGCAATTCACAAAAAAACAGGCTTCCGCGCTCAGATGATCAAGGCGGTCTGTGAATAAAATACTGAATGCTTTTCGTCCCCGCGAAATTCAAACTAAAACAAACAATCTTACCATAAAGGAAAACTTCAAATGGCAGACAAAAAAGAAATCTTCGCTGACGGTATCGGTCAGATTCACTTCGCAGGCAACATGGTTCGCTTTGACTTCGTCACTCTTCAGCCCGAAGCAGACGGCAAGGCTCCGACCCCGGTTGCAAACATTCGCATCATCATGCCTCCGCAGGGCTTCCTCGGCGCATTCAATTCCATGCAGCAGCTGATCGACAAGCTGGTCGAAGCCGGTATTCTCCAGAAGAACGCTCAGTAATTCAGCTTATCTGAAAGTACGGTTGTGAATACTTTGCTCCAATTCCGAACACTCGAATTCACGCGTGAATCCTCGATTTGCTCGCACGGCGTTGCGCCGGATGCGGGTACTTGGTTCGCGTTTGGAGCAAAGCACTATCAACATTTCTTCGGACCGTGCTTTTTCATGAACGGGAAACTGGAGACGGGGACGCCTGTTTTCAGTCTTCCTGTTCCGAAATACGGATTCGACCTTACCTTTTTAGTCGATTCGGAGCTTTTCTCCAACGACTACAGACTTCAGAATTTTGCATCCGGCTTTTTCTGCTCCACGAATGCACCCGTCAAACAGGGGACGAAACGTGTCATTCATGATTGCAGCGGGAGACCGCAAAACAAGCGTGTCATTCCGAAGTCCTATGCTTCTGTAAGTCGAACTGTTTTGGGGTGGCGACTATGATTTTCCTGGATAAAAACGTGAAACGTTGCTCAATTCTGTGCTGAGATGGCTCCCGGTTACGTGAATTGAGCTTTTTTGTGTCTGCGTTTCAGAGGGGAGAATGCAGACGGGAGCATTTCATTTGCAATAGAGCTGATTCCAAAAGTCATTAGAGGAAAAATTTGAGAGGTATCTTCGCTCTCTTGGCGGAAGTAATTTGAGGGGGATGCTTGGAAAAGTAACAGCCGAAAAGCTCTTCCGGCAAATGCCGAAGAGAATCTCAAAACCTCACGGCAGGACTTTTGAAATCAGCTCTCTATGCATTCCAAGTCATTCTGTGCTTATACAATGGCTGTGATGGAACAAATTCAAAGACAGAAAAAAGCTCCGAATTGCTCCGGAGCTTAAAAATGCTAAAAATGCAAATATCGGGAAAATGCTTGCGGAATTGGGGTATCAGAATCCGCCGGGCATACCACCCATACCACCGCGCATACCGCCCATACCACCGGGCATACCGCCCATACCGCCGGGCATACCACCGCCTCGACCGCCACGACCACCTGCTGCGCCGCCACGACCGCCGCGACCACCTGCCGCCGCACCGCCGCCCCAGTTATTATTTCCGGCAGCCCAATTATTACGCTGGTTATTTACCATAGGTGTCTGGCTTCTGCGATCCGCCGCAGGTTCTGCCGCAGCAGTGGTTCTGGCTGACGTGGTAGAAGAAGTCGTTATACGGCGATTCACCGTGCGTCTGGCAGCAGCAGTTTCAGCTGATTCCGCATTATCTTCACTGGAAGACGCTGTCGTCGTTGAAGCCGCGGGATCAAGACTGAAATAAAGTTTGGCTCCGAGAACAAGAGATGCGACAAAAATGATGCATACTACAACGGTTGCCACATTGATAGCGGTGTTGCTGTTGCCGGAAGCGGCGGGAGATGACTTTTTGTGTGCTGCCATAAGAACATCCTGAAGGTAAAACAAAGTTGCTGTTTGAATAACGGTCTTTCGAGCTGATCTCAAAGGTTTGAAATCAGCTTTCTTTAAACATAACACCGTTTCGATAAAACTTCAAATACAATAACGAACTTTATTGTAAAAAAATTGTAGAAAAGAGAAAAAAAAGGCTCTTTTTCTTAAAAAACTCAGAGGAACAATTTTTTTGATATTATTTTTCAGAAACTATTTGACTTTTCATTCCATGATGCTATCTTAATTGTACCTATATAGGAGAGTTTACTCATTCTCTCCACTCTTTGTGATGGTTCAGGTTTGCCTCCTTTTCCCTGAACCATCTTTTTTTGTCGTTTCATCGGAAAGATGTATTTCTGAAACCACATCGAAACGGATTTCAAACGGAGAAAATCACTTCATCCCGCGCTGCTGCTGAATGAGCTTGTAGGCATCGTTGATTTTATTCAATTCAACCTCAGCCAGACGAATAATGCTTTCCGAAAGGCCTTTCCCCTGCAAATGGTCGGGATGAAGCTCCAAAACTTTCTTCCTCCAAACTTTTTTGATCTCTTCATCGGAAGCAGAGGACGACACGCCCAAAATGTCATACGCAGACTGAAGAGCCCCCGGTGATGCAGAAGTTTTTCCGGTGTTACGCCGATTATCATTTTGTCCGGAGCTGCTGAATTCAGAGAAGAAGCGATTCGCGGCTCCGGGCTGGTTCAGTTCAGCTTCCGCCTCAAAGAGACACTGGCGTTCTTCCGGTGAAATTACGTTGTCTGAAGCAACAAGACAGCAGAATGCGCTCATCGCCGCCTGCTTCATTTCAGAATTGGCATGTTTCGCAAACAAACGAACGAGTTTACGGAATGGCTGAGACGAGTTTTTCCCCTCATTGAACGCAGAAACAAGCTGTTTCCGGACATCCGCGCTCAAATCCATCTGCTTGAGAAACGCTTTCACGAAGTCTGCTTCTTCCTGAGCTACCACGCCATCACTTTTGGCAAGTTTCCCCAAACACATGAAGAAAATTTGCAGTGTATCGACAGCGCCATCGGGAATTTCACCTGAATTGTTTTCATTCCCGGAGGATGTTTGCCCTTCGTCATTTCGTGAAGAAACCATATCTCCCAGAATTGCACCTGCCGCACCTCCGAGGAAAGGATGTCCGAAAACAGCACCAATGATGCCGCCGACAATTGCTCCGCCCAATCCCATTGAATAAACCTTTCTGTGTTATGATCCGTGCGGATTCAGAGAAATCCGCTTGAACGAATACGTTCGATGAAAATATCTTTAGAGTTTGATTTCAAAAGTCATTGATGGAAAGATTCTTTTCAAAGCTCCCGACAGGACTTTTGAAATCATATCTTTAGTTTGAAGAACGAATCAGATTTTCTCCAGTAAAGTTATGCACTCATACTATATTTTGCTTTACCCAAAAGTCAAACGAAAAAAGGACAAAAAGATTTTTACGTCTCTTTGCAAAATATAAATTTTATTGATTATCAAAGAATTACAAATTAACGAAAGAATAAAAAAAGTGGAGCCAACAGTCGGAATCGGACCGACGACCTGTTCATTACGAGTGAACCGCTCTACCGACTGAGCTATGTTGGCATCCAAAAGTATGAGTATTACTTTAGCACAAAAAAATGTTTTTTCAAGTCGAAACAATAAAAAAGCGGGAAAAAGATTCAACGTGCAAGTCCCCGTAACGATTTTTCATTGCAAAGAAACAGGAATCGGATACTTTTTTGTTATTTTCTTATATTATGACTGGATTTTTTCGTTCTGTGGAAGTATAATATATAGATATGATTATTTCCACAAGATTTTCTTAATTCGGGACTATCAACGAACGACATGGTATTGATTTGCCAGTTCAGGAGGTTCAGAATCTGCTGTTTCGGATGGCAGAGGTCAGGATTTTCCGAGGGCATTTGATTTTCTGAGTGAGCTGAAAGTTCTGAAATCCGCTATACAGGAAAGGTTTTCAGATGCAAACACTTGACTATTCATCTTCCGACGGTCTTGCCCGTCTTGAAGCTCTTTATACCCGTCCCGCCTGCCCCCCTGAAATCGAAGAACGCGTCCGTGCGATTGTCGGAGAAGTGATGATGTCCGGCGATGCGGCCGTTTTCGCGCAAATCAAAAAATTCGATGGAGCCGACCTGAATGCGGCCACGGTAAGAGTTTCAGAGCAGGAAATCGCGGATGCGGAAGCACAGGTTTCCGCCAAGCTCAAATCGGCAGTCGCACTGGCGATCCGGCACGTTCGTGATTTTGCGAAAGAAACGATTCCATCGTCCTGGATATCTCCTGCCCGCGAAGGCGTTTTGCTGGGCGAGCAGTTTAATCCGATGCAGCGTGTGGCATGTTATGTGCCGGGCGGCACTGCACCGCTGGTGTCCAGCGCCATCCATACGGTTGCCATCGCGAAAGCCGCAGGTGTGCCGGAAATCGTGGCAGCCACACCGCCGCGCAAGGACGGCACAATCAATCCTGCCACGCTGTACGCTCTGAAAAAAGCCGGAGCCACGGAAATTTACAAAATGGGCGGAGCCACCGCGATTGCAGCTCTTGCCTACGGCACAAGCACGATTCGCCCCGTTGAAAAAATCGTCGGCCCCGGCAACGCATACGTAGCCGCGGCAAAACGACTTGTTTACGGACGAGTTGCAATCGATATGGTCGCAGGTCCTTCCGAAGTCATGGTCATCGCCGACAAGACAGCCAATCCCGAATGGATTGCCGCCGACATGCTTTCTCAGGCAGAACACGGCTCCGGGCTGGAACAGGCGGTTCTCGTAACCGATTCCAAGGAACTCCTCTCGGATGTACATGATGCCATTCTCCGTCAGGCGGATTCTCTGACACGCCAAGGTCCGCTTCGCAAGGTCATCGAAAACGGGATTTACCTGATTCTCGCACCGAATCTGGACATTGCCGCAGAAATCGGGTCCAAGTATGCGCCTGAACATCTGGAACTTCAGGGAATGCAAGCCCGCAAACTTCTGCGCAAAATCAAAGCGGCAGGGGCGATTTTCCTCGGCGAATGGACCCCCGAACCGGCCGGAGATTTCACCGCAGGTCCAAGCCACGTTCTGCCCACAGCCGGCACAGCGAAATTCTTCCACGGCATTACCGCAGGCGATTTCATCCGCAGAAGCAGCATTCTTTCCTACACAGAACAAGCACTCGCCGCAGACAAAAAAGCGCTGCTGATGTTTGCAGAAACGGAAGGTCTTGACGGGCACGGACGCAGTATTTCCATCCGCTTCGATCCCGCATTTTCCAAGAAAAAATAATCTGAGAAAAACTATGTTTCCCGATTCCGAATATATCTCTTATTTCCGGTCAGATATTGATGCGATGTCCGGCTATCAGCCCGGCGAACAGCTCAATCTTCCTGACCTGCTCAAACTGAATACCAACGAAAGCCCGTATCCCCCTGCCCCCGGCGTGGGCGAATTTCTGCGAACCGGAGATTATTCGCATCTCCGTCTTTATCCGAATCCGAATTCCGATCCGGTGCGCGATGAGCTTGCGAACTGCCTCGGACTGGAACGCAGCCAGATTATCTGCGGCAACGGGTCCGATGACATTCTCAATATCATCATCCGGTGTTTCAGCTCGCCGTCTTTGCCGATTGCCTGTCTGCGTCCGTCCTACACGCTTTATCCGACGCTTGCGCAACTGAACGGCGCACCGATCCGCTTCGTTGATTTGACCGAAGATTTCCGGCTTCCGGACACAGAAACAATTCTGAAGTCCGCCTCGGATGCAAACATCCTGATTCTGACTCGTCCGAACGCCCCTACGGGCAATACATTCCCCTTGTCTGAAATCGAGGCCGTCTGTGCCGGATTCCGCGGGATTGTGCTGGTGGATGAAGCCTATACGGATTTTGCAGAAGATTCCTGCATGACACTCTTCGGGAAATACCCGAATCTGATTCTTTCGCGCACCTTCTCGAAATCCCGCGCATTAGCGGGACTGCGTTTCGGTTATGCCGCCGCACATCCCCGCATCATCGAAGGTCTGCTGAAAATGAAGGATTCCTACAACGTGTCCTACCTGACCCAGATGCTTGCGGTGGCCTCCCTCCGCGACCATGAATATTTCAAGGACTGCGTTGCGAAAATCCGTTCCTCGCGGGAGAAACTCCTACAAGGTCTGCTGAAACTCGGGTTCAGCGTTGTTCCTTCGTCAACAAACTTCCTGTTTGCAATGCCGCCGGACAGCAATGGCGAACGCTGTTTCCTCGAACTGCGCAAGAAGAATATTCTGGTTCGCTACTTCGCCGGAGCAATTACGGGAAAATATGTCCGCATTACCGTCGGTACCGATGCCGATGTAGACCGTCTGCTCAAAACACTCGAAGGAATCTACAGGAGCTGACCATGAAACGCCGTTCCGTGTTTACCTCATTCGCAGCCGCCGTGCTGTTCGCTTCCGCACAATCGCTTTATGCGGACGTCTTCTCTCTCTGGCCATTTGGTTCGCACAGCGTCAATGCGGAAGCACCGACTGCGGAAGAAGCCGAAATGACCATGGCGGAATTGCTCGGATCACGGAAGTTCTGGAATGAAAACATAACCGTGAACGGACAAAAACTGATTATGCACATTGCTCTTGCGGACAATTCGCTGACGAAGATACGCACATCCATCCGCAAATTTTTTCCGGATGCACAGACTGCCGGCAATCTTAATTCCATGCTGGTCCGGCGCGTTCTGAAAAACGGCAATACATCCCGAATCTTCCTGCTTCAGATGGACGGGCTCAATTCGCTGCTCCAGTTTTCGATGGAACTCCCCAAAGACATGCCGAAAGAATGTCCCGATACACTTTGGCCATCCGCTTTCCCGCGTCTTGCAGGAGCTTCCGACTGTCAGCTGATGTCGTTTCCGAAGCGCTCTTCTCTGTTTGCTACATTCACCGTGAAAAATGCAGAAATCCCGCACGTTCTCGATCAGCTTGTCGCGCGATTGAAAGCCGACGGATGGGAACCGGCAACCTCGGAATACAGCAGTATTTTTGAAGGGACCGGCGAAGTTTTCATGAAAGAAGAGCCGTCCAGTCTGCTCCTGGTCGGCACAGTTCATGATTCATCCGGCGATGTGCAGGTTTCATTTTACCACCGAACCATGAAATGAGTATCCCATGTCTTCTTCAGTAATCGCAATTGACGGACCGGTAGCATCCGGAAAATCCACGGCGGCACGTTTGCTTGCCACGCGTCTGAATATACCTTATATCAATACAGGGTCGATGTACCGGGCAATCGGATGGAAAGTCTCCCGTCTGGGGCTGAATATGGAAGATGAAGCCGCCTTGCAGAAAATGCTGGAAAAAACCGAAATCCTGTATACTGCACCCGCCCCCGGCGAAAATCCCGACATCAGAATTGACGGAGTTTTCCCCGGACAGGCTCTCCGCGCTCTCGATATTGCCAATTTGGCATCAAAAGTAGCCATGATTCCATTTGTACGGGCATATACCCTGGATATTCAGCGAAAAACTGCACAATCGCAGCTCGTCGTGATGGAGGGACGGGATATTGGAACAGTCATTTTCCCGGATGCAAAATATAAATTCTTCATTACGGCATCTCCGCGAGTCCGCGCCATGCGCCGTCTTGCACAAGCAGGAGAAACCGCAGACAATGCGACGGTGGAATCTGTTGCCGCCGACATCGCGGCCCGCGACAAACAGGATTCGACACGGGCCACAGCACCTTTGAAACAGGCAGAAGACGCCGTCCTGATTGACACCAGCGATTTGACAATCGATGAAGTCATTGATGCGATGATTACGGTCATCCGGGCAAAAGATTCAGCAGAACAATGATCAAAATGAACCAGCCGTCTGCCGACATTTCCTACAGAATCCCGTTTGCCGATACGGATCAAATGGGAGTCGTGTATTATGCAAACTTTCTGATTTACTTTGAAATGGCACGGGCGGAACTGATGCGTTCTCTGGGACTTCCCTATTCAAAATTTGAAGAACTCGGTTTCGGACTGCCCGTTCTGGAGGCACACTGTTTCTATCATAAGCCTGCAAAATTTGAAGATTTTATCACCATTACGGCAACTGTCCTTGAATTGAAAGGTGTTCGATTGAAAGTCGGATGCACCGTCAAACGAGGCGAAGAACTGCTGGCTGACGGGTATACTCTCCATGCCGTAATCGGAAAAGACGGGCGGCCAATCCGTCCCCCCGTCGAACTTCTCAACGCAATTTCAGAAAACTCCTGCGAAAAGGATGCCGGACAATGACATCTTTTTCCATGGAACTGATTTCAACCACAAAACAAACTGTCAAACTCTGACGACAACTTTTACAACAGAGCTGATTTCAAAAGATTTTCAGGAGCATTGAAAAAATCACTCCATCAAAAAATTTTGAAACCGGCTCAACAAAGAAACTATAAGGAATAACAACACATGAGCACTTTTATTTGCCCCTGCGGCTCCGGTAAAGATTTCGCTGACTGCTGCGAACAAATCATTCAGGGAACACGATCTGCGGCTGCGCCGGAAGAACTGATGCGAGCACGCTATGCTGCGTATGCTACTGGAGCAATTGATTTTATCCTCGACTCCACGCATCCTGACGAACGCGCAAACTGCGACAGGAAAGAAGTCCAAATCTGGTCCGAACAGTCCACTTGGAAAGGTCTTGAAATCATCAACACCGAAAAAGGCGGTCCGAATGACGATGAAGGAACTGTGGAATTCATCGCCCGCTACAACAGCCGCAATGTCGAAATGGAACATCATGAAATCTCCATTTTCAAGCGTCTGGGCGGCAAGTGGTTTTTCTATGACGGCAAAATCATCGGTCCGAAGCCTTTCGTCCGCACCACACCGAAAGTCGGTCCCAATGATCCCTGCCCGTGCGGTTCCGGCAAAAAATATAAAAAGTGCTGCGGCAAGTAATCTATGATTTACGATCGACTTGCAAACAGGGAAGTATATCATTTTTCGCCCGCAGTCAGGAAGGCTCTCGACTTCCTGCAAACTCTCTCTTCTTCTTCAGAAGAAGGGACTTATCCCATAGACGGCGATAATGTTTTTGCGATGGTGCAGGCGTATGAAACGACGTCTGCACCCGTTGAACTTCTGGAAGGGCACAGGAAATATGCGGATATCCAGTACACCATCTGCGGTGAAGAGATGATTGCAGTCGCTTCGCTGGACGGTCTGACGGAATCCGTTCCGTTTAACGCGGACAAGGATGTTGCTTTTTACAAAGCTCCTGCCCGCACAGCGGAAATGCCCATGCCTGCCGGAACATTTCTGATTCTTTTGCCGCAAGACGCCCATTACGGGAGATTTGCTCTGGAAACCCCGATGGCGATAAAAAAGGTCGTCATCAAAATCAGGCGCGATCTGCTCTGATTCACTTTTTACAACCTGTTCCATAAAGAATATTTTATCTCAGGTTTTCATAAAGCCAGCAGGCTTCATGAAAACCTGTTTTCTGTAGTTTGCTTCAAAAAAATTTGTTGTTTTTTAACAGTTCCAATTTGAAAAATAATCAAAGCAGATGTATTTTAAATATAAAGAGTTGATTTCAAAAGTCATTGACGGAACGATTGAAAAGAATCTTCACGCAGTTTGCGGAAGTACTTTGAGGCGGTTGCCGGGAAAGCAGCCACTGAAAAACGCTCTTCCGGCAAATGCCGAAGAGAATTTCAAAAAGCCCGGCAGAACTTTTGAAATGAGCGCTGAAGTTATATGATTCTTATGTATAACGCTTTTCCACTCCCAAACATAGGGCAAACAATGGATCACAACAAACTGCAAAAAGAGTTTACCATTACCAACCGGCTGGGGCTTCATGCCAGACCGGCTTCTCTTTTGACAAAAACATCTTCGTCGTTTGAATCCACAATTACGCTTACTGATTTGGCATCCGGGGGCTCCTGTGATACGAAAAGCGTCATGAGTCTTCTTGTTCTGGGGGTGCCGTGCGGCAGCCGTGTGCGACTGGATATTTGCGGTCCGGATGCAGAACAGGCAATGGATGCCCTGAGTGATTTGATTTTAAGAGGGTTTGATGATGACAGCGCAGATTGACCCTGATGCCGACAGCATCCCGCTTTGTCAAACGCCGCATATTCCCGCCAAAAAAGAAATTCTGTTTCACGGAATCCCGGCATCCGCCGGTATTTGTATCGGTCAGGTATTCCTGTATGACGGTCTGACTGTTGATTTTTCGGCTCCGCCCGAACTCAAAAAAATCCATCTTGACCACATTGACTCCGAAATCCTGCTCTTTGAATCTGCACTTGATTCCACACGCGATGAAATCAAGCAGCTGAAGAACAAAATCGGAAAGTCCATCAGTGAACAGGATGCGAAAATATTTGATGTTCACCTGCTGATTGCCGAAGACAGGCAGCTCCATGACGGCGTAGTCCAAAGCATCCGCAAGGACCATTATACTGCCGAATGCGCATTCATTCTTTATGTTCAGCGTTATCTTGCGGCGTTTGCGGCAATCAAGGACCCGTATATTCAGGAGAGGGCCTCTGACATCAAGGATGTTTCCGGGCGTATTCTGGGACATCTGCGCCATGAGACATCATCCGTTGAAACGGAATCACTTCCGAAAGATTCCATTATCATAGCCAAGGATATTCCGCCATCCGATGTGGCATTGCTTGATTTCAACCACATCAAAGGGTTCGCCATTGAATCGGGAAGCCGCTCCTGCCATACATCGATTCTTGCACGGTCCATGGGGCTTCCGGCGATTGTGGGTATGCACAGCATCACGAATCATGCGGAAAACGGAGATACTGTCCTGATTGACGGAAGTCTCGGCATGATGATTTTGAATCCATGTCAGGAAACACTGGTTTTCTATCGTGAGAAAATCAACCGCAACAATGAATTAATGCGGATTCTCCGGGAGTCTTCCGCCAATGTCGCGGAAACTACGGACGGCTACCGCGTTCAGCTTTGTGCGAACCTGATTCATGCAGAAGATGTTGACGAATGTCTCAGCAACGGTGCACAGGGAATCGGTCTGCTCCGCACGGAATTCATGTTCCTGAATACCCCCGTCGCGCCGGACGAAGAACAGCAGTATCAGGTTTACAGCAAACTGCTGAAAGCAATGGGAGGACGCCCCGTAACAATTCGCACGATTGATATTGGCGGGGACAAACTTTCCTATGCTTACTCAGCCAAGGAAGCCAATCCCTTTCTCGGACAGAGGGCAATCCGTTTGACCCATGTTCGTCCGGAATTAATGCGCACCCAGCTCAGAGCCTTGCTTCGCGCCGGTATTCACGGAGATTTGCGCATCATGATTCCCATGGTTACCAATCTTCAGGAAGTCGAAGAAATCCTCGAACTGCGCGACGAACTTGTTACCGAGCTTCAATATCAAGGACTTCCGCACAATCCCCGTGTCAAAATCGGCATCATGATCGAAATTCCGTCTGCGGCACTGATTGCGGATGAACTGGCAAAAATCGTTGATTTCTTCAGCATCGGAACAAATGACCTCGTGCAGTATACTCTTGCTGTGGACCGCATGAATGAAAACGTGTCCTATCTCTACCAGCCGGGACATTCCGCTGTCCTCCAGCTGATTCAGAAAACAGTGCAAGCCGCACGCCGTCATAACATTTATGTCTCTGTATGCGGGGAACTTGCAGCTGATCCCTATTTCGTTCCGATTCTGATTGGACTGGATGTCCTGCAGCTCAGTATGTCGCCATCGTCAATCGGACCTGTCCGCGAAATCGTCCGCCGGATTTCCAAAATCGATGCGGAGCGAATTACGAAAAATGCCATGTCCGCCGATCATGCGGCAAGTGCATTGATGGCATCCCGTGAATATATTCAGGATCACGCAGCGGATGTCGCCGCACTGCTTTCGTGATTTTTTCAGGCGGTCGCCCCGGATAACCCCGCAGGCATTTTGAAGAAAAAATTATCTTTTTTTTATTTTTCGTTTGAAGATTGCTCTATATGGCTGTATATTGCTGAATAACATTCAAATTTGCGGGAACTCTCATGCTTTTCTGTCACCAATGCAATCAACTCGTTCCGGTGAGTTCCAAAACTGCCGGGAATGAATCCAATACATTTTATTGCAGCCGCTGCGGTTCAGTCATTCCGATTCGCTCCGGTCTTTTGTCCGGTGAAAACATCGGCGGTTTTATTATCGATCATGAAATCGGACGCGGTGCCATGGGCATCGTTTATCAGGCAAAGCAGTCCAATCTGGAACGTGCAGTCGCAATCAAAATACTTTCGGAAGAATCTGCCAGCGATGAAGTCTATGTGGAGCGTTTCTTCCGCGAAGCACGTTCTGCGGCCAGCCTGTCTCATCCGAATATTGTTCAGGCTTACGATGCCGGCGTAACCGGCAACGGCGTTTATTATTTCGTGATGGAACTGATTCACGGCGACAATCTGGACCGCATCCTGGCGAATACAGGACGTATCACTCCCTCGAAAGCCATTCCGATTTTCCTGTCAATCTCCAATGCGCTGGATTACGCGTGGACGAAAAATATGCTCAGTCATGGGGACATCAAGCCGGAAAATATCATCATGCAGCCGGACGGTAAAGTGAAACTTGCCGATTTCGGGCTTGCACGGCGCATGAAGGACCCGGAAATCCCCGATGAGGATATTCGCGCCACTCCGGCCTACGCCGCCCCGGAAATCATTCAGGATCGAAAGGATATTCCGGGATTCAAATCAGACATGTATTCATTTGGGGCGTCCATGTACCATATCCTTACGGGACAGGAACCTTTCCCCGGCACAGACCCGATGGCGGTTTGCGATATGCAGATTCACAAGGTGCAAGTCCCGGCGCGCCGGATTGTTCCGGAAATTCCGGCGGAGCTGTCCGATTTGGTGGACAAGCTGATGCAGAAAGACCCGTCGTCCCGTCCTGCATCCTGGTCGGATGTAACTGATCAGCTCAGCGAAATCCTTCTGCATCGTCATCAAACCGAAAAGGATATGAACGATTTTCTTTCTGAGAACCATTCCCCGAAAAGCAAACGGAAATCACTGCTCCCGATTGCACTCGTTTCGGCAATTGCACTGATTGCCGCTGTGTCTGCGGCGTTTCTTTTCCTCGGAGACAGCAAACAGGATTCCAAAGGAAATGCCGAAGAAATACCGGTCGCAACGGTTCGGGATGCTTCTTTTTTCAAGGCTCAATGGTCGCTTCTTAAATCAAAATATCCGGACTCGGATATCCCCATCCGCCAGCTTACGGATTTCATTGACGAGGCGGGAACGCTTGCGCCGGAAGCCGCGAAAAATATGCTTGCTCGTCTGCAAAGCGAAGAAATCCGCGCAGAAAATGAGAAAAAACGTCTTGCCAATTCACGGGCCGAGGAAAGCGAATTTCTGAAAAAACGGAATGCTTTTCTTGATGAGGCGGATACATTTTTGTCTGCCAATGCCGCACGCCGCGACAAATTAATCGGGGAACGGGATGCCGCAAAACTTGCAGAAGACATCATCAGCCGTCTGAATGATTTAATCGCATCCATTCCGATTTCCGAGAAACTGCTTCTTCAGCAGGAACATCTTGACAAAATCCGTTCCTACGCAAAAGCTGTCCGTCAGATTGCGGATGCCCGTGAAATCGCGCCCGCGCCCGAAGATGATGCCACTGCCACCAAGCGTTCCACGGTGCCCGTCATAAATACGACAAAGAGCGAACAAACCGCGTCTGCGGCAGGCAGCAGGACAAGTGTTGCACAGAATACTGCCGCCGCCCGCGCCGACAATGCCGCATGGAAAAACTATCTTGCCACACTGCCATCCCTCATCGGCACAGCGACAGCCATTCAGCAGGAACGCACTGCATCCGTCAAGAAACTGAATGAAATCCTCGTCCTGCCGAATCTTTCCGCCGACTTCCGCACCACGGGAAACAGTCTTCTGAAATTTCTGAATGAGGCGCAGACCAATCTGCTTACTCTGATTTCTTCCAACCAGAAGACATTAAAAGGACAAGTGCTGTTCCGCTATACCAATCAGGATTGCGTTTTAGACGAGATTTCAGGGCAGTCTGTCAAGATGACCTATCACGACATGGATACAGGGGCTAAAATCCCGCAGACACGCACTTGGACGCAATTAAAGCGCGATGAACGGGAAGATCGCATCGTCCGCACCATCATGCAGCTTCCGGTCTTCACGAAACTCCCCGAATCTTTCCGTGAAATCATCTTCGCGAAAGTTTTTCTTTCGGGGACCATGAATGCCGATTCTCTGAAAAAATTCTATCAGAAGTCGTCAGGACTTCCCAAAGAAACTTTGGACCGCCTGTTCCTGCTGGTCGATCTGTTTGAAATCCCGGTCGAAGAAGAGGAACCGGAGGTCGAGGTGATTGAAGAGATGACGGAACCGGAGATTGAAAATACCGTTGCGGAATCTTCATCCCTCAATCGGAATGCGCGCGCCCGCCGTGAACAGCGCCGTCTTCAGCGCGAAGAGCGCAGTTCATCCGGAAACGATGCATCGGGACGAACCGCCCGGACCATTACCATCGATCCCGATACTGTCATCAACTTGAACGATGTCATCGACATGCTGGATGATGTGCCGGAGGAGACGCGTTCCAACGTCCGGCAAGCTATTCGGCGCCAGATCAATTCAGGCAGCTGA
>DCIG01000043.1:0-56049 GCA_002315855.1 Lentisphaeria bacterium UBA1732 | reverse complement strand
CGATGTGCAATTGGATGCTTTCGCGTGGATTTGAGGCTGCTGCCCAAAGCGGTAACAGCCGGGAAGCCGCACAAAGCAGGCTTTGCACAGCGACCACAAGGCACCAGAATGAATTTTTAGAGGTGCCCTTTATGCAGAGATTCTGCTTGTGAAGAATCAGTCTGTCCCGTTACTGCTGTTCGTTTCGACCATAGATATGGAGGGTTTCATCGCGGTCTTTGTACGAAAATTTCAGCGTGAATCCTTCCGGCGCAGGTTCCGATTCCGTGCGGATGATATAATCAAGGAACGGATAGAACTGCTCATCCCACTTCGTATAAATATCCGTTCCGCCGCAGAAATACCCTGTGAGCGGATAATCGGAACGGATGAACGGTCGTTTGTCGGAATAGTAGTTCAGAAGTCTCTGTTCCACCGGATAAAACGCTGTCCCCTTATAGTCTTCCCGAATCATGGGAATCAGCGTCTGAAGATGACGTTTGTGAACACCCTTTGAGCTTGAAATGCGGTATGTTTTGACGGTCGGATAAATCCCGTCGAAAATCAGGACACCGCAATGAAAAACAATCAGAGGAATGACAACAAACTGAATCCGGCGTTTTCCCAGGTGTTTTTCCACCCGGCTGTACACGGCGCAGAATGCCCATGCAGTCCATCCGAAAAAGAGGGGCGCACATGGCAGAATATAGCGTTTCGCCAAAAACAAAGTTCGCTTTTCGGCATAAATCTGCACAATTTGGAGAATAAGATGCAGCAGGATTCCGCAGACAATCAGGCTTTCCGCCCATGTCCACTGCTTCCTGACGATCCGCACCGCCATGGCGAACACAGCGACCACCGTAAAATACCAGTAGGAGCCTTGCCATATCGCCTGAAAGATTTCCGCCCAGTCTGCATTCATTGTGCATTCTCCTTCCCGAATAATACGATGTTTTCAGCCTTTCCATCCATCAGACGTCGAATCACGTAGGAATATGCTGAATTTGGAGCAAAAATCCCGCTTTGCTTCCAGGTCAGAATACATTGCGGAAGCAGCAGTGAAAAAAACAATAAGCAGGTCAGAATACTTCGATGGATTTTTTTGTCCCGCAGAAAATCGAGAATCAGATACACGAGAAGCCCCAACAACGCAATCGCAAATCCATCCGCACGAATCATGGCAAGAAATGCCCCCCCTGCTCCGCACCACAGCCAGGAAATACTGTTTTTTTTCTCGTTCCTGCACAGAATCAAACCGTACACCAGCATGGCAAATCCCAGTGTTTTGCCGTTGTCGCGCAGTCCATCGTAGATATAACGGTGCAAATGCGAGCAGAACAGATAAAACGCACATCCTGCAACCGCGACATGATGAGCAAAAACAGACCTGAAAATCCCGTACAGCGGATAAACTGCCGCCGCCCACAGAAGCAGTGCCGTCAGCTGACAGGCACGAAAACCGCTTAATCCCGGTATGATTTTGCAGAAGAAACCGCTGACACAAGGGAAGAACACCCCGAAGCGAGGATGAAATGCCATATCCCAGCGTCCGTCTGCAAACGCCTCCGCCATGGGAGAATAACGCGATGCGACATCACGTGCGGGAACAAAACTGAACCATATCAAAACAAGTCCGACTGCAATTCCGCACAGAAAAAGCGCCGTAACCGTGTGGTCTTGCCACCACTGCTTCAAATTCTTGAATCCATGGGCAATACCGCTGTCCGCCGATACTGTTTTACCGTCTGCCTCCTGCAAAGATTCTTTCCCCGCTGAATCCGCGCGGCAGCTGAATTGAGCCGTGCTGTTTTCTTCCGAAATGTTTCCCACAAAACCATCCTTTCTCCTGAGGGCTTCGATTCATGCTGTTTCATGAAAATATACCCTCATCTTGCCGTTAATACAAGGTGAAAAACGTTTTTTCCTCTTTTTTTGCCGGAATGTCCGCAGAAAGGCATCTTCTCCGCACCAATTCATTCATTTCTCATTCCTGAATCCGAAAAGAACCCTCATTCTTTCTTTTTTTCGTGCTTTTCATCTTGCAAAATCAAAAAAATGAGATACAGTATCTTTTGATTATTTCCATTTCATTCCGCTTTTCCCTATTCATTTGGAGCAAAAATGCCTGAACTGACTGCTGAACTGCAAAATGTTGCAGATTTGATTACACGTTTCATCGAACATGATTTTTTCCCCGCCGGGATTTGTCCGTCTGTTCTTTCCGAGGCTGTTGTGGCCTATCCGTCCCGCGGAGGCAAGCGCATACGCCCTGCCCTTCTGCTTTGGACCTGCGCCATGTTCGGCGGAAAAATCCGCGAGGCTGTACCGGCCGCCGCCGCAGTGGAAATCTATCATAACTGGACGCTTGTGCATGACGATATTATCGACCGTGATGAAATCCGCCGCGGTGCACCGGCACAGCATATCATGCTCCGCGACTATGCGAAAAAGAATTTCCCCGGCATTTCACAGGCCAATCAGGAAGCCTTCGGCACGTCGTTTGCGATTCTGACCGGAGACATTCAGCAGGGATGGGCAATCCATGCGCTGTGCTCCATGCTTGATTTGGGCGTTGCGCCGGATTTGGTCCTGCGTCTCGTGCGGGCCATGCAGTCCGACCTGAACCGGGCTCTCATTTCAGGAGAAGCTCTTGACGTGGAGTTTGAATACCGCAATCCGGCGGATGTTTCCGAAGAAGATGTCCTGCGCATGATTGACGGAAAAACGGGCGCTTTGGTCAATTTCTCAGTGCAAACCGGTGCCGCCATTGCCCATGGACGCTATGAACCGCACAGTGATTTGTATGCGACATTACATGATTTCTCCCGCGACTTCGCCCGCGCATTCCAGTTGCAGGACGATTTGCTCGGCATTTACGGTGAACCGAAAAAATTCGGGAAGCCCATTGGCTCCGATTTCCAGGAAGCAAAACCCACACTGCTTTATCTGGAAGCCATGAAGCGTCTGGATGAAGACGGACGCGCCCGCCTCAATTCCATGCTTCGTCTTCCGTTTTACGGTGAAGCCGAAATCAATACTCTGCGTTCGCTCCTGTCGGATTGCGGTGCCGCAGATGCCGTGCGTGCAAAAAATGATGAGCTTGTCCGCTCTGCGGTCAGTATTCTCAGAACTTGCCCCGATAACGAATGGCGTGATCTGCTTGTGGAATTTTCCACAAAAATCATGTCCCGTACCGTGTGATTGTTTACGGGCATCTTTCTCATGAAAAAAGATGCCCCTGTATTATGAGCTGATTCCAACACGGCAGGCCTTTTGGAAATAAGCTCTCCATTTTGATGAGGAGATAATACCATGAAAATCAAAAAAATTTCATTTCTCGGCTGGAAAAACTGCATTGAATTGACCAATGGCGATTTCCGTCTTGTTGTTACCACACAAATCGGACCGCGAATTGTCGGCGCGTTCCTCGGAAAAAGCCAAAACCTGCTCTACGTGGAACCCGAATTTCAGGGAACCGCAAATCAGCCGGAATGGGTGAATTTCGGCGGACACCGTCTTTGGCACGCCCCTGAAGATAAAATCCGTTCCTACTGCCCCGACAATACGCCCGTCATCTTTGAAAGAATCCCGGATGAAGACGGCGTCATGTTTATTGCCGAAACCGAACCCGCCACCGGCATTCAGAAATCCCTGAATATCTTTGCGGAAGGCGAAAATTCATTCCGCGTGGAACACGTGCTCTGCAACAATGGTCTCTGGAGCATTGATACTGCCGCTTGGGGCATTACTCAGCTTGCTCCCGGCGGTGTCGCTGTTCTGCCGCTGAACCGCGAAGAAGACGGTCTGACGGCCAATAAAACCATTGCATTCTGGCCTTACAGCAACCCCGGCGACAAGCGTTTCGTTTATGGCAGCAAACTCATCATGGTCAAGCAGACGGCTGACAGCACTCCCACCAAAATCGGGACAAATTCCCATGACGGCTGGTGTGCATACGTCAACAACGGAATTGTTTTCGTTAAGATTTATGGATATGCGGAAGATGAGGAATACCCCGATCTCGGCTGTTCCTGCGAAGTCTATACCTGCGATAAATTCCTCGAACTCGAAACACTTGGGAAAATGGAATATCTGGAACCGGGCGACGAAACAACACATACGGAATACTGGTCCGCCGCAAAAGCATTCATTGATAAACCTCTTGAAACAGAAGAGGATGCAATCGAAGCTCTCGGTTTAAATCACGATGATTGCTGTGATGATGACTGCGGCTGTGATGATGACGACTGCGACTGCGGACATGACCACCACCATCATCACCACCATCATGATGACTGCTGCGACGATGACTGCGGATGCGATTGTGATGAAGAAGAGCCGGCCCCTGCTCCGAAAAAAAGAAAAGCCCCGAAAGCCGCAGCCAGGAAGACTGCAGCGAAGAAGAAGACTGCTTCCAAAGAGTGATTTCTTCGGACAGACTCCGCAAATAATCCGGGTATCCCTTTGCACGGGGATACCCTTTTTTCGCTCAAAAAATAAAGGCAAAGACGATTCTGCAGCTCATTCGTGCAGAATCAATCTTTGCCTGAAGCATTTCAATCGGCAGTCAGTCAGAATACGGATGGGGTATTCTCCTCCATTTCCTTAATGGCGTTCAACAGCTGTTTGACCGCTTTTTTCTGACCTTCGGGCGAATGCTCAAAAAATCCGTTGAAAGTCTCGCAGGTTTCAAACTCCGGACATTCTGAACAGACCTGATAGCCTTTGGACAGTATGCACTGACGGATTTTGCACATGTACAGGCAGAAAACAGTCTTGCGTCCGTCTTTGCTCATACATCCATCGCAGGGGATGTGTTCCGCCTTAATTTCATCGCAGTGATTCAGTTCCCGCCATTTCGCCGCCACGAGCTCATATTTTTCGGGGTCATTCATCTGTGTTGCGCGGTAAGCATCACAATGTGAACAGAGCAGACCGCAAGGTGCGACTTTTACTTCCTGATTCATAAAATCACCTCTTATTCTGAAATCATGCGCAGGACATCGTCCATCCCTGCACCATCTGCAATTTGGATTTCTCCGGGAACCGCAAGGAATGTTACCAGTCTTTCTCCTGTATAATTGCAGACGACAACCCGCTGCATTTGCATACATTCCAAAAGCATTTCAATCTCATTCCACAGGACATCGAAACGATTCATCGCATTGAGATAGTATACCGGACCATGAAGATTCAGGCTGATTGCCGCCTCGCAAACCGGCGTTGTGGGAAGAGTCCCGACAAAAAGATGCCCGCTTCCTCTATGGCGTTCATGTGCGTGATAATCCTGAAAATAACGGACATTTTCCTCATGACATCCGCATCTTCCGAAATCAATCACCGATGTTTTTTCCACGGTGTCCAATCCTGCATCCTGATGGGACGCAATGATGTTCAGCAGATAGGCACGCATTTTGTAATCGCCGCGTCGGAAATCATCCATCGCGACACGATGCGGAATATCCGTTTCCTGCGACTGCGATAAAACCAAATCACGCAATCCCGGCATATCATCGGAGAGAAAACTCAGTTTTTTCCGGAATGTTCGGATTTCTGCCCCGGTCAGGACGGATGCACCCGCAATTTCCCAGTGATAGACATGCGGCATATTCATCCTTGTACCCCTTCCACTATCACGGCGGCATTCAGCCCGCCGAACCCTGAATTCATGCACAGAACACGCGGAATCGACAAACGACGAACTTCCGTTGAAACATAATGTTCGGCTTCCGGTTCAGGAGACACAATGCCGTTCTGAGGAGGAATCATCCCCGTTTCAATCATTTTCAATGCCACAAGCATTTGCATTAATCCTGCCCCGGCCAGCGTATGCCCCGTATTGCCCTTGACCGACAACAGCGGGATGCCCTGTGTTCCGAAGAAATGATGCAGAGCCTTTAACTCCATGGAGTCATTGTAGAGTGTCCCTGTTCCATGCCCGATGACCGCCCCAATATCCTGCGGTGTCAGCCCCGCTGAATGGAGAGCCGCCTGAATCGCCTGAATCAGTCCGTCGCCATTCGGATTCGGCGCAGTGATGTGATACGCATCGCAGGAACATCCGGCCCCGGCAATTGCCGCCCGCGGCTTCAATCCCAGCTCACGCGCTTTATATGCCGCACAAACCGATACAAGCGCACCGCTGTCACCAAGCTGAAGACCGTCCCGTGTCTTGTCGTATGGATGAACCGTCCCCGAAGCAAGAGCGCGCAAGGTCGAAAATCCGGAATAGATGAATTCGCTGACATAATCCGTGCCAATGACAATGGCGGAGTCCAGATTTCCACGGCGAATCAGGTGATTCAATGAGGCAAATGACGTATTGACTGAGGCACAGGCCGCTGAAATCACTCGTCCCGTTTTTTTGTTCAGGATTTTCAGCGCACGTTCCAACAGCAGGTCCGAGGTGCATCTGTTTTCAGGATTGTCCAGCTGATCAATCAGACCAATGGTGCTGGCAAGAATCACTTCCGCATCATCCGGCATTTTTTTCGCGGCGCACGCGAGATACTCCAGAAAAACTTCAGGAATATGCTCAATCCCTCGTGCATCCGCACCTTCCGCAATTGCGGCGTAACAATGATGGAAGCGTTCATTGTGGAAACGATTGCATTCGGTGAAATGATCTTTTTGGGCAAGCATGGCTTCCCAGGTCGGTTCAACCCCTTTGCCGAATGTATTGTAGAGATCGCAGTCCACGATCCATGGTGTGCGATCAATCATCGTTTCCGAACCGTTTCATGATAGGCGTTTCTGTTTGCATAAGGATTGGGTTTTCTTATGCAAGTTGATTCTTTGTGTACGAAACAGAAGCGGATGTCATCTTTTCCCCCTGTTCATTTTCAATCAGGGCTTCCACGATGATGCTTCCGTTTTCATCCGGTTCGCTTGTCGTTAAGGAAATTTTAACCGGCATATCCGGCAAAATCAAACGCAGATATTTGACGCGTCGCAGCTCATTCAGTCGCAAGGCACAGCCTGAATGGCGTTCCGCCATGCGGCGGATTACGGTCAACTGAACAATTCCCGCCAGAATGGGATGATCAGGAAAATGCCCCCGAAATGCAGGAAAGGAAGGCGGAAACGTCAAAACACATTCCCCCGTGCCGTTTGCCGAATATCCCGCTGCATCGAAAAGTGAGTCAAGTTCAGCAGTTATATCCATTTCAGGTGATTCTCCTTAATTTGTTCATCTGTTTGAGACAAGCTCAATTCATTCGCCGTCCATGGTTTCGCACAGTGCATTCCGATGAAAAAAATAACCGTTTCGCGCGACTTCCTTTTACTGCCGTCGCGAAATTTCTGAATCAGAACTGCTCACTGTGAAAATATCACAGGCAATGAAATGATTTACCTTTGCTTCACCTTTTCCGCTTCCGAAAAAAGTGATTATTTATTATATACCGGAAAACTGTTTTTTTCCAGTTAAATTTGCAAAAAAATCCCCATTTTTACGAATCAATATGCGCAAAACGGGAAAACACCGTCTTTTTCAGGTTTCCCCGTTTCTCCCGCATACACGAAAAAACAATTACACTGGAATTCGCTCACAGGGTATCGTTTTCCACCATACACAGCTTCATCGAGCCTTCCGCCGCGAATTTCCCGTTGACGCATACATGGTAAACAACCACGCGGAACTGTCCGCGTTTGCGGCTCGTCGATACACGCACCTTGATTTCATCACCGACCGATGCCGTTTCGCCGTAGCGGGAGTCCATGACTTCCACCAGAAAACCGGGATGCCGCTCATTGTCGCTGAGACTGGAATCAATTACGGCGCAGGATTGTGCCGCATATTCAATCAGAGCCTCGTTGCCGATATGTCCCTGACTGTCTGCAACAGGATTGTCGCTGTGAACCACGGAAACCGTTTCCCCGCCGTCGTGCCATATATCGGTAATCGTGTCAATCAAAGCAAACGGAGCACCGTGAGGAAGCAATTCCGTACAGTGAAAGGGAATACGTTCTTTCAGGCCCTCCGGCAGCGGAAAATCAGCGTTGTCCGCCGGCGGTGCGGGAATAGGATTTTGTTCAATCATTCGTTTTTGCTTTCAGATTTTCGGGTATCTCCATTCCGAAAGAATCGAGATACCCTGATTTCAGGCAGATACGAACTGGTTCTGCCGGCTGTGCAGTCGGCAGAATCACGGCATATCTGCGGCGATGCCGGTCAGGCTTATTTCAGTTCAGCTTTGACCTGAGAACGCATTGCGAAAACTTTTGCAACGGCTTCCTGAACATCTTTGCCGCGAGCCAGGCACACGCCCATGCGGCGGTGTCCATCCACAAACGGCTTTCCGAAAAGACGAATATCCGTCATCGGCTCTTTCAAAGCATCTGCTATATCAAACGTTACGCAGTTGGATTTGCCTTCCACCACAATTGCCTTGGAGGCAGACGGACCGTAGAATACGATTTCAGGAATCGGGAGACCGAGAATCGCACGGGCATGAAGTTCAAATTCTGACATGTTCTGCGAAATCATCGTTACCATGCCGGTATCATGAGGACGCGGGCTGACTTCACTGAAAATCACCTTGTCGCCCTTGATGAAAAGTTCCACGCCGAAAATACCGCGGCCGCCCAAAGCATCTGTGATTGTTTTCGCGATGCGGCGGGCTTCTTCTTTTGCCGCGGGGCTCATGGGCTGGGGCTGCCAGGATTCCTGATAGTCGCCGTTCACCTGATGATGTCCAACGGGCTCAAGGAAAGACGTGCCGCCCACATGACGCACGGTCAGCTGTGTGATTTCATAGTCGAAATCCACAAATTTTTCCACGATGACGCGACAGCCTTTGGCTCGTCCGTCTTCCTGTGCGAATTTCCACGCATGTTCGATGTCGGCTTCGGATTTCACTGTGCTTTGTCCATGACCGGAGGAGCTCATAATCGGCTTCACCACGCACGGAATGCCGATTTCTTTCACTGCGGCCTTGAACTCTTCTTCTGTTCCCGCGAAACGGTATTCACTGGTCGGAAGTCCGAGTTCCTCTGCGGCAAGACGGCGGATGCCTTCACGGTTCATGGTCAGACGTGTTGCACGGGCGGTCGGAATGATGTGATAGCCTTCTTTTTCCAGTTCCACCAGAGTATCCGTCGCAATTGCTTCCACTTCCGGCACCACAAAATCAGGTTTTTCCGTTTCGATGACCTTGCGCAAAGCGGCGCCATCCAGCATATTGATGGTATACGAACGATGCGCCACCTGCATTCCGGGGGCATTTGCATAGCGGTCTACAGCAATGACTTCCACGCCGAGACGCTGCATGGCAATCATAACTTCTTTACCAAGCTCGCCAGAGCCGCAGAACAATACTTTTGTCGCACTGGGGGTTAAAGCGGTACCAAGCATTTCGAGAACCTCTCTTCAATTTTTATTTTTGGTTACGATGTCTTTTGGAAATTCTTCCGTTTCCCGACAGTTCCCGGAAAACACAGCGAACAGCAAAAGACATCCATATCGACACTTCAGGCCATGCCGGAAGCGTCATGTTTTTATGATGAACTTATATTACTATATCCTCTTTTTCCGGAATAACAAATAATTCCGCAAAAAGATTCGTTTTTTTATTTTCGCCGGATTATGGCAGACCTGTCCGATAAATCCCGGCTCTTTTACAGTTTCACCACGTTGAAATACGGCAGGAACTGTCCCTGCAATGCCTGATTCGTGCAGAGAATCCCCCGGAACGGATAGTCTTCCCCGCCTGTCATATCGCATACTTGCGCCCCTGCTTCTGACGCAATCAATGCCCCTGCGGCGACATCGTATTCCTGCAATGCGATTTCCCAGAAAGCGTCGTATCGTCCGGAAGCCACAAAACACAAATCAATCGCCGCCGACCCGCACCGCTTAATATCCCGCACCACAGGGAAAATTCTGTCGCAAATCGGCATATTGTTTTCTTTCAGCCCCGCTCGCAGGCAGGCGAAACCTGTTCCGCAGACCGCCTCCGCCATATCGGTGCACTCCGCCGCATGAATCGGCTGACCGTTTTCAAATGCGCCCTGCCCTTTCTCCGCCGTAAAAATCAAATCCAGTCTGGGAGCAAAAACACATCCGGCGACCGGCTCCCCGTCTTTTTTGACCGCGATGGACACCGAAAAATACGGCTGATTTCTCACGAAGGAAAGTGTCCCGTCAATGGGATCGACCACCCAGCAGTATCGCGAATTTTCCATGGAGCGGCCATATTCTTCCCCGAACACCGCATGATCGGGAAACCGCTCATGAATCATTTTCGTAATCAGACTTTCCACTGCTTTATCCGCTGTGGAAACCAGGTCTTTTGCATTTCCCTTATGCACCACCGTATTGGCACGGATATGGTTATAGTATTTCATTGCCTCTGCACCTGCCGCACGGGCAATGATTTCTGCTTCTTTCAGTAATTCACTCATTTCTGGTCAGTTCTCCGGTATTTCAAATGGTTTGAGCTGATTTCAAAATCCATTGACGGAAGATTTGTAATCAGCTCGTTTGATAAGACATGGACAAAAAGGTATCTCTGCTCTCATTTTTCACGATGGACGAACAGAGATGCCCTGTGTTAGGTTCAACTCAAATCCGCATTCTGTTCTTTCTTCATTCTGATTTGCGGAAATGAGTTGTTTTCCCTCATTTACAACGGGATGGCATAATCGATGGACGGAATCATCCGGAACCAGTTTCCAGGTGCCGCAGAAAGTTCGGTTTCACATTCTCTCAGCAGATTGTTTCTGCGGAATCCGAGCTTGATTTTGCTTCCCGGCTCCATATCCAGAATCAGATTGCGCAGCTCATGTGCTCCGTCTAATTCCGTCCCGTTGATTGATACAATGACGTCGCCGCGCCGCAGTCCCGCTTTGTCCGCTGGGGAATCGCGGAAAGAATCCAGAATCGTTACGCCTTTTTCAGGCGATGCGCCGGACGCGGCACTGCGAAGTGCGGTCGGCTGATTTCCCATGATGCCGAGCCACGGTCGGTCGATATGTCCATCCGCAATCAGTTTTTCCGCTACCGATTTTGCAATCTCCGGGGAAACGGCAAAGGAAATGCCGATACTGCCCTGATTCGGGGTCAGAATGCAGTCATTCACGCCGATGACATCCCCGTTCGCATTCAGCAGTGGTCCGCCCGAATTTCCGGGATTGACCGAAGCATCGGTCTGAATGTAGTTCTCGTAAATATTGACACCCACGGACGAACGTCTCACGCTGGAAACAATTCCTGCGGTAACGCTGTATTCCAGCTCAAATGGTGCCCCGATTGCAATTGCCCATTGTCCGATTGCAATGGATGACGGGTCTGCAAATGCCAGCGTCGGGAACGTCCCTCCATCGGGATGTTTGACTTTGATGACAGCCAAATCCGAAGCCGGGTCTGCGCCGATGATTTCTGCCTGATATTCATGTCCGTTTTTGTCGGTTACCAGTACAGAGCCGTTGCCGACGCCGCTGATCACGTGGTTGTTTGTCAGGATATAGCCGTCTCCGCGCACGAAAAAACCGGACCCGATTCCTGCGGGAACTTTGTAGTAGCGCATGGTCGGATTGAAGAAATTCCGGTCGCGCAGTCCCACTACTTTCTGGATGGAAACGCATACGACAGCCGGCATCGCTTTGTTGATTGCCGCTGTGAATCCGTTTCCCGGTGCCGCATTGGACACGGCCTGCGGCAAATTTGCACCCGTATTTGCGGCGGAATTCATCATATTCACCGCCGTGGGCTGTACGACCTGCTGAATTGCCGGTGCAGACGGGTCTTCGGTTGTTTTCAGCACAAGTCCGGCGGCACACGCTCCGGTCAGTGCTGCAAGCAAAATCTGGTACAATGTTTTCATTATTTCCTCCTTGCGTACTGTTCCCCGAAAAAAAGGGCTTCCTGCATCAATACCCGACTATATTTGACACGTTTTCTGCTGTAAAAGTTCCATATAAATCTGAATCAGACGGTCAGACATCAGATGCCAATCAAAACGGGGATTTACCAGTGCCTGCCCCGCTTCCCCGAATTGTTTCCGTTTTTCCTCATCAATCAGCAATTCGGCAATTTCATCCACCCCCGGTGCAGTCCGTTTCAAATCGCGAATCAAATACCCTGTTTCCCCGTCGAGGACAACTTCCCTTGTCCCGTCCGCATCGTAAGCCACAACAGGCTTTTTCATGGCCAGTGCCTGAACCGCTGCCCGCGGCAGACCTTCTCGCCGGGAAAAATGCACCAGAATATCCGCCAGCGCAAGATAACGCGGGACCTGTACAGGCGGCACAAGCCCTGCAAATGACACATGACCGAAAAAGCCCTGTTCCCTCGCTTCCTGCTCCAGCTGTTCCCGGAGCAAGCCGTTCCCGATCATCAGAAAATGAGCATCCGGCACACGTTTCAGAATTTCGGGGATGGACTGCCACAGTTCCTGACAGCCTTTCCCGTGGAAAAGACGGGCGAGTGCCGCCACAACAGGCGCTCCGTCGGGAATATTCAGTTCACGGCGCAATGAAATATCAGGCTCCGTACTTAAAAACGGGGTCAAATCCATTCCGCTGTACACGACCTGAAACATCTCTTTTCTGCCGATTTTATGTGCAAGACACTGATCAATCATATCCTGTGCCACGGCCAGTATTTGATCGCATTTTCGGGCTGCCAGACGCTCCATCAGCACATACATTTCATTCTTCCACCTCGGAAACAGGGTATAGGAAAA
This sequence comes from Lentisphaeria bacterium UBA1732, assembly GCA_002315855.1. Lineage (GTDB taxonomy): Bacteria > Verrucomicrobiota > Lentisphaeria > Victivallales > UBA1829 > UBA1732. The sequence continues at coordinate 43,384 of DCIG01000043.1, read as the reverse complement.
TGGCAGTCCGTGAATTGTATGCACCACTGCCGGGACACCTGCCGCCCGTGCCGCATAACGTCCGATGATGCCCGCTTTCGAGCTGTGCGTATGGACAACATCAAATTTCTCCCGCCGGAAATAATCCACCAGAAAACGATAGGCTTTCCAGTCATGAACAGGCGAAATTTCACGGCATAAATCCTCGCACACAATCACGGGAAACGGCAGTTCCCCGCTCTGCTTCAGCAGTTCACCTTCAGGACCGGGGGATGGACCTGTTACGAGAACCGTTTCGTGTCCGGCTTCATGGAGTCCGATTGCGGAAAATAGCGTATTTTCCTGCGCTCCCCCCACAATCATTCGGGTTATAATATGGCATACTTTCATGGATGAATCTCCCTGATCAGCATTTGTTTTTGATTTGTAAAATCCAGTCTCTCATCGAGATAAATCATTTCCGGCCGTTTGCTTGAACAGATTCGGATGTGTTTCAGAGACAGCTCTCCGCATATCCCGTCAAGCTCAAATCGAAATCCGCCATCACTGTCCGTCTGTTCAAAAAATCCGCGATACAGCTTCTCTCCGTCTTTCCGGTTGTACACCGCTGTATGATACGCGTATGGCGACAGTTTGGACACGGCGTTTGAGGGGACACACGCCGTCAATACCGGGTATTTCTGTGCGAATTTGGCAGCGCCCCCGAAAGAACGTTTCTGACCTGAAGACGACGCAAAAATCCTGCATCGGTCAATTCCCCTCGACTTGAGGCAGTCAATCATCATATAGGCAGTATCACGGTCGGAAATATTCACGATGTCCGCCCGCCCCATTGCAGGATTGGTGTACAGCACCGAGGCAAACTGTTCCGTCCCTTCACCTCCTGAAATCACAACCGTTTCCGGCGGCAGAAGCCCCGGTCGAATATGCCACCACAGCAGTAGTCCGCAAAGAATCCCGCCTGCCGCTCGAATCTTGCGGCGGTTTTGCAGGTGAGGAAACAGCAGAAAAACGCCGATGAACAGTAGAACGCTCCACACAGGCGGCTTCGGCAATCCCGTCTGAACCAGTCCTGCTCCCGCATGACCTGCGGCGGCAATGATTCCCAAAATCGTTTCCAGTACGCGTCCGCACACAGAGGCACACACAGGAACCGCCTGAAAAATCCATGTCAGTCCCGACATCACGAAAGCCGCAGATGCCGCCGGCAGGATAATGAAGTTCGCCCAGAATCCGGGAAGAGGGAGAAATCCCTGATACAGCAGAGTCAATGCCGAAGTCCCTGCACTTACGGCCGCAGAAGAAAGGAGGAGTTTGCCCATGCTTCTCTGCACATTGCCATACGCATGAACAAGCCATGGTTTCATTTCCGTGCTTTTGCTTAACTTCCGGTCCGGCATAAATGTATGGTTTTTCTCTTTTTTCCCCTGACGGGAACCAAGAACCGTAAATAAAATCAGAACCGACAGGAAAGAATAGTACATCCCCGTTTTCATGACCGATGCGGGGTCATACAGAAGAAGCAGCCAGGCCGCGGCGGACAGCGAATTGACAGGATGAGATTTCAACAGCATGGCACGGTAAATCAGGCACACTGACAGCATGACAAACGCACGAATCGCCGATCCGTGCAGACCCGCCATGAGCGTATAGGTGAAAATGACCGGAATACAGAAGACGCACCGCCAGCTCAGTGAAAGCCACTTCAGCAGACACAGCACCAGCCCCGCGACAATCATGACATGCGTCCCGCTCACCGTCAGAATGTGAATCGTCCCGCTCCGCAGGAAATCTTCACGCATTTCCGCATCCATGGAAGTTTTCCGCCCGATCAGCATTCCGACGAGAATGGCACGGCAGTCCGCTTTCTGCACATGCTTGCAAATGGATGAAAGCACCTGATCACGCCGGTGATACAGTGCGCGCAGAAAGCCTTTTCCCGCTGAAATACGGCTGATTTGATCCGCATAAAGAAACTCATGGATACCGTCGTCGGCGAGGTAGGCGCGATAGTCGAAACTCTCCTCGCAAAGTGGGGCATTCACAGGTGCAAATTCACCTTGCACACGCAGAATATCCCCGTATCCTGCGGCAAAATTCATCTCATCCGGCAGCTTCAGTTTTACTTTGGGAGGCTTCTCGAAAACAATTTCTTTCGCGGAGTCGGAAATCTGAACTCCAAGCACCCTTGCATCCAGACTTTGATTCCGGAAATCTTCTTCCATCCTGTCTGAAGCGAAATCATCACAGATTTCGACCCGTGCATTTCCGCAAAAACGTTCAAATCCTATAGTCTCCGCAAGAATGTTGCGGTTGATGCCCGCAGATGCGATTTTTGCCGAAACAAGGATCAGAAACGCCGGAACAAGTACCGTTTTCAGCGTCGTTTGTGCGGGCAGACATTTCCATGCAATCAGAACTAACGGAATCAGAAAGGAATAAAAAAAGAGCATCCCGAACGGTTCTCTGCAAGTCATCGCCGCTGGAATGCAGGTCAGCAGAGTTGCCGCAGCCGGATATTTTGCAGTGAATCCCCGTATCCGTTCCGCATTTTTTTTCGGTGAAAATATCCCCCTCAAAAACACAGAAAGTGCCGGCAGCGATATGAATAAGCCCCGCCTCGATTTTCGATGGCTTCTGTTATTCATATTCATGCTCCCGGCACCATTTGTCATGGGCGGCTGCCCCGCTGCTCAGGAGAACAGCGTATAAAGAATCGCCTTGTGCATGTGAAGGCGGTTTTCAGCTTCATCGAACACGATGGAATATTCGGAATCCATGACGTCATCGGTGATTTCATCGCCCCGGTGAGCAGGCAGACAGTGCATGACGCGCACATCTTTTTTCGCCTTGCGGACAGCGTTCATATCCACGCGGTAGGGTTCGAGAATGCGCATACGTTCCGCCGCTTCGCTTTCAAAGCCCATGCTTACCCACACATCGGTATAAATGAAGTCCGCGTCTTTCAGCGCTTCATCAGGATTGGTGGTCCATTCGGCAGTGCCTTTGCCCGGATTTTCGTCCAGAATCGCCTGAGACGGACGGAATTCTTCCGGCGCGGCAATCACGAACTGCATTCCCGCCATTTTGCACGCCATCGCAAGCGAATTTGCCATATTGCTGGCACCATCGCCCAGGTATGCCATTTTCACGCCTTCCAGCTTGCCGAGGCGCTCCTGAATCGTGAAGAGATCGCAGAATGCCTGGCACGGATGATAGTCATCGGTCAGGGCATTGACAATCGGAATGCTGCCCCATTCCGCAAGACCTTCCACATCGGACTGCTTGAAGGTGCGGATTACGATACCGTGCAGAAAACGGCTCAGCACACGGGCTGTATCAGGAATGGATTCACCGCGTCCCATCTGGGTTTTTCCGGCATCCATGTACAGCGGCTGCCCGCCAAGCTCATGGATACCGACTTCAAAAGACACTCTTGTACGGGTGGAGGCTTTGGAAAAAATCAGTCCGATGGATTTGCCTTCCAGAGGACGGGGCTGATTTGCTTTGCCGCGTCCGGCTTTCAGCATGGCGGCTGCATCCATCAGTTTTTCGAATGCGTTCAGGTCAAATTCACGACCGGTGAGCAGATGTTTAATCATTCTTGTGTTCCTTTCTTTTCTTCCGCGAGGTAGTTTTTGAATACGGTATTGATGATGCGGACTGCTTTGTCGCATTCTTCTTTTTTCACAATCAGCGGCGGAAGCAGACGCAGTACAGTCTCGCCGGCACTGAGTGCAATCAACCCCTCATCACGGAGCAAGGGGAGTATTTTTGCCGCAGGGAAATCCAGCACGATGCCGAGCATAAGCCCCATGCCGCGCACTGCTTTCGCAAACGGATATTTCACGATCATCTTTTCCAGGGAAGCCCGGAGATATGCACCCGTTTCCCCTGCATTTTCCAGCAGATGATCCTTGTAGATGGTTCGGAATACGGCGAGCGATGCCGCTGTGGCCAGAGGTCCGCCGCCGAAGGTGTTGCCGTGGGTTCCGGGCATCAGAACATCCTGCAAACGCTCATTGCAGACAAATGCGCCCATCGGAACGCCGTTCGCAATGGCTTTCGCTGAGGAGAAAGCATCCGGCATAACCTCAAAATTCTGCCATGCGAAAAGTTTTCCCGTTCGTCCCATACCGCACTGAACCTCATCGAACAGCAGAAGCAGGTCTTTTTCTTTGCACAAAGCGGAAAGCTGTTTGATGAATTCAGGATCGGCCGGCAGGACACCGCCCTCCCCCTGAACTGCTTCCAGCATGACCGCACAGGTTTTGGAGGTGATGGCGGCACGGACGGATTTGATGTCATTGAATTTTGCGAAGCGGAAGCCGCCCATGTCGGGCGCAAAGCCTTCACGGTATTTGCTTCGTCCGGTCGCGGCGAGCGTCGCCAGTGTGCGACCGTGGAATGAATTGTCCATGCAGATGATTTCATTGCGCCCCGTGGCATTGCCCCATTTGCGGGCGAGCTTGATCATGCCTTCGTTGGCCTCGGCACCGCTGTTGCAGAAGAAAACTTTTCCTTTCCCGAATGTCTTTGAAATGATGAGCTCCGCCAGTTCAGGCGAATTTTCATTCAGAAAAAGATTGGACACATGAACCAATGTCTGAGCTTGTTTGCAGATGGCTTCCGTAACCGCCGGATGGCAGTGTCCCAGACTGCATACCCCGATTCCCGATGAAAAATCCAAATATTTTCGTTGGTTCGCATCATAAAGGTTGACCCCGCCGCCGCGGACAAACATTATGCCCGGTGTGCCGTAGGTGTTCATGATGTACTGACTGTAGAGTTCTTTGGCTTTTTCTGTTTTTGTCTGTTTCATTTTGGTTTCTTTATGTCCTTTGATGAATGAGCAGCTGTCAGCATTCTCCCGGCTTCCGGCAAGATTGCATTTGGTTTTGCTGCATCTTTTTCCGTATGAAGCAAGAGGGCATTCCGCTCACAGGTTGAAAGAAAGAGTTACTATAGCATACTTCCCTGAAAAAACAACCTCTTTTTTCCCGATAACTTCAGAAATATTGAATTTTCCTTGCCGTTTTCCGAAAATTACGCGGGAAGATGTGTTCATGATGCTTTTTTGAGACAGAATTGTCTGAAAACGGATTTTTCCGAAATGTTGCCGTTTTTCATGTTTTTTCGGAAACTCTGTTGAAAAACAACGGAAAGCATGTTATAATAATGTGATTTTTTATTTTGAATTAGCCTCATATCAAAACAATCATAGCCCAAAACAAGGAAGTTTTATGTCAAAACACTTCTCCAAGCCGGTATCGGCGGGAATCGCCGCGATTCTGCTGCTGATGCTTGCCGCAGGGCTGATCTGTGCATGGCAAGTCCGTCATGCTCAGCTCAGCAACAGTGCAGGCAGCACCCGTATCCTCAAGCTCGGTCACGGTCTGTCGCAAGAACACCCCGTTCATAAAGCCATGGAGCGTATGGCGGACCGTGTGAAAGAGCTTTCCGGCGGCACGCTTGCCATCGAAATCTACCCGTCCGGCATGATCGGCTCTGAAACCGAATGCTACAAGCAGGTTCAGAATGGTCAGCTCGATATGTCCAAAACATCGGCGGCCACCCTCGAAACAAGTATGCCTGTGCTGGAAGCCTTCAGTGCCCCGTATGTGTTCCGCGATGCCGAACATTTCTGGAAAGTGCTGGACGGTCCGATCGGACAGGGTCTTGCCGCCCGGTTCCCCGGTCTTCACGGCGTTTGCTACTTCGATGCGGGAACACGCAGTTTCTACACCTCGAAAAAGCCGATCAAATCGGTTGACGACCTGAAAGGCATGAAAATCCGTACTCAGGAAAGCCGCTGTGCCATGGCTATGGTGCGTGCTTTTGATGCGTCTCCCACACCGATTCCGTGGGGCGAACTCTACTCCGCTCTTTCACAGAACACGGTGGATGCCGCTGAAAACAACCTGCCCAGCTACGACTCAGGACGCCATACCGAAGTTTGCAAATATTTTACATTCAGTGAACATACGCGTATTCCCGACGTACTGGTCATCGGAAAGACTTCATGGGATTCTTTGAGCGAAGAACAGCAGAAATGGCTGATGTCCGCCGCCGCAGAAGCAAGTCTCTATCAGCGTCAGCTGTGGGCGGAAGCCGAAAAGGTTTCCATGGAGAACGCCAAAAAACAGGGTGTGGAATTCTTCTATATCGAAGACCGTGCGCCGTTTGTTGCGAAGATGCAGAAAGTCTATGATGAACTGCCTCCCGACACACTGAAACTCGTCAAAGAAATTCAGGAGGTCAAATAATGCTTGAATCCATTCAGAAAATCGCACTGAAATGTCTGAATTTCGTGCTTGAACTGTTCCTCGGCGTGCTGGTAATCGATGTGTTGCTGGGCGTGATTTCCCGCTATATTTTCGGTTCCCAGATTCCCTGGACGGAAGAACTTGCAGTCGTTCTGCTGATCTGGGTCAGCTTCCTCGGCATCGCCGGCGCATTTGCCGCACGTGCTCACCTCGGTCTCGACATCCTGACGGAAATGAGCTCATTCGGAGTTCGCAAAAACGTCCTGTGCATCGGTCATGTCATCGTGATTGTCTTCGTCATCATCGTATTCCTGATGGGCGGCATCCGCGAGGTCATGAACTCCCTGAAATTCCTGAATATCCTGCCTGCACTGCGCGTGCCGGATGTCATCCGTGTCATTCCCCTGCCCCTCAGCGGGATCTTTATTCTGCTGTTCGAGCTCTGCAATCTGAAACATGACCTGACAGCCAAAGAAGAGGAGGAATCCAAATGAGCGGCGTTGCACTTGTTCTTATTCTCGTATTTGTGGCACTTCTCCTGATGAATGTGCCGATTGCAGTCGCCATCGGGATGTCATCCCTCGCGGCAGTTTATGCCAGTGCCGGCATGGCTCCCCCGGAATCTCTGGTCGCCAGCCGCATGATCAGCGGCGTCAGCGCAAACAGTCTGCTTGCGATTCCGTTCTTCGTACTGTCCGGTGTGCTCATGGGACGCGGAGGAATGGCCCGCCGTCTGATTGACTTCGCGAACTCGCTGGTCGGACGCTTCCCCGGCGGTCTGGCGTATGTCAATACTGTAACCAGTATGCTTTGCGGATCGATTTCCGGGTCTGCTACAGCTGCCGTGTCCAGCGTCGGCGGCTTCATGCTTCCCGAAATGCGCCGCAACGGCTACAACAATGAGTTCAGTGTGGCAATCACCACCACATCGGCAACCACCGGATTGATTATTCCGCCGTCCAACATCATGATCACTTATGCCGTGGTCTGCGACTCCGTTTCGATTGCCGCCATCTTCATTGCCGGCGTGCTTCCCGGTGTACTGGTCGGACTGGCAATTATGGCTGTCAGCTTCATTTACACCCTGCGCAATCACTACGGCGGAAGCCATAAGGCAGGTCTGAAAGAAATCCTCATCACCTTTAAACGGGCTTTCCTGAGCCTGTTCATGATGGTTATCATCATCGGCGGTATCCTGGGCGGCGTATTCACTGCCACGGAAGCCTCCGCAGTAGCTGTGGCATACGCGGCTCTGCTCTCCATGGTGATTTACCGTGAGGTCAAAATCTCCGACCTGCCCGGCATTCTCCGTCAGTCCGGCGTTACCACCGCTGTGGTGATGTTCCTGATTGCAGTCAGCATGTCGATGAGCTGGATTATGACCATTGCGAATATCCCGCAGACCATCAGCGCGGCTCTGCTGGAAATCACGACAAACAAAGTGGCTCTGCTCCTGATCATCAACCTGCTCCTGCTCTTCGTCGGCACCTTCATGGACATGACGCCTGCCGTGCTGATTTTCACCCCGATTTTCCTGCCTGTGGTCATGAAACTCGGCATGAGCCCCGTTCATTTCGGCATCATGATCATCGCAAACCTGTGCATTGGTCTCTGCACGCCTCCGGTCGGCTCCTGCCTGTTCCTCGGATGCGGCATCGGCAATACCACCATTGCCAAGGTTACGAAACCCATGATTCCGTTCTTCATCGCCATGTTTATCGCAGTCCTGCTGATAACATTTATCCCGCAGATTTCCCTGTGGCTCCCGCAGGCTTGCGGCCTTATCAAGTGATAAACTGCTGAAAAACAAAACTGTTTTCAAACGGCCGGACCGCTCGCGGAGAGTGTTCCGGTCGTTTTTTATCCTGCTGTTTCCCAAACATACAGACAGAATAAACTTCATGGAAAGTCCTGCTGATCGGTTTTCCGTCGGACAGTGAATGGATTTGAACGGGGATGAGGTGTGTGCAGACATTTGCCCGCAAATGCGTTTTAAGAGGCACTGAATCGTTCCCCTATATTGACTGCACAGAGCAGTCTTATTGACGCTCCTGCCCCCTCTGCAGCGCAATTATCGCGATATTCTTCCGAACGCGCCATAACGGTAATAGTCTTAAAATCGATTTTAAGCCACTTTTTAACAACAATACAATGCTGCCCGCATAAGAACTAAGAAAACACATTATCACACCTCTGCACCCCCTTAAAACTCAAATAAACGGCATTACAGCAAAAGACAGGATTTCATTCCCCGTCTTTTATACAATCAACAAAAAAAACGACGATTCGTCATGAGACGAAAAAAGCGACCCCGAAAAACGAGGTCGCCTTTATCAGACATAATTTTCAGAATTTTCAGAAAATATCTGAGTAAATCACTCACGGCATTTGCCGGTGCAAGTAGCGGAATTTGAAACCTTGCGAAGCGGACAATCTGTCCAGTAGACATAAGCAGATTTGGTGTACTTGCTGTTGGTGATGTCGCTCTGGCTGACTTTCTTTGTCGGAGTAGAAACTGTATTCTCCGGCAATTCATGTTTCACGTGGCCGTCAACATAGAGATCGCCGGCAGTTCTATGAGTGGTCTGACGGTTATTGATCGCATTGCGCTGAGCAGAGGGATTGCCGCCGAATTCCGCCATTAAAATAACGGAGGAAGGCTGTTTAATAAAAGTGGTCTGAACGCCGCCAAGTCTGCCGGAACCGGAGTTGGAGAATCCGGAAACAGTTGCAGGACGAGGATGAACAACATCCTGCAATTCGTTGTAGGAATAGCAGTTGGACGAATTTTCATTTGCTTCGCAGGAAAAAGCTTTTGACAGCGTGGAGTTATTGGCGCTCTGTCCGCTTGCTTCTGCCAGAGCCTGCTGATAGTTACTCAGAACAGGCAGATAATCGCCGCCGGACTGCTTGTACATTTCAATGGCTTTCCCGATCTGAGACAGGTTGCTGATGCATTGTGCGGTCGATGCAGATTCACGGGCATTCTGCAGGGCGGGAAGGAGCAAAGATGCCAGGATTGCAATAATGCAAATCACGACAAGAAGCTCAATCAGTGTAAAAAGGTGTCTGGCTTGTTTCATTTAAGCTGCCTTTCTTGGAAAATGTTTTGTTTTATTTTAGGTTTGTTGTTTCAGTTCAGGACTGCCTATTCACTCTTGCACGGGAATAAACAGTTGTATTATATTATACGTTCATTATACGAAAAAAGCAAGACCGCTTTTGAAAAAATTTACGGTTTTCCCTGATTTTTCGCAATATCGACGTCTTACGGCTTCTTCGCAGGAGCAGATGCAGGGATAAACTGGAAGCTGTCTTTGCCTTTTTCAGGCTGAACGATGCTCCCGTATCCGGGGAACGGAATATGGGCGCCGAAAATCGTAGCACCATCCGTGGCGGTCTGTCTGAAAACAGTCAAACGGGAAATCACGGACTGTTTTTTATCGTTGTCGAAAGAGGCGCAGTATTCCGGATATTTGAACTGCAAATCAGCGGCATGAACAATATCGCCGACAAAACGGAATTTGCCGATTTTGTAAATTGCATGACCGGGGGTATGTCCGTATGCCTGCTGAAGAGAGACGCCGTAAAGGGTAGGCTCACCTGCATTCAGAGGTCTGATTTTACCACGGTATGCGGAAAGGAACTTGTTCACTGCTGCATTGCGCTTCTTTTCATCCACACCGTTCCAGTATTTCCATTCTTCATAGGACATATTGACGACGGCAGACGGAAAAACGGGTTCCCCCTTTGCATCGACCAAACCGCCGACGTGGTCAGGATGACAATGCGTTACCAAAACCAGATTAACCATTTTCGGCTTCACATCAATCTTCGCAAGTTTCTTGACCAGTTCACCTTTTTCGCTGTAATTCCCTCCGTCAATCAGGACATATTTTCCCTGTGTATTGACGAGGAAGACATTGACGGAAGCATCATATTCTTTTTTGGAATCAAGTTTCTTCAAATCCGACGATTTGGTGGGATCCGAAAACATGGATGCAGGCATCTTCTGGGCAGTATCACGAATAGCGTAAATGGTTAAATCTTTTGACGCTGAATATTTTTGAATATCCGGTGAACTCTCTGCCGCAGATGAAGTCATGGTACAGAGACCGATACATGCTGCGCATAAAAAAGAAAACAAGTGTTTCATGAATTCCAGCCCATGGTTTTGCAGTTGAATTTGAAATAACGAGGGATTCGTTATTGATTTTCACCATAATATACAGCATCATCTGTAAAAAATCAAATGTCAGACAGTTTTTTTACAAAAAAATTTCACGTATGTGCATTTTTATCATCGAATCTTTTTCAGTTCAGCTCATTTCATTCTATTCTAACATCATTTTACCAACCCGGCAAAAAAAACGTTCATTATATTATCCTCATCAATTGAATCAATCTTTTCATTCTCGTCCGGGCATTCTCTTCCCCGGCGATTCTCGATAACCGGTTTTCATCTAATGAGCTGATTCCAAAAGTCCTGCCGGGAACTTTGAAAATCTCTTCGGTATTTATCAAGAGAGCGTTTTCGGCGGTTGCGTTCCCGGCAGCCACCTCAAACTACTCCCGCCAGCTGCGCGAAAATTTCTATCAATTTTTCCGCCAATGACTTTTGAAATCAGTTCTAATGAAAAAGCGGCATACGGTTTGACCCGTATGCCGCGAATTCAACAGAATTTAATCCGACGGAGAATTACTTGTCGAGATTGAGACCATTGAGGCTGTCGCCAATCAGAGAACTCATGTTGCCGAGAGTTTCAGAGGAGGTCTGTACAGCGGAAGCAGAAGCAGGTTCTTCAGCAGACTTGATGTCTTCTTCGTTGATACCTTCGCTGAGAGCCTTGATGCTGAGACCAATACGACGTTCTTCCTTGTCGATCTTGATCACACATGCTTCGATTTCACTGCCGACATCAAGGATGTCTTTGACCTTATCGACATGTTCGTTGGAAATCTGGGAGATGTGAACCAGACCGTCAATCTTGTTGGAAAGTTCAACGAATGCGCCGAATGCGGCAATCTTGGTAACTTTGCCTTTGACCTTGTCGCCGATTTTGTACAGCGTATCAATGTTTGCCCACGGATCTTCCGTAGTTTTCTTCATGCTGAGGGAGATGCGCTGCTGCTGCGGATCGATGTCGAGAATAACGGCTTCGACTTCTTCGCCCAGCTTGAGGACTTCGTTCGGATGATTGATCTTGCGGGTCCAGGACATATCGGAGACATGGATCATGCCGTCGATATCGTTTTCGATTTCGACGAATGCGCCATAGGTGGTCATATTGCGGACCTTTCCGGTGATATGGCTGCCGGCAGGATACTTTTCAGCGAGGACTTCCCACGGATTGCGGGTGAGCTGACGGAGGCTGAGGGAGATTTTCTTGGCGTTCTTGTCAATGTCAACGATAACGGTTTCGACTTCATCACCGATTGCAACGACATCCGTTGCCTTGGTGATGCGCTTGACCCAGGACATTTCGGAAACGTGGATAAGGCCTTCAACACCCTGTTCCAGTTCGACGAATGCGCCATACGGCATGATATTGACAACTTTGCCCTTGACGTGGCTGCCAACAGGATACTTGGTATCGACGGAGTTCCACGGATCGGCAGTTTTCTGACGGAGACCGAGGGAGACGCGTTCTTTGTCGAGGTCGATATCGAGGACCATGACTTCAATCTTCTGACCGATTTCGAGGAGTTCACGCGGATTGGAGATACGCCCCCAGGACATATCGGTGATATGGAGAAGACCATCGACGCCGCCGAGATCGATGAATGCACCGAAGTCGGTGATATTCTTGACGGTACCGGCGCGGAGCTGACCTTTTTCCATTTCCTTGAGGAGCTGGGTCTTGCGATCCTTGAGGGATTCCTGAAGAAGTTCGCGACGGGAGACAACGATATTGTGGCGTTCTTCGTTGATCTTGAGGATTTTGAAATCGAACTTTTTGCCGATGAACTGGTCGTAATCGGCATCTTTGACCGGACCGAGATCGATCTGAGAACCGGGGAGGAATGCTTCCACGCCGTTGAGGTCGATGATGATACCGCCTTTGACGCGGCGCTTCATAATGCCCTTGACGACACCGCCTTCCTTCTGGTCGGCTGTGATGCGTTCCCAAGCCTGCATAGACTGGGCTTTGGACAGGCTGATCGACGGCATATTCTGGTCATTTTCGATTTCTTCGAGGAGAACATCAATTTCATCGCCTTCTTTGACTTCGTCCCACTCAGAGAATTCGGTGAACGGGATGTGTCCTTCAGCCTTCAGACCGATGTCAACGAGGACACCGTCCTGGCGCTTTTCAACGATTTTGCCGTGGACGATCGTTTCAGGTTTGAATTCGCTGCGGGTTTGGCCGTTCAGCAACTGTTCCATAGTCAGGTTTTCGTCGATGGAGACGTAACTCTTGAGGGCAGGAGCAGCGTTCTTAATTTCTTCGGTACTCATGTTTTTTTGTTTCTTTGGGTTAGTTGTTTTGTTTAGAAGATTCCAGACGAAGTGTCCCAAACGAAGAGACAATGCGCCGTTCTTACATTCATAATCTATTAATATACCATGCTTAAAGAGTTTTGCAAGCAAATAATTGAAAAAAAACGTTTTTTGTCGAAAAAATGTTCAGTATGGGAAGAAAATGGCATAAAAGAGAGGATTCGGACAGACAAACAGGCGGTACTCTGAATCAAACCTGTGAAGAGGAAATATCGTCAGTTTCATTGGGTTTCAACTGGATTTTTGCGTTTTTTATGCTATTGTAATAAACCATACTACAATTTCAAGAATTCCATTTCAAACGAAAGGATGCTACTATGGCTGTTGAATCTGCAAAAGCATTTTGTGTTCGCCTCATGACCGATGATGATTTCCGTGAAGCAATCTGCGCGGCGACGACTGCGGAAACCATTTCAAAACTTGTTGCCGACAACGGATTTTCCTTCACTCAGCACGACATGCTGAAAGCAGTGAAGGAAATGAGCGGGAAAGACGTCAAAAAAGAAGAGCTGGTCGCATTGATTTGTGAAGTCTACGAGGAAGAAATCAAGTCGGAAGACAGTACCGGGTCCGTGGAAGCGGTTGCAGACTGGGTCCGCTCTCTGGAATAAGCTCAGAAACGCTTTTCAAAAGCACAAGCATGACATTAACCTGAGCATCACAGAAGGTGTTCAGGTTATTTTTTACTTTTTGACTTGCAAAACAGTTCTGCATGTTGTAAATTAATGTATATGTAAACAATCCGGGGCATTGGCACCGGAAACCTGTTCAGGCAGGTTCTTCGGGGGGAAAAGTATCATTCACGAACGGATGAAAGGGATTTCAAACATGAACGAGACGACGAAAAACATGGACGAAAAACAAAAAATTACCGCAGCCGATTCCGGCAATTCCGTAATGGAACCGATTCAAAATACGGATCATGTACCGGCATTGATTTTGAACGGAGTAACAGCATTTCCATACGCACTGACACCGCTGGTGCTGAGTGATCCTGCCCAGATTGCGCAGGCGGAAAAGGCTTCCGAATCAGACCGTCTGCTGGTGATTCTGATGGAAATGCCGAATGAGTCGGAATTCACGACATTCATCGAATCCGGCATCTTTGATTTGAAAGCGAATCAGCGCAGCATCAACGGCAAAAAGGTGCTTGCATCCGCTATGCTTGTCCGCATCGTAAAACTGCTGCGTTTCCCCGACAGCACAGCACGGCTGCTTGTGCGCGGCATCGGGCGCGTGGATTATCAGGTGCTTCCCATTCCCGCACAGCTTTGCGTCAAAGCGATTCCATTTCCGCAGGATGACGTGAAAGACCTGGAAAACATCGCAATGGGACGCACCGCCGCCCGCCAATTTCAGGAAGTTGTGAATTATATTCCGAATTTCCCGGAAGAGTTGAAAATTGCAGTTTTGAATATGACGGACTGCACCCGTACCGCCGACATGATTGCCGACACGATGAATCTTTCCTATGCGGAAAAGCTGGTGATTCTGGCGGAACGGAATTTGAAAAATCGGCTTCATCTGCTGATGATTCTGCTGAACCGCGAGGTGGAAGTACTTCGGCTCGGAGCTCAAATCCAGAATCAGGTGCAAAGTGAAATGACGCGTTCTCAACGCGAGTTTTTCCTGCGCGAACAAATGCGTCAAATCAGCGAAGAGCTGGGCGAAGGCTATCAGAATCCGGATGTCGCAGGTTTTCTCGAACGTATGAAGCACTGCAAAATGCCGGAATCCGTGCGTGCGGTGGTGATGAAAGAGACGGAACGTCTCAATCAGATACCGCAGGCGGCAGCAGAATACAATATCGCGTATACCTATGTCGACTGGCTGCTCAATGTGCCATGGAATGAATACACTCACGACAATGTGGACGTCAAAAAAGCGGCGGAAATTCTCGAAGCCGACCATTACGGGCTGAAAGACGTCAAAGAACGCATTCTCGAATTTCTGTCCGTACTTCAGCTGAAACGCAACAGCAAAGCCGCAATCATCTGCTTTGTAGGACCTCCGGGCGTGGGAAAAACGTCGCTCGGCAAATCGATAGCCTCCAGCCTCGGACGCAAATTCGTGCGCATGTCTCTGGGGGGAATCAAGGATGAAGCGGAAATCCGCGGACACCGCCGTACCTATGTCGGCGCATTGCCGGGACGAATTATTCAGGGGATGAAGCGGGCCGGCACATCCAATCCGGTGTTCATGCTGGATGAACTGGACAAAGTCGGCAGTGATTACCGCGGCGATCCGTCCTCGGCATTGCTGGAAGTCCTGGACCCGGAACAGAATTCCGCATTCAACGATCACTATCTGGAAGTCGATTACGACCTCAGCAAGGTCATGTTTATCGCGACAGCAAACGTTACAGACACCATTCCGAAGCCGCTGCTTGACCGTATGGAAGTCATTCGTCTGCCCGGTTATACGCTGATTGAAAAGGAACAGATCTGCAAACGCTATCTGATTCCGCGCCAGATGAAGGAAAACGGACTGGACAACCGCTTTGTGCGCTTTACCCGCAAAGCGGCACTGGAAATCATCCGCAGCTATACCGCCGAAAGCGGTGTGCGAAATCTGGAACGCACGGTCGCCTCCGTGTGCCGCAAGCTCGTGCGCCAGTTCGTGGAAACCAACAGCGGAAATCCGCCGGAAACCCCGGTTGTGGTGGATGACGTCATGGTGCGGAATCTTCTGGGAGCAGAACGCTTCCTGCAGGATGAGTCGGAAAATATTCCGCGCGTAGGCGTGGCAACCGGTATGGCCTGGACATCCGTCGGCGGATGCACGCTGAACGTGGAAGCCGTCAAGGTTCCGGGCAAAGGAGAACTGCTTCTGACGGGGTCGCTGGGCGCAGTGATGAAAGAAAGTGCACAGGCGGCATTTACATACGTTCGCGGACATGCGAAAGAATACAACATTCCGCAGAATGCGTTCACCAAGAACGATTTCCATATTCATGTGCCGGACGGAGCGACTCCGAAAGACGGTCCGTCGGCCGGTGTAACGCTGACCACAGCACTCGTATCACTGCTCTCCAATAAACCGGTACGTCCGCGTCTCTCCATGACCGGAGAAATCACGCTTCGCGGCAAAGTTACAGCAATCGGAGGCGTGCGGGAAAAGGTGATTGCCGCACTCAGCGCAGGCATCGTGGACGTGATTTTGCCGAAATCCAATGAAAAAGACCTGGAAGACGTGCCGGATGAGGTCAAAAACAAGCTCAAATTCCATTTCGTTTCGGAAATCAGTGAAGTGCTGGAAATCGCGATGCCGCCTCATGTCAAGCCCTTCAAGCCCGAAAAGGAAAATGAAGAAGAGAATGAAATCTACACGTATGATGATGCAGTTTTCCGCGAAGCACCGCCGAAACCTGCCCCCATCTCACGAAACAGCCCGAATAATTTTCTGTCATTTCAGGTAATCGGCATCCCCGGTTCTTCCGACAAACCTTCTGTAAACTTGCCGGAAGCAATCCGCATAACCATGGACAAGCTGGAGAAAAACAGCCTTAAAAATGAAAAGGAAAATGAACGCCGCAAGAAGTCCGATGAGGTGAAACCTGTTAAAGAAACAGAAAAGAAACCGGCACTCAGCTTCGTTTTCAAAGAACAACCCCCCTTGCGTTTTATTATCAAAAAGCCGGACGGGAAACCAGATAACGATGTAATCACGCCGGAAAAGACCGCGAAGCAGAACGTGGAACTTGAGGTCAAATCAGTTCCGCAGAATGTTGAAATCGGAATCAAGCCGCCTTTGCCGGATGTTCCTCAAAAGGAAGAACAAAAGGGCAAAGACATCTCATCGGTGAAACCGAAACGTTCCCGTAAAAAAGCTGCTGCGGATACCGTTGTTGAAGCTGAGACTCCGGCAAAAACCGCAGGGACAGCCAAACGTCCCCGCAAGAAGGCTGTCCGTGCAGATGTCAAGCCTGAAAAAGAGGTAAAAGATACGAGCGAAGAAAAAGCGACTGCGCCTCGAAAAGCGACTGCAAAACGCAAGAAAAATACGAAGGAATGACAAGGTATGAAACAACATATTCTGATTCAGGTGTTATGCATGGCAGTATTGCTGCTGCCTCTTTTCAGTGCAGACGCCGGGGGAGAAAAGACATCACCCTCTACCGTAAAAACGGAAGCAGTCAAACCGGAAGTCAAAAAAAATTCCGAGCTTACTTCGGAAGAATTTCTGACACTGGTGCGCCGTGCGCCTGCGGGGGAATCCTGGGCAAAGATGGAAGGGACTGCAACCCACCGCAGAAGCGGAGCGAAAGCAATCAACGATACGATTCGCATCGGAATTCGCTTCACCCCGAAACGCGTCATCGCGCAGCTTATTTTCGCAGGGAAGGAAACATACGAATTGGGACAGACCTTCGCAACGCCTCCTGTTTTCACGCAGGAACGTTCTGTACAGGATATGAGCAAATCGCGCCTTGCACTCTACGGAATTGAGCCGTCCGATCTGACACTGGGTTTTCTGTACCGGCAATTTGTCCGCGAAGAGAAAAGTGATTCTTTCAAGACGTTTCCGTGCCGTGTTTTCCTGCTGAAAGGTGATTCGGAAAAAGATTATGTGCGAGTCTGGATCAGCACGGATTACTGCTTCCCGCTGAAAGCCCACTGGTTCACCAAGCTGCCGGAAGAGAAAGACAAGCCGATTCGTGAAATGGAATTGGGCGGTGTGAAAAAGGAAAAAGATTTTTACCTGATCAGCGAACTGCTGCTGTTCGGTCCCGACTGGAGAACACGCGTTGAATTTGAGACGCGGGAAGCAGGATTGATTTCCGAGGAAAAGAAAGCACCGTCCGATTTGTTCCTTTCCGAGGAAGAGATTTCCGCCGTTCAGGCAGACAAGAAAGTCTCTGAATCGAAATAGTCAATGACTTAAAAGGTATTCCGAAGATGAAACAGGTATCTCATTCCGAACTGAAAAAACGCATTGCACGAGGTCAATCCGGGCAGGCGCTGACGGAACTTCTTGCGGGCATTATCGGGATACTGATGCTGTTTATCGGATTTCTGCTGATTTCCGCACTGGGAACGGACAATATCCGGAACACTATTGCATCCAGAGAAAAAGCAGACAGGATGTCGGAATCCGGCATTTCATCTGATTCGGGGGCATCAATACGGTACTGGGACTACGGTGAAGATAAACTGCCGTTCACCAAAGATGATGTGCCTGTTGCCTCTGCGCCGGACAGTATGCTTTTCAATTCGCAGTTCACCGGAACGATTTACGACCATACCGGCGATGCGGACAGTCTTGAATCAGCACGGACCTATATGAACAACATTTCATTTTCGGACATTGACCAGTATACCGTGGATTTGCGGCACAGTGCGGATGTTCTCGGACCGAATATGGCAACCGATTTGCCGTCAACCGATATTTTCGTGAAAGCGGCGTCTCTGGCGGACGGAGAAGAACGCATTTCCGACACCTTGAGCCGCCGAAACCTGAACGGGCTGAAAGAGTCCATGCGCCGCCTCTTCGGTCTCAATGATTTTTCCATCATTGACCATACCTGCATGCCGGCACAAAAATTGAATTTGAGAGGAGAATAAAATGACCGATCCCCATAGCAAAGTGTACACATTGGAAGAAGCAGTGGCACAGCGGAAGATTCTGGCTTCCCGGCAGAAACGTCTGGTCGTAACCAACGGCTGTTTCGATTTGCTGCACCGCGGACACGCCGAATATCTGCTGAAAGCGAGAATGACGGGGGATGCGCTTTTTGTTCTGGTCAACAGTGATGCTTCGGTCCGTTCCCTGAAAGGCCCCACGCGCCCCGTAAATCAGGAAGATGACCGGGCACTTTTGCTTGCCTGTCTGGAATTTGTGGACGGCGTAGTGATTTTTGATTCCGTCCGCTGCGACAAAGAATTGCTGGCACTGGCTCCCGACGTGTACGCCAAAGGGGGCGATTATACCGTGGAATCACTGGCAGAACCGGAACGCAGTGCATTATTTGCAGTAAAGTCTCAAATTTGTTTTATTCCGTTTGTGGACGGATATTCCACGACCTCAACGCTGGCAAGAGCCGCAAAAAAATAACCCCCTGCCCTGTTTTATGTTAGTACCGCTTTTCACCTCCGAAATCATCGCGGAACGAGTTGCCGTTCTCGGTAAAGAAATCACGGAAACCTATCAATCCGAATCAGTTCCTCTGACGGTTGTATCAATCCTGACCGGGTCCATTTTTTTTTCAGTCGATTTGGTGCGGCAAATCCGATTACACGTCAAAATGGACGCCATTCTGGCACAGTCATACGTGCATCATGCGTCCTCCGGCGAAGTGCTAATCAAAAACAAGCTGAAAGAATCTCCCGCCGGAGCAAATATTCTGCTGCTTGACGACATTCTTGATACGGGGCTGACGCTGAAAACAATTCAGTCATCCCTGCTGGAACAGGGCGCGGCTTCCGTGAAAACATGTGTTCTGCTGGACAAAGAGCTTCCCCCTGAAAAGAAAATGACACACGCCGACTGGTTCGCTTTCCGCATTCCCCCGAAATATGTAGTCGGATACGGACTTGATTCGGACGAACTGTACCGGAATTTACCGGGAATCTATGAGCTTCAGGACGATGACAGCGGGAAACCGGAAGATTTTGTATTCTGAGCAAAAAAAGGACACCAAACCGTACTGATTGATTTGATGTCCGTGATGAAAACGCTCTGAAAACGAACTTGATTTACGAGCAGAGGGGAAGAATGCCCGCCTGCTTATGAGGGAAGGCTGATTCGCCTTATTTCACCGGAATTTTCAGTTTCTGTCCGACACGCAGATTGTCCGATTTCAGATTGTTGATACGCTTCAATTCACTGACGGTTGTCCCGCAAGCCTGAGCGATGGCAGAGAGAGTTCCTCCGGCAGGAACAGTAAACTCCTGATAAGAATCGGCATCAATGGGGGTTGGATTTGCAGAGGTTTTGCTTTTTCCAGTAGAAGATGCAGGGACAGCAGCCGGAGTGCTTGCCAGTTTGTCCAGCTGGGCGGAAATCTGTTTCATTGTGGTTTCATTTGCCTGAGAAATCGCAGTGATTTGACGTTTGGCGGAAGCGAGTTCGTTTTTCAGCGTGCGGTTGCTGTCGGCGAGTTCGGCGATGGTCTGTTCCAAAGCAAGGACTCTTTGCGAAAGTGCCGCATTCTCATCCTGAACCGCTTTCAACTGCTGAATCATACTGCCGGAAAGTTCCTCCATGTAGGCAGCGGCTTCGCGCTGCGTCAGCTGCTGCGTTCCTGAACGCACGGCAGAAGCAGGACTTTGAGCAAAAAGAGTTCCGGAGGAAAAGAGAACAGCGGCGGCAATCACATGAAAACGGCAATTCATAAATGGCTCCTTTCAGGTATCGTAGAGGCAGCAAGGGTTTCGCAAACAGAATGAGACAGGATTGCAAGGCAGTGTCGAAAACAGAACCACATTCGACAGACATGCCCTATAAATGTACCGCTTTTTTGCAGGAATGCAAATGAAATCACGGTTTTTGAGGAGAAAAAAACAAATTCCGATTGATTTTTTTGAAAATCGCAGGTATATTTTCAGATAACATCATGAATCAGGACTTCCAACAAGCCCCCCATATTCCCGTCATCTGCATCCCTTATTTCAAAATCGGGACTTTGTGAATCAAAAAGGAATTTTCCATGAATCAATATGAACGAATCCGAAACTTTCTGAATGAAAATGACCACTTCGCCAAAGAAAACGGCATGACATTAACTGAAATCACAGAGGGACATGCTGTCGCACTGCTGACGACCTCGGAATGCCACTACAACGGAATCGGGATTGTGATGGGCGGCGCACTGTTCACCCTGACCGATTTTGCATTCGCCGGAGCGCTGAATTCATTCGGTCATATTGCCGTCGGGTTGAATGCCAGCACATCTTTCCTGCGTTCCGGCAAGGGGAAGGCAGGCAGTGTCTTCCGTGCCGAAGCAAACCTCATCAACAGGACGCGGCGGACAGCCGTTTTCGATGTGAATGTCTATGATGATGCCGGAACTCTCCTGACGCACAGCGTTATGACCGGATTCATCAAGGATGACCCGCTGTTCCCCGAAAAATAAAGGTGCTCGAAATTCATTGAAAATCTAGACTTTTTATCTGTGAAAAGCCCCTTTTCCAGACTTTCCGTCAAAAAAATCCCCCGGCCGCAGCGTATGACCTGGCTGCCGGGGGATTCTTCTGTTCGGAGAAAAACTTTCTCAAAATCAGTTTTTCAAACTGTGAATCGGAGCGGGGATATGACCGCCGCGATTGATGAAAACCGCAGGCGACTGATTGCGCACGGGCATAACCGGAGCTTCACCGAAAAGTCCGCCGTAATTGACCACATCGCCGACCTTGCAGCCGTATACGGGAATCACGCGCACCGCAGTGGTTTTGGTGTTTGCCACACCGATTGAAATTTCATCCGCGATAATGGCGGAAATAACAGCTTCATCCGTATCGCCGGGGATAGCAATCATATCAAGACCGACGGAGCAAACAGCGGTCATGGCTTCCAGTTTCTCGATGGACAGCGTACCCGCTTTCGCCGCGGCAATCATGCCGGCATCTTCCGACACGGGGATGAACGCACCGGACAGACCGCCGACTTGAGGCGAAGCCATTACGCCGCCTTTTTTTACGGCATCATTCAGCATGGCAAGCGCGGCGGTAGTACCATGGCAGCCGCATTGTTCCAGCCCCATGGATTCCAGAATATGCGCGACCGAGTCGCCGACCGCAGGTGTCGGAGCCAGAGACAGGTCCACGATTCCGAACGGCACATTGAGACGTGCGGATGCTTCGCGGGCGACCAGCTGACCGACACGCGTGATTTTAAACGCCGTCTTCTTGATGATTTCGGCAAGTTCCATCATATTGCAGTTACCTGCACGGCGAATGGCGGATGCCACCACACCGGGACCGGAAACCCCTACATTGATTACCGTTTCGGGTTCGCCGATGCCATGGAACGCCCCCGCCATAAACGGGTTGTCTTCCGGTGCATTGGCGAAAACGACGAGCTTGGAGCATCCGTCTGATCCATGATCGCGGGTCAGATATGCCGTTTTTTTGATGATTTTTCCCATCAGGGCAATGGCATTCATGTTGATGCCGGCTTTGGTGGAGGCGACATTCACGGAAGAGCAGACACGCTTTGTGCAGGCGAGAGCCTCCGGGATGGATTCCATCAGCGTCCGGCTGCCGTTCGTACAGCCTTTCTGCACCAGCGCACTGTATCCGCCGATGAAGTTGACGCCCAAATCCTGCGCCGCGCGGTCAAGCGATTTCGCAAGCTGAATGACGCCGTCCTGATCCAGCTGTCCCGCCATCAATGCGATCGGCGTAACCGAAATCCGCTTGTTGACAATCGGAATGCCGTATTTTTTTTCAATTTCCTCCCCGACCGGGACCAAATTTTTCGCACAGCGCATGATTTTGTCGTAAATACGGTCAGCAAGGCGTTTCGGGTCTTCGCACTGGCAGTCGTACAGCGAAATGCCCATGGTAATCGTGCGGATGTCGAGGCATTCCTCACGAATCATGCTGATGGTTTCGAGAATATCTTCTATCGCAAGCATTCCGCACCTCAGATATGATGCATGGAGTTGAAAATATCCTCGTGCATGGCATGGATTTCCAGACCGCAGGAGTGTCCCAGTCGATCCATGATGTCTACGAAATCCGTGAAATTGACCTTGATTGCGCTGATGTCCGTAATCATGATCATCGTGAAATAATCTTGCAGAACCGTCTGCGAAATATCAAGGATGTTTACGCCATTTTCAGCACAGGCTGCACTGACTTTTGCAATGATGCCGACTGAGTCTTTGCCGATAACCGAGATAACAGCTTTCATGAGAAATCCTCCTGAACATAGGCAGGGAAATCCCGCCATTAGGGTGTCTGTAACGGGAAACCGCAATGCGATGTCCGTTGAGCTGATTTTCAAAAAACTGCCTCAATGACGCTTGAAAACAGCCCCGTTATTAGATGGATAAAAAAATATACATCTTTTAATATATCACAAAACTGCTGTTTTATCAAGAAAGATTCTGAAAAATATGACAGACTGTCATCACGTCAATTGCGGAAACATCTTTTGCAAATACCCGCAAATCCATAAAAAGCACCGTTCCTGAATGAAATGTTTGAAAACAGGCAAATCCGTCTTAGAAATTAAGGAGATAATATGCTCTCTCCTCTTGAAAAAACCGATTAAGGTGCTATATTATCAAGCTATGCACATGTGTGGTATTTTTCCAAACCAAAGCCGAAGACATTGGGCGGGGAAATATCAGAAATCAGCACAAACACCCCAATTAATCAGACAGGAGTCAAACTTATGGAAATTCTTAAAGGCCTTTTGCAGTATTTCACCGGTATTTTTACCAATGAAGGTAATTTCTGGGGCAATATCACCGTGAACGGGGGGACTGTTACTTGGGCTGTTATCATATTGCTTACACTCATGTTCTGCGCATTTGCAAGCTATGAATTCATGAACTCCATCGGGAAGAACGGCAAACTGTATTTCTGGCTGGGGCTGTGCATTCCGGTTGTATTCATGCTTTACTGTCTCTTCAAGATGATTGCCGTGAAACATGCGGCAGTCGCAGCGGCCCGGAAGGCTTTGGAAGCCTCCGAGGAAGAACGCGCCGCCAAAGCGGCGGAACAGCTCCGCATTGACTCGACTCCCAGCAAAGAAAACTTTGCGAAAATCAAAGCGAATGCGGATGGATCGTTCGATGGTCCGTTCAAACTTGACCTTGCCGACGGGACATTCCTCATGGTTGCCAAAATTCAGGATGTTCAGGATACTTTGGCGGTCATGGAACTGGTTCCGGAAGGCGACGCCGCGCCGCGTGTGCTTCGTATGCCTTATGCCAAGATGACCTCGATCTCCAGAGCCGAATAAAGCTCATTTCTTTGGTCTATAACAACTTCATTTATCATATCAGGACATATTCTAATGTTTCAATCAGTTTCAGGAAAAAATGAATTCCCGGAGATGGAAGAGTCCAATCTCGCTTTCTGGGAACAAAATCAGACATTTCAGAAATCTCTCGACAACCGGAAAGGAAATCCGGAATTTCTATTCTATGACGGACCTCCGTTTGCGACCGGACTGCCGCACTATGGACATCTGCTCGCCGGAACAATCAAGGACGTGATTCCCCGGTATCAGACAATGCTGGGCAAATACTGTACCCGTACATTCGGCTGGGACTGCCATGGTCTTCCTGTGGAAAACCTTATGGAAAAACAGCTTGCGGAGGAAATGGGACGCGACAGTTTCGGCAAGCGCGAAATCGAAAAATACGGCATCGGCAACTTCAACGAAGCATGTCGCGGCATCGTGCTGCGCTACACCAAAGAATGGGAACATATCGTCAAGCGCATGGGACGCTGGGTAGATTTTGAACACGGCTACAAGACCATGAACCGCGACTACATGGAATCCATCTGGTGGGTTTTCAAGCAGTTGTGGGATAAGGACTTGATTTATGAAGGCTTCCGCGTTCAGCCATACTGCCCGCGCTGTGCCACTCCGCTGGCGAACTTTGAAGTCAGTCAGGGCTACAAGGATGTAACCGACCCCGCAATCACAATTCGTTTCAAAGTCGTAGGCGAAGAAAACACCTACATCCTCGCATGGACCACGACCCCGTGGACCCTGCCCAGCAATATGGCTCTCGCCATGGGGGCAGATGTGGACTATGTGAAAGTCAATGACGGCGGGACATACTACATTCTTGCGGAAGCCCGTCTCGGAGCTTACTACAAGAAAGACGCCATGCCGGAAATAATTGCCCGTTTCAAAGGCAGAGACATGGTCGGCACACGGTATGAACCTCTCTTCCCGTACTTCCTCGGCGAACACGCCAAGGGCGGCTATCTGGTGAAAGGATCCGAATACAAGTATGTGAAAGAAGGCTTCGACTTCATCGCAAACGGTGCATACCGCGTGGTGAATGCGGATTATGTCAGCACGGAAGACGGTACCGGTATCGTGCATACCGCGCCGCTTTTCGGCGAAGACGACTGCAATACGGGCAAGACAAACAGCCTGCCGGCCGTTTGCCCGGTTGACGATGAATGCCGTTTCAACGAGCTTATCCCGGAATATCAGGGGATGTTCGTGAAAGATGCCGACAAGCTGATCATGGAACGTCTGAAAGCCGAAGGGAAGCTGGTTCACAAAGGCACCATCAAGCACAGCTATCCATTCTGCTGGCGCTGCGATTCCCCGCTGATTTACAAAGCGATTCCGACCTGGTTCATGAACATTGACAAGGTCAAAGCGAAAATGCTTGCCGCCAATGCGAAAATGACCTGGATTCCGTCTCATATCAAGGAGGGGCGTTTCGGCAAATGGCTGGAAAATGCCCGCGACTGGAATCTCAGCCGCAACCGTTACTGGGGATGCCCGATTCCGGTTTGGCGCAACGAAGACACCGGCGACATGATTTGCATCGGGTCTGTGGCGGAACTGGAAAAACTTTCCGGCAAAAAGGTGGAAGACATTCACAAGCACTTCGTGGACGACATTGAAATCACGCTGGAAAATGGAACGGCCCTGCACCGCATTCCCGAAGTTTTCGACTGCTGGTTTGAAAGCGGGTCCATGCCCTATGCACAGAATCACTATCCGTTTGAAAACAAAGAGTTTTTTGAAAAGCATTTTCCTGCCGACTTCATCGGCGAAGGTCTTGACCAGACACGCGGCTGGTTCTATACCATGACCGTGATTGCTTCTGCGCTGTTTGACAAGCCAGCCGCGCTGAACGTGATTGTTAACGGTCTGATTCTGGCTGAAAACGGTCAGAAGATGAGCAAACGTCTCCGCAACTACCCCGACCCGATGGAAGTCGTCGGCAAATACGGTGCGGATGCACTCCGTCTCGTTCTGCTCGGTTCTCAGGTCGTCCGTGCGGAAGACCTGAAATTCTCCGAAGCCGCCGTGAAAGAAGCGATGCGCAATGTTTTGCTTCCGATTTGGAACGCCTATTCATTCTTCACCACATACGCCAATGTGGACAACTGGACGCCTCCGGCCGGACCTCTGACTGCGCCGGAAAATCCTGCCAATCCGCTTGACCGCTGGATTCTCTCCAGCCTCGCCGACATGGTGGAAGAAATTCGCAAAAATATGGACGTCTACCAGCTTCAGCCTGCCGCGAACCGTTTTGAAGCCTTTGTGGAAGATTTGACGAACTGGTATATCCGCCTGAGCCGTCCTCGTTTCTGGAAAAGCCAGAATCCGCAGGACACCGCCGATGCGTATGCCACGCTGTATTATGTGCTGGTTACCTTCTGCAAAGCCGCCGCTCCGTTCATCCCGTTCATTACGGAAGAAATTTACCGTTCGCTCCGTACCGGAGACATGCCGGAATCCGTACACCTGTGCGACTATCCGGTTCCCGAAACATGGCGCCGCGATGAAGAACTGGAATTTCAGACAAAACTTGCTCAAAAGGCAGTTTCTCTGGGACGTTTCCTCCGCACCCAGCGTACCTTGAAAGTTCGTCAGCCGCTGTCCCGCGCCGTGCTGGTTTCCATTGACCCGCATGTCCGCGAACTTCTTGCGAAAAGCGAGAGTGTCATTGCCAAGGAACTGAACGTCAAGAAGGTTGAAATCTTCGGCGATGAAGAATCATTCGTGCATCTTTCCGCAAAAGCGAACTTCAAAAGCCTCGGTTCACGTCTCGGACCGAAGATGAAGAAATTCGCCGCCGCAATCGTTAATCTGCCGTCCCAGGTGATTTCCTCGCTGATGAACGGTTCGCAATACGAACTGAAGCTGGATGACGGCGATACCTGCATTCTTACCTCCGCCGACATCGTCATCAACCGCACCGAACGCCCCGGCTTCTGTGTGGCTTCGGATGAATCTCTGACCATCGCTCTGGATACCGAACTCACCGACGATCTGAAAGCGGAAGGCTATACTCGCGAACTCGTCAGCAAAGTTCAGAACATGCGCAAGGAATCCGGCTTGAACGTTACGGACCACATCATTACTCAGGTGGTGGCGAAAGTGTCTCTGCTGGATGATTTGGAAAAGTACAGCAGCTATTTCTGCGCGGAAACCCTTACCGATATGATTCAGATGCAGATTGCACAGCCGGATGAACAGCTCGACAACGAACTGAACGGCGTGCCCTGCCGTATCGCAATCGCGAAAATGCCTGCAAAATAATCCGTGAAAGGCAGCATGATGTGTTCCGATTTTGAAAAAAACGATACCTCCGCAGTACCGGAAAACGGTGCCGACAGGATTTCTCACGTTCAGAACCCTGCACATCCTGCTTCCTCCGCCACCGGAACACAGCAGAGTGCCACTGCGACCGTGAAAACCGATGCCGAAGAATATCATTACAAAGGTCTGAAAGTCGCAAAAGCGGTCAATGTGGGATTCGGAGATTTCTCCGGCACACTTGCGGCTTCGCTGTCCTCTTCGACGACTCCGCTGCCGACCGGAACGGCTGAAAAAATCGTTTTCGACCGGACTGAATTTGCGGGGTTGCATGTGGAAGATGAACCGGAAGCGGACGAGCGTTTTCAGGATGATTTCGAGCAGGACATGAATTCTGCGGAGTCTTCCTTATCCGAAACGGAAAGCATCGAAGATGTATATTCGCGTGTTCAGGCGGAATTTGATGCCCGCGAACAGGCGTTGAATGAACGGGAACAGTCTCTCAATGACCGTGAAACTGCACTGAATGACCGCGAAGCCGCTTTGCATCAGCGTGAAAACGACATCACGGAGCAGGAAGAGCACCTCCGTCAGGAAATCGAAGAAACCCGTGCTGAAGCGCAGGATTATCTCGCCGAAAAGAAAGAGCTGGAACAGAAGCTCCGTTCGGCGGGAAAAAACGACAGTGAAGCCCGCAAAACCGCCATGGAAAAACAGCGTCAGAAACTGGAAAAAATGGAACAGAACAACAAGAAGCTGACCATTGCACTCGGAATTGCCGCTGTCCTTTTGATTTGGGCTCTCATCACCGTGATTTCCACGAAGAAAAATGCTCCGGTGAAAGAGACAATCCGTCCCGATGCACCTGTGGAAACTTTGACTCAAACCATTCAATCCGACGATCCGGCGGAAGAAGACCTCTTCGCCGACCGTTCAACCAATGAAAGCTCTATACAGCAATGAAACGCGTTTTAACCGGGATTCAGCCATCCGGAACACTTCATATCGGCAATTACTTCGGCGCCATTTCCTCCATTGTGAAAATGCAGCAGGAATGCGACGAATCTATCGTCTTCATCGCAGATTTTCACTCTCTGACCGTTTCCCCGAAACCGGACGAACTCCGCGAACGTGTGAAAGGTGTCGCCCTTGACTTCCTTTCCTGCGGTCTCGACCCCGAAAAATCAATTTTTTTCCGTCAGTCGGATGTCCCTGCGGTTTGCGAACTGATGTGGATTCTGAACTGCGTAACCGGTGTCGGTCTGCTGGAACGGGCTCACAGCTACAAGGATAAAATTGCAAAAGGTTTTGCTCCGAATAACGGACTTTTCTCCTATCCTGTTCTGATGGCGGCGGATATTCTGCTGTACCATGCCAATCTTGTTCCGGTCGGCAAAGACCAGAAACAGCATCTGGAAATCACACGCGACATCGCGATTCGTTTCAATCAGGAACACAATGCTGAAATTCTGACGGTCCCCGAACCCTACATCGAAACCAATGTGGCGGTCATCCCCGGCACCGACGGACAGAAGATGTCCAAGAGTTACAATAACACCATTGAAATCTTCGCCGACCCGAAAGCCGCCCGCAAAAAAATCATGAGCATCCAGACGGATTCCAAGGGGCTGGAAGAACCGAAAGATCCCGACACCTGCAATATTTTCGCGCTCTACAAACTTTTCTCCACGCCGGAACAGCAGGCGGAACTTGCGGCAAAATACCGCGCCGGAAACTTCGGCTACGGACACGCCAAGCAGGCTCTTTTTGAAGCCTATATGGATTTCTTCGCCCCCATGCGCCAGCGCAGGGAAGAACTGAAAGCCAAGCCGGAGTACATCGAAGAAATCCTGCGCAACGGTGCAAAACGCGCCAATGCCATCGCTCAGGAATCTTTGGAACAGGTCAGAAAAGCCGTTGGTCTTCGATGATTTTTCACAAATCATGGAACTTTTTTCAAAAATAACGGTCTTCGGAAATATTCGATGCACCGGATTCTGATATAAGGAGAACAATCATGTGGGATTACAACAACAAAGTAATGGATTATTTCCTCAATCCGCGCAACGTCGGTGAAATCGCCGATGCGGATGCGGTCGCCGAAGTCGGCAATATGACTTGCGGCGATGCACTGAAAATTTTCCTCAAGATTGACCCTGCTACCCGTACCATTACGGATGCAAAATTCAAAACTTTCGGCTGTGCCAGCGCGATTGCCAGCAGTTCCATTCTGACGGAAATCGTAATCGGCATGACCATTGATGAAGCCGCAAAAGTAACGAACCGCGACATTGTGGACCGTCTCGGCGAACTCCCCGAAGAAAAAATGCACTGCTCCGTCATGGGCATGGAAGCTCTCCAGGCCGCTTTGGGCAATTATGCAAAAGAACACGGTCTTACGCTTCCGTCCGTAACGGATGAAGATGCCGATGATCATGAAGGCCGCATTGTTTGCAAATGCTTCGGCGTTACGGATGTAAAAATCCGCAAGGTGATTGAGCTGAATCATTTGACCACACTTGCACAGGTTACGGAATATACCAAAGCCGGCGGTGCGTGCGGTGCCTGCCTTGACCAGATTCAGCAGATTCTGGATGAAGTAAACCATGTGGCGAAAAAAGCCGCAGAGCCGGAAATGAAACCTGCATCCGGCGATTTCAGCAAACTCTCTCCTGTCAAGAAAGTTCTGAAAATTCAGGAAGTGATCGACCGTGAAATCAAGCCCGCTCTGGAACGCGACGGCGGCGGTATCGAACTCCTCGATTTGGACGGGAATATGGTCAAAGTCCGTTTGCTGGGCGTTTGCTCCAGCTGTGTCAATTCCAAGCTCACTCTGCGGAAACTCGTGCAGGGCAAACTTCATGAATTTCTGTCTCAGGACCTGATTGTCAGCGAGGAGTAATCCGCCATGATTGACGAAGAAAAAGTGATTTATCTGGATAACAACGCAACCACCAGAGTTGCACCGGAAGCCGTTCAGGCGATGAGGCCGTATTTTACCGAATACTATGGCAACGCCTCCAGTATTTACCGTTTCGGCGGACGCCTCGCGAAAGTCGTGGAAGAAGGCCGCGCGAAAGTCGCCGGATTCCTTGGGGCGGATCCTTCCGAAGTGATTTTCACATCCTGCGGCACCGAGGGCGACAGTTCTGCCATCCTCAGCGCGGTCAATGTTATGCCGAACCGCCGCAAAATCGTGATTTCCACAGTGGAACATCCTGCCGTTCTGAATCTCGGCAAGGAGCTGGAACGCAAGGGCTACCGCGTGTCGAGAATCCCCGTGGACAGTTTCGGACGCCTTGATTTGGAACGTGCGAAAGCCATGATTGATGAAGATACGGCCATCGTTTCCGTCATGTGGGCAAATAACGAAACCGGAAATATTTATCCCGTCGCACAGCTCGGCGAAATGGCGCACAGCGCGGGTGCTTTGTTCCACACCGATGCCGTTCAGGCTGCCGGAAAAATCCCGTTCCATCTCCATGATTTGCCGATGATTGACATGCTCAGTGTATCAGGACACAAATTCCATTCTCCGAAAGGAATCGGTGCTCTGTATGTGCGCAGAGGCGTTCATTTCCATCCGTTTGTTGTGGGCGGGCATCAGGAACGCGGCCGCCGTGCCGGAACGGAAAATGTGCCGTATATTGTCGGTATGGGCGTTGCCGCTGAGCTGGCATTGGCGCATTTGAACGAAGAAAACACCCGTGTCAAAGCCTTGCGCGATGATTTGCAGAACCGCCTGCTCGCCGCAATCCCCGATGTGCGTATCAACGGCGATGTGGAACACCGTCTGCCGAATACCACAAACATTTCGTTTGAATACATCGAAGGCGAATCCATCCTGATGCACATGGATTTGTACGGGATTTGCGCATCCAGCGGAAGTGCCTGCACCACAGGGAGTTTGGAACCGTCCCACGTACTCCGTGCCATGGGGGTCCCCTACACTGCGGCACATGGAGCCATTCGATTCAGTCTGTCCCGCTACAGCAAGCAGGAAGAGATTGACAAAGTTGTGGAAGTCATGCCCGGAATCATTTCAAAAATCCGTGCGATTTCCCCGTACTGGAACAAAAAGTGAGCGCTGATTTGAATTTTCATTTTCAGCATTTTCAAGAATCCGGTCAATGCCGGAACTCGACGAACCAACCAAAGGAGTTTTCACCATGGTTATGATTTGCCCGTATTGCGATATTGAAATCAATGAAAAACAAATGGAAGCCGAGGATGGCTGCTGCCCTGAATGCGGTGCCTTTATTTCCGCCGGAAACGTAATCAATGAAGACGGGGATGAAAACGGTCTTTATGACGATGATGAAGATGACTCCGCATTCGGTGAAGGTCGCGGCGATTATGATGACGTCATGGACGAATTTGAAGAATTCTGGGAAGAGGAAGAAAAGTACCAAAGCGCATTGAGCCGTAACGAAAAGAAAGCCGCTGCCGCTATCGTGAATGGCGGAATCGGAGACGAAATCGAGTTCGATGACGATGACAAGATGACGGAACCGTCCATGGAAGAACTGGAAGACAAGAAAGCGGTCAAGTCCGAAAAGAAAGCCGAAAAGACGGAGAAAAAAGCTGAAAAAGCTCCCAAGTCTGAAAAAGCTCCCAAGTCTGAAAAAGCTCCCAAGTCTGAAAAAGCCCCCAAGGCCGAAAAAGCCCCCAAAGCCGAAAAAGCCCCCAAAGCCGAAAAAGCTCCCAAGGCCGAAAAAGCCCCCAAAGCCGAAAAAGCGGAAAAAAAGGCTGACAAGAAGGCCGGGAAAAAAGCTGACAAGGCTGACAAGAAGTCTGAAAAAAAGTCCGCAAAAAACTGATTTCAAAAGCTATTGGCGGAGAGACTTAAATTTTCTCTCCGCACACTTGTATGGAATTATTCGATTCACATGCCCATTTGCCCGACAGCGGATGCAATGACGAAACATCATACCGGCAGCGCGCTCACGATGCCGGAGTAACGCGTTTCGTTTTGCAGGGGTCCGGGATTGCGCAGTGTGATCGCGTGGCAGAATTTGCCTCGCATTTCCCCGATGTTTTTTTTGCGGCGGGGATTCACCCTCACGAAGCCTCTTCCGAAGAAGCACAGGATATTTCGTTTTTTGAAAATTATGCGTCGATGCCGAATTATGTGGCAGTCGGTGAAATCGGACTTGATTATTACTATGATTTCGCGCCGGAAGATGCCCAGCGGGATTTGCTGAAACGCCAGTTGGAACTTGCACTCCGCCTGAATCGCCCCGCAGTGATTCACTGCCGCGACAAAGCCGGGTCCGAACAGGCCTACGATGACGCATACGAACTGCTCTCGCCGTTCGCGGAGAATGGCGGCAGTTTTGTGCTTCATTCTTTTGCAGGGTCTGTGGCGGATTTCCATCGTTTCAACGAACTCGGTGCATGGTTTGGCGTATGCGGCATGGTAACGTTCAAGAAAGCGGATAATATTCGTGAACTGGCGGCCTTATATCCCGAAGACCGTATCATGCTGGAAACCGATTCGCCCTATTTGGCTCCGGTTCCGCTGCGCGGGCAGGAAAATCATCCGGCAAATCTTCCCTATACAGCGCGGGCTTTGGCTGCACTGCGCGGCCGGAGTACGGAATACACGGCTGAACTTACAACCCGAAATGCTCTGTGGTTCTTCCGCATTTGAAAAATGACTGAATCCGAAAAAAAAACAAAGCTGAACGCCTGGCTCCGGCTGATTCGTGTGCCGAATCTTTTCACTGCGGCGGGCGACCCGCTGTGCGGTTTTCTGATTGCCGGCGGTCTTGCTCATTTGGGTGAATCTCTGGCTCATTTATTCACGGTCTGCTGGATTTCTTTTTTCGTGTATATCTTCGGACTGATTACCAATGATATGGCAGATATTCAGGAGGATATGCAGGAACGCCCCAATCGTCCTTTGCCGTCAGGCGCGATTTCCGGCAAAGAAGCATTTGCCGCAGTGCAGATTTGCTTTTGGGCGGCAGTGATTCCGTCGCTCATCAATATCAGGCTGTTCTGTCTGACGCTCATTTTATTTGCCTGCGTCTACGCCTATAATTTCCATGTCAAACGGAAAAAATACGGCGGGTCAGCGATTATGGCAATGTGCCGCGTTCTTTCTTTTTGTCTGGGCATTACGGCTGTCCGCGACATTGGCTTTTTCTCAGGGATGACGGCTTTGATTTTCGGAGTCGGCATTTTCCTGTACATCTTCGGCTTGACGGAGGCCGCCGCAGACGAAACCTCGCACACGGCCAGCAGAAAAGGCGGACGGGCTCTGTTGACTGGCGCATTGCTGTGCAGCGGCGTGGTGCTGATTGATTCCATCATTCTCTTCGGCAAACACGATGTCGTATTTCATAATTTCAGCGCATTGTCCGCCATTCTTCTGCTTGTGTTTTTTCTCGGCACGGCATTCTGGGGGTATCAGCTCACACTGTATCATTCCGCACCGGCGAAAATTCAACATGCAATCGGGGTTTTGATTCGTGCCATTTTACTGATGCACGCGGCGGTGGCGGCCTCATTCGGGTGGTATCTGCTGGCGGCAGTGTTTGTCATCTGCATGATTTGCGCCACGTTTTTCAGCCGGGTGTTTCGGATTCAGGGGAGTTGATTGTGGACGACTGGTTTGATATGAGGGTGGATCAAGCCCATGTGAACCGCGAGCGTGCCAAAGCCCGCGAACTTCGCAAAACGAATTGGTGGCAGGCTCAGCTTCAGCAGGGGATTTGCCATTATTGCGGGCAGAAATTCAAACCGGATGAACTGACCATGGATCATATCGTCCCCGTTGCCCGCGGAGGGAAAAGTGTAAAAGGCAATGTCGTGCCGTGCTGTAAAGAATGCAACAACCGCAAAAAATACAGCACCCCTGTGGATATGATTCTTTCGGGACTTGACGGCAGTTCAGATTCAGGACTTCCCGAAGCCCCCCCTCGTGAAATTGACATCGATATTCCCCTGCCCGATGATCTCTCAATCCCGGAAGGGATGACCGTGATTGAAGCCCCGGAAGACGCCCCCGCGCCACACGAGCAGTAAGTTTGTTTCGATGATGAAGCTGTTTTATTCGGATTCCGGCGATACCCCTTTTCTTCTTGCACTGGCGGATATGGTGCGAAACAGTGCGGCTTGCAATGCGTGTTTCCTTGCGCCCTGCCGGTATGACTGGATTGCCGGGCTTGATGCAGACATAAAACAGTATCAGGATGAAGCCTTTCAAGCCGGTACGCGTATCTTCCGGAGGATAACGCCCGGCGCTCTGTTCAAAGGCGGAGATTTGATGTATTTTTACAGCTTGTCTGCGATGAAAGAAGCTGATTTGTCTCTTCCCGCAGAGCTTGCCGGTTCTTTCTCCTCTGAACTCGAAACACCCGCGATTTTTACGGAGCATTTCTTCGTGAAACAGGGCATTTTGAAGCTGAATTTGCCTCAAAGCGATTGTTTTCCGAATCAAAGTCATCATGCCACGATTCATCCGAACTGGCTCCGGGAAGCAAATCGTATCGCGGATGAAAAATACCGTTCCTGGGATTGGATTGCCGCCTTATGAAACGTTTTCCCTCATAAAATGAGCTGGAAAAACTCATCCTGGAAGCGTTTCTCCTGCAACTTTTATGAAATTTTCAGAAAATCCGCTTGATTATTGATTTCTTCGTGCTATAGTAACAAATATGAACGGCACTTCGAGTGATTCGATGAGGTGTTTTTGAGGCTAAATGTTGTTCAGATTCAGCGTTTTTCAGAAACGCCGAATGCGCTTGTTTCCTGTCTTCATTTTTTTCGCACTCATTCATTCCGCCTCTCTATCCGATCATAAGAAGTTCCTCTGAAAAAAATTTACAACCTGTTTAACATTTAACCCGTTTATAATCCACCAGGAGTCTGACATGAATCTTAAATCATGCAAAGCAAGTCTCGCAATTGCCGCAGCGGTGATGTCCGGTCTGTTCGCAACATCATGCGCATTGTTCGGCGATTCTTCCATCCCCGCACCGGAACCCTTCTTCACCTTGAAAGACGGGTCTCAGGCAAAACTCTACACGCTGAAGAATGACAAAGGTATGTCTGTTCAGATTTCTGACTTCGGCGGCGTGATTTACAAGCTCAATGTCCCCGACAAAAACGGAAAAGTGCAGGACGTGATTCTTGGTTTCTCAACGCCTCAGGGATATGAAAATCCAGGCTGCTACTTCGGCGCTTTGATTGGACGTTATGCCAACCGTATCGGAAAAGGCTCTTTTGAACTGGACGGCAAGACCATTCAAATCAAGAAGAATGAAAACGATAAGAATACTCTCCATGGCGGCGACTGCTATGCCTATCGTCTTTGGGATGCGAAACAGACCGATGATGATGAACTGGAACTGACCCTCACCAGCCCCGATGGCGATGCAGGTTTCCCCGGCAATCTGAAAGTGAAAGCCGTCTATGAACTGGATGACGACAATGAACTGAAAATCACCATGACCGCCAAGACCGATGCCACCACCGCTGTCAACCTCACCAGCCATGGTTACTTCAACCTCTCCGGGCACAAATCCGGTCCGATCAACGACCATGATATTTACATCTACTCCGATTCCTATCAGGAATGCGACAAAGAAAACATCCCGACCGGAAACCTGATTAAAGTCGCCGGAACCCCCTACGACTTCCGCAAATTCACCAGCTTCGGCGATGCCATCAAGAAAAATCCGAATGGCTATGACAACAGCTTCATCGTCAAAGGCAAATTCGGCGAACTCCGCAGAATGGCTTCCGCAAGATCCCGCACAACCGGCATTCGCATGGATGTGTTCAGCAATGATGCCGCAGTACAGTTCTACTCTGCCGGCGGCTTGAACAATACTGCAGGCAAAGACAATGCCAGCTATCAGAAGTTCGGCGCATTCTGCTTCGAACCTCAGCGTTATGTGGACTCCGTCAACCATCCTGAATACCCGACCTCCATCTTGAAGCCGGGCGAAAAGTACAAACAGGAAATTGTGTTGAAGTTCTCCATTTCAAAGTAAGACTTTTTTTCAGCGTTTGAAATAAGTTCAACAGTTAAAATTCCCGCCTCTTCCGTTCAGAATCATGAACAGAAGAGTTTTTTCTGTTTTTTTAATGTTATTTTCAGCGCATGAGCCTTTTTTACTTGAATTTTATATTAGAAAGGTTATAGTACATGAGACGAGTTATTTCCATTGAAACGGGGAAGTATTTTTCGACTTTTTTTGAATGGTTGAATTTGATTTGCCGGAAAGGCGTTCATCAGCTCAATCTGTACGGAAAAACGACGAAAATATCCTGTCGCAGCAGGGAATCAACTTGAACGACCAATTACAGGGTATCTTGATTAATTCGGAACACGCCAATTTAATCGAAGTTCCCAACAACCACGACTGAATATAATGTCTATTCTGGAACATAATCTTGCAAAAAACAGACGTATCCTGACCAAAGACGGTCTTTTGACTACGCCTGTTATTTTCGGCACAAGCTGTCTGGGCAATCTGTACCGCGAACTCCCCTATTCCACCAAACTCGAACTGGTGAAACAGTGGTTTGAAAATGTCGAGCATCCGACCATTGACTCTGCGGGGAAATACGGCGCAGGTCTGGCTTTGGAAATGATTGGAAAATGCCTTCGCGAACTTGGAATCGCCCCGAAAAATATCACAATCAGCGACAAACTCGGATGGCGGCGCATTCCGCTGACCACACCTGAACCGACCTTTGAACCCGGCGGCGTATGGGCAAATCTGCAATACGATGCGCGTCAGGACATCAGCGGCGATGGCATTCTCAGATGTTTCGAGGCGGATCGTGCATTGATTGGTGCGCCCTGTTCATTTGACCTTGTTTCAGTGCATGATCCCGATGAATTTGTTGCAGGCGGAGGGAAACGAAGCGACATCATTGATGCCTATAAATCCCTTTTCGAGCTGAAAAAATCCGGCGAAGTGAAAGCTGTCGGCATTGGTGCCAAGGACTGGCATATCATTGCGGATATTTACCGCGAAATCAAATTCGACTGGGTCATGCTGGCATGTGCTCCGAATGTTCTTTGTCATCCGCAGGATTTGATGGATTTCATGCGGAATCTGCAAGCGGACGGCGTGGGCATTATCAATTCCGCTGTTTTCAGCGGCGGATTCCTGACCGGCGGCGCATTCTTCAACTACCGCAAAGTTACCCCCGAAACCGAGCCCGCACTCTTCAGCAAACGCGATGCCTACAACGCTCTCTGCAAGGAAATGAATGTGGATGCCGCCGCCGCGGCTGTCAGATTCGCCCTGAATATGCCGGGCGTATGTGCCGTTTCTCTGAATACCTCCTCTCCTGCCCGAATCGCACAGAATGCAGCCTACCCTGCCGCAAATGTGCCGGATTCTTTCTTTCAACATCTTCGCGAACAAGGAATCACTGAATTATGATCAGAATTGACGCTCACCACCATTTGTGGCACTACAATACGCAGGATTACGGCTGGATTCCTGACGAGATGGCCATGCTCCGCCGCGATTTCCTCCCGGAAGATTTGAAAAAAGAACTGGATGCCGCAAAAATCAATCAAGTGATTACGGTTCAGGCCCGCCAGTGCGTGGAAGAAACCGACTGGCTGCTTTCTCTCGCTGAAAAATATGATTTTATCGGCGGCGTTACCGGATGGCTTCCCATCCGTTCCCCCGAATTTCCAGCTCTGCTGGAACGCTACGCACAGAACCCGCGTTTGAAAGCCTTGCGGCATGTCGTTCAGGATGAACCCGACAACCGCTATATGATGCACACCGAATTTCTGGACGGCGCATACGAGCTTTCCAAAACGAATCTGCTGTACGAAATTCTGATTTTTGAACGCCAGCTCCCCGAAGCCATTGATTTTGTTACTGCCATGCCGGATGACCGCGTGTACATCCTCGACCATATCGCAAAACCGAAAATCAAAACCGGTGAAATGGAGCCGTGGGCATCTCTCCTGAAAAAACTTGCGGAGCATGAAAATGTCGTCTGCAAACTTTCGGGCATGGTTACAGAAGCCGACCTGAAAAATTGGACGCCGGAACAGTTGAAACCCTACATCGAAACCGTGTTGGAAACGTTCGGCACGAAACGCGTCATGTTTGGGTCCGACTGGCCGGTCTGCACCTCTGCCGTAACCTATCGCGGCTGGGTGGACTGCGTATCCTCTGCCATTTCTCATTTGAGTTCAGACGAACAGGAAGCTATCATGGGCGGAAATGCCCGAACAATATACGGAGTAAGATAATATGAAAGCATTTGTCATCGAAAACCAGTTCCGGACTGGTTGGAAAACCATTGAAAAACCTGTCCCCGGTGCAGGCGAAGTCCTTCTGAAAGTCCGCTATGTGGGACTTTGCGGAAGCGACTTGAATACCTACAGAGGTCTCAATCCTCTTGTCGGTCTTCCCAGAATCCCCGGTCATGAAATCAGCGCCGTCATCGCAGAGCGCGGCCCGAATGTGCCGGAATGCTGGAGCACGGGCAAACTCGTTACCGTGTCTCCCTATACCAATTGCGGCGGATGCCCGTCCTGTCTGGCCGGCCGCCCGAACTGCTGCCAGTTCAACCAGACGCTTGGCGTTCAGCGCGACGGTGCTTTGACCGAATACATCACCGTACCCTGGCAGAAACTTTTCGATGCCACCGGCATGAAAGCCGAAGAAGTTGCCCTGATTGAGCCGCTGACCGTCGGAAGCCATGCCGCTGACCGTGCCGAAGCGATGGAAGACAATGTTTGTGCCGTCTTCGGATGCGGCGCAGTCGGTTTGGGGGCGGTCCTCGGTCTCGCCCGGAAAGGCGCCCGCAAAGTGATTGCCATTGATGTGGACGATGAGAAACTTGACTTGGCCCGCCGTTTCGGAGCCACCGACACCGTTAATTCTGCAAAGACGGATTTGCATCAGGCTTTCTGCGACCTTTCCAATGGCATGGGACCGAATGTGATCATCGAAGCGGTTGGTCTCCCCGCCACCTACAAAGCCGCGGTGGAAGAAGTCGCTTTCGCCGGCAGTGTCGTGTATATCGGCTATGCAAAAGCCCCGGTCGAATATCAGACCAAGCTGTTTGTCCAGAAAGAATTAAGCATTCGCGGCTCCCGCAATGCCACTCCGCAGAACTTCCGCCGGATCATTGATTTCGCGGCGCGCGGACTTTTCAATCCGGCGGACATCATCTCCCGCATTTATCCGTTTGAAGAAGCCGGAAACGCCTTGCGCGACTGGCACGAAAATCCGTCCAAGGTCTGCCGCTATCTGATTCACGTCGGCGACTGACCCTGCAACACCACCATGTGATTTTGAGATTTTGCCGGATTTTCCCCTTGCTTGTCTCCTGAATCACCTCCGAACATCGAACCTGATTTAACCAACATATTCAAGAGGAGTCGAAATGAAATTTCGCAATATTGTGAGCTGGTGCGTCCTTTTTATCTCACTGGTTCTTTTCGTCAGCGGTGTGGTCAAGAAAATTGCCCACAAAGGTAACGTTTCCGCCGGAAAATCCCAAGTCATCGCCGTCATCCCGAAAGGAACGGCAAGCATGTGGTGGGAAGTCGTCCATAAAGGTGCCAACGATGCAGGAAAAGAATTCGGCTATGAAATCGCCTGGAACGGTCCGGAAAACGAAACCGACCGCGAAAAGCAGATTCAGGTCGTGGAAGACGCCATCAACAAAAATGCCGCCGCCATCGTGCTTGGTCCGAATGACTTTACCGCTCTGGCACGTCCCGTGGAAAACATTTCTGCCCTCGGCACTCCCTGCATTATCATTGACTCCGCCGTTGACACGGAAAAATACGATGCGTTCGTTGGTACGGACAATATCGCCGGCGGCGCGGATGCCGCTCGTGTCCTCGGCAAGGCTCTGAACGGCAAAGGCAATCTTCTCCTGATTCGTTTCGTTCAGAACTCCGCCTCCACCGATGCCCGCGCAAAAGGTTTCGTTGATACGGTCGAAAAGGAATTTCCCGGTCTGAAAATCCTCAGCGAACAGTATACGCAGGGCACTGTGGAAGATGCCCGCCAGAAAACCGTGGACCTGCTGACCCGCTACCCCGAAGTCGATGGCATCTTTGCCGTAAACCAGCCCACCTCCGTCGGCACTTACAAGGCTATCCAGAATCAGGGGCTTGTCGGCAAGGTGAAATTTGTCGCATTTGACTCCGATGCCACCCTCGTTTCCGGCATTGAAGAAGGCGGCGTTACGGCTGTCATCGCACAGGACCCGTACATGATCGGTTACATCGGCGTGAGATCCGCTGTGGACAAAATGAAAGGCAATGCGCTGAAGCGCAATGTCCCCGTCCCCAGCATGATTGTTACCTCCGAAAATCTCGAAAAGTGCAAACAAGAAAACGCAACGGCACTGGGGTTGTGATATGAGCGATAATAACATCATCCTGCGGATGGAGCATATTTCCAAGTCCTTCGGACCTGTTCATGCGCTCTCTGACGTATCGTTTCAGGTGCGGAAAGGTGCCGTCCATGCGCTTTGCGGCGAAAATGGCGCCGGAAAATCCACTCTGATGAAGATCCTGAGCGGTGTCCACACCCCCGACAGCGGAACCATTGAGATTGACGGCTCACCCTGCGTTTTCGATGGACCTGCCGATGCCATTCAGAAAGGCGTTTCCATGCTCTATCAGGAGCTGGAACTGGCGGACTATCTGACCGTGTACGAAAATGTTTTCCTCGGTTCTGAAATCCTCTCCAACAAGCTGATTCACAAGGTCGACACGGCGGAAGAAATCGCCCGCACGAAAAAACTGATTGACCAGTACCATTTCAGAATTGACCCCACGGCTATGATCAGCTCGCTGACGCCCGGCGAATGCCAGATCGTCGAACTCCTCAAAGCCCTCATGCGCAAAGTCAGCATCATCGTGATGGACGAGCCGACCTCTTCCCTCTCCGAATCGGAAGCACAGACTCTCTTCCAGATCATCAACGAACTCCGGACTCAGGGCATTGCCGTCATCTACATTTCGCACCGCCTCGAAGAAGTGATGGAGCTTGCAGACGACATCAGTGTCCTGCGCGACGGCGTTGTGGTGCATTCCGCCCCGCGCAAGGATTTGACCATGGACGAAATCGTCCGCCACATGGTCGGGCAGAGAATCAACGACTATTACCCTGCCCGTCTGACCACGCCGGGCGAAGTCCGCTTCAAAGCCGAAAATATTTCCTGCGAAGCCGCTGGTGTTTCCGGTGTCTCATTTGAGGTGAAACGCGGCGAAATCGTGGGGATGGCCGGCCTCGTCGGTGCAGGTCGTTCCGAAACCGCCTCGGCAATCTTCGGCATCCTCCCGAAACTCACCGGACGCTGCTGGCTGGACGGCAAAGAATTGACCATCCGCTGCCCGTCGGATGCCATTCGTCAGGGAATCGCGCTCTTGACCGAAGACCGCAAACGCACCGGTCTCTGCCTTGGGCTTCCCTGCTCCTGGAATATCACTCTGCCGAACTACGGCAAAATCGGAATGGACAAAAAACTTCAGCTCGCAAAAGAGCATCAGCTCTGCTCGGAATACGGAAACGAACTGAAGTTGAAATGGAGCGAACCCGATGCTCCCGCAAACTCGCTCTCCGGCGGCAATCAGCAGAAAATCCTGCTCGCTCGCTGGCTGATGGCAAACTCCGACTTCCTGATTTTCGATGAACCGACTCGCGGTATTGATGTAGGGGCGAAAAAAGAAATCTACAACCTGCTGAATCAGCTTTCCGCGGAAGGCAAGGCAATCCTTGTGATTTCCTCCGAACTGCCGGAAATTTTCGGTATCTGCGACCGCATCCTCGTCATGCGCCGCGGCAAACTTGCCGGATGCCTCAACACCAAAGAGACGACTCAGGCTGAGGTCATCCACATCGC
Source organism: Lentisphaeria bacterium UBA1732 (assembly GCA_002315855.1). Lineage (GTDB taxonomy): Bacteria > Verrucomicrobiota > Lentisphaeria > Victivallales > UBA1829 > UBA1732. Next base: position 1,576 of record DCIG01000043.1, on the reverse strand, counting down.
CGCCATCGAACAAGACAACATCAACTCCTAATTCCCCGGAGATTTCCGATCATGAATAAATTTGCAAAACAGCTTTTCCCTTTCCTTTCTCTGATTTTCATTATTTCCCTGTGGACGTTCCTTGAACCCGACCGCTTCCTGTCCGTTCAGAACTTCATGAACGTTCTCCGCCGCTCGTCCGCAAACGGTATCATGGCGGCTGGTATGACCTTCATCATCATTACCGCCGGCATCGACTTGTCTGTCGGCTCCATGCTGTCCTTGAGCGCGATTATCGGCTCTGTGGTCATGCTCATGCTGTCCGGCGCGTCCTGGGTGCAGGTTTCCACCGGTGAAATGATCAATATGGGGGTCTTCCCCATGATTATCGGCACGTTTGCCGGTATCGCATTCGGCGCACTCTGCGGCTTCGCGAATGGTATGATGATTACGCGTTTGAAACTCGCCCCCTTTATTGTTACGCTGGGTTCCATGAGTATCTTCCGCGGCTTCTCATACCTCACAAACGGCGCGAAACCGATCGCCGTCCATACCTATACATGGCTGGATAACGGCACCATTGCCGGCATCCCGTCTGCCGTGCTGCTGTTCGTCATCGTTCTGCTGTCCATGGGCTATCTGCTGAAATACACCCCGTTTGGACGCTATACCTACGCAATCGGCTCCAATGAAAACACCGCATTCCACGTCGGTATCAATGTCAACAAGGTCAAAGTCTGGATTTACACCATTACCGGTGCATTGGTCGGACTTGCCGCCATGATTACCACGGCCCGTTCCAGTTCGGCACAGCCGACCGCAGGTCTTTCTCTCGAACTTGATATTATCGCCGCTGTCATCATCGGCGGATGCTCCCCGAACGGCGGAAAAGGCACGATGACCGGCACTCTGATCGGTACTCTGCTGATCAGCTTCCTCCGCAACGGCTTGAACCTGCTGGATATTTCCTCCAACGTGCAGCTCGTTGTCATCGGTCTTATCATCATCTTCGCTGTAACGGCCGACCAGATTGCCACCAAGCACAACAACGGCTGATAACAGCTCAAATCTCCGCAATTTCCTTGAAGAGAAGTCCCTGAAAATGGGACTTCTCTTTTTTTTTGCGCCCCTTTGACGAAAATTTCCCGCGAAAAAAGCCGGAACTCTTGCTGATTCAGCAGGAATCCCGGCTTTCCGGTCGAGGATATTTGATTGATTCGGATGGAATCAGCTCTTATTTTTGGTTCTTGTTTTTGTTGTTTTTATTGTTCTTGCTGTTCTTTTTGAGTTCTTCTTCGCGGGCCAGACGTTCTTGTTTTTCCTTTTCGCGGGCTTCCTTGCGTTCTGCGCGTTCCTGTTTCTTTTCGGCCTGTCTTGCGTCGAACGCGTCCTGATCGAACGCCGTTCCGGCTGCTGTTACTTTCGTCTGGAGCGGGTTGTTGACTTTCGTCTTGCCTACGGTTTCCAGCACCGACCCGCTCATGGTCTGACTGATCAGATCCTTGCGCTTGGTTGAAATCTGCTCTTCGGTTTCGCGTGTTTTCTGTACGATCTCCGAGAATGCTTCAGTTCCGGAGTTATAGGTCTTTCGGAACTC
>DCIG01000080.1 GCA_002315855.1 Lentisphaeria bacterium UBA1732 | reverse complement strand
GAAAATCAATAAAAAGTTGCAGAGGGCGGGCAGGAGAACCAAGATAACAGGATTGTTCCCGATTAAGCTTTTTATGAGCCTGCCACACCATCCAAAGAATAATAGGATCAAAATTTGTTGTTAAAATGGAATAATTAAAAAGATAAAAAGAACGGGAAGCAAAAGGGATATCCTCATTATTTTCCGCATCTTTCTGCATCATTCGTCCAAGTGTTTCCGCAAAATTCATATACGGAATTAACGAATCTTGTTTGCAAGTACAAATTTGTTGCCATGCACAGGCAAACATTGTATTTATTAAAAGAATATACAATTCCCGAGCGGCACGAAGTCTTTCCGTAGAAAATGAATATCCATCAACAGTACAACCTCGATTTTCTCGTAAACACGTATCAATTGTTGTAAAAACACTCTGAATAAAGTCATCCTGTACTTCTTTTTCAGAATTTTTGATAATTTTTCCAATGCTCTGCAAACATGGCCAGTCATAGTGCTGACGCAAGGAAAGAATACGGTGCTTCCGCTCTTCTTCATTTGCCTCTGGAAAACAGCGTTTTGCGATATTCTCCTGCTTGATACTAATACTGTATTCAGCCATACGTTTGTATGAAAGAATATTCAGTAAATCACAAATATCTTGCTGAAATCCGGAAAAACAGTCAAAATTCAAATCATCAGGGACGATTTGTTCCTCTTGTTCGCACAAAGAAAAAAGGATACTGCCCATATGCCAGGATGTTGGCATTTTCAGTGATGCTGTTGTACCTGCGCCAAGAAATATTAGTGTTTCCGGCCAAATAATTTGATGATCAGAGAAAATCATTTTGATACTTTCAATTGTACTAATATATATTTATAAATATTCTGGCTATTAATATTGTCATCATCTGACTTAAACACTATATTCTTATCACTTTGATCATTTTTATTTTTTGGATCCGTAACACTTGGATTATTTTCTTTACCTAGATCCGCATCAATTTGATCATTTATGACAAATTCTACTCTTCCAAATTGAAATGTTCCTGATTGAAATATTTCTTTTATCGCGGTGATGATACATATCAAATTTTTTTTGTACGGCAATAAATTTGCAATTTTTTTATCTTTACTCAAAAATATGGCAAGATTGTTTTCTAGCGTAGAATCCTTCAGACTATAATTTTGCTCTGGCACAAAAGAAAGTTCAATCTTACCTGCTGAATGATAGGTTATTTCATTCACGATTCCACAGATTTGAAACTCAGACATGGATACACTCCTTTGACGTTAATGTGTATTATCGCATTACATTCCTCCATCCTCTATCAAAAATAGTAGAATTTCATGCGAAAAATTGATGATGTCATTCGGAATTTTTACAAGCAATCATCTTCCTACATTGCTAATTCCGAAAACTTATCTATAAAATAGTCGTTAAATCTAAAAAAACAAGCATAAAAATACTTAATTCAACAAAAAATGTTTTTTTACAACAAAATACGAACGACAAACTTTTCCCTTACTCTTGTGCTCTTGCCTCCCGAATCTCCAGCACTCTCCGCTGAAGTACCATTTGCGCATAATGAAGCGGCGATGTAATGCGTTCCGGCAGAACCACCCCTGCTCCGCGAATTTGCGGCATATCGTGTGCATCCGATCCGCCTGTCATGGGGAAATTGTAGCTTTGTGCGTACCACAGACCGCGGGCATTTTCTTCGGCGGTACGTCCGGCATTCATGACCTCGACTCCGTCGGTCAGTTCGGGAATCAGCCGGATCATGGCAATATAGTTTGCCGTGCGGAAAGGATGCGCATGGATGATGATTGCCCCGTCCTTGCGGCACAGCTTCAGATAATCCTTGATGGGCAGTCTGTCCACATACGGATGCGCCAGAAGCCACGGAATATCCAGTCCGTAGGTCAGAAAATCATTTCCCCGCGAAGATGCCTCCCACGCGAAAAACACATCCAGTCCGTTCTTGTCCCCGTACTCTTTCGCCGCACGGTAGCCGGAGGTCAGAATATCGACACGGTCCTCCCACGGAATATCATCCGGTGCCGTTGTGTTCCCGTTGAGGAAATGGTCCGTAACAATTATTCCGTCATAGCCCTGACGCAGAAACTCCGCCGCCATATCTGCACCATGTCCATGCGCGCACTTGCTGCTTTCCGCCGTATGGACATGCACATCATAGAAATATGAATCCTTCATAATCACTCACAGCCTTTCTATCCGGCCAGATTTGGCAGCGAAAGGAATATTCCTGTCAAAAGTGGTATCGTGAAATTATCGTCCATGTGAATCTGTTCATTGAAAAATTCTGCCGCGTCTGCCGCTGCAATCCCGACCATCCCCCACAGCCACATATTCAGCGGCCAGCCGAAAACTGCCGTCCCGATGGTTACCAGCAGCCACCCCGTTGCCGCAAATGCCGCAGAACCTTCCAGAGACTTTCCGTTGAATGCTCTGTGCCGTCCCCATTTGCGTCCGATCAATGCCGCCGCCGTATCCCCCAGAATCATCGTTGCGAACGCTGTGGCGGCGATTTGCGGCGGAAATAACAGCGATACGGCGCAGGCCGCCGCCAGTACCGGAGGTCCTCCGCTTAAACGGAACTGATCCCGCGTCTGTTTCCGCAGCATCCTCCCGAAAAAAACATTGTACAGCGGCGTGATTACCGGAACCCGTTTGAAGTGTGCGTATTCCACCAGTACATTCAGCACAAACATCACGCCGAACAGAATGACACTCACCGTCCGGGGCAGAATCAGCATTGCCGCCGCCATCCACAGTGAACTCAAATGTACCAGTTTCCGGAATACTTCCTGTTGATAGGAAATCGACATTTTAAATCCTTACTTATTCCCCGTCGGCATACTTCCTGCCGAGCTTGCTGTCTGTTGATTTGCGGTCAGATCATCCAATGTAATCGTGCTTTGTTTCACTTCCTCCCGGTCCACTCGCACGAAATACAGCGTGAGCATATCCGGTTGAAACGCCGGATTGCTGATTTTTGCAGCCGGTACATCTTTCCCCACAGGGATATACATGGTCTGCTTCGCCTCGTTTTCCTCGAAAAGCGGCATCCTGATCTGCGCATATCCGCCGTCGCTCGCATCATTCGGGTCCGGCTCATATTCATACCCGTAATTCCGCCATCCCTGCTGCGTTACTTTCCGGTAATGCCAGTTCACCCGTGCGGTCGCACCGTCATCCATCAGCTGCGGACAGATTTCCAGCGTTGCGCCGTCTTCCATGGTCTCCATCACGGCAGGCAGAGCCGCAGTTCCGGGATTTTCCGACAGAATGAATCCACGTGCGAACATCATCTTTTTCAGATTGTCGGCTGAATAAGCCTCTTTCCCCGACATCACACTGAAAGTCGATGTCGAAAGCTCCATGAAACTCTTGAATTTGCTGATTTTCGCATAAATATCGTAATCGATTTTTCCGAAAGCCAGTTCACCGTCCGGCACATCCGCCGCATTCTTGTCCGGTGCCGCCGCGTTCATATAATCGGTTCGTGCGATGCGCACCACTCTTGTCGTTATTTTCAAAGGCACATCATCGCCACGCGCCCGCAAAGCCTTGTTTTCCAGCGGAATCTTCTTCAGGTAAAAAATGTGCATCACCATATTTGCGCCGCCCGTTGAGGCACTTCCAATCAGTGCAATCGTTCCCTCCTCATGCCGGAAAACATCCGAAAACGAATTATTTTCCGTAGTCGGAATCAATCCTTCTCCCCATTTTCCGAAATCAAACATACTGTTCCCGTTCGACTTCTTCACCTGCGATTGTAAATCCGCCAATATCACATTTCCATCGTTGGTCAGTTTCAGGCTGAAATCATTGCCCGCCAACGACGGCTTTTGCGCAAAAACAGGAAACACTGTTCGCAGATTGTTGTAGAAAAATTCCTCCTCATCCTCCTCTTCCTCGTCTTCCTCTGCTTCCGAATCCTCCTCCGTGTAATCTTCCTCCTCAGCGTCCTGCTGATTGGAATACGGCAGGATTGTAATCGGTTCTTCCTTGTCCGTGATAATCGGACCGGGGATTACGGGCATGAAATCTTCAGGCAACTCCTCCCTTGTCGTCTGTCTCGGATTCGGCAGGATGAAATTAATCGGATAATATTCCATCCGCACCAGCCGGAATCTCGTTTCCGAGTTCGTCGTTAAAAATCCCGATGCCGAAGACAGAACACGCACCTTGCCCGAAGCATACATTTGCTTCAGCACAGATGCCATGCCTGTTTTCCTGGCGGTCGCTTCCTCTTTCAGCTGACGGAATTGCCTTGCCGGGAAATTGACCACCTGATATTCCGCATAGTATTGACTGATTGCGGATGTTTTGGGTTGTACAGGAGTTGTTTCTTCCGCGGAAAGAGCCGGTGTCTCAGGCAGAATCAGCACCAATAGAGTCGCGACGGCTGTGAGAACGGCATGGATACAATGATGTCTCATTTTCATACTCCTGCAGGATAAAAGAAATCAACGCGACAGCCGGAAGAATGTGAAAAAATTTGCATTCCTCTTCATTGACTGCCGCGTTAATTCCCTTTCGTTTTGAGTATCTCTTTTAATATTTGCGATATTAGTTGGAGATGCCCTTATTTGATGGGTTTCACGGATTCGAGTTTCAGCTCAACCGGATAATCCACGGTCAGTTCAGGATTGCTGGTCAGCTTGCCGGTCAGCATGACTGCTCCGTCGGGAAGTTCCAGCTTTTCAGGAACATACACCGCAATTTCTTCTCCGGTCTTCGCACCCTTGGCCACTGCCGGAATTTCACCGTTGGTCGCCTTGTCGGACACTGCCTTGATGGATGCCACGGAGATGCTTACTGCCTTCTGATTGAACGTGCGGTCCTTAATCTGTTCAAACTTGATTTCAATCGGACGATCCGGCATCATCGGTTCAAGCACCAGCAGAGACCCGATTATCACAGCACCGGACACTACCGTTGCCACAAGCCCGACCTTCAGCCAGGATATGAATGTAACGCGTGTCGCGCTCGGACGCTTTTCCAGCATTCCCAGAGCCACGATATTGGCGGTACTTCCGATCATGGTGATGTTGCCGCCGAAGCACGCGCCGAAGAGCAGTGCCCACCACAGCGGGAAGTCCTTCACGGACAATGCCAGCTGTTCAATCACAGGACAGAATGCCGCCACGAAAATCACGTTGTCCACCACGGCGGATCCCACTGCGGACGAAATGAAGATGAACGGAATCAATGCGGCTGGCGTATTGCCGGCAACCTTGGAGAATCCGTTTGCCATCACCTTGTCAACTCCCGTATAGGTCAGCGTGCCGGCCACGGCAAACAGAATCATGAAGAACAGCAGTGTCCACCAGTCGACTTCGCGTTCCACGTAGTTGCGGGCATGATTCTGACGGATGATCATGACCACGCCGGAGCAGACCAGCGGAGCCATGTAAAGCACGGCGTTCTTTTCCAGTCCAAGTGCGCTTTCCAGCGGGTGATGCGATGCGATGCAGCACACGGTGCAGACCAGCAGGATGAGACCCGGCAGATACGGCACTTCGATTTTCGGGGCGAGAGAAAGTCCCTGATCGAGGCGGTTCTTCAGGCTCACGTCAAACTTTTTCAGTTCGTTGCGATAGATGAAAAGCAGCAGAGCGATCACAATCAGCAGGGAAAGCAGCATCAGCGGGAACGCCCAGATCATGAAGTCGCCGAATGTCAGTCCTGCCTTGGACCCGATGTAAATACCCACCGGGTTGCCCATCATGGTTCCAGAACTTCCGATATTGGTCGCCAGCACGGCAATCATGATATACGGCGTCGGATTCAGTTTCAGGCGGTCGCACACCTGGAAAATCAGGGTCGAAATGAAGATGATGGAGGTTACTTCGTCCACGGCGCAGGCGAGCAGAGATGCCGCAATCGAGGTTACGGCAATGAATTTCTTGCCCGACAGATTCGGCATTTCCACAATCAGCTGCACGATCCAGGTAAAGAAGCCGAGGTCGCGCAGTGCGCCTACCACGATCATCATACCCACCAGGAACAGAATCACTTCCAGCGATGATGACATCACGAAGTGTTCGATATCAAACGATTTCGTCAGAATCAGAATCGCCACGCCGATGAAGGCAAGCCCCAAACGGAACTTCCAGAAGAACAGCGTACCGACGATGATGCCGATGAACACGGAGCACGCGATTGCCTGATGGGATGCCAGCGCACCGCTGAAATATCCGCCGAATCCGACGAACAGACTGATCGCAATCATGATTGCGAAGTGAACTATGAAACCGGTAATATTGGACCCGGATGCTTTTGTTTCAGACATATTTTTATCCTCGTTAATGAATTATTCCCAGAAGAACGTCGCGCAGAATTCGCGCAGCGACACCATGCCGGACAGATGACCGTCCTTGTCCACGATGACCAGTTCTTCCTGGTCCCCGTTGAGGAAAAGTTTGGCAAGCTGGATTGCGGGCACGTCTTCGCTCACAGGATTGTCAAGCTCTTTCATCAGATCGGAAATCTTTGTATCTTCCGAACTCTTCAGCAGGTCGACAAACGGCTGGAAACGATAAATCGGCGACAGATTGTCAAGCCACAGGATGTGTTCCGGCAGGCAGTAGCGCAGGATGTCTTTCAGCGACACAATACCGCGCAGATCGTTTGCCGAATCAATCACCGGCAGCGCATAACGGCGGGTCATGGCGAACGTATTGATTGCTTCACGCAGGGTATCTGTTTCATGCAGAGGCGTAACCCCTGTCTTCATCACGTCGCGGGCGAGCAGATATTCTGCCATCTTCATATCACTGCGGTTGCCGGTGAAAAACTCCAGCACATCCGGTGCGGCTTCCATGTTCGCAATCTTGGAAACTGCGGCGGGATCGGAAAATACTTTCGCCAGCAGAGACATCATTTGCAGATGCAGGTTCGGCTCTTCAATCGGTGTCAGCAGCAGAATCATCACGTTGATTTTGCTCTTGTCTGCCCCGAATTCAAATCCGTCAGGACTGCATGCCACCGCCATCAACGGCTTTTCCAGTCCCACAATTCGGGCGTGCGGCAGGGCAAACCCCGGAGCGATTACGGTCGAAAAAACCTGTTCGCGTTTTTTGACTTCTTCCGTGGCTTTTTCAATATCTAAAGCACTGTGATGGCGTTTTAGCAGCTCAAGCAGGTTCGTGAGAATTTCGTCCCCGTTCTTTTTCGGGACGCGGCAAAGGATATTGTTCAGAAATAGATAATTCTGAAACGATGCCTTATTATCACTCATGTTATTCCTTCTTTCTGAAATGTTGAAAGGGTTTTATGGTAAAGGATTTTTTCTGATTCAGCACTGCCTCGTTTCCGTCTCGAATAGCTCTTCCTGAGATTGCCTCTTGAGATTATGTTTCTGCCCGGAACACAATGCAGTTGATTTGGTGTATCATAATAATATACACCTTTTTCACGTTTGTTGCAAGGCAATCACACATCTTTTTTTTCCATTGTGCATTGTAAAGTTAAATGCACAGGTTTTTCATATTTTCTTTGTCCAGCATTGGAAAAAATATGAATTGTATGCTAAATTATAGATATGGCAGTACACGCGAATTTCAAAAGTCCTGTTGGGAGCTTTGAAATTTGACACATGAACGTAATCAATCTCTTTTCCACCCCCACTCACACCTCACTTTTAGGATATAATGAGGACAATTATGGTTGTTTATCAAAGATTCGTTGTGTTTTCAGGACAGACTGAAACCTTGATTCCGGGGACAAACTATACCAACAAAATAGCATATTCCGGTAATGGCGGCGCAGGCGAAGTTCAGGCGGGCGGCACATTGATTGCCGATTCCGTTTCCATGAAAGGAAATACCGCCTCCAATGGCGGTGCTGTCATCAATGCAGGTACAGCAATCATCTCCGGCTCTACGTTCTCAGGAAACGTTGCTTCCCTCGGCGGCGCGATTTATAACACAGGTACTGTCAATTTCACAGGTGAAGTAACGCTTGCAACAAACAGTGATACAATTTACAGCGAAGGTACTCTGAACTGGGACCTCACGGGAACCGCCACAGGCAAACTGAACGGCTATAACTTGCTGACCAACAATGGCGGCACCCTGCAAATCACGGTCAGTGCAGAACAGACTTCAGGTTCTTACATCCTTGCCTCAGGCGATTTCACTGATATTGCCAATAAAGACACCTTTGCTATCACGGGGATTCAGGGCGAAGCCGATCAAACCATCACGATTGGCAGTGATAAAGTCTTTTATGGGGATTCAGGGTACTCACTCAAAGTCAATCAGGACAAACTGCTTCTCGAAGCCTGGACTCTCCATGCCATAACCTATGTCAATCCCGCTTGGTCCGAATTATCCAAAGGAACAACTGTGGTCGTATCCGGCGGAAAAACCGCTGTTATCGGTTCCGATGCCTTCTCGAATACCACGGATGCCGTCAAAGTAACTGCAAAAGGCGGGACAATCTCCAACGAA
>DCIG01000054.1 GCA_002315855.1 Lentisphaeria bacterium UBA1732 | reverse complement strand
GCTTGCTCTGCGCCTGCTTCAGTCCACGTTCCAGTTTCGTCTGGTTCAGCATGATTTCCACAAACGCCCGTCCGGCACGGATTGTTCCCGATGCACTCATTGTTCACCTTCTTTCCGGTTAATTTTTACTTTTTTGAAAATAAGGATTTGCAAATTGATTGATTTTACATTATATTATACTGCAAATGAATGACACATCAATACAGAAAGGAGAAGGTATCATGTCGAATACACTGGTTCAATTCCGAATTGACAATGGTCTGCGCCAGCAGGCAAACGAAATCTGCACAAAACTCGGTTTTGATTTGCCGACTTATCTGCGTATGAGTCTTACTAAACTGGTTCAGGAACAAGGAGTTCCGTTTGCAATCAAACTGAACACTGTTCCCACAGCTGACGATGCCATTGCCGCTATGCGGACTCTCTCAGCAATTTCGCAGGCCAACGGCAATTCTCAAATGAGTCTTGATGAAATCAATGCCGAAATATCCGCAACAAGGAACAGCAGATAATGATTTACGCTGTCATTGACACCAATGTGCTTGTTTCCGCATTGCTGAATATAGACTCAAATCCCGGCGCTGTTTTGCTTTCCGTCTTTAACGGGAAGACTGTTCCGCTGTTGAATTCTGAGATTCTGGCAGAATACCGGGAAGTCCTTGCACGGAAAAAGTTTAAGTTTCCAGCCGAAACGGTTGACATCGTTCTGAAAAGACTTGCAGGTTCCTGTCTGAATGTTTCCGCTTCATCAGAAAATCTTTCAGAAGTCGGTGATCCCAAAGACCGGTGTTTTTATGCCGTGACTATGACCGGCAGACAAACGGAAGATGCCTTGCTCGTTACGGGCAATATCCGTCATTTCCCGTTGAAGCCGTATGTTGTTACTCCGGCACAATTTGTTGAAATTCTGAATCGACAGGAACAATTGTAGTTCGGATTTCCACATCCGCAAGCAAACGCCCGTCTGGTCCGGATTGTTCCCGATGCACTCATTGTTCTGTTCCTTTCTCTTTTTTTGAAGATTATCTCAAAAAGCGGCGATGAAGTTTGCCTCAATTTTGAATGAATCTCCTGAAAAATTTTTTCCATAATTTATCGTGATGTTGTCTTTTCTTCCCGGCACCACAGTTCTTTGAGAAAACTGACCGGTACCACGACATCCTGCTTTTTCTTTTCATTGTACGGGTTGAAATCCGCAGGCGTTAGTGCTTTGCTTTTCTTCGGGTCGCGCATGATATTGGCTATCAGAGCCATCATGCAGGAAGTCTGCCCCCATTCAAACTTCCCGCGTCCCTCTGCCATCATAACCAGTTCACGAAGCGTGAACGGATCAGGATTTACTCCGCAGATGCCGGCAGATTCACAGATGAGCCGTTCGACTGTTCCAGGGCGGAGACCACCTTGTTTTCCAGACTGTCGTCGGCAAGTAACAGCTTCATTTTTTCTTCCGAAGCATTCTTGAGACGTTTTGCCGCCGACAGAATTCTGTGGAGAAACAGCCTCTTGACTTCGGGGAAAAAATCAATGATTCCTTCCAGCAGCGCATCGGTTGCCTGTTCGATGGAATCACCGTCCATGGATGCTCCGAAATCTTCATCCGAAACGTTCTTCTGTTCGCATTCCGGCTTGCAGACCGCATAAAGGACATCCACGAGCAGAACAGGGTCAGAGGAAAGTTTTTCGAACAGGTTCATGGAAGGCTTGGAATCCTGCTCGAATTCCACAATGGACGCGAGGTCGACATTGCAGAGATTGCGGACACGTTTGATGGTTGCAACATTGACGACAACAGACCAGGTGCGTCCAAGAGAATCAGTAAAAGTTTTCATTGGTATCCTTTTGTTTTTTTGTTTGATTTATAGAGTTTTTACTTGATTTTGATTGTTTTCAGAGTACATTAAAAGAATGGATGATATTAATCATTCCAATAACAGGAGGATTCTGCCATGTGTCAGCTTGACAAATTACATCAGCTTAAATCTGAAATTTATCAGATTGCAAAAAAACACAATGCCAATAAGGTATATGTGTTTGGATCTTGCGCACGCAAAGAGGAAACAGCTGAAAGTGATATTGATTTGCTTGTAGAGTTCTTGCCCAATGCAACCTTGTTTGACCAAATTGACATTCGAGATGCGATGGAACATTTACTTCAACGTAAAGTTGATGTTGTTTCCAAACGCGGATTGAATCCATATATTCGGGAAAACGTTCTTATGGAATCAATTGCATTATGAAGACTCGAAATTACAGCATCTTTCTCCTGCATATTGTTGACTCCATCGAAAAAATTCAGAATTATTTGAACGGGAAGTCAAGGGAAGATTTTCTTTCCAATGATTTGCTTCAGGATGGCGTATTACGCAACTTCGAGATAATTGGAGAAGCAACAAAAAATTTACCCGAAAGTTTTAGAAGCCTTTATCCTGACATTCAATGGAAAAGTATGGCAGGTTTCCGTGATATTCTGATACACCAGTATTTTGGAATAGATCTTGATATGGTTTGGAATATTACGCAGACAAGCCTTCCTGAAGTTTATTCAAAAATCATTGTTCTGCAGGAATATGCGGATGCAAGAAATAAGTTCAAAGATTCGCTTTAACCTATTCCCACTTCGGAGCACGGGAAGAAGCAGTCGGACGTGCCTTGATTTTGACGGTGATTGCTTCTTCCAGCGGCTGTTCCACGGTAAAACCGGTAATTGAGAAGTCAGCATCCATACCTTCGCCTCCCGTAGAAGCGGTTGTGCCGGAAGTTCCCGCAGTTTTTTCATATCCGTCTGCGATGAACAACGCAATCGGCGAGTTCTGGAAATAAGCGTTTTTGAACGCATTGAAATCCTCATCTTCGGGGTCATAGAGAAGCTCAATGTCGATGGTTGCCTCTTTCAGCGTTGCGGCAAAGGCTTTCCATCCTTTGGTTGCCCGCGTGGAGACATCGGTTTCTCCAGATTGCATATCAACTGTAATGGATTTGACGTTCTTAACTTCAGTGGTTGCCTTGGCACCGGCGGGACCACGGAAGCATTTCGCATCTTGACCGAGAATATATGCCATAAAGTTTCCTTTCGTTTTTATGGTTTGAGTGAGTTTTCCCACAGTTTTGAAATCTGCGGGGCAGTTTTGACGAGCGTCGGTCCCATCAGCGGACGCTTCGGATAGTTGCGGTGGCGGTACATGCCGCCGAATTCATGGGCGGTCATGGTGATCCCGATTAATCTGTAAGCGGGACCGATGACAACAGCTTGCCGACTTTTCTCAACACCGAACAGAATGGACTGCTTCAGCAATCCCTGTCTGGTGTTGGGCGGGGTACCGGGAGCTGATGATTTTGCCGATTTCTGAACAGCATGTCTGGCCGCCTTGCGGATATATGCACCGGCTTGTCTGAGAGCTTTCAGGTTGCCGTTCCGGACAGCGTTCACAACAGCGGCGGAATCGAATTCCACCCGGACATTTACGTTTATCATACATGAAATGTCTT
>DCIG01000002.1:2393-3104 GCA_002315855.1 Lentisphaeria bacterium UBA1732 | reverse complement strand
AAGACATTTCATGTATGATAAACGTCCCGTCTGTGTCCTATTTTCAAGGTGAGAACAATGAGCTTTTCATCTTGTATCACACATATGATGCGATAGTCTCCAATGCGGTAACGCCAAAGCCCTGAAAGATTACCAACGAGAGCTTTTCCAAAACGCCGGGGATCAAGTTCTGTTGTTATTTTTTCTTTCAAAAAATTCAGAATCAGTTTTTGTGCAGCATGATCAAGTTTTCTTAACTCTTTTGCAGCACGGCTATCAAATTCAACGTGCCATTTCTGATTCATTGACTAACTCTTCCAAAGGAATGGTTGTTTTTATCGTTTTGAACCTTTCTTCAGCAAGGTAAACATCTTCCAAATCTTCAAGATGTTCTAACAGTGCCTGACGAATATAAAACGATTTTGTACGACCGGTTCTTTTTGCCAAAGAATCTAATCTTTCCTGGATTTCTTGTGGTAATCGAACAGCAACCATAGTAAAACCTCCTGTTTTGTTATACATGTATAACATACAGCAAAAAAAATGAAATGTCAAGAAAAAATGAAAACTATTCTGTGGAATGTTGAATTCGATTCCGCTGCTGTTGTGAACGCTGTCCGGAACGGCAATCTGAAAGCTCTCAGACAAGCCGGTGCATATATCCGCAAGGCGGCCAGACATGCTGTTCAGAAATCGGCAAAATCATCGGCTCCCGGTACCCCGCCCCACACC
>DCIG01000002.1:1414-2270 GCA_002315855.1 Lentisphaeria bacterium UBA1732 | reverse complement strand
GCTCATGAATTCGGCGGGATGTACCGCCACCGCAAGTATCCGAAGCGTCCGCTGATGGGACCGACGCTTATCAAGACCGCTCCGCAGATTTCCAAACTGTGGGCGGATTCAGTTAAACCATAACTCAAAGGAGTTTTTTCTATGGCAATTGTTCTTGGCCTCAACGCCAAACTGTACCGGGGAACGGCCGGTCAAAAGGCCGCAACCTTGGTCACCAACGTGAAAGACGTGACGCTGAATCTCGAATCGGGCGAAGCAGATGTCACCACCCGTGCAACGCAGGGCTGGAAGGCATCGGCTGCCACCCTCAAGGAAGCCAGTCTGGAGTTCACCATCCTTTACGACACATCGGATGCGGATTTCACTGCTTTCCAGACCGCTTACTTCAGCAACACCCCGATTGCGCTGTTCATTTCGGACGGAGCCACAACCGGCACCGGCACAAGCACAACATCGTCCGAGCATGGACTGGATGCGGACTTTTCCATCACGGGTTTCACCCTTGAACAGCCACTGGAAGAGGCTGTCAGCGTTTCCGTAACGGCGAAACCGACCGCATCCACCCGTGCGCCGACCTGGGTGTGATCCCGATGTCAGCATACCTCCGCAAGCCTCTCAACGATGCTCAATCTGCGGAGGGTTTTCTAAACATTATTACATAAAGGAATACACCCGATGAAAAGTTTCACCGATAATTTGGGACGCACATGGATGCTGGTCGTGAATGTCGCGGCCATCAAACGAGTCCGTGCGCTCTGCGATGTCGATCTCAACGCCATTGTGGAAATTGACAAGGACAATAATCCCAGCACCAAACTGCTGGAACGGCTTTCTTCCGATCCCGTTCTGCTCGTGG
>DCIG01000002.1:1122-1263 GCA_002315855.1 Lentisphaeria bacterium UBA1732 | reverse complement strand
AAGCGAAACGGCTGGCATTCAAAAAAATCCTCTCCGCGACCCGCCGTTTCGAGGAGATTGCAAAGAAGAAGCTGGAGACGATGCTTCAGGACGGAAAGTTCGAGGAAAAACTGGTTTCCGAACTGGAACGGTTGACCGGCT
>DCIG01000002.1:0-941 GCA_002315855.1 Lentisphaeria bacterium UBA1732 | reverse complement strand
CGGAGTTCAATCCGTATCTGCAAAAGAATCTGCCCGTGATGAAAGCGCCGCTGGAGGTGCTGAAAGATGTGTTCGTCAGGAGAAAATAAAACCTTTCTGCATATTTTTCAATGAAAATTGTGCAGAAAGGTTAATACAGTATGCAGATTACGCCATTGCCAGTTGCGGGATGTAGGAGAGTTCCTCTTTACTTTCCCCTGCGGCAAGGCACAAATCATAGTTCGTCTGCAAGTTGCACCAGAATTCCGGACCGGTGCCGAAATATTTGCCCAAGCGCAAGGCAGTGTCGGCAGTAATGCCTCGCCTGCCTTCTACAATCGCATTGATGCGGTTCGCCGGGACGCGGATGGCAATCGCCAGTTTATTTTGCGATATGCTCATCGGCTTGAGGAATTCCTCCATGAGGATTTCCCCCGGGTGAATCAGGTTTTCCGTTCTGATCATTTTATCTGCCTCCTTAATGATAATCGACTATTTCAACATCGCAGGCATCGCTGTTTTGCCAGGTAAAGCAAATCCGCCATTTGTCATTGATGCGTATGCTGTACTGTCCTTCACGGTCACCGTGCAGCGCCTCAAAATGCTTTCCCGGCGGAATCCGCAATGTTTCCGGCGTTATAGCGGCTTCAATCATATCCAACTTGCGCAGGGCTATCCGCTCAAAAGCCGCGAATTTCCGGCTGTGACCGGTTGACTTCAGCAGTTGCGTTTCCCTGCACTTGAAACTTTTTATCATGGTGAACACTCCGTTTGCATATACATAATATACTACGTTTTGCGTAAAATGCAAATCATAATACGAAAAAGTTTTTAATTTTCCGGAAAGGAGATTGACAATATGGCAGGAGCAAGCGGAACCATCCGTGCCGGACGGGCGTTTGTGGAAATCATGCTGAACCAGACGAAACTGGAACAGGGACTGAAGCAGGCGCAGAGCAAGC
>DCIG01000037.1 GCA_002315855.1 Lentisphaeria bacterium UBA1732 | reverse complement strand
CAAAAATTAAAAACTTTTGAAATTGGCTCCTGAAAGAATAGAGTCCCGTATCTTACGAAATCCCGATGAGTTCTCCGGTTGCTCCGTCAACCGAAATATGTTCGGCGGACGGTACGGACGGAAGTCCCGGCATAGTCATGATGACACCTGTCAGCACCACCACGAACCCTGCACCCGCAGACAATCGGATGGAACGTATCGTAATGTCGAAATTTTCCGGTGCACCGATGAGGGTCGCATCATCCGAGAAACTGTACTGTGTCTTGGCGATGCACACGGGCAGATTGTCCAGCCCCATGCCGGTGATTTGTGCCAGTGTTGCTTCTGCTTCTTCGGAGAAATTCACTCCGTTTGCATGATAAATCCGTTTTGCCACCGTGATGATTTTTTCACGGATGGACATGCTGTCGGGATAGGAAAATTCAAATTTGTTTTCTTTTGTTGTCAGCTCGGCGACCGCGTCGGCCAGTTCCAGCGCACCTTCGCCGCCCTTTGCCCACACCTCGGCGAGTACGGCCTTTACGCCGCGTTTGGCGCAGGCTTCTTTCACCATGGCGATTTCAGCGTCCGTATCGGCGGAGAAACGGTTGATGGCGACGACCACGGGCAGATGATAGACCTGTGTCAGGTTGTCGATATGACGCAACAGATTCGGCAGTCCTGCCTGCAATGCTTCGAGGTTTTCCTGCGCAAGCTGGTCTTTGGCGAGTCCTCCGTGCATTTTGAGGGCGCGGATTGTGGCGACCAGTACGGTTGCAGAGGGGGTCAGTCCGCCCTTGCGGCACTTGATGTCGAGGAATTTTTCTGCGCCCAGATCCGCTCCGAATCCTGCTTCCGTAACCACATAATCGGCCAGTTTCAGCGCCAGTTTGGTCGCAATCAGGGAGTTGCAGCCGTGTGCGATGTTGGCGAACGGACCGCCGTGAATCAGGACAGGGGTCCCTTCCAGTGTTTGCACCAGATTCGGTCGGAATGCTTCGGCCAGCAGTGCGGTTGCCGCTCCTTCTGCCTTGATTTCAGACACACGCACCGGGCGTCCGTTGCGTGTAGTACCGATGATGATATTGGCAATGCGGTTTTTCAGATCTTCCAGCGATGAGGCCAGACAGAAGATTGCCATGATTTCACATGCCGCCGTAATATCAAACCCGGTTTCGCGGCTGTAGCCGCCTTTTCCACGTGTTTCTGAAACGATGTGACGCAGGGCTCGGTCATTCATGTCCAGACAGCGTCTCCACGTGATTTTTTCGGGATCGAGGTCAAGCGCATTCCCGTGGAAAATATGGTTGTCAATCATGGCCGCTATCAGGTTGTTGGCGGCACTGATTGCATGAAAATCGCCTGTGAAATGCAGATTGATTTCCTCCATGGGAATCACCTGCGAATACCCTCCTCCTGCGGCTCCGCCCTTGATTCCGAAAACCGGTCCCAGAGATGGCTCTCTCAGTGCCGCGACTGCATTCAGTCCGCGGCGGCGCATTCCGTCGGTCAGACCTACAGTTACCGTCGTTTTTCCTTCGCCTGCGGGGGTCGGGGTGATGGCGGTTACCAGAATCAGCTTTCCGTTGGGGCGCGATGCCAGTTTTTCGCCCAGATTCAGGGACAGTTTTGCCTTGTGGCTTCCGTATTGGTCGTAATCTTCTGCGGCGAGATTGAGCTTCGCTGCGATTTCAGTGATATTTCTGCAAGGGACGCTGTGTGCGATTTCCAAATCTGTTTTCATGGTGAAACCTGAGTGATTCAGTGTCTTGTTGGTATTGTGGACGGATAAAAATCCCGTTTGAATGGTGGCAATTTCTCTTTCTTCCGGGCTGAAGTCAGTCTCAGCTCTTCCTTATGAGAAAAGCCATATCTTATTAATATACTACGGAGGAAGCCGCTTTTCAAGCACGAACTAAGGTTTCACCAATGATATTCCAGTAAGTTAAGCCCTTTTCTGTCGCATACAATTTATCTTTTGTGCGCCGTATCAGTCCGTCTTCTTCCAGTTCTTCAAGCTCGCCGGACAGGAAATCCCAGCTCATTCCTGCCGCTTTTCGGAATACTTCCGCATTCCATCCTGATACAGTTCTCAAGCCCATCATCAGGATTTCCGCCGCTCGTGCTTCCGCTGAAATTCGGTCGATGGTCGCCTCTTCTCCATTCAGCCAGCGGTACAAGTCTGCCGGTTCCATCCTGCGGTCATGTCCGTCAAACGATACTGCCGATGGTCCTGTCCCCAGATAGCTTTCCCCCATCCACACATTGAAATTATGCCGCGAATGAAATCCCGGCTTTGCATAGTTGGAGATTTCATAACGGAAAATCCCGTGCTTGCTCAGAATCCGTTCCGTTTCTTCCCACATCGTCTGTTGCAGTGCATCGTCCGTCTCCATTTCGTCCGTGCGTTTGGCGAATGCGGTTCCGGGTTCCGGCACCACCGAATATGCGGAAATGTGTTCCGGATGCAGTGCCAGTGCCTGCTCCAAATCGCCGATCCATTGTTCCAAAGTCTGATTCGGCACTCCGTAAATCAAGTCAAGCCCCAGATTGCCGAGCCCGGCTTCCCTCAGATTACGGACCGCCTCTTCCGGTGTGGGGCCTTCATGGGAGCGTCTCCCCAGCATGGTCAGTGTTTCTGCATGAAATGACTGCACTCCGAGCGAAACCCGGTTCACATAGCGTGTCATTACCTTTGCTTTTTCAGGCGTTACCGTGAATGGATTTGCCTCCATGGAGATTTCACAGTCTTCCGCCAGCGGCAGTTCATGGATTTGCTCAAAAATCCGTTTCAGCACCTCTTCAGACAGCAGCGACGGCGTTCCGCCTCCGAGGTATACCGTATGAAAAGCCTCATCCTGTCTTTTCAGCTTTTCGATTTGTTCCGAAATCCGGTCTGCCCATTGCTGAACAAGACTCGTATTCAGTTCAGGTTCCGAATAAAAGGCGCAATAATCGCATTTTCCGCTGCAGAACGGCACATGAAGATAAAAATTCTGAAATGACCTCATTATTCAAAATAGTAACGGACAAACGCGTTGGTTCGCAGGTTTTCCGCAAACTTTTTCCGTGCTTCCTCTGCTCGTTCCCGCGTCATTTCTTCACGGATTTCTTTTCCGATTTCGCTGAATGGTACTTTTTTTGCAGGTGTGATTGATACCACGCGCAGGAAGAAAATGGCTTCCGGTGCCTCGATTGGCCCGACAATATCCCCGGTCTTGGCGTCTTTCAGGGCCTGAGCAAATTCCGGTCGGATTTTGTCCCGTTCCGTATCATCGATGACGCCGCCGGTTTTTGCATTTGCGGCGGCCGAATAAGCCAGCACGGCGCGTGTGAAACGTTCCTGCGACGAATCTTCCCTGATGAGCTTTTGAATATCTTCCACGGCCTTTTTCGAGTCGCTTGCTGTGTTGCTGGTGTTGATTTGGAGCAGCTGGATTGAAATCCGTTCCGGTACGGTCCATTTTTCAGGATGAAGCAGATATTCTTCGTAAACTTCTTTCGGTGCCACATAGACGTCCCGGTCGCAGTAAAAATACATAAGACCTTCCACTGCAATCCGTTCCTTGGCATATTCGCGTAGCCGTTCCGGCGGATAACCGATGGCTTCCATGGCTTTTTCAAATGCCGCACGCGAAATTGCTCCCGAATCCTTCACCATGGAGTCAATGAAGTTTTCGATGTCCTGATTTTCTATCTTGAATGGATTTTCGCGATATTTTGCGTACAGCAGTTTCCGCGTGATGATGTTTTCCAGAGCCGTTTTGCGGATGTTTCGGGTTTCAGCATAGAGCCGTTCCCCGGTGTAAACTCCTACCAGTGCTTTTTCACTGCGTTCGGTTTCCAGAATCACATCCAGCAGTGTGATTGCGGTTCCGTTCACCGAGACGAGCACCGAGTCGATTCGCGTGCTGGAATCATACATCGTTGTTGCAGTTGCCTTCTTGGTCTTTTCCGTAACGACCGGCCCTGCAATCGGCCCTGCCGTTGCAGTCTTTTCCGTAACGACCGGCCCTGCAATCGGCCCTGCCGCCGCGGTCGTTTCGCTTTGCTGTCCGAAAATCGGTGCAGACGCAAGCAGAAACATCACTAAAATACTGTAGGTCAGATATTTCATAAGATGGAATAACCTCCGGAGATAAAAACAGATACTTCCTCTGAAAATCTTCGATTGCTTAAATCGCAGCAATCCCTGATAAATCGAAAACTTTCCCACTTACAATAGCATGAAAGCCTGTGATTGTCAAGCCTGAATTTTGTCTTTTGCAGGTGCTTTCCCGTTACTTTGCGATTCTTTCCGCCGCATACTTCGCGGCTTCACGGAGAAGCCCCAGATCGTCCAGTACATCCGTGATTGTGTAGCGGTTGCGAATCAGCTGTGCCACCAGAATGGTATGCTCTGCATGTTCCTGCGTAATCCCCAAATCTGCACAGCAGGACGGTGCACCTGTATGACGGAACATTTCGCGCAGCGTATCAAACGGAATCAGTCTTTCCTTCGTGCGTTTTTTCAGCTGATCCCAGTGTTCCAGAATCTGCTCTCTTCGTGCGGTGCATTCTTCCGGTTCCGGGTGTTTTCCCATCGCGATTTGAGCCGTATTTTCGCCGTAGCATCCGGCCTTGAGCAGTTCTTTCACTTCGTTTGCACGTTCTGCGGCACTGCGCGGCGCGGGCATTTTGCTCTTGATTTCATCCGGTGTCTGACGGAACAGCCATTCATACATTGCCGTTGCCGCCAGTGTCCCCAGTGCCACCTTGAATCCGTGAGACGCATGAAGCCCTTCCATTTCCAGAGCGTGAGCGAAAAGATGTTCCGTTCCCGAAGCCGGTCTTGATTCCCGGTAGAGCTGCATGGAGTAACCCGTTGCCGCCAGTCCCAGAAAAATCCCTTCCTGATTTTCAGGTGCTTCCAGCCATGCCCGCAAATCTTTCTGCACCAGTTCCCACACATCCTCCCGAATCGGCTCGATTCCCAGCTCGTCTGCGATGATCCAGTCTGCTCCTGCCGGAATTTTCGCCGCCAGATCGGCGTAGCCCGATGCAAACATCTTGGACGGCGCATGATTCAGCACTTCCGTATCAGCGGCGATTCCCAGCGGCGCGGGGCATGGCAGGGTCTGCTTGAATCCGTCCTTGAGCAGGGCCGCCCCGTAGGAGGTGAACCCGTCTACGGAACATGCGGTCGGAATGCACAGATACCGGATGCCTGCCACGAAAGATGCCCGTTTGACCAGATCGTTGATGGTTCCGCCTCCCACGGCGACGGGGACCAGACTTTCCTGCATGAGTTCCGCCAGTTCCGGGATATACTTGTCGTCCCCGTGGAGTTCCGGTTCGCCGGGGAAAAGATACGGCGGGAGCGGTGCCAGTCCGGCATCTTCCAGGATCTGATACAGTTTCTTGCCTGCGGCTTCCCAGGTATTGTCGTCCCCGATAATCCACGGGCGTTTCCCCGGAAATAATGACTTGAGAAGTTCTGGTACGCGCTGAAGTGCCCCTGCGCCCAGCAGAAATCGTTCGGTTTCTAATCCGGCGGGTATGATGAGTTCACGGACTGTGTTGGTATTCATGATGTTTGCTTTCAGTTTAAGACCGGGGAAAACGTTTTTTCAGTTCCCCTTCAGTTCATAAAGTGCATTTTCGTAGCCGGCGACATAATACTTGATGTTTTTGCGTCCTTTTGTCAGGATGGTATGCCCTTCGGCTTCCAGTTTCGCCTTTTGCGCCTCGACTCCGCCGGGATATTTCCCGTTCAGTTCGCCGTTGGATTTCAAGGTCCGCCAGTAGGGTGTTTCATCTGTTTTGCGCTGATGGCTTGCCCATGCGGCAATGCAGATGAAAATCCCGGCGGTGATGGGTTCTGTGAAGTCGACTCCTGCCTGTTTCGCGAAATATTCGCGTATTTTTCCCACGGTGATGAGCTTGCCGTATGGAATTGATTTCATGACCTTGTCGTAATCGATGGGCGGCGCAAAATACATGCGTTCGCCTCCGTATTTTTCGATACTTGCCTTGTCTGTGATAATCTGGATTTTCGGCATGTCCTTGCTGTTGTTCAGCATGGCATTAAAGTCTTTTTTCTCTTCGTTTGCCATTTTTCATCTTCTGTTGTTGAAGTGTTTCCCTGAATTTTTTCAGGGGGTTGCTTCAGGACTTGCTTGTCCGGCGGATTTGGCTTCTGAGGCCTTTTTGATTTGTTCCTCGGCGTCTTTCTTGGCCTGTTCCGCATCTTTGCGTGCCTGTGCCAGCTGTGATTGTGCTTGCACTGCGTTTTTCTGCGCCAGCTGGAGTGCGCTTTCGCTCTTTCCCAGATCTTCTTTCAGACGTTTGTTTTCGTTGGTCAGCTGGGTAACTTTGCTTGAGTTCGCCGCCAGTTCGCTGTTGGTCGTTTCCAGTTTGCGGATGGTCTCTTTCTTTTCATTGAGTTCGTCTTGCAGTCGTTTCAGTTCGGCGATTCGTTCTGCATCCTGACTTGTCTTGTTTTTGCTTGCTTCTGCGAGGCTTTCGCGTTCTTTGAGCAGGTCGAGCCGTTCTGCCGCTATGACTTCCTTTTCCAGTGTGAGCTGAAGTTCATACTTTTCCTTTTCGGAAAGCAGCTGCTGTTCAAAGGCCTTTTTTTGTGCCTCGATTGCCTTGTCGAATTCTTGTCTCTGTGCGGTCAGTCCCGCTTGAAGCTGTTCCAGTTCCTTGCTCAGCCCGTTCACTCCTGTATTGACTTGCTGCAGGTTTTGATTCACCGAGGATACGCCCGAATTGACCTGCTGAATATTTTTATCCAGCGTGGATACTCCGCTTGCGACCCCGGAAATCCCCTGTCCCAGCTGTGCCGATTCGCCGGTGAGTTCCGCGAATTTCCGGAGGTTTGCCTGTTGATTGGCTTCTCTGGTGTGCTTCGCCGCCTCGTTGCTGAGGTAAAGCAGGATTACGGCTCCCGACAGGATTACGATGATCATGACCGAGAATGCCAGCATGAATTTCAGCTGTTTCGCCGAGGTCGCCGCCCGGTGGTTGACTTCGTTCAGCGAATTGCACAAATCTGCAAATTTCGCATTGACCAGTTCCGTTACAGCATCATTGTTTTGCTTGACCAGCGTGTAGGAATTTCCTTCGCTTGCGTCTTCGTTTGCGCCGGTATCGGTATTTCCTGCGCCGGTTGCCTGACTTTCCGCATTCTCTGTATTCGAGGCTGTTTCCACGGTCGGGTGAATCGCGAAAAATTGTTCCAGTGCCGCATCAATATCCGCAAGCGATCTCCCCGAATTTCTCATTTCCGCGATTTTGCACAGCACTTCCAGTGAACGCGCCGTATAGAAGCGTCTGCGTCCCTGTGTCTGCATTTCGATGAAGCGTTCATATTTCGTGAGCCAGTCCGTGATTGTGGTCCGTGGCACTCCGACCTTTTCCGCCAGGTCGCTGATGGAATAAAATACCTGCTGATTCATTTTCATCACATCCTTTCTTTCTGTTCGTTTGATAATATTTCTTGTGCCTGCTTGCTGTCTGTCCTGATTTGCTCCATCAGCAGCTCTGCAGTTGCAAATGTCCGCTCGGAACGCAGTCGCGCCGAAAATTCCAGGGTGAGCGTTTCCCCGTATAAATCAATGGCTTCCGCTTGCATCAGGTGTGCTTCGATTCTGCGTTCTCCCACCTGAAACGTCGGTGCCATCCCGATATTCACCACAGCCGGAATCCTGCGTCCCGGCATAGCCTCGGTGATTGCGAATGCCGCATACACGCCGTCTCCCGGCACTGCCCCGCTTGATGCCTGCACATTGGCCGTCGCGCAGTGCAGTTGTTCGGTCGCGATGCGGTTTCCGTGAACGACTTCGCCTGTTATGAAAGGCCGCCGCCCCAGTGCTTTTTTGGCAAGTTCGATGTCCCCCTCCGAAATCGCCTTCCGTATCATGCTGCTGCTGACCTTGTTCCCGTTCAGGATTACCTCCGGCACCGGATAAAATTCAAAGCCTCCGTGCGATGACCGTTCCGTCAGCAGTTCTGCCCCTCCGGAAGCACCTCGCCCGAATCTCCACTCTGTCCCTACGCACACCGCCTTGATTTCCACACCTTGACCGAACAGCACATGATTCAGAAAATCATCCGGCGACAGTTCTGCCAGTTTGCGGGTGAAGGGCAGGGTGATGACCGCCTTGCAGCCCAGTTCTTCCGCCAGCCTTGTCCTTTCTTCGTAGGAAATCAGCATCGGCGGCTCGTTTCCCGAATCAAGCACGCTTTTCGGATGCGGTGCGAATGTAACCAGCACGGGGGTTGTGTTGAGACGTTTGCTTTCTTCGCACAGTTTCCGGATGACTGCCTGATGCCCCGTGTGGAGTCCGTCGAAAACACCGATGGCGACCGCCGCGGACAGGATTCCGTATGGCCTCAGATCCCGCAGACTTTCTCCTCGTATGATGTTTCCTTTGGTATGGCTTGTCGTGGTGTTTGCAGTGATGGGCATGGTTGATTGGGGGGTCTTGGATTTTTAGAAACGCCTCTGCCGGAAGAGCTGATTTCAAAAACAGCTTTTTCCGTCGCGTTCAGCTGATTGTATTTAATATACAGCACGATTCCCGTTTTTTAAAGCGCGGATTCTCTTGAAAAGAATCGAATCATGTGATAAATTATGTTACCTGTTTCCTTTGACGGTCGCGTCTTTGTCTTCAAATCCCGCCTCCTGTCTGGAATTGAGGTCCATCTTGTTTTTCTACTCTACTGTTGCATAACTTTCAGGATATGACTATGACCACGAATCTCCGTTATCATCGCGTCCTGCTGAAAATCAGCGGCGAAGCTCTCAAAGGTAAACTCGAACACGGTTTCGACCCCGCAGCTGTCCAGGCCGCAGTTGACCGCGTTGCCGAAGTCATGAAACTCGGTGTCCAAATGGCTCTTGTCGTGGGGGCCGGCAATCTTTGGCGCGGGGCTTCTGCTTCCGGCATGGACCGCGTAACGGCTGACCACATGGGGATGCTTGGCACGGTCATGAATGCCCTTTGCCTGAAAGATGCCTTCATTCGCAACGGGATTCCGGTTCATGTTCATGCCTGTTCCGATTTGCGTCCTTTTGCCCAGCGTTTCGAGCGTGATGAAGCTCTTACTCAGCTGGATCGCGGCGAATTGGTCATCTTTGCGGGCGGCACGGGCTGTCCGTTCCTGACCACCGACACGACTGCGGCTCTTCGTGCGCTGGAAGTGAATTGCGATGCTGTCGTGAAGGCGACCAAAGTCAACGGCATTTATTCTGCCGACCCCGTCAAATTCCCCGATGCGAAAAAATTTGCCGAACTTTCTTTCGAGGATGCTCTTGCCGGGCATTACAAAGTCATGGATGCTGCCGCCTTTTCTCTCTGCGCGGAAAACAATCTTGCCATTGTCGTCTGCAAATTTGAAGAACCCGGTGCTCTTGCCAAAGTCCTTTCCGGAGACTTCTCCGTCGGCACCATCGTCTCCTGATTTTTATGATAAAGGAAAGGAAAAACTTTTTAAGAATATCAGTATCTGAAAGACCTCTTTCAGATTTTTGAGGAAGAAAAACTTCCTGTGGTGACAACACAAATAAATTCAGCAGGTTTCATTATGAACACATTTTCAAACGTTGGAGACATGCTTGCTTCTTTAAGGAATGAGGCAAATTTGTCTTGGTCTGAGCTTTCAAACAGAACTGGACTTAAAGAAAATACTCTTCAAAGTCTGGAATCAGGGCGATTTTTTAAGCGGGAAGTTATTAATTTAGTCTTAAATACATTAGGTTATAGACTTTCTTTTACGCCAGTGAAAATTAAAGAGACAGCTTCTTTGAATCATATTTCAAACCAGTTGTCGGATTTCATTAAAAATGGCTTTAATGACTTTGACATTTCTGTGATAACGCATTCTATCCAATGTCATGATACAGAATATGCAGAGCATTATGATTGCATTTTCCATAATTCTGTTACAAAAGATTTTTTAGTCGGGGACTCTTTGAAACTGTTTAATGATGCATGTCATTCTGTTCCTTTCCCGAAACCTCTGAAATATAATTTTTCCTTTATTGATTTGTTTGCTGGAATTGGTGGTTTCAGATTGGCAATGGAGAGTGTCGGAGGAAAATGTGTCTTTTCATCTGAATGGGATAAGGCTGCCCAAAACACGTATTATGACAATTATGGAGAATATCCATTTGGCGATATTACTTCTCCCGACATTAAAAAGTGTATACCTGATCATTTTGATGTCCTATGTGCAGGGTTTCCTTGCCAGCCTTTTTCATTAGCTGGAAAAAAACAAGGGTTTCTCAATGAAACTCAAGGAACACTTTTTTTTGATATTCTTCAAATTATTCGTGATAAAAAACCTTCTGTTATTTTCTTGGAAAATGTCCGGAATATTGTTGGACATGATAATGGAAAAACATTTTCTGTTATTCAAAATGCAATCAAAGACGAAGGTTATTCTTTTCATTATCGTCTTATTGATGCAAGTCCTTTAGTACCTCAAAAGAGAATTCGTTGTTATATGGTTTGTGTGAAAGACAATGCTCCATTTACTTTCCCGGAAATAAATGGACCGGAATTACCACTTTCATCTGTCTTGGAAGACAATGTTCCTGATTCATACACGCTGACAGATAAACTTTGGGAAGGTCATCAGTTGAGAACTCAGCGGAATTTAGCAAGAGGAACAGGTTTTACCGCATTTACAGCCGATATATCCAAACCTGCACATACCCTTGTCGCTCGATATTACAAGGATGGAAAAGAATGCTTGATTCCCCAAACTGGGAAAAATCCGCGAATGCTCACTCCCCGGGAATGTGCACGACTGCAAGGTTTTCCTGAAAATTTTATTTTGCCTGTTTCAAAAACTGTTGCATATAAGCAAATGGGAAATTCCGTTGCAGTTCCAGTTTTGAAAATTATTGCACAAGAAATTGTGAACCAATTTAACTTTAAGTGAGGTTTTATTATGCAATTCGGAATTGTTCAAAATGAAAGATTTAAGGCGGTTGATGGTTCATATTCTCTTGTGACGAATCGTGAACTGTTCGATTCACAGATAACTGCAACCGATGCGGAGACAACTCTGTTAAGAAATTACTTTATTACAAGAGGTGAATCAATTCATGTTGGAAATGTAAAATCTAATAAGGAAATGGCTTCCAAAGAATTTAAGTTATTTCCAACAGGTAAAACAATTCGTCTTAATTTAGTTTTTCCAAAACCTGAAAAAGGGGAATTAAGACTTTATTTATCGAAAAGTGCAGGCTTTTTCCCGAATGAAGGGGATGTTTGGTTTCTCTTCTTAGGGCGTTTGGATAATTCATTATGGATTGGCTCTATGCCGGAAAAAGAATGGCGGAGGGAAAATTCATTTTGGAAAAAAGATGAACTGGAAAACAATTCAGTTAACTTGGCGGATATAGATGAAATTGATGCTCAAATCATTGAAAATCAGAAAATAGTTGCTCCTTTATCTCCCATCGCTGACATCTCGAAAAGTCAAACTGTCAGACGAAGAGAAATCGCGGTCGTTCGAATGCAGCAAAGTCGATATAAATGTGAATTTGATGTTACCCATTCCCTGTTTATTGCGAAAGCAACAGGTTGTCCTTATTTAGAGGCACATCATATTATCCCGATTTGTTTCCAAAAGCAGTTGCATGGCCTTAAATTAGACTCTATAGATAACCTTTGTTGCCTTTGTCCGACATGCCATAGAGCGATTCATCATGCGGAGGATGTGTTTGTTAAGGAAATTTTGAATACAGTTGCTAAAAAACGCGATATCGAAAAAAAATTTGGACTGTCAATGGAGGCTCTTTATCGGCTTTATTCTGTTGAGGAAATTGTAAGGTGAGAACTGTTTTCTTATGGATTTGTTATCACCTGAAAAAAGAAGTTGGAATATGAGTCGTATCAAGTCGGAAAATACGATGCCGGAAAAAATTGTCCGTTCAGCTCTTCATAAAGCAGGGTATCGTTTTCGACTTCATGTGAATAATCTTCCAGGAAAACCTGATATTGTTCTTCCAAAGTATAAAACTGTTATTTTTGTCCATGGATGTTTTTGGCATCGGCATTTGAATTGTATAGATGCCAAGCTCCCTAAAACTCATACGCTCTTTTGGGCAGAAAAACTTCATAAAAATGTTTTGCGCGATCAAAAAAATCAGAGTGAATTGGAACATATGGGGTGGAAAGTTCTTATTGTGTGGGAATGTGAAATTTTAAAAACAGATTTTTTAGAAAAAATCAAGCAGGATCTTTTATAATGTTTTGTTGATA
>DCIG01000050.1:94765-95019 GCA_002315855.1 Lentisphaeria bacterium UBA1732 | reverse complement strand
AAAAACTTTTGAAATTACCTCTCAAGTAATGGAAAGAAACAGTCTATAAGAAAACGGCGAGAAGGCACGCGGGCAGGCTGGATTTTCGGCAGGGGTAAGCTGAAAAATATGTCCTTATCATCCTTTCTTGCGAAGACGGAAGCAGGTCGACAGGTCGACCTAAAATCGGATAAAAATATCTTTTTTCCGCAAAGCGGACTTGACACATACGCGATTATGCTCTATATTTAATCCGGAAGTAAGTCGACAGGTCG
>DCIG01000050.1:0-94674 GCA_002315855.1 Lentisphaeria bacterium UBA1732 | reverse complement strand
ACAGGTCGACCTAAAATCGGATTCAAGGAGGTTTTCATGCTCATCATTCAAAGAGACCGTTATCTCAAACAGCTGGTTGACCGTATGGACAACGGCTTAATCAAGGTCGTTGCAGGAATACGCCGCTGCGGGAAAAGTTTTCTGCTTTTCACTTTGTTTACGGAATATCTCAAGTCCATCGGAGTACAGGACGATCACATCATCCCCATCGCACTGGACGATGACCTGAACGAAAAATACCGCGACCCGCATGAACTCTCCGAGTATATCCGCTCGCGAATCAAGGATTCGGAGAAATATTATATCCTGCTGGATGAAATACAGTACGCAATCACCCGCGAAGAAATGCACAATCCGGATGCACCGGTCAAAATCTACAGCGTCCTCAACGGGCTTCAACGCCTTGCCAATACTGATATTTACGTTACGGGAAGCAATTCCAAGATGCTCTCCAAGGATGTACTGACCGAATTTCGCGGGCGCGGGGACGTGATTGAAATTCACCCTTTCACATTCCGCGAATACTACAGTTATGCCGGAGGAGACAGGATTTCCGCGTTTGAAGAATATGCCATGTTCGGCGGGATGCCGCTTGTTTTGAAACAAAAAACGGACAACGCAAAATCCAAGTATCTGGCGGGACTTTTTGAAGAGGTGTATTACAAGGATATTCAGGAGCGTTACGCGATCCGGCACCCGGACACGCTGGCGGAATTGACCGATGTGCTCTGTTCGTCTGCGGGGTCGCTGACCAATGTATCAAAACTGACGAAGACACTTTGCAGTGTCAAAGGCACCAAGTACACAGAGGAAACCATCGGAACCTATCTGGGCTATCTGTCGGACGCCTATTTATTCCGGGTCGCCAAACGCTACGATGTGAAAGGGAAAAAGTATTTTGAATATCCGGTAAAATACTACTGCGAGGATATCGGTTTGCGCAACGTGCGGCTGAATCTGCGCCAGCAGGAAGAAACTCATATCATGGAAAACATCATCTACAATGAACTGATTTCAAGGGGCTATTCCGTCGATGTCGGCGTAGTGAGGCAGACGGAAACAGAGGCAGACGGGAAGCGCAGTCAAAAAACCTGCGAAATCGACTTCGTTGTGAATACGGGAACAAGGAAAATATACATTCAATCGGCATTGAGCCTGTCAACGCAGGAAAAACAGAAACAGGAAGCCCGTCCATTACTTGCCGTCAATGATTTTTTTCAGAAAATTATTATTTCCAAAACAACCATGAAACCATGGACCGACGAATTCGGAATCCGGCATGTCGGGCTCTATGACTTCCTGCTGAATGACGCTCTCATTGAACAGGAGCCGTAAATTTGCAGGGAAGAGAGGAGGGGACAGCAAGGAAAAAGGGCGCGGGGGAAGAGATGTCAAGCCGGGACGAGTTCCCGCACTTTCGGAGAAAGGCGGGAACTTGCCCCGGAATCAATCAGGGAACAGTCTTAATCCAAGGGGGATTAAGGGCACTTCCACGATTTGGGCGTGCAAAAATCGCAGAGTGGGAAAAACGCAGGGAAAGTGCTCCGTGCTAAATTGCAGAATGCGAGATAACGCGGGGAAAGTGTTCCGGAATCAATCAGGTTGTTCCATGTACAGTCTATTTGAGATATGTCAGAACTGATAGACGGCTCTGCAAAAAAAGTTAAGCTGGCGGAAAAAAGCTTCAACACATCACAGGCAAGCTCAAAAACGCTTCAAATTTCAGTGCTGAAAACGCTTTCGGGGACTTTTGGCAATACCGTCTTTATATCATGGAGCGGTAAAAAATGATGAATTTTCTCGATTTTTCAAAAAAAGACTTGAAAAAAGACATTTTGGGATTACATTAAATACAGTTCGGTGCTGCTTGCAGCTCGATATGGATTATCCCAGCCGAACTTCATTTTCTTCAGCAAAATCACTTTCCGGCGGAAACACTTTGAGTCCGTCTTTTTTTTTCGGGTTTGTATTCTTAGAGTTGTAAAAAAACGGTTCAATTCGCTTAAAGAACTCATATTGCGGATTATTATCCTTAAATCGGCGATAGACATTATAACAGCATAAATCAGCAAGTTGAACACCTGCACAAGTCGCACTACTGACAAACATTGGCATTTCAATGATATGAGAAAGATCCAATCCAGATGATGCACCGTTCCGATAAAGATTAACGTGTGCACGCGTTGTTTGCAGATTCTTCTGCTTATCCGTATCATCAGTAACGAGGATGGCTTTGTGCTTCGGATGGCATTCTTTCATGTAGGATTCGATTCGCTCACAAAGAAGTTCCCATGCTTTATTGTGAAGTTCCTGCTGGTCTGCCAAACGAAGTTCAGGATTGATAAACTTCTTATCAATAACCACAGAAATGAGAACAGCTTTGCATTTTTCAAGCTGTGAATAAAATTCATTCACCAATGTCATACGCTCATCATCTGTCTGATAATATGAAAAGAGATGTTTTTCACGAGCCTTTGAATTTCTCAACAATGTAGATTTGACCTCGGCATCGGTAGCAAAATCAAGTTCAATGCCGTATGTTTCAAAAATCCGTTTTATGATGCTGCGCTTGGGTTTGGCAAGATCAAAATAAAAACGCTTCCAGTGCAATTCAAACATTCCGACGGCAGTCAAAACATAAAAGCGTTCCTTATCAAGATGCCTAATATCTCTGTTTCCAGATTCATCTATGTAGAAAAGATACATTCGTATGCTCCTACATCATCATTCAGCGGGGGCGGTTACAGGCGGCGATAGCAAGCATGGAGCAGACTTGCGGGCAGGTGTAGCCGGCGACTTTCGCAGCTTTCGGGAAGAGGCTGCTGGCCGTGAATCCGGGGAGGCTATTGCCCTCCAGCATGAAGACTTTACCGTCGGAATTACGAATCATCACGTCCATGCGAATCATGTCGGTATTGCCTATCGCTTCGGCAAAGCGGACGGAATAATCCTGAATGACCTGCTGAACCGCAGGGTCGATGCTGCGCGGCGGGCAGAGGTACTCGGTTTCGCCCTGAGCATGGGTGTATTTCGCGTCGAAGTCGTAGAGAGATCCGGGATAGCAAATTTCGATGGGGGGCAAGGCTTTGCCAAGAAAGACGGCGCATGTGGCTTCTTTGCCCTCGATGAACTCTTCCACGAGGACGGTATGGTCGTATTTCAGAGCGAAAGAGAGAGCTTTCCGCCATTCGTCCGGGGTACGGACCAGAGAAAGTCCGTAGGTGGAGCCTTCGCTATTGGGTTTCACAATGAGCGGGAAGTGCAAATGAGCAGGGACAGGAGCGTCGGCATCGGTGATTTCGGCAAACGCCGGGAAGGGAATGCCCGCCTGAGCCATATATTTTTTGGATTCAATTTTGTCCATGGCGATTCGGCAGGAACGGGATCCGCCGCCGACAAAGGGGATGCGGGCCTGTTCCAGAAGAGCCTGAATGCGACCGTCTTCGCCGAAGCCGCCGTGGAGGACAGGATAAACGACGTCCGCGGCGCGCATTTCGGGGGTGATTTCGAGCGACGTGATGTCATACTCGGAAACGCGGTGTCCTGCCTCACGGAGGGCCTGCGCAACGTTTGCGGCAGACTGGAGAGAAATGTCGCGTTCGGAACTGACGCCGCCTTTCAGGACGAGAATATTCAGGGGACGGATACCGTTATCGGGAAGATCATTCATTTGAATCAGTTTAACCTCAGGTTTCAAAATTATACGGGAAGACAGGAAAACACGGCGCTGCATGTCGGCCAGAAGCGTCAGGCAATCTGCGGCAGAGGCCGGAACAGGGGAAGGATCGCGGACAATCCAATTGGAATGGAGTTCGGAGACATAGAAGTCGCCGCAAAAACGGCCTTTCAGCCCGGCGCGTTCCAAGAGGAGTCCGGCGGGAAGAGAGGGAGAGGGATTGCGGAAAATCGAGCCGGAACTGCGCCCTTTCGGATATTCGGAACGGCGGAGACGCTCTTTTTCCCAAGCCTCGTCCTCGGAGGAAGAATCCTGAACCGGGGGGAGACGGAAACGGGCCGACACAATCAGTTCCGAAGCGGGAATGCCGGAATCACGGTACCGCCAGGGGAAAGACGAACGCGAAACCGTGCGTAATGTGCCATCGCAAAGATTCAGCAGGGTCAAATCCAGCAGGAAATCCGAAATACTCAGTCCATTGGCACCGGCATTCATGAAAAGCGCACCGCCGACCGTGCCGGGAATTCCGGAAAGCCCGGCAGCACCGCCGAAACCATTTTTGCGGGCAGTACGAAGAAATTCGCCAAGGGATGCGCCGGCCGAAACGTCGCAGACCCCATCGCCGCATAAAACAGGCGGGCGGGCGGCGATTTTCAGGAAAACCGTGCCGTCCGCAGGCGAAACGTCCGAACCAATGATATTGGTGCCGCCGCCAAGGGGAACGAGACTGCAGTCGAGCTTGCGTGCAATGGACACAAACGCCGCCGCATCTTCCGGAGAAGAAACGACGGCGCAGAAAAAGGGTGCCAATCCGGCGCCCATGGACGAGAAATTCGCCCACGAGGCCTGCGGGAAGAGCATCACTCCGGGAAAGAGCGGTGCAGCTTCACGAATGAGGAGCTCACTTTTTGTAGACTTTGGCGGGATCAAAGACACGTTCTCCCACGACCCGGAGGTCATCGCCGACAACTTTGCGGAAGAAGCAGGAGCGATAGCCTTCGTGACAGGCCGCGCCGCCGATTTGTTCGACCTTGAAAATGACGGTATCTTCGTCGCAATCGACGAGGATTTCCTTGACGAGCTGGACATTGCCGGATTCTTCGCCCTTTCTCCAGAGTTTGGAGCGGGAACGCGACCAGTAGCAGGCATGACCAGTAGCAAGAGTCTCTTTCCAGGACTCTTCGTTGATATAGGCAAGCATGAGGACATCACCCGTGGCGGCATCCTGAGCGATTGCGGGGATAAGGCCACCGGATTTTTTGAAATCAAGTTCAATCATAACATTTCTTTCGATTCAAGGAGTTATAAGCAGTCAATCCGCAGAAAGAAGCGAAATCAACTGCAATGTGATACAAAGGGAAACAGATTATTTCTTTTCGGCATCGGCAGGAGCATTGCCGACAAAGACCGCAACGGTATCGGAGTCTTCGTCTTCCGCATTGACGGGTTCCGGCTTGACAAGAGCAAGGACCATGCTGAACTGCGTGCAATCTTCGGAGGGAGCATGACCAACAAAGTTGACACGGTCGCCGGGGATGGTTTCACGGATGTGTGCGGGGACATTGCTGTTCACGACTTCGCCCTTGGCATTGAACCAGACAAAGCGGTATTCAAACAGATATGTGGTGTCGCCTTCGAACGCCCATGTGAACGGGTCAATCATCGTGGATTTGCCGGAGACGCTGGCTTTCATCAAGTTTTTATCATCAAGGATGCTGCCGAAATCGATGATGGAGAAAACAGGAGTAACTTCATTGGTGGTATAGACATAACCGGGTTTCAGGGTGCTTTCATCGACCATGAAATGAGAATCGAGATTTTTGGGAGCCTCGGTGTTGAAGGATTTGGCCGTATTCACCAAAGTCAAGCAGTATTCCGAAGCAATATCTTTGACATTGGCATAGGACTGCTTCACCAGAATTTTGGTTCCGTTGTACCCATCGACAGTTGCATTTTTGAGTGTTTCGGAATAACTTTCGTTACTTCCGGTGGCACAGGAAGTTACCGCGAAAAGGAGAGCAGCGGCAGCAGTTGCAAGCAAGAATTTCATGGTTATATCCTTTCGGAATGAATGATATATGAAAGATTTGAATCATTACGGGAATATTCCGTGCATAACGTCAACCCCATCGGGGAAACCGACGGAAATGAAAGGATTGCGTCCGATGGCAGGAATACGAGACAGGGTATCTTCATTAATTTACACCGGATTTATCCGAATTGCAAGACGGAATACGGCATTTTTTTCCAATATAAACCTGTCTGGGACGAACGATGCGCGTATTTGCGCCGATCATTTCACGCCAGTGAGCAATCCATCCGGGGAGACGGGCAAGCGCAAACATGACGGTGAACATTTTTTCAGGGATGCCCAAAGCACGATACAAGATGCCGGAATAGAAGTCGACATTCGGATAAAGATTGCGAGAGATGAAGTAATCATCCGTCAAAGCAGCCTTTTCAAGCTCGAAAGCGACCTGAAGGAGCGGGTCGGTGATGTGGCGTTCCTGGAAATATCTGGTACATTCCGCCTTGATGATGCGAGCACGGGGGTCAAAGGTCTTGTATACGCGGTGTCCGAATCCCATCAGGCGGGCAGGATTGTTTTTGTCCTTGACCTTATCGAAGAATTTCTTGATGTTGCCGTCCTTCTGAATCTTGCGGAGCATTTCCATAACAGCCTGATTCGCACCGCCATGAAGAGGACCGGAAAGAGCGGAAATACCGGCGGAAATCGTGGCATACAGGTTGACCTGAGCACTGCCGATGGTGCGGACGGTCGTGGTGGAGCAGTTCTGTTCGTGGTCGGCGTGGAGAATCAGCAAGACATTCAGGAGGCGCACATCCTGTTCGGAAATATGGTAGGGAGCCACAGGCGAATCAAACATCATATTCAGGAAGTTGGCGCAGTAGGAAAGGTCGTTGCGAGGGTAAACAATCGGTTCGCCCAGACTTTTCTTGTAGGCAAACGCCGCCATGGTGCGGACGGTGGAAATCAGACGAGCCGAAGAAATATCGATGTCTTCCTTGAGGGAAAGCAGGTCAACATTCGGGTAATAGACCGCCAAAGCATTGATCATGGTGGAGAGGATGTGCATCGGGTGAGCGCCGCGCGGATAGAGATCGAAGAAATGACGCATATCCTCGTGCATGAGGGAGTTCACGTTGAGGAGCTGAGAAAATGCCTTTCCTTCGCTTGAATTTGGGAGATTGCCGTGAACCAGCAGATATGCGATTTGCACGAAAGAAACGCCATCTTTAATCAGGCGTTCAATCGGAATCCCGCGATAGCACAAAATGCCTTTTTCGCCGTTTACATAGGTGATGCTGCTTTTGCAAACAGCAGTATTCATCAAACTGGGGTCATACGTTACGAAACCGGTGTTTTTGCGGAGATCAGACAAGTCAATCGCTTTTTCTCCTTCCGTACCAGTGATAATCGGAAGTTCGATCTGCTGATTCCCAATGGTCAAAATAGCATTTTTCGGAGATGACATAAGCAAATCCTCTATGTGTGAGGTTAGATGGGAGAAACCGAGTTCTACAAAAAACTTTGCAAACTGATTACTATATCATGATATTCATGAAAATGCAAACAAAAAGTTGTATTTTTCATGAAGACGTGGGGAAAATCCGTCTTCCGGCAAACGCACACCGGCATGAACAACTATTGAAGTTTGCCGCGCCAGTATTTTTCGATGACGGTTTTGACATTGGTTTTCATGACGGCATTTGCGGGAGAGAAAATCGAATGATACGAGAAAAGGCAAGACCCTTTGACATCCGCTTTCAGCATGTTGTAGAGGAGCTGATCGGGAATTTCGGAGACGGATTTCATGTCGGCGGCATCGCCGGATTTGTAAACGGCATGAGAGATATAGAGTTTGACTTTGGTACCGCGCACAGCATTGCACCACCAGTCGACGAGTTCCGCGTATGCACTTTTCTGATGAGATAAACCCCAGTAAATCTGGGGGATGATGAAGTCAACGAGGTTGTTTTTCACCCATGAGAGGGTATCGCAGTAAATCGCGCTGTAAGATTCCAAACCTTTGGTATTGGAGCCATTGGGATGAGCAGAAGATTTATTCGCCCAAATGCCGAACGGGCTGACCCCGAACCGGACGGAACGCTTGTTTTTCACATTTAACTGGCGAACGAGCGTACTGACCGAGCGAATCAGCTGTTCCGTATTGGAACGACGCCAGTCTTCCAGTTTCTGACTGCCGCGGCGATATTTGCGCCACGAAGAATAGTCCTCCGATTTCATGCCCTCGTAGGGATAGAAGTAATCATCGAACACGACGCCGTCCACATTGTACCCGTCAATCACCTCCTTGACCGTATCCACAACAAACATGCGGACAGAGGGTTCTCCGGGGTCCAGGAAAAGCTGGGTTTTGCCATCTTTTTTCAGCCTCAAAACATAATTCGGTTTGAGGCGTGCGAAGTTGCGGGCATCCAGCGTTTTCAAATAAGCGTCGGGAGAAGTGCCGTCCTTGACGGTGCCCACGCGAAACGGATTCATCCACGCATAGAATCGAATCCCGCGCTTGTGGCACTCGGAAATCATGTATTTCAGCGGGTCCCATCCGCCGGAGAAAGGAACGCCCTCGCTTCCGTTCATGAAGCGCGACCACGGGTTCAGCTTCGATGAATAAAAGGCATCATTGCAGGGGCGAATCTGGAAAATGAGGGTATTGAATCCGGCGCGCTGAATCCGGCTGATCATATTCAGGAAAGCAATCTGGAACGCGGCGGGCGTTTTGGTCTGTGACCAGTCGAGATTAAACACGGTAGAAACCCATACCGCACGAAATTCCTGAGCTTTCTCGCGGTAGGAGTCGGGAAGCATCACGCGATCGCCGCCGAAAGCACCGGCTTTCAGGACGGGTTTCTTATCCGCGCCCAAGAGGATATGCCCCGGCACTTCCGCCGCATCCGCGCAAGGGGAAGTTACTCCAAGCACACCGACCAGAAAAAGCATTCCGCAGAGAATGCTTTTCAACAGAAAAGAAGCGAAACGGCGGCAGGAGGCAACCATAAATCAGACTTCAAATTTGCGAATGGGTTTCGGATCGACAAAAACGGCAGGACGCAGGTAAATCGGCTCGGTGGGAGGCAAATCGCAGACACCTTTCGGAAGACGTGCAAGCGCGGCACCATCCACGTGTGCGACTTCCTGAACGGTCAGTTCGGGAGCGAACGCGCGAACAGCCGGCATATCACAGGCACGAGCGACAAAGGCATCATATTCGGACTTCACCGCTTCGAGCGCGTCATGATTTTCCAAAACGCACTGCCGTCCATCGGGGATATACGAGCCGTTT
This sequence comes from Lentisphaeria bacterium UBA1732, assembly GCA_002315855.1. GTDB lineage: Bacteria > Verrucomicrobiota > Lentisphaeria > Victivallales > UBA1829 > UBA1732. Next base: position 85,668 of record DCIG01000050.1, on the reverse strand, counting down.
TCCAGCTTCAGCCCATAGGCAAGGAGTTCTTTTTTGCGGCCATCGTAAAGAGTCAGGACGCGTTCGCCATGCCGGGGCAAACCACATGCAGAGGGAACGCCGCGAACCGAAACGAGATTGACATCATCCGCCGGGACAGCGGCTTCTTCCGCCTTTTCGCCGATGAGAGCTTCCAGCGTTTTGTGATTCAGGCGACCATAGACGATGCCCAGCACATACGCGGCGGCGACACGCAGGGCAGTAAAAGAACCGGGTCCCATGCCAAGGGTCCATTCGGAGATGTCTTCGAGTTTCAAATGAGCTTGTGCGAGGGTGTCTTCCACAATCAGAGGCAGGGACGAAGAGTCGCGTCCCGGCAAATCGGTGCAGGAATCGGCGACAAGGGAGTTCTGTTCGTTGAGGACGGAAACAATGATTTCAGAGCCGGAATAATCCAAGGCTGCTTTCCAAATCATTTTTCAGACTCCTTTCCAACTGCAAGAATCAAAGATGCACCATGCTTGCGGAGCTGGCGGTTTGCCCAGCGTGAAAAATCACGCAAGGCGGGGAGTTCCCAGTGATCCAAATTCTTTTTGGCCGCCCGGTCGACGTGAGCGGCATTTCCGCAGAAACGGGGAGTACCGACCTTCAAGACGAGCGTATCGCCATCTTTCAAATCGGAGAAATGCCGGCGAATCCACTTTTTCATGGCGTTTTCGGAACTTTTCGCACAGGCACAATCGTCAGCGAAGTCATCAAGGGAAGCAGTTTCGATGACGTTTTCAGGAACGGCGGGGTCATTCCAGTGGAGCGACCATTCGAGTTTCCAGTTGCGTCCGAACGGAGGTTCCGGGACCTCGGTGCATCCGCCGCCGAACGCATAGAGAGTCCAAGTAAAGAGCAAAGCGTTGTTTTCCTTGCGGATGATGTATGTGGCCTTGCCGCCGCCAAGGCGTTCGGCATTGCACCAGCGCCAAATATCGCAGCCAAGCTCAAAACGGACGTACCGACCGTCATTTCCAATGACCGAAAGCATGAGAGGCGGTCTGGTGCCGCGATAAAGTTCCGCGCCCTCGGCGGCATCGGCAAACGCCAGGTCCTTCGGCTTGCCAATGGCACCTGGATGAGCAGGAATTGCCACGATGGAGGCGGCAGAGACTGCGCCTGAGAATTTCAAACCGCCGGCAATCAGATTTTTCAGGGGGAACGCATGAGGCAGCTGGAAATTGACGACAGCATCCATGGAGTCGTCATCGACCCGATAGGAGCGGACAATGGAAATGGGAACGCCGAACGGGATTTTCTGTTCCAGCACAAGCGAAGCATCGAAGCCATCTTCCGCGAGGTGGGAACGCTGACTGCCGCGCATTCCCAAAGATTCGGGGTATTCGCCGGGGATTGCTTCCAAGGAAGAGACGGCAAGACCGCCGACGGTATTCATGGAGAACCCGCCGACAGAAGGTGTGTCAAGTTCAAGTTTCAAAGACGGATTCGAGCTTTCCAGCGACCATTTGCCGTCATTGCATACAAACATGCTCATTCGATTACCTTTATAATTTCGTTCATTGCTTTAACGCTGCGCGGTTTGACGGCATCCGAAGCGCCGAAACCGAGCGGGGAGAGTGCGATGGCACTCCAAGGAGCTTCGATACCAAGCACCTCGTTGATTTTTGCCCGGTCAAACGCACAAACCCAGCAGGTGCCAAGGTTTTCGGCGGTTGCGGCAAGGATAAAATGCTCCATCACGATACCGGCATCCACATCAAGAATGCTGGTACCTTCAAAGCGAGTCCAAGCGGACTGACTGTCGCCGACCAAAACAGCAATCATGGGAGCCTGTTTCAGCCAGTCGAAAATACATGCGCCGCAAAGATTGGCCCGGAGTTCCGCATTTTTCAGGATGAGGAGACGGAAAGGCTGACGGTTGCAGGCCGTAGGAGCCAGCTGAACCGCCTTTTCAATGCGAGCGAGAGAATCTTCGGGGACAGCATCGGGCTTGTAACAGCGAATACTGCGGCGTTTTTCGATTACATCATAAAAATCCATATTCAAACTCCGTCAAAAACACGGGGACAGATTCATCGGAGGCAATGCAAAGGACACATCGTCATAAAAAGATTTGCACCGGACGAATCGATGGGGATTATTTTTTGGTTGCAGAAACGGTAACAGAGGCATTTTTCGAGGCATCTTTTCCGGAATTTTTCGGGAGATGCCGGTCGATATTGCCCTCGATGGCGGATTTGGGAATTTCGACCTGATAATAGAGGTCGCTCTTCATGATACCGGACTTAATATCTTCCAGGAATTTCAGATTATTTTTGCTTTCCTTTTTGATGATTTTGCCGTCTTCATTGATTTCGATTTCATCATCGTCGTCAATTGCGGCAAGAGCGAGCGTGAGGGTAAGATTGATTGCACGCTGGAGGTCTTTGCAGGAATCCTCGTCTTTGCATTTCAGGATAGCGGTGGCGGTATAACTGTCCTCCACGAGCTTGGAGAAACGGAAAATCACGGAGGTAATACGGTCCATGCCCTCAATGAGATTGTCAGCGGTCTTTTCGTTGAGCTTGATTTTGTTGAGGTCGACGCCGACCGTAAACAGGTTGTTTTTCGCTTTCATCTGCTTGACCAGCGGATTATCCGCTTTCGTCAGAACTTTCCACTCGGGAGCGGTATTCGAAGAACGAATCAGAACGGTATCATTGTCCATAAATTCCACGAGGAGTTTGACGGACGTATCGGAATCGCCATTGTGCACAGACACAGAAGCGGTGAAACCTTTTTTGCCCTGCACAGGTGTAAGCTCCAACTGTTTGGCATTTTTCAGAATCGGGTCGTAGAAACGGATGATGTCCGGCATTCTAAGGACGAGTTCCGTTTCAGAGAATTTCCCGGAGGAAAGAACCGCGGCGGATTTCGCGGTCTGCCAGGAAACAGCCTGAATATTCTGAAGCATTTCCGAATTAACTTTCATCTCTTCCATGATGCTGTAAACGGCTTTTTCGACATCATTTTTCGGCTTCACAGCATTCACCGCGTCCATCGCCGCATCGGCGAGGAATTTGTCGAACTGGAATGTGGTAATCACAACGGCATCCGCGGGGACGAAATCCCAGGCATAAAGGGTTTTCTCAGCAGGTTTTGAGGCGGCGGTCTGAGCTGCGGCAGACGAGGCGGCAGAGGCATTTGCGCCAAACAGGACAGAACCGGCAGCCAGACAGGCAATCAAAGCAAAGGTTTTAAAACGGGTCAACATGATTCAGGTCTCCTTTCAATGACAACAGAAGGTTTATTTCCGACCGACACGGCGGAAGTTAGGACGAGAGAATTTTTCGAGTTTTTCCGCCGTAATCTTATCAAACGGACCGTCGATAATAATGGAAGTGGTGGTATCATCGTAAATCTGACGAGGGACAAAACGGCGATAGACGGTGCCATCGATGGCAAAAGCGAGCTGTTCGCCCTTGTGAGCGATGCTCAACCCGATCCAGCGTTTACGACCACGGTCCGTCAAATCCAGCTGAAGATTGAATGTATCTTCATCGGGGACGGGGAGTTTTTTGACGGACTTGATTTCGGTGGAGTCAAGGAGCTGCTTATTATTGACGCAAACATCACCTTCAAAAGAACTTGGCATCATCAGTTCGTTATCTTCACCGCGACGATATTTGATGATTTCGTGAATGGAAACAAGGTTTTCAAGAGGAAGGTTTTCCATTTCAAGAGACCACTGTTCCGGGTCGAGGAGAGTCTGTTCGTCAATATTTTCCATGGTAATTTCTTCGCAGGAAGAAACGAACACAATGGAAGCGGCGAAAAGGAATTTGGACAGGATTTTCAACATTTTTTTCATGAGATCACTTCCTCATTTTATAGTAATTCATTTTGGAATTGTTCTGAACTTCCATGGCGGTGGCACGGTCAAACGGACCGTCAATGATAATCACGTTGTTATTGTCATCCGTCACTCTGGGGATAAACCGGCGGTACATCATGCCATCGATGACAAAAGCGAGCTGTTTGCCTTTGTTGGCAATACTCGCCATCAGCCACCGTTTCTGCCCGCGTTCGGTCAAAGTCAGGCGGAGATTGTACGATGTGTTATTTGGGATGGGAATCGCTTCAATGGACATGATTTCCGAAGAATCGAGGTACTGAATGCTGTTGATGCAGACGTCATCCTCGAAGTAGCTCAGGATATTGAGTTCGGCGCCTTCGCCGCGGGGGATGCGCACGATTTCGTGAATCGAGACGACACTTTTTGTAGGTTTCTGAGATTCTTCCCATTTTGCGGGGTCGTAAATGACTTCCCGGTCCGTAGAATCACAACTGCGATATCCACAGCACATCACAGCCAGACAAACGACCGCAGTCCGGAAGCAGATGGTGCAAAATTTATTTGTTTTCATGTAACGAGTCTCCCGCCGAGAAAGGCAATTAGCGGCATCCGGAAGAGATACCAATGAGCTAAAATCCGAAGTTTCAATGCCTTTTGAAATCAGCTCCGCAGTTTTATCAAGGGACAAAAAGCCCCCAATGGGAAACGATATCAAAAGTTGAAACGTATATAAATAAGATAGACCGTTTCTGCGAAAAAATCAACCGTTTTTTTGCAGGAAGAGTTCTTTTTTTCTCTATTTTTCACAGAATAAGTTGCAATTTCAGAAAAAAGAAGTTATTGTTTAGGGTATCTCCATTCACAGAGAACCCCTTCAGGACGCGAGAGACCAGCAAGAAGCGACGTTTCCTTCAGGAGCGTTTCCGGCAGGGAAATCCAAGCATCCGGTCACCAGGAATCCAAACGAGCAACCCCGGAAAGATCCATGAATCAAACTGAATCATTTGCAAAAACAGAGTTAATCCGAGCCAATCTGCATTCCGTCATCCATGCGGGGAAACAGGTGGTAGAACTGCTTCTGAACGCGGTACTTGCGTCAGGACATGTACTGCTGGACGATGTACCTGGGGTGGGGAAAACGACCCTGGCCAAAGCACTGGCACGCTCCCTGGAAGCCGATTTCAAACGGATTCAGTTCACATCCGACATGATGCCGTCGGATATTCTGGGGTCATCGGTATTCAGTCAGAAAACAGGGGAGTTCATCTTCTACAAGGGACCGATTTTCGCCAATATTCTGCTTGCAGACGAAATCAACCGGGCATCGCCGCGGACGCAGTCGGCACTGCTGGAGGCGATGAATGAATCGCAGATTTCGATTGAGGGCGGCCACTACGATCTGCCGCATCCATTTCTGGTGATTGCCACAGAAAACCCGATTGAATATTTCGGGACATTTCCGCTGCCGGAAGCACAGCTGGACCGGTTCATGGTGCGGTTTTCCATCGGCTATCCCAATGAAGAGCAGGAACTTGCCATGCTGAACGAGCGGTGGGATTCCGACCCGCTGGAAAAACTCAAGCCGGTCATCTCGTGCGCGGAATTGCAGGATTTGCAGAAAGAAGTGCGGACCGTCAGCGTGGAACGCTCGGTGCAGGAATACATGCGCGCCATCGTAAGCGCGACACGCGAAGCAGAATCGGGGTTCGTGCTGGGAGCATCCCCGCGCGCCCTGCTGGACCTGGCACACTGCGCACAGGCACGGGCATTTTTGCAGAAACGCGACTACGTAATCCCGGATGACGTGGTGTTTTTAATGCCGTTTGTGCTGGCACACCGTCTGCAAGTGAGTTCGGAAAGCAAACATGCGGGACAGACAGCCGCGACTTTGCTGGACGCCATCCGGAAAAAAATCCGCGTCCCGGTTTGAACGGGATGATTTGTGCCGGACAAGAGAATAATGCACATGCGACACTTCATCCGCAGAAAGTGGGAGAAATTTCTGGAAGGGCCGGGCTGGATTCGTGAATCCCATGGACTGGGATTTATTTTCCGGCATTACCGGTCGCCCAGCCTGAAACTGTTTTTCTGGGGGATGGCGTGGTATGACAGGATATTCAGCTGGCACGCGCGTCTGTTTCTGATTATTTACGTGTTCGCATTTTTCTTTTCATCTCTGTCGATGCGAAGTCCTGCAATCACGCTGTTTCTGATTCTGACGGCACTGCTTGCGGCGGATTTCGCCGCGGGATGGGTCTTCAAACCGAAGCTGAACATCACGCGCAAACTGCCATCCCGCGTGCGCTGCGGAATTCCATTCAAAATCGTATATGACGTTACCAATCTGCGGAAGCTGCCCGCCTACGATGTCCGGTTCGACCCGAATATCACACTGCCGGATTTGCGGTACGCCGAGCTCTCCGCGATGAACTCATTCGGGGGAAAACAGACGGGCCACGCAGAATTGAAACTGATTGCATTCCGGCGCGGCATTGTGTCAATTCCGCAGGGAATCGCGGAGTCCATTTTCCCATTCAACCTCATCAAGCACTCTGTGCTGTTTTCGGAAAAGCAGAATCTCATCGTGCATCCATCGGTCTCGCAAATCACGGGGCTGTTTTCACTGCCGGGGCTTTCCTGTCCGCAGCGTTCGGATTCGCTGTCTTCGCCGAAATCGGGGGAAAGCATGGATTTTTTCGGATGCAGACAATACCGGCCGGGCGATCCGCTGAGGAAAATCCACTGGCGTGCGACAGCCCGTCTGAGACAGCCCATCGTCAAGGATTTTCAGGAAGAGGAGACCTCTGCGGCGGCAATCATTCTGGACATTTATCAGCCTGTAACCTCGCTGCTGAAATTCAAAATCTCGCTCATGGACAATGTAACATTGCGTTATCAGCCGGAACCTGTTTTCGAGGCGGCAGTGTCAATGGCGGCCTCCATCGCAGAACAGCTGACCCGGCGCGGAGTGCGCATAAGAGCCTTTGTGTCGGGAAGCCGGGCCATCCAATGCAATGAGGGAGAAAACACGCTTTCCGAACAGGACGTGCTCGATACGCTGGCACTGGCGGAACCTGCAATCCTCGATCCATTCAGCAAGAATGCGCTTCCTGCGATTGCGGGCGACGTGGAAGACGCAGGGATGGTGTTTCTGGTGGTGAAACGGTATGACACCGCCGTGGCGGCGCTGATTGCGGAACTGGAAAAGCCCGATGTGCAGGTCGTGCCGATTCTGGTGTCCGAAAAACCAAGACGGACGGATTTGCCGGAGAACGTAATCCATGTGCCGGCGGAACCACTGCTGAAAGGGAACGGGGTGGTTCTATGAGGGAAAAGAAAATCAGACCGAGTGCAGATTTCACGCCTCCTCCGGTCCGGCATCTGGGACTGATCACGCGGCTGTGTCTGCTGGCACCGCCGGCATTTCTGCTGGCCCTGAAATTTGATTTGCCGCACATTCTGATATTTGCGCTGGTGCTGATCGTGGGATCGTCCTTTCTGACGCATTCGCTGGAAATGCGGGAACGTCCGGTCATCTATTCGACACTGCTGATCTGCATCATGGCGTTTCTGCCGGGATTCATCGTGAAGATACAGCCATCGCGTCTGTCGTTTGTGGATTATCTGATGAATTCGTATATTTTTCTGCCGCTGATGATTTATCTGGCGGCTCTGATGTGCTGGTTCAGGAGGAAGCGGGCAGTCGCGCCAATCGTGCTTCTGATTGCCATGTTTGCGGCCCTGATCTGCTGTGATGTGTACAACACCGCCTCCATGGAGAATACGGTATTCACAGGGACGACGGGGCTTCTGCGGAATTACCGGAAAGTGTACCTCGTCTGCGTCATTTTCCAGGGATTCGGGACATTTCTGCTGCTGACGGCACAATCGAGATACGACACCGGCAAGCCGCTGCGTTCGCTGAAATGGGTACGGCTGACGGCATTTCTGCTGATTCCGCTTCTCTATTGTGCAAGTTCCACGGCATTCTTCTCAAGCGAACACCTTTTCATAAGGTGGCGGAGCTACGTGCGGACATTCATTCAGAACCGGGACAGTTCCAGAGAAACATCGTTCCCCTCGCGCGCAAAAATCATGTACCCGCCCGAATATAACGAGCCGCCGCAACTGCTTGTGGAAGCAATCGCAGACAGTGCGCCGGGTTATCTGCGGGCAAAGGCATACCGCTATTTCTCGGAGTATGAGGGGGGAGTGTGGATTGCGAACGAAGATGCCGATGATGAGGCAATGGAACTGGACATAGAAAAAGACCTGTCCGTGCTGGCATTCCAGCTGCTTCCCTCGTGGGAAAAAGATACGGCACGTGCGGAAATACGTTTCCCGGTGAGATTTTCCGGTGAAATCATGCCTGTTCCGGTCAATGCGTCCTCCGTGCTGGCAGACGCAAAAAGTCTGTCGCTTTCGCAGGAAGGAAGCCTGATTCCCGAAAACTGGAACTCCACAACGGGCTGTATCTGCACACTGGCACCGCCGCAGGAAGTTTCCGCCGCCCAATACCCGGACGGGAGCAGAATGGTGCGGGGAACCGATTTATTCCGAAGCTATCTGACGATACCGTCCAATATGATTCAGCCATTTACGAAACTGGGGCTTTCGCTGATCGGCAACCGCAATCCTGAATCATTGCCCCCGCGTCAAAGGATTCAGGCGGTCGCGAACCATCTGCTGAACAATTACAGCTATACGCTGGACAGGGATATTACCACGCTGAGAACCGCAGAATATCCGAATGCCGTATCGAGCTTCCTATTCTACACCAAACAAGGGCACTGCGAGCTTTTCGCAACGGCATCCGCCCTGCTCCTGCGCGCCCTCGGCGTACCGACGCGGTATGTTACGGGAATTGTCTGCACGAGTTACCACCCAGCAGGCTTTTATTTCGCCACAGACCGGGACCTGCACGCCTGGACCGAAGCATGGCTGGAAGACGAACAGCGCTGGGTCATGGTGGAAACCACGCCGGGCAGTTCAATCGGCGAACAGGCCCCCCGGATGCAATACAGCAAAACAGACGTTTTCCTGGCAAAATGCAGGCTGAAACTTTCCGCTCTGTCCTACTGGATTCGGCGCGGATATCCGGCACGCGTGATTTACCGTGCGTGGATCATCGTATATTCGAGCGCAGCAGATTTCAGCAGAAATCATCCGGCGGCAATGATCCTGATCCTGCTGGCAATTTCAGGGGGAATTGCGGGCATCATCCTATTTCTCCGAAGACGCGCGATACGGCGGTATTCCGTTGGCATGAATCAGCACCGGGCCATGACTCTGATGCTGGCGAAACAGAGAAAGATTTCCATTCAAACGGGAGTTTTCCGTAAAGATTCCCAGCCTTTGCAGGAATGGGCGGAAAGCATCGGGAATGATGAGCTTATGCAGACTGTACAGTTCTATCAGTCCATCCGGTTCTCCAAAGACGACTGCACGGACAATGCAGTGCATGAACTGCGCACCAGACTGAAGCGGCTGCCGGATTTCAAGCGAATCGCGGATGCTGAAAAAAAACAGGATGATCAGTAACTGCAAGGGAAAGTGCTTCAAAGGAAGCAAAGCTCATGGAAGAAAAACAAAATCAGGAAAGAATCCCTGCCTTCGCATCCTTTTGCATTGAGGAATACAAGACACTTCGCAAAATGGTGCAATGGCTGATGCACTCCGTTTTTTATCATTTCCGCCTCTCTCCCGGCCTGATATACCCCGGCTCAGAGAAGACGGTGTGCCAAAACACTTACAAATCGGGGTTTTGTGCCAAAACATTTATTTTTGTGCCAAAACGCTTACAAATCGGGGGTTTTTAAAAAAAACACTTACATTTGATTGGAACGGATAATGGCTCCAGCAAACATAAGAAGTCGATTCATCGACTGTCTAAAAATTACATTGGCGGAGGGAAAATACAGGATGTTTCTATTTCTTTGCATCGAGAAGGGTGCGGGCATCGGCAATGCCGTGAGATTCCGCACGCAACAGCAAGGCACGGCCTTTGGGTTCGTCCTTATCCACGTCCTTGCCTTCGAGGCAGAGACGGCCAAGGAAATATTCGGCTTCGGGGAAATTCTGAGCGGCGGCTTTTTCCGCCCACGCAAGACCGGAAGAAACGTCTTTCCGAATGCCGTGTCCGCCGGAAAGATAAAGCATGGCGGCAGAAAGCTGAGCATCAGGGAGCCCCTGTTTCGCCGCAAGCAGAATCCAGCGAAGAGCTTCTTCCGCATCGGCACTTTTTCCTGTGTTGAGAAGAATCGTACCGTACTGAAGCCGGGCACGTGCAAGCCCCTGCTCCGCAGAAAAGCGGATGAGTTCGAGGCCATGGGAACGGGTTTCAGGGGTCTTCACCTCTTCCATTCCGACCACGAACTGAGCTTCGCGGTGTCCGTGATCGGCGGCCTTGCGATACCATGAAGCGGCCTCCAAGGGGTCTTTGTCGGTACCCATGCCTTTTTCCAGCATCACGGCGACCCGGAACTGGGCATCGGGGATGTTCTGTTTCGCGGCTTCGAGGAAACAGCCGAAGGCATTTTTCAGACTTTTGACTACGCCTTCGCCGTGAAGACAGAGCAAGCCAAGATTGTACTGAGCTTGCGCGGTGCCTTGCTCCGCACTGCGCTGGAACCATTTCGCGGCGGCATACGGATCGACAGCGACACCCTCACCACTGAGGTAATGCAAGCCAAGTTCATTCTGAGAAGCGGCATCGCCTTTTTCCGCCTGAGCAAGCAAGTCCTTCACCTCATTCTGAGCGCGTTTTTCCGCCGTCACGAAGCAGGAGGCCGAAAAAGTCAGTACAAGTACAGAGCAAACGGAAACAAACAAGCGTGAAATTTTCATAATCCGGCTCTCATTCTCGCGATTTCAGCGGCATAACCGTCCAGTTCATTGGGTGTTTCCAAAACGAGGGGGAGTTCACGGACAGCATCCAATCGGGCGAAATTCCAAAGGGCTTCAAAGCCAAGCGAACCTGCGCCGAGTTTTTCGTGGCGGTCCTTTTTCGAGCTGAAAGGTGTCATACTGTCATTCAGGTGAACGGCATGGAGGCGATTCAGCCCGATAATGCGGTCAAATTCCGCCAGGACATCTTCGGGGGAGTTCACGAGGTCATAGCCGGCCGAAAAGATGTGGCATGTATCAAGACACACGCCCATTTTTTCCTGTAGACGAACTCCGGCAATGATTTCGGCGAGTTCTTCAAAACGGCCGCCGACTTCCGAACCTTTGCCCGACATGGTTTCCAGCAGGACCGGAGTATGAATTTCTTCGGTAAGAACCTCATTCAAGCCCTCGACGATGAGGCGGATACCCTCCTCAATGCCCTGCCCGGTATGACTGCCCGGATGGAAATTATACACAACCGTTCCGGCGGGGAAACGGTTCAGAAGCTCCAAGTCACTGCGCATGGTGCGTTTGGCAAATTCGCGCGTGGCAGGCGTGGCGGAGCAGATATTCAGCGTGTAGGAAGCATGAGCCACGGCAGGGGCGAAGCTGTGTTCGCGCATGATCTGAACGAGCGATGAAATCTCCTCGTCCGAGGGAATGCGACCATCGCCGCCCCGCGGATTGCGGGTGAAAAACTGCAAAGTATCCGCGCCAAGTTTCAGCGCAGTATTCCCCATGGCGACATAACCGCCGGAGGTTGACAAGTGGCATCCGATGTGCATATTGAAATTCCCGTGAAAGATAAAAATGGGTGAGGACAGGGGGCGGTCCATAAAATCTGACGAAAAATATATCATTCGGGAGGGATGCTTTCAAGTCAGGAGGCGAAAAAATGTGTTTGAGAGACACCGGGGATGCAGGAAGAGGAGATTGCCAATGAATCGAGGCGTTCTTTCCTCATTTTCCGGAATATTTTGGTGTTCCTACTGGTATTTCCGTGTTTGCTGTGCTATCTTTACTATACAACAGTTTTCAACTCATATTTCCGAAAGCAAGCGACCATGAAATATTCCGTCATCCTGCCGACGTACAACGAGGCAGAAAACATCGCCGCAATGATTCGCGAACTGGCCGTACTGGCACCGGACCGCATGGAAATCATTGTTGTGGATGACCATTCGCCCGACGGCACAGCGGCAGCCGCAGAACGAGCGGCGGCGGCCGCAGGAGCCCCGGTACGGGTACTGCGCAACCGGGGAGAGCGGGGACTGTCGCCCAGCGTGGCATACGGATTCGGCGAAGCAAGCGGCGAGATTCTGGTGTGCATGGATGCGGACGGACAACACCGTCCGGCGGATTTGATGCCGCTGCTGGAACACATGGAACGGGAAGGCGCAGTCATGATGACCGGCTCGCGTCATGTAGCGGGGGGCGGTTTCACAGAACGCTGGTCGCTGTTCCGCACATTGTGCAGCAGGTCAGCGGCAATTGCGGCAAGGATTTGTCTGGGCGTAACGCTGAAAGACCCGATGTCGGGATTTTTCGCAGTTCAGAAACGGGCTTTCGAGCTGGTTCGACCAGCGATGTCGCCGTCAGGATTCAAAATCATGCTGGAACTGGCGTGGCTCTTCATGCTCGCAGGTCCGGTGCCGGTGATGGAACACCCGATTACATTCGCCATGCGGGAACACGGGACAAGCAAACTGTCCGGCCGCGTAATCGGACAATATCTGTCCATGCTGATGCGGTGCATCCGCACAAGAGCGGAAGTCCGGCAGAAACTGCAAGAAACTTTATCCGAAAAACTATCCTGACTCAGCAGGAGGCAACAAGAAATGAAGAACAACAAGATTTACTCGATTCCGTGCATCAGTACTGCACTGCTGACACTGGCAGGCGTTTTCATGTCTGCATCCTGCGCGATGAGCGAAATTCCGGGAGAAGAGGGTGAAATCCTGTCCTCGCATGATGCACGGTATCCGGATGAACCGGAGCTGAAAGACCCGGCGAAACGAGCAGTCAAAGCAAAAGCCGCCTGGGCCAGGCTGGATGAGCTTTTCGGGGACGTCAACGTGCGAACAGCACCGCTGGGCTCGCTTTTCATCCGCGACATCTGCATTCTGCCCGCAGAAGACGGACTGTACTACATGACATGCTTCGGAAGCGTATCATGGAAAGACGGACGACGGGCGCGCGGATTCGTTACCTACGCAAGCGAAGACCTGGAAAACTGGCGCGGCCCCTTCCCCGGATTCATTGCGGACAAGGATTTCTGGATGGACGATAATTACTGGGCCCCCGAACTCCACAAGTGGAAAGGACAGTATTATCTTTTCGGAACAACAGGAAGCGAGGCACACCGGGGGACACAGATATTCCGTTCGACCTCAGGCAATCCGGCAGGTCCGTATGTGCCGGTTTCGCCGCGTCCCGCAACGCCGGAAGACTGGATGTGTCTGGACGGGACACTGTACGTAACACCGGAGGGAAAGCCGTGGATGGTGTTCTGTCATGAATGGGTACAGGTAACGGACGGGACCGTGTGCGCGGCACCGCTGTCCGACGATTTGTCGAAGATGACCGGAGAACCGATTCTGCTGTTCCGCGGGTCGGAAGCACCGTGGTCGCACCCTGACGAGGGGAAAAACAATTACGTAACCGACGGTTGCTATCTGTACCGCGAAGACGGCAAGCTGAAAATGCTGTGGAGCGCATTCGACAACGGATCATACCAGCTGGCAATCGCCACCTCGAAAACGGGGAAACTGGAAGGTCCGTGGGAACAAAGCAAAACGCCGATTTACACCAAAGACGGCGGACACGGGATGCACTTCATCACATTTGAAGGCAAACACAAAATCATTCTGCATTCGCCGAACAGAGCCTCTCATCCAGTCCTGATTGACTGCGAGCACGAGAAAAAAACGTCAGATTAAGGGAAAAACCCCCATATTTCATCAAGAAGGAACAGAAAATCATGAATTATCAGATACGATCTGCATTTATGTCCATCGCCTCATGCGCCTGCATCGCAGCGATTGCACTTGCCGCATTTTTATTCTTCAAAGAACAAAACAAGTCCACTGAAGAAAAAGATGACGAAACCAAAACCGAAGAGACCGAAAATCATGATGAAGGAGGTCCAAGAAGACGCGGCGGACGCAGAAATTCGGGCGGGCGAAACAGAATCGTGCGCGTCGTGGAGCGAAACGACCACAGCGATGAAATCAGCCCGGAACGAATCCGGGATGAATTCTGCAAGGCACTGGACGAATACCGTGCTCTCCCGCCGGAAGAAAAAGCCCGCTGGAACCGGGAAATGCAAAATGTCCGCACACAGTTCATGGGCGATGGAAGAGAACGAGTTCTGGAAGAAATCGAAAACGCACCGCCGGAACGAATGGCGGAAATCCAGCGCGACTTCGGCGAGATGGAAACGTTTATGGAACAGAACGTATTTGCAGCTGATCTGCATTCCTGCCTGCTGCCGGAAGAAGAAGCAACCGTCGGGGCATTTCTGGATGACATCGGTTCCGTCTACGAAGAAGTCCGCGACGCCATTTACTCCCGATAAGGGGAATATCAATTTTGCCAATTCAACAAGCTAATTTTCCAAACACGGAGATTTCATACAGATGAAAATTTTTCCTGCAATTGACCTGATAGACGGGCAGTGTGTCCGTCTTTTCCAAGGAGATTACAATAAAAAGACGGTTTATTCCAGTTCGCCCGCCGATCAGGCGGCGGCATGGGAGGCCGCAGGAGCACCGCTGATTCATTTGGTGGATCTGGACGGTGCGAAAGGCGGGTCCGTAACCAATGCCAATGCAATCCGCGGGATTTGCGAACGGGTGAAAATCCCGTGCGAGCTGGGCGGCGGCATCCGCAAGCCGGAAGACGCGCAAAGGGCATTCGATCTGGGTATCAGCCGCGTCATTCTCGGCACCGTGGTCTGCGATCACCCCGAAATGGCGGAAACATTCGTCAAAAAGTTCGGAACGGACCGAATCGTCGCGGGAATTGACGCACGAGGCGGGAAAGTCGCCACACGCGGCTGGCTGGAAACATCCGCCGTGGATGCAATCGAACTGGCGAAACTGCTTTTCGGGTACGGTATAAGACGCTTTATTTTCACCGACATCGCCACCGACGGAGCAATGTCGGGACCGAATCTGCCGTTTATGCGCACGCTGTGCGAATCTCTGCCGGAAGCATGGATTATCGCATCGGGCGGAGTAACGTCCCCCGATGATGCAAAGAATCTGGTGTCGCTGGGCAAAAAGAATCTGGAAGGCGCAATCGTAGGCAAGGCCCTGTACGACGGACGCACTACATACGCAGCATTGGTTCAGTCCGCCGGGGAATAAACGATGGCGACGATGCAAACCGTTCAGGTTGAACTTGGGACGCGTTCCTATCCGATTTACGTCAGTCCCGGACTTTTCGCGGAAGACGGGAACGCAAAAGAGCTGTTGCGCCCCTACGCGGCAGGACGCAAAGTGCTGATTGTGGCGGATTCCAATGTGGCCCCCCTGTATGCAGCGGCAGTGGAACGCGCTGTCCGCGAAGTTTCAGGAGAAGAAACAGCGCTGTGCGTTTTTCCTGCGGGGGAACAGTCGAAAAACTTTGAAACCGTGGCAATGATTTGCCGGACATGCGCGCAGAATCAGCTCGACCGGGGGTCGCTGATTGCAGGTCTGGGCGGCGGTGTTACGGGCGATATGGCGGCATTTGCGGCATCCATCTATATGCGAGGGATTGACTGCATTCAGGTGCCGACATCCCTGCTGGCCATGGTCGATTCAGGCGCAGGCGGAAAAACGGGAGTGGATTTGCCGGAAGGAAAGAACCTCATCGGGTCATTTTATCAGCCGAAAGCCGTGCTGATGGATACGGAGTTTCTGAAAACACTGCCGCGGAGAGAACTGATCAACGGATTTGCCGAACTGATTAAACATGCAATTCTGTTTGACCGGGGACTGTTCGACAAGCTCCTGAACGCCGGAGACGACATCCTGACCCATCCGCCGATGGACGAAATGACGGAACTGATTGCGTTGTCCTGCGGGCTGAAAGCGGGAGTCGTATCACGGGACGAGCAGGAAAAGGGCGAACGAATGCTCCTGAATCTGGGCCATACATTCGGACACGCCATCGAAAAAGTACAGGATTTCTGCGGATTCGAGCACGGCGAAGCAGTGGGGACGGGGCTCGCCGCTTCCGCACGGCTGGCACGGGAGCTGGGTCTTCTGGCACAGGACGAGGAAGAAAAAATCGAAGAAATCGTGCGGAAATACGAGCTTCCCATGGCGATTGAAGACTGCAAACCGGAAGAACTGCTCCATGCCATGTACTCCGATAAGAAGAACCGGAACGGAACAATCCGGCTGATCCTGCCTCACGCCATCGGACACTGCGAAGTGCATCACGATGTGCCGGATGAGACAATTCTGAAAATCTGGGAGAGCTTCCTCCCATGACTGATCATACCGCCTGGATAATTCTGAATCTGCTGACCGGCATCGGACCTGCACGCTCCAACATGCTGGCGGAATTCTGCGGGTCGGCATCGGCGATTTTTGAACAGGAGGCGTCCACACTGGCACAAATTCACGGCATCAGCACGGAACTCGCAAACAAGCTGGTGAACTGGGAAAAACATGTGGATTTGCAGCGTGAACTGGAAACGGCAGAATCGGGCGGTGTAACCATTTTGACCCCGGCGGATGAAAAATATCCTGCCCAGCTGCGGAATTTCCGGGATGCGCCCGTTACCCTGTATGTGCGCGGGACCCTGCCGCCGGAACTGGGACAGCGTTCTCTCGCCATGGTCGGCACCCGGAATGCCACCAACTACGGCGCGCGGATGGCACGGCATATCGCAGAATCAGCCGCATACGCAGGCTGGGTTACCATCAGCGGACTTGCCGTAGGAATCGACACCATCGTACACCGGGCCACCGTGGACGCCGGCGGAAAAACCGTAGCGGTGCTGGGCGGGGGATTTTCCCATCTGCACCCGGCGGAAAACGTGGATCTGGCGCGGGACATCATTGCCGGCGGAGGAGCAATCATCACCGAATACCCCATCCGCATGTCGCCCACACGACAGACTTTTCCCATGCGGAACCGAATTATTTCGGGACTTTCGTGCGGGACACTGGTGGTGGAAGCAGGCGTCAACAGCGGGTCGCTGATTACAGCCGCCCATGCACTGGAGCAGGGACGGCATGTTTTTGCCCTGCCGGGAGAAGCGGACAATCCATCGGCGGCAGGATGCAATCAGCTGATCCGCCAAGGAGCGACACTGGTCAGCGGATTTGAAGAAATTCTACAGGAATTTGATTTCCTGCCGGGAATGGAAGCGGACCGTCCGTTTGCATTCGCAGAAGAAGAGGGAAACGGCGAAATGCCAATCGCAGACGCTTCCGCAGACACCATGCTCTCCCCGGATGATCAGGAAATCCTGAATGTTCTGCGGAAAGGGTCCCTGACCATCGATGCAATCAGCGAAAAGACGGATCTTCCGGCAGGAGATGTGGTCTCCGCCATGATTGCGCTGGAAATCCTGCACCGCGTCCGCAAAAATCCGGACGGCTCCTACAGCCGTCTGCGCTGAAAACGAGCTTGCGACATGGATCAGCTGCTTCAGCTCGCCACCGCTTACAATCCTGCGAGATGCCCAATCTGCGGGGGAGAGCCGTTCGACGGGACACCGGGAATGCTCTGCGGAGACTGCCTCAAGGGGATGCCATGGATTCAAGAGCCTTATTGTCCGGGATGCGGCGGCACGCTGGACGGTATTTTCGCAATCTGCTCGAAGTGCATGAATCAGCCGAAACGTCCGTGGAAGAACGCATATTCGCTGTTCCGCATGGAAGAGGACGCCCGCGAAGGGATTCTGAAGCTGAAATACCGGAATCATGTGGAATATGCACGAACCATCGGAGTTCTGCTCGGACGGAAACTGAAGACGGTGCTTCCGCCGGACGAACAATACATCATCGTACCGGTACCGCTGCACTGGCTCCGTTTTCTGCAAAGAGGGTACAATCAAGCACATCTGATTTGTCAAATGGTATCGCAGGAAACAGGATTTCCAATGGTGCGTGCTCTGAAACGAACGCGGTACACACGCCAGCAGGCGCATTTGAGCAGAGAAGAAAGAATGCAGAATTTAAATGGGGCTTTTTTGCCTGTTCAGTTGACAAAATGGCAAAACCGTGCCATATTATTAGTAGACGATGTTTTAACAACCGGCACCACACTTGCCGCAGCCGCCCGAATCTTGCTGGAACATGGGGCGGCTTCCGTAAGCGCGGTATCCGCCGCCAGACGATAACCAGTTCAGGAGCTTCCGTTTTGGCAAAAAACCGAAAAGCCGGCTGTTGACGGGATGATTCTCCGCAGATGCGTTTTCCGTACACGCATTCCGACGCGGAAGCCAGAAGAGATGTCCCGGCATCATCACTCAAATCGAGGAAACAATCAATATGGCAACATTCAGAAAAAAAGCACCTGTACTATCCGCAGTACCGCCGCAGAGGAGTTCCTTTGCGGGAAGTCCGTTCTCGAATCAGAAGCAGATTGACGTGGCGAAACGCAAGGATATTCCCGAAGGGCTGTGGGAAAAGTGCAAGAAATGCGGAGAAATCATTTTCACGAGCCGCCGTGAAGAGAATTTGGAAGTATGTCCTCAATGCGGCTACCATTACCCGATGACGGCCCTGGAACGGATTGATCTGCTGGTGGATCTGGGGTCGTTTGTTGAGCTTGATCCGCATTTGGAATCCGTTGATACGCTGGGATTTGTCAGCGAAGTGCCATACAGCCGGAAATTGCAGGAAAACCGGCAAAAAACGGGATTGCGCGACGCCGTGATTTCGGGGACGGCAACACTGGACGGACGGGCATTCGTGCTTGCCGTGATGGATTTCCGTTTTCTCGGAGCCAGCATGGGAGCCGTGGTAGGCGAAAAAATCACACGCGCCATCGAAAAAGCCACAGAGCTGAAAATTCCCGTGGTCATCGTTACCGCAAGCGGGGGAGCGCGCATGTACGAAGGCATGATCAGCCTCATGCAAATGGCCAAAACCAGCGGTGCGCTCAAACGACATGCCGATGCAGGCCTGCCCTATATCGCAATCCTGACCCATCCGACGACAGCAGGCGTAATGGCAAGTTTCGCATCGCTGGGCGACCTCATTTTTGCAGAACCGGAAGCCTTGATCGGTTTTGCCGGACGGCGCGTCATCGAGGCCACAACTCAGGCACAGCTTCCTCCGGGATTCCAAACGGCAGAGTTCCTTTTGCAGAAAGGATTGATAGACCGCATCGTAGAACGAAAAAATTTACGAGGAGAACTATCACTTTGCCTTGAATATTTTAAATTCGGATGTAAAGTATAATATACAGAGTTGATTCAGAGGACTGAAAAAACTCCAAAGAAACATCGGTATTGTTAATTTTCCGTCGTATGCCGCTTCCGTGCAATGGCGTTGGCGTGAACGAGTCAGGTTGGGAACAAAGCAGCTATAAGCGTTCAAACCTTGTGCATGGTTCGGTATACGGCGGTTTTCTTTATCTTCGAGGCAAATTCAAACATTTTGGACTGTTCTCGTTACGAAAAAGGTTAAAGGTTACGGTTATCATGAGCAATTCCCCCCGTATTGACGGACGTCTTCCGGATCAGCCACGAAAATTCAAGATAACCCCCGGTTTTCTCGCCCACCCGATCGCATCCGCGCTGGTGGAATGCGGAGGAACCAAAGTAGTCTGCTCCGCTTCTTTTGAACAGGGAGTACCCTCGTGGATGCGGCAGCAGGGAGTTTCCGGCGGGTGGGTAACCTGCGAATACGGCATGATTCCCGGAGCAGGGAATACACGAGTTGCCCGTGAAGCCTCCCGCGGCAAACAGTCCGGGCGGACGATGGAAATCCAGCGTCTGATCGGGCGTTCGTTCCGCTCCGTCATCGATATGGAAGCACTGGGGCAGAATACGCTGTACATCGACTGCGATGTCATTGATGCAGACGGAGGGACCCGCTGCGCCTCCATCTGCGGAACAAGCGTCGTTCTGCAAATCGCATTCCGCAAACTTCTCAAAATGAAGAAAATTCCGCGTTTCCCCATGCGGGAAAACGTAGGAGCCATCAGCGTGGGCATCCGCAACGGGAAAATTCTGCTGGATTTGTGCTATGAAGAAGATTCCGCCGCCGACGTGGACATGAATGTCATCATGACGGAATCCGGGAAATTCGTGGAAATCCAGGGGACTGCGGAAGAAGAACCATTCGACCGCGCCCAGCTTGACCAGCTTCTCGAATACGCGAAAATCGGTCTGGCTCCGATTTTTGCCGCCCAGAAGCGAATTCTGGAGGACTATCCGCTGCCGCCGTCCAACGAGGCACCGGGAAGCCTCGCATCCGCATTTGCCAACATCAAATTATAAAATATCATCAACAGGGAATAAGCTATGGATCAGAAAACATTCTCCTACAAAGATGCCGGAGTCGATATTGATCTGGCAACGGAACTTCTCACTCGCGTGAAACCGCGTCTTGCCGCTGCCCGCAGACCGGAAATGCTCGCCCCGATCGGGGGTTTCGGCGGACTTTTCGGTCTTGATTTGTCCAAATACAAAAATCCGGTGCTTGTTTCCAGTATTGACGGAGTAGGCACCAAGCTCATGGTCGCCATGATGATGGGCAAATACGACACCGTAGGCCACGACATCGTGAACCACTGCATCAACGATATTGCAGTGCAGGGAGCAGAACCGATTTACTTCCTCGACTACATCGGAATCGGCAAGCTCCGCAGTCCGCTGTACGAAAATGTGCTGGGCGGCATCGCCGATGCCTGCAAGGCCGCAGGCTGCGCGGTACTCGGCGGCGAAACAGCCGAAATGCCCGGCATGTACGGCAATGATTTCGACCTGGTCGGCGTCATTACCGGCATCGTGGAAAAAGACGAACTGATCACCGGCGAAAAACTCACGCCGGGCTACGTGGCAATCGGACTCGCTTCCAACGGTCTGCATACCAACGGTTTCAGTCTCGCCCGCAGACTGCTCTTCGACAAGGCAGGCTATACGGTGGAATCCAAGCCGGACTGTCTCAACGGCGAATCCGTCGGCGAAGCACTGCTGAAGCCTCACACCTGCTATTCCGCTGCAATCAAAGCCGCAAAGGCAGCCGGCATTGCCATTGACGGGATTGCGCACATCACGGGCGGCGGTCTCTTCGACAACGTACCGCGCATTCTCCCGAAAAACGTGGATGCGGTATTCCATAAGCACACCATCAAGAATGCACCTCCGATTTTCAAACTTCTGGTCGAAATCGGAATGTTGCCGGACAGTGAAGCCTTCCGCGTCTTCAACATGGGCGTGGGCATGGTCTGGTTTGTCAAGCCGGAAGACGCGGACAAAGCGATTTCCGCGGCATCCTCTGCAGGTATCAACGCCTTTGTCTGCGGCGAACTTACAGAAGGGACCGGCGTCTCCAAGGTGGTTGACTGACCCTGAACTGCCTCAAGGAGATTCAGCACATGGAACCGGATCATCCGCAAGACAAACGAAACACCATCAAGATGTTTTTCGCACGGGGCGAGCAAATGCCCGCTCTGAAAGTCATGCCGCGCGGATTTTATCCGGTTCTTGTCATTTTACTGCTCCTGATTTTATCAGCACTGTTTCTGAAATCGCTCTTTTTCGGTTTTCTGGCGGCTGTGCTTTCGCTGCCGCTGGAACGTTTTCTGGAACATAAAGTGCTGAATACCAAAATCGTTCATGCCATTCACGGATTTTTCCTGTCACTGTCAGAACCTTTCCAGCGGATTCGCAAATCCGTCATGCGCAAAGCCGGGCACAAATCCTGCGACAAGACAGAACAGGAAATCATGAATGCACGGCGCACATCTTTGGTAATGCGCGCCTCCATGCTGGCTGTTTTTTTCCCGTTTTTAATTGTTACGGTCTCCGTCTGGGGACTGTGGTCCATCGCGCCGTCCATTTCGGAAATGACCGACGGCTCCGTGAAATGGCTGGAAAAAAGCCGGGTTCTGGAAAAAAGCGAAGCGGCACTGTTCCGCATCATGGATGAATATATTTTCCCGGATGATGACACTCAAGCTCAAAATCAGGGAAACGCCAATGCGGGCACAACAGCGGAAACGCCTCAAAACGCAGATAAAAATTCCTCTGACATCAAGCAGGAACAACGGGAAAAACTGCGTATCATGCTGGCGGATACACTGGCAGAGAATCATATCAACATCGCGAAATTCACACTGTCGGCAGGCAATTATCTGATGCGCGACCTGTTCGGGATTCTGTCATGGCTGGGCGGATTTACCTTCGATTTGCTCATGTTTGCATTTTTTTATTACTTTTTCCTGTTCAAAATGGCATCTTTCGTGGCCAGTCATCCGACCGTTGACGGGACCATCGGCGACTGGATGGTAAAAAGTATTTACGATTCCGGCTGGCTGCCGGATGTATCGGAACAAGTCAGGAAATCTGCCTCCCAGATTTTCAACCGCATTTACGAAATGTTCAATGCGTGGCTGCTGGGGTATTTCTGGATTATTTTCATCAAGACAATTCTGTTCTCACTGGTGTTCATCCCGTTCCATGTGCCTTTCTGGCCCGTTTTAGCGTTTTTAGGGGGATGTACGACCCTTCTGCCCATCATTGGTCCCATTGTGTCTTTGGCGGTGTCTATGGTGGTTGCAATCGCATTTGCAGAGGGAGGCGTCATGCTGCCGGTACTCGGCATCATCATCGGCTATATCCTGATCTGGGGGATTCTGGAACAATTGCTCCTGTACCCGATTATGGTGGGTGAGGCGATTGGTCTGACCCTGGTGGAAACCATCATCGTCGTTCTGCTCGGCGCAGTCTGCGGAAATATCATCGGCATGATTATTTCCGTGCCGGTTGCCGCCCTGATCAAACTCCTGATTCCATTGTTCTATTCGTCTCTTCAGAATCAGCACAAAGTGCGCCGCAAAATGGAAATGCAAACCAATGAATGAGGGAGAACGTTTTCACTGTCCGTCATGCGGCGAAGCAGCATTCGTGAAGAAGAAAAAAATCATGGACGGCTGGACAGTAACCGGGGAAGAAGCAGTGTGTTCCTTCTGCGGAGCCGCAGTGCCGAACGGGGAAAACGGAACGACATCCGCCCGTGAGGGGAAAACGGCAGACGGCACTTCTGCGAAAAGTTCGCTTCTCGCCTTTTTCGGGGAAGATGAAAATCTGGTGGAGAAGCGTCCGGTCTTCGAGGAAGCGGAAAAACATTTTTGCAGAGACTGCGTTTTTGCGATAGCCAATCCATTTGCAATTATCTGCACCAAAAGCGGGGAAGAAGTGCAGCCGATGGCAGATTGCGCCGCATTTCAGGCAAAAGGGAAAAAGGATTCGTAACTTATCATTTCATGAACTGATTTCAAAAGTGCACTTAAGAAATCAGCTTCTCAGGGTTGATTCCATTTATTCCGGCAACCGCGCTGCAAATCAACTCTGACATTTTCAGCAGGAAAGAAGGTTTTATCATGCCAGTGGAAATCGAGCGAAAATACCTCGTTCAAAATGATTCCTGGAAAGCGTTGGCAACAAGCTCGCGTTCGCTCCGTCAAGGCTATTTCCCGACCAGCAACGGTGTAACCGTGCGCGTCAGAATTGCAGATGATTTCGCAAGGCTGACGGTCAAAGGACCTGTTTTCGGGATTTCACGTCCTGAATTTGAATATCCGATTCCACTGGCGGACGCCGAAAAAATGCTCGGCATGTTCTGCGGAAGACAGCTGGTGGAAAAACGCCGCTGGCATGTTCCCTTCGGCGGTTTCCTATGGGAAATCGATGAATTTCATGGGGAAAATGAGGGGCTTGTCGTTGCAGAAATCGAACTGCATACCCCCGATGAAGAATTTCCCGTTCCCGAATGGATTGGACGGGAGGTTTCGCAGGAAGTGCGCTTCCGCAATTCACATTTACTCCGGTATCCGTACAGCAAATGGACCGACGACGAAAAGAAATAATCCTTTTCTCCACAAAACGCATTACGCCAATCGCGCCTCAATGAGCATATTCCGCCGTTGAGGCTTTTTTCATTTTTCCTTTGGAGCAAGCAAAAGCACCTCATCCGCCGTTTCCGGCTTATGAGGTGCAAAATTCTGATTGCTGAAACAGCGTTTCAGGAAACGCTGTTTCTACAAAAGATGCTTACTTGCCGCCGTTGACGGCATTGCTGAGCGCATTCATCGCGTTGCCGGCAGCTTCACCGACAGCCTGTGCTGCATTGGTAACAGCAGTACCGGCAGCCTTGGCGGCATTGCCGGGAGCGTTCAGGACGATGCCCTGCTTCAGCAGGTCGGCACGATACTGGACAGGTTCCTTGTCATCGCTCAGTGCGCTGAAATTGGCGAACGAAGCGTAGATGAGAGCCACGAGGACGAGCAGTGCGCCGCCGGCGAGCCAGTTGTACTTCCAGTTGGTCATATCGACAGCCTTCACGTCAACCTGAACGAATGCTTCCTTACGCGGTTTCGCCTTTGCCCAGACGACCATGATGGCGCAGAGGATGAAGAAGACGACAGTATCAACATGGTAGATATTCATACCGCCGGTGATTTTGTTGACGATTTCGGAGCTTGCGAACGTCAGGAATGCAATCACAACCACGCCAATGCCCAGAGCCCAGTTGGCGGCCTTGTGCGGCACAAACTTGGTCAGCATACCGACAAGAACGATTGCGAACAGCGGAATATTGTACACGCCGTTCGTCTTCTGCAGGTAGTCGAAGATACTCGGAGCCTTGTCCAGCAGCGGAGCACCGGCCATAGCGATAATCGCAATCACAAGACCGAAGATACGACCGGCACGGACAGTTTCCTTGTCGGTGGCTTTGGTATTGATTGCGCCTTTGTAGAAGCCTACGCTGAACAGAGTGCAGCTGGAGTTCAGAGCGCCGTTGAAGCTGGACAGCACAGCACCGATCAGGACAGCGGCAAAGAAGCCCTGGAGGTACTTCGGAAGCACAAAGGTAACAAGCTGACCATAGGCTTCTGCGGAGTTATCCATGCTGACCGGGAGCAGGCCTTTCCATGCGAAATAGAAGGCAATCATGCCGGGGAGAACGAGGTACAGCGGGCCAAGGAGCTTGAGGAGACCGCAAAGCAGAACACCCTTCTGACCTTCCGCCAGACTGCTGGCACCGAGGGTGCGCTGGATAATCTGCTGGTTGGTGCACCAATAGAACATATTGATAATCAGCACGCCGGTGAACAGAGTTCCGAACGGGACTTCCGATTTCGGGCGGCCGATGGTGTTGAACATGGTCTGGTCGGCATTGGCAAGTTCTTTCAGCTGACCGACAAGGCCCTCTGCGCCGGAAACGGCACCAACCTTGGCAAGCGCGAAGAACACAATCATGAAACCGCCGATGAGCAGGCCGATACCGTTGATGGTATCCAGCACGGCACAGGTACGGAGACCGCCGGAGAGAGAGTACAGGCAGCCGAGAATGCCGATCATGACAATGGCAAGGCACAGAATGGCCATACGGTTTTCCATGCCGAACAGAGCCTTGAAGTCAAGAATCTGGGCAAGCGCGGTGGCACCGGTGTAAAGAATCAGCGGGAGCAGCAGCACGACGTAGAAAATCAGGAACAAACCATTGGCGAGCTGACCGGTGGATTTGCCGAAGCGAAGTTCCAAGTATTCCGGAACAGTGGTAACACCGCTCTTGAGGAATTTCGGCAGGAAGAACCATGCCATGGCAACCAAAGATACCACAGCAACGACTTCCCATGCCATCACGCACATGCCCTGACGGAACGCAGAACCGTTCAGTCCGACCATCTGCTCGGTGGAAAGGTTGGTCAGCAGCAGAGAAGCCGCAATAAGAGGATACGTCAAGCTGCGTCCGGCCAGGAAGAATCCGTCCTGAGAGCTGACTTCTTGTTTTCGCACGATGAACCATGTAGCCACACCGGCGAGAACGATGAACAGAATGAACGATGCAATCGTCATGTTTGTTACTCCGTAAGTTGTTTTGTTTTGGGGTTGTAAAATTATGGTTATAAAATTATTGTTACGCTAATATATCATAGCACTCCATGCAATTCAAGAGGCTTTTTGAAAAAAAGAACATCTTTTTCATATTTTTCGGAAATGAGGTGAGGCAGTTCGCAAAGAGGAGGATTTCCGGCAATGAAATCAATCTGCGGACAGGGATGAATTTGACGATCAGCCCGCATTAATGATGGTAAAAAAACAACGGACGCGTCTTGCGGAGAAAAGTCCGCAAAAACACGCCCGTATCATAATCGGCAAATGAGTTGAAATCAGCGGATGCGTTCGACCGGCTTGCAGTCTTTCACAAACAGCTGGCGTTTGCCGTTAAATTCATTGATTTGAGGTTCCACAAGCACATCCCAGCGGAAATCCTGCGACATTTTACGGTTGAACGCGATAAAGTCAAACGTATCGCCGTGGGCATCCATGAAAACACCTTTCGTATGAACCGGCTTAATGGGATAGAGGCGGAAAATATCCACGCCCTGAATCAGGAAAAGCGGGGCGGGATTGCTGTGTCCAAACGGACCGAGTTTGCTGTACTGCGCAAAGAACTGATCGTTCAGATTGTGGAAAAGAATCGAGCCGTCGTAATTGATGTGGCTGATCAAATCCGCAGGAGTGGCCTCTTCGCGGACACAACGCTCAAATTCGTCCTTGAAATCCTGAATTTTATCCTTGGGAAGCCCCAGCCCGACCGCCATCGGATGCCCGCCGTAACGGGTCAGCAGATGCGAACATTTGCTGAGAATCCGGATGAGGTTGAGGGAACCGACGCTGCGCCCTGAACCGTGCGCTTCATCACCGATAATCGTAAGGACGATAGCCGGACGGTTATAGTCGCGGGCAAAGCGTGAAGCCACAATCCCGATCACACCCTGATGCCAGTTTTCACCGGCAGCAATAATGGACATGCGGTTTTTGTAGTCGGGGTCGCTCTCCACCTCGCATTTTGCCTGTGCGAAGATTTCCTGCTCTTTCTCCTGACGTTCCTTGTTGAAGTCTTCCAGCCGGTCGGCCTGCTTCTGGGCATCCACAATGCTGGTTTCCTTCATCAGTTCCAACGCCGAGGAAGCGTTGCCGAGCCGTCCTGCGGCATTCAGGCGGGGAGCCAGCTTGAACGTAATGTCAGAGGGCTGCAAAACCGGTCCGACATGAGCATGTTCAATGAGCGCACAGACACCGGGGCGGATTTGGCTTTTCAGCGTTTCCATGCCGCAGCGGACGAGGATGCGGTTTTCCCCCAGCAGAGGCACGATGTCCGCCACCGTACCCAGCGCCACATAATCGAGCACGTCCTGAATGTCCGTTTCAAAACCGCCGATGTTGAGCATACGCCCGTAGAGAATAAACGCATGGGCGAGCTTGAACGCGACACCGACACCGGACAAATGCACCAAATCTTCCAGGTCCTCCGGATAGATTTTCGGATTCAGCACGGCAAGTGCCTCGGGAAGAGCGTCCGCAGGTTCATGGTGATCGGTAATGATCACATCAATCCCCATTTTGCGAGCTTCCTGCACCGCTTCCGTGCTGTTGATGCCGCAGTCCACCGTAACGAGGACGCCGCATTTGCGGTCGGGAACGTTTTCGAGAGCTTTGTTCAGAGATTCGGGGGTGAAGCCGCTTGGGGTGTAAGCAGGCAGCGTTTCGAGAGCCTTCGTAAGAGATTCCGGAGTAAAGCCATATCCGTCATCAAATCTGTGAGGCAGAAACGTGTAGACAAGACCCCCGTTGTGTTCGAGGATCGACGATAAAAGCGCAGTTGCAGTGATACCGTCCGTATCGTAATCCCCATGGATGAGGATATACTCACGGTTACGAATCGCTTTCCACAAACGCTTGACGGCGTTTTCCATACCAGTGAACCGGAAAGGGTCGCTCAAGTCCGCGAAACCACCCTCAAAATAACGTTTTTGCGTTTTGACAGTAATTCCACGGGACGCAAGATACATGGCAATCGCCAAAGGGAGACCGCCAATGTCCTTTAGTTCAGTTATAATGTTGTCTTTGCCGTCAGATGAACATCTCCATGTTTTGTTTTCCATCAGCTTTCTTCTTTGTTTAAATTAACTTTCACACTAACAATATAGTCCCTTTTTCCAAAACATCAAACCAAAATGTGTTTTTTTTCGACTTTTTTTGAGATTTAGCTTGATTTTTATGTTTTTTGCGCTATAGTAAAATATCGTGCCGGATGAAACCGGCTACTGAAAGTGCCGACGTGGCGGAATGGCAGACGCGCTGCGTTCAGGTCGCAGTCTCTTCACGGAGGTGGAGGTTCAACTCCTCTCGTCGGCACCACTTTTTCTGCTGATTACCGAATCTGAGTTTTTCAGGTTCGGCTTTTTTTTGTCCGGAAATGCGGAGATTTCCGAAAAACGGACTGCTTGCAAGAGTGTAAACGGCATTATATGAATCAGATTTCTGAACGAAGCAAGCCGTTTTATGGAATAAGGTATTCTATCCATCTTTCTGCCTCAACTGCGAAGAGGCATCCAAAGCCATGTGAAATTCAATCACAGAAGACGTCTTCATTCTTTCTTGGGCTCCTGACGCAGAATTCTGTCTGCAAAGGGAGATATATCCTGAACAGGTCCTCATAAAATTATTATTTCAAAATCCCGGCAGGACTTTTGAAATCAGTTCCGAAGACAAAAAAAAGACCGTCGCCCGGTAAAGGGAAACGGTCTGAAATTCGCAGAATATCCGTGAATTAACGAGCGTAGTATTCGACCACGCGCATGGATTCGACCTGGAACGGAATTTCTTCAAGCATCGGCTGACGAGCAACAACACACTTGAGGGCATCTTTGTCCACTTCAAAATATGCAGGAGCTGCAGTTTCAACGCCCTTGGCAATCGTCGCGATTGTGGGGGACTTTTCAGCATTGATGGTGATAACCTGACCCGGACGGAGCAGGTAGGAACCGCGGTCGACAATCTTGCCGTCCACGAGGATGTGGCGATGGTTGACGAACTGCTTGGCAGCGAAGATAGTCGGAGCAAAACCGGCATGATAGACGGCACTGATCAGACGGAGTTCGATGCGCTGCATAAGGATTTCGTTTGTCTTGCCTTCAATGCGCTTGGCGGCAAGGAATGCAGAACGGAGCTGCTTTTCAGTCAGAGCATAGTGGGCTCTCAGTTTCTGCTTTTCGAGCATCATTTCGCCGTAGGTGGTCAGTTTTTTACGACGGGCGTTCTTGCCCTGCTGACCAGCAGCATAAGTGCGTTCATGTTTGACAGTCGGGCAATTGCTCATGCCCCAGATGCAGTAGCCGACGCGGCGGCACAGTTTATGTTTGGCTTGACCTTGTTTCATCCCATAATCCTTTCGAAAGAGGTGTTTTTGTATAAGCGATACAGGCGTCAAGCACCAGAAAACCGGGGGCCTGTATCACGACGAGATTGATTAATATATCACTTTTTTCATGGAAAATCAAATAGATCTGTCTTTTTTTTCAGATTTTTCCTGTTTTTTTTCGTTTGTGCTTGATTTTTCTCCGATAACGGAGTATTTTAATTGTATTCAATCTGCTGACTTTCACGCAGACATGGGCCAGAGTGGCGAAATGGCATACGCAGTTGACTCAAAATCAACCGGCTAACACCGTGCGGGTTCGAGTCCCGCCTCTGGCACCATTTTTACCTCAAAAACTCTTTTTTAGTACCATTTGGTACCGTTTTTGATTTTCATTTCCCGGAAATGAGGCTATATTAAGCCACAACAGACATTATTTTGGAGAATGTATCATGGGAAAGAAAATCAAGATTAAACCGGAGACAGGGACTGTCTACCAAAAAAAGAAGGTGGATTTAATTATTACCGCTACCAAGTCAACGGTAAACGAAAGTGTGTCAGTCTAAAGACCACCAATTTTATTATATTGTTTTTCTTGAATTTATTTGATTTTTTCGTTGAATGAGGTTATATTCCACGGTATATCTTCCCGGTTCTGCAAGAATACCGGACAAGTGTATATTCGCGTGCATTCGTGGTTCAAGGAGTGAAAAATGAAACAAAAAAATATTTTTGATGAATATATCGTTCAGGGAGAAACATCCCGAAAACAACGGGCGGAAAACTGGCAAATAGCTATTGGACTGCAGGATGTTGATCAGCTGAAGAACTCCCCCTATCTTTTCGATACGGCAAAACAGCATATTGAGGGAACTTTGGATCTTGCTGCAGCCCAAAAGCGGATCACGGATTACTATCAGACCGAAGAAGGCCGAAAGCTCGCAGCAGAGCGCACTGACGAAGCTGACATTGTGGCAACAAGAATCATGAGTGTGCTGGCTGAAGACGCCTTTTCCTTCATTCCGCAGGAATACGCGAGACTTCACTGGAAACTCTTTACCGGTGTTTTTTCTCATGCCGGGGAATATCGTACCGTGAATATCTCCAAGAAAGAGTGGGTGCTGGATGGTGAAAGCGTTACTTACGCCCCTGCAGACTTGCTGAAAGAAACGCTGGAATATGATTTTTCGCAGGAACGGCAATTTTCATACAGCGGTTTATCTTCTCAAGATGCAGTGAAACATATCTGCAAATTCATCTCCGGGTTATGGCAGATTCATCCATTCCGGGAAGGCAACACCAGAACAACCGCTGTGTTCACAATTCTTTATCTGCGCAAATTCGGTTTTCAGGTCAGTAATGAACCATTCCGGCAGCATTCATGGTACTTCAGGAATGCTCTTGTCCGTGCGAACTATAACAACTATGCACAGCACATTTCCGCTTCTATGATGTATTTGGAACGTTTCTTTGAAAATCTGATATTTCAGGGACAAAATGAACTGAAAAACCGATTCTGTCACATTCTTTGGAAGGAGAATCCTGCATTTCAAAGTGCAAATTCAAAGTGCAAAAATTGCACTTTAGAGGAGGCTGCCGTTCTGGAATATCTCACAAAAAATCCTCATGCTACGCAGAAAATGATTGCGGAACAAATCGGAAAATCAGAACGAACGGTAAAAACTCTGACCAAAACCTTGCAGGATAAAGGTCTTCTGACCCGAAAGAATGGGAAACGTAATGGCGTTTGGGAGGTTATGAAAGAAGCAAACTGAAATTTGATGCGAATCCGGGGGGCCGGAAGGAAGCAATTCAGGAAGAAAAAGAGGGCAGTGCAAATGTGAAAAAAGGGATATTTGCGGGGGAAAATGAGATTTTTCTGAATATTCATGCATTTTTCTTGATTTTAATAAAAAATCGGTGTATTCTAAACATTAGAGCTGATTTCAAAAGTCCGGGGTATGACATTTTCACATACTGCTTGAAAAAGGAACCGGAATGCAGTATATTAACAGAATTGACTATTTACTATTTCTTAACAGACATCCAGACAGGATATTATGACTCAGGATATGACAAAGGGACATCCGCTGAAAACCATTGCCCCTTTCTTTTTTTCCATGACCATCGCGCAACTCTTCACGCACATGTACGGGTTCGTCGATACGGCAATCGTGAGCCGCTGGCTCGGCGACAATGCACTTGCCGCAGTGGGGTCCACGGGTTCCATCAACTTCCTTTTCACGGGATTCGTGTCATGTTTGCCATCCTCGCTGACGATTATCACGGGACAGAGATTCGGGGCGAAAGATGCAGACGGAATGCGGCGTTCGGTCTGCGTGTCGCTGGTGGTTACACTGATTTCCAGCATCATCATGACACTGGGGTCGGTTTTCTTTATAGACGATCTGCTGGTGCTGATGAAAACGCCGGAAGCCATTTATGAAGACACTTACTGCTATATTTTCACGGTCATGCTGGGGATTCCGGCCAGCTCGTTTTATTTTCTGTTCTCCTCAATGATGCGGGCACTGGGGGACAGCCGGCGTCCGGTGTATGTGATTATCTGTTCGTCCATTCTGAACGTGTGTCTGGATTTGCTCTTCATCTGCAAGTGCGGCTGGGGAATTGCGGGAGCAGCATGGGCCACCGTCATTGCGCAAATGGTGTCCGCCGTGGTGTGCATGGGATTCATCGTATTCAAAATGCCGGAACTGCACCCGACAATTCAAAGCTGGAACAACAAATTCAAACTGTACTGGGAGCATCTGTATGTATCGGTGCCGATTGCGATTCAGTTCACCATCATGGGAAGCGGAGCGACCATCGTGCAGACGGCTGTGAATAAATTCGGCGAAGAAAAAGTGGCGGCGATTGCCGCAGGAAGCCGTTTGTATGCGCTGATATGGATTCCAATCGGCGCGCTGGGCATGGCGGTTACGGCGTATACGGCACAGAATTACGGCGCGAGAAACTTCCGGCGAATCCGCAGCGGCGTAAGCATCTGCTGGCGTGCGGCGATTGCATTCTCCCTCGTTTTCGGTCTGCTGATTTATCTTTTCAAACGTCCTCTGCTGGGCATCTTCCTGGATTCCGGACAGGAAACCGAAGGCATCATCATCGCAGGCGAACAATACCTCAACCGGGTGGCTCCGTTCTTCATTTCACTCAGCATGATTGTGATTTACCGGAGCGCACTGCAAGGCATGGGGCATACTCTGCCGCCGCTGATCGGAGGCATTGTGGAGACAATTTGCAGACTGATCACCGCATTCTATCTGGCAAGACATTTCGGATACATCGGGGTGTGCTACAACGAGGGACTGGTCTGCACCTCCAACGGACTGCTGCTTTTCGCCGTTTATCTGTACATCATGTGGCGGTATGACCACCCGAAAAACAAGCCGCGAAACGCCCCTTGCAAGCCTGTTTCGGAAATGGAAGCACAGGCATAATTCAGAAAGAAAAGCATCTCGGCCTGAGGTGCTTTTTTGTGTATGGAATCAACGATTCCCGCAGAAGAAGTCTTCCAACGGCATTAACTTTTCAGAAAGACGGGGACATGCACGATGCCACACACTGCGGATTCGCCAGATTAAATATAGGAAAGCATCTTTCATGATTTTGCGGCCATTGAAATTGCGACGATTCTGCATTCCCGCATCCAGGCAAACGGCATCCGAAGCCCATTCTTCCGCAGACGCGGCAACGCGGAAATAAAAACCCTGTTTCAGCACGAAATCCGGGATTTCATTCATCGGTACACCCTCGCGGAACAAGGTCCGTCGAATCAGATATGCACCGGCAGCAAAACATGAGGATTCCTCTCCGGCAAAACGCATGACAGGCGGAATTGAGGGGAGAATCAAGCCGAGCTGAGGTTCCCGGTCGAAACATCCGGCAATCCGGCGGAGGCGTTCGCCATCGCCATACAAGGCACGTTCGGCATGACGTCGGACGGCATCTCCGTACATGGACGGCATATCAGGATAATTTGAGGGAGATTTCACCAAAACCAAATCGCCGTCCATACAGGGATATTCCGAAACCGTGCCGCGGAACGGAGTTTGGCAAAAATCCGTAATCAGGGAAGTACCGGGTAAATCCCAAAGCCATGAAGCGGGAGCTGTACGGCGGAGAAAACGGATGATGAAATCGCAAGGATAGGGACTTACAGTATCGCGCAAAGATTCAAAAATCAGGCGGGCTTTCGGGAATCGGAGATTCGAGTCGTTCTGAAAAGATTTCACTTTCAAAAGAGGACATCGCGTCTGACGAATCAGCTCTGCGGCGGATGAGGTCGTAAACGATTCAAAAAAATCAATCCTGCGGTCTTCCCGCGTATCGGGAAGCTCACAATAAACTGCATCGCGGAAACCATGTCTGCGCAAATACGGGGTCAGACGGTGTTCGCCGTGGTGGATGACCTGCGCCATACTGCGGTATTCAGAGCGGATACTCCGCCAGAATTGCAGAAATGCCGGGGAGTTCAGTACGCGGGGACGGAATGCAATGAAGTAGGATGCCAGATGTTCCGGGAAGCCATGCACACGTGCATGACGTGTAATCCCCCAAAAATCACATTCGCGGGAATCCATGGCGGAAAACATTTCTTCCAGCGGGAAAATGGGACCGAAACAAGACGAATTTGTGAGGATAAGCTCTCCGCAGCCGGAAAAATCCGGCGCAAGCGACAGAATTACGTCTTTCCATGCCGCAAAATCATATCCCCGGTTGTCGTGAAGTCTGACTTCATCGGCGAACTCTGACGCTTTCTTCTGTTCCGCCTCGGAGAGAGGTGCATTGGAAACGAAAATGAGGCGGCGGCAAAACGGACGATACGAGCGCAAAAGGTGCAAAACGTGGGCATCAATCACCGCCTGCGGGTCATAATGCAGAAAAACCATCCATCGCTTCGGACTGCTCATGTCAGATTCCTCGAAGTTGCGTTGAAAATAAAATGGGAAAGCCTGTTTGGAAGACAGTTAATAAAATAGCATGAAAAAGAGAAAATGTCAATAGAGCAGGATACAGAATGATGGAAAAGAAAAGCCGCATTCCTGCAAAGCGCAAATGAAAAAGAGATGGTAAAGAATGGCAAAAAACAGACCAATACAAAAAACACATCCGAATGAAATAAAATAACAGAAAATATGATTAAAAATAACAAATCACGAATAATCGAAAGAAATATTCATCAAAAATGGACTTTTTACTTGAAAAATCGGAAAAGTGGAGCATATTATTTCAATTTGGTTTTTTGATTCTGAAACAAATAAGCATTGGAGACACCATGGCAAAACGGACAGATATTCATAAAATCCTCATCATCGGTTCCGGACCTATCATCATCGGACAGGCCTGCGAATTCGATTATTCCGGGACACAAGCCTGTAAGGCACTCAGAGCAGCAGGATACGATGTTGTTCTGGTCAATTCAAACCCTGCAACCATCATGACCGACCCCGGCATGGCGGATCATACGTATATTGAACCGCTGAATATCGAAAGTCTGGAACGCGTCATTAAGCGTGAACGTCCGGATGCTTTACTGCCGAACCTCGGCGGTCAGACTGCACTGAACCTTTCTTCGAGTCTGGCGGAAGCCGGAATCCTGAAAAAATACAATGTTCAGGTGATTGGTGTTGATTTGGATGCCATCAAACGCGGCGAAGACCGTATCGAATTCAAGAAAACGATGGCAATGATCGGCGTTCCCGTTCCGAAATCTGCACCTGCGGAATCGGTCGCGGAAGGCGAAAAGATTGCAGCGGAAATCGGATACCCGGTTGTGCTGCGTCCGGCATACACCATGGGCGGCACAGGAAGCGGTATTGTCTACAATGTGGAAGAACTGCGTGAAGTGATAGCCCGCGGTCTTTCCGCCAGCTTGATTCATCAGGTGCTGGTGGAACAGTGCGTGCTGGGCTGGGAAGAACTGGAACTGGAAGTCGTGCGCGACCAGAAAGGACAGAAAATCACCGTCTGCTACATCGAAAACGTTGACCCGATGGGCGTCCATACCGGCGACAGCTTCTGCGTTGCACCGATGCTGACCGTCAGACCTGAACTTCAGGCACGTTTGCAGGATTACTCCTACCGGATTCTGGATGCCATCGGCGTAACCGGCGGCACCAACGTCCAGTTCGGTCATAACCGCGAAACCGATGAAGTCGTCGTCATCGAAATCAACCCCAGAACCTCGCGTTCTTCCGCACTTGCCTCCAAGGCAACCGGCTTCCCCATTGCAAATGTATCCACCCGACTTGCCGCCGGCATGACATTGGATGAAATTCCGTACTGGCGCGATGGCTCGCTGGAAAAATACACACCCAGCGGAGATTATGTTGTTGTGAAGTTTGCGCGCTGGGCATTTGAGAAGTTCCCGAAAGCCAAAGATCAGCTTGGAACCCAGATGAGAGCCGTAGGCGAAGTCATGTCCATCGGCAAAAACTTCAAAGAAGCTCTCCAGAAAGCAATCCGTTCGCTGGAAATCGGACGTTCCGGTCTCGGTCTCGACAAGAAAGTCTCCGCAATGACGGATGACCAGCTGCGCGACAAAATCAAAACTCCGAACAGCATTCGCTTCTTTGCGATTTATGAATATCTGCGCCGCGGCTACAGCGTGGATGAAGTGGTTGCAAAAACCAGCATCACACGCTATTTCATTGAGGAAATCAATGAACTTGCACAGTTCGAACTCGAACTCCAGAAATACACGTTCGACACATTGTCCGATGACATGCTGATTCAGGCAAAACGCTTCGGTTTCGCCGATAAATATCTGGCCAAACTGTTCAGCGTATGCGAACGCGTTGTCCGTGAACGCCGTCTGGCGCTGGGTGTCAAGGTCGCATTCTGCAAGGTTCCGGTGAGCGGCGTGGAAAATGCCTGCTACTATTACTCCACCTACGCACCTGTCGCCGATGAAGTGGAAGTCAGCAGCAACCGCAAGATTATGATTCTGGGCGGCGGTCCGAACCGTATCGGTCAGGGCATCGAATTCGACTATACCTGCGTTCATGCCGCATTCACACTGCGCGACAACGGCTATGAATCCATCATGGTCAACTGCAACCCTGAAACCGTCTCCACCGACTATGACACCAGCGACAAGCTGTTCTTTGAACCGCTGACACTGGAAGACGTGCTTGCCATTTACGACAAGGAAAAACCGGAAGGTCTGATCGTGCAGTTCGGCGGACAGACCCCGCTGAATATCGCGCAGGAACTGAAAGACGCCGGCGTGAACATCCTCGGCACTCAGCCGGAAGGCATCCGCCTGGCGGAAGACCGCGAATATTTCCGCGAACGCATGATTGCACTGGGCATCCGTCAGCCGAAGAGTGCCACCAGCAAATCTCTGGAAGAAGCTGTGGCAATCGCCAATGATATTGGTTACCCGGTCATGGTCCGTCCGTCCTTCGTGCTGGGCGGACGCGGCATGGAAGTCATTTACGATGAACCCACTCTGCGCCGTTATGCAGTGGAATCCCTGCAGGTCAGCCCCGAATATCCGATGCTGATTGACCGCTTCCTCGACAATGCCATCGAATGCGAAGTCGATGCCGTGTCCGACGGCAAACAGACCTATGTTGCCGCCATCATGGAACACATCGAACTTGCCGGTATTCACTCCGGCGACTCCGCCTGTACCATTCCTCCGGTAACGATTCCCGAAAAGCACCGCAAAACCATTGAGCAGCACACTGCCGACATCGCCAAGGACTTCAAAGTCGACGGTATCATGAACGTGCAGTATGCGATTTGCGAAGATGAAGTCTATATCATCGAGGCCAACCCGCGTGCATCCCGTACCGTACCTATCATTTCCAAGGTTACCGGCGTGCCTCTGGCGCGTCTCGCCACGGAATTGATGCTGGGCAAGAAGCTGGAACAGTTCCAGCTCCCGAAGACCGGTGAGACCTCGTTTGTGGCCGTGAAGGAAGCCGTATTCCCCTTCAATATGTTCCCGGAAGTCGACCCGATTCTGGGACCTGAAATGCGTGCAACCGGCGAAGTCATGGGTATCTCCGACAATTTCGGAGCCGCTTACTACAAAGCCGAAGCCGCATCCGGCTGCATCCTGCCCACCAGCGGGACCGTGCTGATCACCATCAACCCCAAGGATCGCAAGTATCTGCTTCCCATCGCACAGCGTATGCAGAAGCTGGGCTTCAAGATTCTTGCAACGGAAGGCACCTCGATTTTCCTTACGGAAAACGGCATTGCCAATACCAAGGTCTTCAAACTCAGCGAAGATCGTCCCAATATCCTCGACATGATGAAAAACAACGAAATTCAGCTGATTTTCAACACGCCGGCCGGACGCTCCTCCAAGAAAGACGACAGCTACATCCGCCGTACCGCCATTCAGCTGCGCATCCCGTACATGACAACGATTGCCGCCGCAGATGCCAGCTCCATCGGGATTGAAACGATGCTGAAACATCCGGACCTCGAACCGAAGTCTCTGCAGGAATACCACAGTACGACTCCGTATAAGTTCATAGGCTGAACAATCGGTCAGAATTTTTTCTGAACGCTCATGAAATCACCTTTTGCCGGATTTGCTTCATGTGAATCCGGCTTTTTCTTGCAGTCATTGCATGTTTTTACGCTCATATCCTGCTCTGTTTTTCCGGGGCATGACACCTGCTGTGAAAAAATGCAAAGACATGCTTGAAAAATCGCAGAATGAGAATTAAATTATTTAGAAAACCGACTTATGAGCTTATTTCAAAAGTCCGGTCTTTTCCAATCTTTTTTGAAATCAGTTTGAAAGAGAAAACTTTTTTCAGAGGAGGAAGCCTCATCTCCGAAAAGGATGCAAGACTTCCAAATCCTTCCTGAATCCCGACTCGCGTTATCCTTATGGCAAAACGACAAAACAACATTGATTCAACTTCTGCGGACGCAGCTTCTGAAGAACTGTCTGCGTTTCTGTCGGAATCTGCGCAATCTTCAGGAGATTGCTCGGATGTCCTGATGCAGTATTACCGGGATTTGAACAACAGTACGCCCTTGACCGCCGAAGAATCCGACGCGCTGTGGGCTTCCATGGACCGCGAAACAAATACCATCTACGATTTGCTTTTTCATTTCCTTTTCATTTTGGATGAGCATATCCGGCTGGCAGAGCAATGTACTGATACGGAAGCAATTCCGTCTCTTTTCTGGGAATCCTTGCTGCCGGAAGAATGCCGCAAAACGCCCTATCTGCTTCTTCAGCGTCTGCCCGGCTGGAAATCGGAGATTCAGGCCTTGCGTCAGGAAACTCTCCGGGTGTATTCTGACCCTCTTGCGTCCGCTGACAAGCGTGCGGAAATGGCGAAGCGCGCCAAAGAACTTCTGTCCCGCTATCCGGCTGCAAAAATCAAACTGGACGAATGGTTTCAGCTTGCCCATGCATATTTCACCAGCCGCGCCGAAGAATCCGGTGAATCGTCCAATCAGGAAATCCGCCTGACGGGCGAAGAATCCGAAGATCAGCGCATCATGGCTGAACTGGAAAAACATATTGATGTTCAAACCGATTTGAAAAATCGGATTGTCCAGTCGCATCTTCGCCTTGTGGTCAGTATTCTGAACAGAATCCATGTCCAGCCGCAGAATATCATTGACTTGATTCAGGAAGGAAATCTGGGGCTGATCAAGGCTCTCGAACGGTTCGACTACAAGCTGGGACACCGCTTCACGACCTATGCCACATGGTGGATCCGGCATAATATTCTCCATGCCATTTCCTCGCAAACCCGTGTGATTCATATTCCGCCGCACATGTACCAGACGATTATGCGAATCCGCCGCGCCGAGCAGAATTTCATCATGCACAACGGATTTGAGCCATCCTCAGAGCAGCTCGCAGCAGAACTGGAAATGCCGGCCGCCCGTGTGCGTTCCATCCGGGCAATGGCGGCACAGCAGATTTCTCTGCAAATGCAGGTCGGCAGCGATGAAAATTCGCTGAAACTGGAAGAAATCATCTGCGATTCGGAAGCATCCGATCCGGAACAATGTCTCGCCGGAAAACAGCTCCAGGACGGACTGGCAGACGCGCTCAAAACTCTTTCCGAACGGGAACAGCTCCTGCTCCGGCTTCATTTCGGACTGGACGGCAAAACGCCGAAAACCGTTTCGGAACTTTCCAAGATATTTGCACTTTCCAAAGAACGAATCCGCCAGATTGAACGCGGCGCATTTCAGAAGCTGCGCCAGCCGAAACTGGTTTCTCTTTATTTCGATTCCCTGTAAAAAAAATCTTTTCCAAAAAGCTGACTTCAAATCTCCCGGCATGACTTCTGAAACCGGCGCCAATTTCCAAACACTCTGCCATCTGTCCGCTGCCTGCTCAAATCCGCGCGCGGAAACCTCACAAAGCTCCGTTTTTTCTTGATTTTTCGTTTTTTCTGTGCTATATTATTTAAAATCTCTTTACGAAATTTTCATCAGAGAAGCTGATTTCAAAATACCCTGCCGGATGATTTGAAATCAGTTAGTCAGGAGTAAAAAATGGAAAATCAACTGCAACAAATGGGACGGCGCATCCGCGAACTCCGCACTTTGCTGGACATCAGTCCGGAAGATATGGCGGAACTCCACCGGATGACTGTGGAAGAGTACAAAAGTCATGAAGATGGCCAGATTGACAGTTCTTTCACTTTCATTCTCCGCTGCGCACAGCGGTTCGGTGTTGACATCAGCGCGCTTGTAACGGGCGAATCGCCCCGTCTCTCTTCATTCATTCTGACACGGGCTGGCGGAGGGGTTCCGATTAAACGCCGTGCCGGATTTGAATATCTGCATCAGGCGGCCATGATGAAAGACCGCGCGGCAGAACCTTTTATCGTGCGTGCACCGTATCTGGGGGAACAGGATAAAATTCATCTTTCCACCCACAGCGGGCAGGAATTTGACTATATCATCAGCGGTCATCTGAAAGTCCAGATTGACGACAAAGTCGAAATCATGGGACCCGGCGACTCGATTTATTATGACTCCGGTCATCCTCACGGCATGATCTCCATTGGCGGCGAAGAATGCGTCTTCCTGGCGGTGGTCATCAAATCCGATGACGAACAGAGCAAGCCGATGGCATTCAATCCCGTGCAGAAAGAAGAACCTGCCGTCAAGCAGGAAAATTCGGCAGGACAGGACTTGATTTACAAGAAATTCGCAACGGAAACCATCGATGAAAACGGAATGCTTCAGGACATCCGGTTCCATTATCCCGATAATTTCAACTTCGCTTACGATGTACTGGATGCGCTCGCTGAAAAATGCCCGGACAAGGTGGCTATGCGCTGGATTTCACGCACTCACGAAGTACGGAATTTCACGTTCAAAGACATCTCGGTCAATTCCTGCAAGACGGCAAATTTCCTGACCTCTCTCGGAATCCGCAAAGGTGACCGTGTCATGCTGGTGATGCGCCGTCATTATCAGTTCTGGTACGTCATGAATGCCCTGCACAGAATCGGCGCCATCGCAGTGCCGGCCGCTGTCATGCTGACCGAACACGATTTCTCATACCGCTTCAATGAAGCCGGAATCAAGGCTGTCGTTTGTACCGGACTCGGCGAAACCGCTGCCGCAATTGACGCTGCCATGGCGGACAGTCCCACACTTCAGCACCGCATTATCGTGGAAGGCGAACGGCCCGGCTGGATTTGCTTCAACCGCGAACTCGAAC
Organism: Lentisphaeria bacterium UBA1732; assembly: GCA_002315855.1. Lineage (GTDB taxonomy): Bacteria > Verrucomicrobiota > Lentisphaeria > Victivallales > UBA1829 > UBA1732. The sequence goes on along the minus strand of DCIG01000050.1, from coordinate 44,879 downwards.
ATTTCGATGCCGTATTCCCCCGCCCCGCCGATCATAATGCCAACGATCCGATGGCACTTTTCTTCAGTTCCGGCACGTCCGGCTACCCGAAAATGGTGCTTCATACGTTCACTTATCCGCTGGGACACATCATCACTGCCCGCTGGTGGCACTGTGTGGACCCGAACGGTCTGCATCTGACGATTTCGGACACAGGATGGGGCAAGTCTCTGTGGGGCAAGCTCTATGGGCAGTGGCTCTGCGAAGCGGGCATTCTGGTTTACGATTTCGACCGTTTTCATGCGGAAGATATTCTGCCGCTCTTCAAGGAACACCACATCACGACATTCTGCGCACCGCCTACGATGTATCGTTTCTTCATCAAGCAGGATCTCTCGAAGTATGATTTCTCCTCGCTTCAGCACGTTACCATTGCCGGCGAAGCTCTGAATCCGGAAGTGTTCCAGCAATTCTATCAGGCGACGGGATTGAAGCTCATGGAAGGCTTCGGTCAGACCGAATCCACGCTCCAGCTGGCAAATCTCCGCGGCATGAATCCGAAACCGGGTTCCATGGGAAAACCCGTGCCGTCCCTGCACATCGACCTGCTGGACAGCAACGGCAAACCTGTTTCCTCCGGCGATACCGGGGAAATCTGCATCCGCGTCCAGCCCAACGAACATTGCGGTATCTTCCAGCAGTATTACAACAATCAGGAAGCCACCGACAACGCATGGCATGACGGTTATTATCACACCGGAGATACCGCCTGGCGCGATGAAGACGGCTACTACTGGTATGTCGGACGCACCGATGACCTGATCAAATCCTCCGGCTACCGCATCGGTCCTTTCGAGGTGGAAAATGTCCTGATGGAACTCCCCTACGTACTGGAATGCGCGGTTTACGGCGCGCCCGATCCCGTGCGCGGTCAGGTTGTCAAAGCATCCATCGTCCTGCGAAACGGTACCGAAGGAACTCCGGAACTGATCAAGGAAATTCAGGCGTATGTCCGCGAAAATACGGCTCCCTACAAATATCCGCGCATTGTGGAATTTGTCAGTGAACTGCCGAAAACCATCAGCGGAAAAATCCGCCGTTCGGCTCTCCGCGAACAGAGCAAGACTCAGGCAGCACAGCACTGAATCTAAGGGGAATACCCTTAACATAACAGAATATGATTCGTTCTGTTTGAACAACGGACAAATCATGTTTTCTTTCAGAGAAACACGCAGACTTTTGAATCTGTGTGTTTCTTTTTTTGCCGTGCTTTCTGGCAAAAACATCTTCATCCTCTAAGGATAATACCATCCGAATATGCCGGATACCAATTGACAAATCAATCTTTCAACAAATAAAGATACTCTGAACTCAAATCTGCAAAAAATACGAGTCAAAAATGAATTGTCCCTTTTTCTGACATTTTATTGATGGTTTTATTCGACTGTTTTTACTGAAAATCTGTTCTCATCATGAGCTTTTTTATCATTTATAAGAATATTTTTTTCAACATCTTATATTCGATTAACATAAAACATTCCTTTTTATTTTTTATATTTTTCTTTTTATTTTTCTTGACTTTTTGTTTTTTTGTGGTATTGTATGAGTTCACATTTTAAATCATGCAATACCCGGTTTGGGAAGCACCACACTGAAAGCTATAATGTTCTCGTACTCTCCACCCAAATTGTCCATCCCCGCCAAACAGAATGCCGGGGACGAGCAAAAAAGTTCTGCCGGAAAAAGCGGAATTTCATCTCAATCCACCCCGTCAGCCAAGTCCGAAAAAAATCAGCATTTCAATTTTATTCACTCGGCAATGATGGATTACGGAGCGAGTGCATATTACCGCGTCCGATTTGTCAACCAGCTTCTGGAACAGTCGCTCGGTAATCTGGCATCCACAAACACTACGATTTTACCGGAAAGAAATCAGCTGTTCCGTCTGGACAGTCTGCGTTTGCAGCGTGTAACCAATCAAAGAAACATTCCATGGGCGGAGCGCGTTCTGGTTCCTGCCAGAAAAGAATTTCCGTTCCGGCTGATTTATGACATTGACGATGTGCTGATTCCGGAAGATATGCCGGATTACAACATTTACCGCGACATAACACCGGAAATTCAAAGCACCATCAAATATTTTATGGATATGTGCGACCTTATCACGGTATCCTGTGCCGGACTTGCAGATTACTATTCCGGGAAACTTGGAATTGAACGGAAAAAATTCAAAATCATGGAAAACTACCCTCCCCAGTTTTTCTTTGACCATTTCAATCCGCTGACCGTCCGTTCCCGGCTTCTTAACAGAAATCACCGGAAACTCCGAATCTGTTTTTCATGTTCGCAGTCTCATTTCGGGCAGGGAAATGCCCCCCGCAACAACGATTTTTCCGGTATTTTGGACTGGATTATCGAAAACCGCAAAAAATATCAGTTTATTTTTCACGGCGGTATGCTGGATGCCCTGAAACCCTATTCCGGCGATTTTGAATATGCACCCCCCAGCATGTTTTTGCAGTATCCGCTGTTCCGGCAGACTCTGTTCCCTGACCTTTATATTCAGCCGCTTCAGAAGAATCTCTTCAACGAGTGCAAAAGTCCCATCAAGCTGTACGAAGCATGGGCGGAAGGTGTGCCTGCTTTTGTGCAGGACATCGGCAATTATCATGCCGCCGCTCCGGAAGCATGTTTCCAGAGCGCAGAACAGCTGGAACGCATGATTGCCGAATGGTTCAGTGCCTCCCCGCAGGAACAGTATACACGCATTATGCAGAACTACATGCGTCTGCGTCCATTGTGGCTGGAAAGCAATACCATGAAATGGGCGGAAGTTTTACTGCTCCCGGAACACTACGCCGAATATTTTGATGCAGAATAATTTCCCGCGCCATCTTCCGGACGGAATCCTGAAAAAGAAACCTCGCGTTCAGGGTATCTCCATGATACGCGAGGTCTTTTTTGATGGAAATGCAGGTAACAGAAAAAGGTTTTTCTGAAATTTCAAAGTTTTTCCGTATTTTTCACTTGATATTTATGGGATATCGTGTATATTTCCAACAAATAAGTTAATTATTTTTACAAAATTAATTAATTTTTTTTCATTCTCATTTCACAATCATTAACTGTTCTGTATAGTTTTCCAGACCGTGCGGAACTCAACAGGAGAATCATTTTATGATGCCCCACATTACCCGTAAACCTGTCGCAGCAACTGTTACTGCAGCTGTCATCGCATTGACTGGTTTCGCCACACAGAGCATGGCAGCAGATGCCGTTCCCGAAGGAGCGGTCAAAGCAAATCTGACCATCAATCTCGCTTCCACCAAACTGATTTCCGACACCATGTTCGGTGTTTTCTTTGAAGACATCAACTATGGTGCAGACGGCGGTCTGTATGCAGAACTCGTTCGCAACCGCGACTTTGAATTTTCCGCGGCAATCGGTGATGACCGCAACTGGAATGCCAAGACCGCATGGTCGCTCAAGGGCACAGGCACTTCTTTCGACACCTCTGTGGAAAATCCCATCAGCGTCAACAACAAGAATTACGCTGTACTGACCACCACGGAACCGGGTGCAAGCCTCATCAATGAAGGCTTCGGCGGCATTTGCGTCAAGGAAGATGCAAAATACGATTTCTCCGTGTTTGCCAAAAACTTTGAAAATGCTCCTCAGACCCTGCTCGTCAAACTGATTGACGAAAACGGAAAAGACATCGGGTCCGAAACCGTTACCGTCAAATCCGGTGAATGGACCACCTTGACTGCAACCATTGAAGCCGATGCCAACTGCGACAAAGCACAGCTTTCCATTACGCCGGAAAAGAAAGGCAAAGTCGGTCTGGATATGGTTTCCCTGTTCCCGCAGGACACTTTCAAAGGCCGCAAGAATGGTCTCCGCAAAGATCTGGCGCAGGCTATCGCTGACCTGAAGCCGACATTCGTCCGCTTCCCCGGCGGCTGCGTTGCTCACGGCGACCTGCCCCGCGGCAAAGACGGTAAGATTCACAGCGGACTCGTCCCCGGTGAACGCGGTAAACATGACGTGTATTACTGGTCCGAATCCGTCGGCAAGCTGGAAGACCGTGTTCCGATTCACAACCGCTGGGGCTATCACCAGACACGCGGTCTCGGCTACTATGAATACTTCCTCTTCTGCGAAGACATCGGCGCTCATCCGCTGCCGATTCTCTCCTGCGGCGTTGACTGCCAGTTCAGCGGCGGACAGCAGGCCGTTCCGATGGAAGAAATGAAATACATCGTTGATGAAGCCCTGAACCTGGTCGAATTTGCCAACGGTCCTGTTACTACCAAATGGGGCAAGCTCCGCGCTGAAATGGGACATCCGAAACCCTTCAACCTGAAATACCTCGGACTCGGCAACGAAGAAGCCATCACTGATGCCTTCCGCGCCCGCTTCAAAATGGTTTTCGATGAACTCAAGAAGAAATGCCCGGAAATCATCGTTGTCGGTACCGTCGGCCCTGGTGCTTCCGGCAATGACTTCAACAACGGATGGAATTTCGCTCGTCAGGAAAACATTCCCATCGTTGACGAACACTTCTACATGGAACCGAACTGGTTCGTGGATAACGGTTACCATCGTTATGACAAATATGAACGCGGCAGCGTGAAAGTTTATGCCGGTGAATACGCCGCACATGAACGCGGTCAGCGCACCCGCCGCAACACAGTCGAAACTGCTTTGGATGAAGCCGTCTTCCTGGCCGGCGTTGAACGCAACGGCGATGTCGTGGTCATGACCTCCTATGCCCCGCTGGTCCACAAGGAAGGCAACACCCAGTGGTATCCGGATATGATTCCTTTCAACAACAAGGAAGTCAAATCCACCACCACTTACGAAGTCCAGAAGCTCTTCGGCAATAATGCCGGCGTCCGTTATGTTACCAACCAGATCAGATTCGATGAACAGGTTCCCGCCGACTTCGAACGCAAGATGGTTGCCTCTGTGGTTCGCGATGGCAAAGATGGTCAGGGCGATGTCATCATCAAGCTCGTCAACGTAACTGAAAAAGCATTTGATATGTCTGTCGATCTGACCAATATCATCGGCTCTCTCAGCAACGTCGGTACACGCACCACCATCACCGGTACATGGAATTCCACACAGTATTCCATGACCAATGATGAAGTCGCACTTGGCAGAAACTTCAAAGTTGTTTGCCAGCCGCGCTCCATGAGTGTCATCCGTATCCGCGCGAAATAATCGCTCCGGCTGCGCAATTACACTGTTATACAAAGCGGTCTGTTCGCAGGAATGGACCGCTTTTTTTATCATTATTTTAATTTTTTACTTGAAATAATACGGTTATAAATGTATAGTAACCATGTATAATGTTTATATCATTGAAAGGAATTCATCATGGGCACAACTCTAACCCAATCTTTTTTTTCTATTTCAGAAGTTGCAGATATGCTTTCTGTCTCAAAGGAAACTTTAAGACGGTGGGATAACAATGGAAAACTGAAGCCAGTTCGACATCCCAAAAACAATTATCGCGTATATGAAAAAGAACAGCTTCTTTTATTTGATGAAGCAAAAGTCATGTTTAACACAAATTGGAATAATGAATTAAAAACCAAGCCTCACAGAAAATATACTGACATAGAACTTTTTGCCGGAGCAGGTGGATTAGCATTAGGATTGGAAAAAGCAGGATTTTGTCATATTATGCTTAATGAGCTCGTTCCTGATGCATGTTGGACACTTAAAAAAAATCGTCCAAACTGGAACGTTGTTCAGGGGGATGTTTCTTTGATTTCTTTTGAAAAATATAAGGGACAAATTGATATGGTTTCTGGAGGATTTCCTTGTCAGGCATTCTCATATGCTGGGAAAAAACTTGGTTTTGAAGATACACGTGGGACACTTTTTTATCAATTTGCCAGAGTTGTAAAAGAGGTACAGCCAAAAATATTTTTAGGTGAAAATGTTAGAGGACTGCTTGATCACAATAACGGAAAAACAATTCAAACAATTAAAGATGTTATTAAAGAAATTGGCTATACTCTTGTTGAACCTCAATTTCTAAAAGCCATTTTTTACATGGTTCCTCAGAAAAGGGAACGCCTCTTTTTGGTTGGAATAAGAAATGATCTTGCAGATAAACTAAAATTTTCTTGGCCATCTCCATATGAAAGAATTCTTACCCTTAAAGATGCATTAAAAAAGGGAATACTTTATGATTCTGATTGCCCTCCTTCTCCAGGACAAAAATATCCAAAAAGAAAGGAAGAAATTCTTTCATTTGTTCCTCCGGGAGGATATTGGAGAGACTTACCTATCGAATTACAAAAAGAATATATGAAAGGCAGCTTTTATCTTGAGGGTGGAAAAACAGGGATGGCACGTCGCCTTTCATGGGATGAGCCAAGTCTAACGCTAACATGTGCTCCTGCTCAAAAACAAACAGAACGATGCCATCCTGACGAGACAAGACCTCTTACAACACGGGAATATGCTCGAATACAAACATTTCCCGATGATTGGGAATTTATTGGGTCAATTAGTAGCATTTATAAACAAATTGGGAATGCAGTCCCTGTAAATTTAGCTTATGCAATGGGGCGTGCTTTGGTTAGAATGTTAAATATTATTGAATAATACCTTGAAACTACAAAAAACAAGATTATATTATCTTTCGAATTTCTAACCCGAAGGAGAAAAAATGTCATACTTATCATGGATTTCAGATGAAAAACTTACGGAAGCATGTAATAATTTAATCCTTTCCGTTCGGCAAGGACAAATTAATGCTGAAAAAAAGTTTAGCCGAAATGTTTGCGATCCGTTTGGAGTTGCATTTTCGATGGCATTGTTTGATTTATCTGCGGAAGAATGGAAGAATAACGAAATCAATCGGCAACTTGATAAGGCTTTATCTAATGCTATTGGACTATTTCATCAACAAATTTTAGGAAATATAAATGGATGGTTTGACCTACAAACTTCAAATCAAGTTGACCTTCTTAACCAAAAACAAAAAATAATCGCTGATATTAAAAATAAACACAATACTCTTAATGCAGATGGGCTTGTTACTTTGTATAGAAAACTATCTGAAATGGTCAACAGCAAGACAAGTTTTTTCAGAGGTTATACTGCCTATTATGTTATGATTGTTCCGAAATCACCAGAAGGTGTTAATAACATGTTTTTCCCATCAGATCCATCAACAGGAGAACATTGTAAACAGGATTCAAAAATCAGAATGATTGATGGCAAACGTTTTTATGATCTTGCAAGTGGAAAAGAAGGTGCACTAGAAGAGTTATTCATTATTCTTCCAGTTGTATTAAATAAATTATGTCAAAAAACCTTGAATCGAAAGAGCATTGCATTTATAAATGAAATTTTTGATAAAGCCTATGTAAATCATTAATTTACCACATTTTTATATTACAATCACTTACATCGTAAAAAAATTTGAATCCTTTTTCAATAAAGGAAACACAATGATTAATGAGTCCGCAAACGCATTTTCATACAGATTTGCTTTGGATAACAGCCCGCCAAAACTTGACTTTTGTACAAATAAAAGTAAATTAACAGAACAAGCTCAAAAAAAACCGTCAGTGACATCGGAATTATATGACAAAGCCCTCTTTATTCCCGATTTTACACCGGAAACAGCATTGCAGACTCTCATGGAACTATACCATCGTTTTGTCCATCCGCAGGACAATGAAGCCGGGGAAAATTGGCAGAAAGAATGTGCTGACGCCCAATCTCTCCGTCAATGACATCGGAAAGCAGTTCTGAAAATTTCCGTCTTGAAAAACTGCTCCGCCATAAAAAAGAACTTGCTCCATAACTCTCTTTCATCAAGAAAATTATGGAGCAGTTTTATTATTTCGCACCGGGAAAAACTATTTGCGGGCGATACTGGACAGATAAATGATGCCGAATAACTGGAAGAGAATCGGCGGAATCCATACGATATACTGCGGATACAGATTCGGATGGTTGCGGAGTGCATCCGATACCAGAATCCCGCAATAATACAGTGCCGCAAGAATCACGCTCAGAATCAAGCCGATGGATGTTTCGCGGCGACTGGTCCGGATTGCCAGCGGCAGACCCAGAAGCAGAAATGCGATCGGTCCCAGAGACAATGCGATTCGCTGGTTGATTTCCACGTCGATGGCAGTGAGTTTTTCACGGCTGGCGCCTTGTTCCTGCAGGAGTGCGGAACGTGCGAAAAGTCCGCGGTAGGAAAGATATTTGTCATCGACGGACACGTTTCGCGTATTGTAGCGCGTCCCGAACGGCAGCTGAATATCGCTTTCTTCGGAGAACGCATAGACTTTCTTGCGGTCGCCATCGCTTCCTTCGGTCGTTTCAATCAGCGCATCATACAGGAGAATGCGCATATCCTGCGTTTCGGGGTCGCTCTCAATGCGCCCGCGGGTCGCCATGATGTCCTGCTTGGTGGAACCGTCGCTGTTCGGTACGTAAATCTGAATGCCATAGATATTGCCGTCGGAATCCTTGCTGTCGATATACACCTTCAGGCCGCTGATTTCCACAGGGATACCCGGCGTGAAAAACGCCAGCGGAGACGATGCCGCCGCGCTTTTGATGAGGGTGCGCGCCTTGCCAAGAGACGGCGGTCCGACTTCCATCTGAATATACAGGCACAGGCAGGTCAGCGCAAACATCAGCACCAGCAGCGGTGAAATAATCTGCAAAATGGAAATCCCGCAGGCACGCATGGAGGTGATTTCATTATCTGCGGACATACGCCCGAAAACAAGCATGATGGACACCAGTGCCGCCCACGGAATCGTGAAAGCCATCACCATCGGCATGGACAGAAGCAGAAATTCAAATGCAGTGGCGGCCGGAACACCTTGCGTCATATAGTCCACGATCTTCATGATGTTGTTGCCGGTCATGAGGAACGTAAGCACCAATATCGCCATCAGAAATGTGGCGAGGAAGTTTTTGACGATGTACCAGTTGAGAATAAACATAACGCTTTTTCAGGGGTTCCGGGGTTTCATCAGGTGCGAAAATGAATCATACGGAGTGTCTCTCGTTTTATATAATATAGCATAAGATTTCACCAGAATCAAATCAAAACTGAAAACACAGGGAACAAAATCGCCATTTATCCGAATCCATCTTTTATGTTTTCCCGAAAAACTCCACTTTTTTACAGGATAGCTGTTTTTTTAACTTGATTTTTCTTCAAAAATGATGTATTTTATATAAACTCATTATGCGGGCGTAGCAAAATGGTTATGCTCCAGCTTCCCAAGCTGGCCACGCCGGTTCGATTCCGGTCGCCCGCTCCATTTTATTTTAAATCATTGAGCATTGAGCCATTTTCAATCGTTTTGGCTCCATTGTTTACATCGCCTGATTCCGAGTCGCGCTGAACAGCCTGCGGATTATGGTGTTCAGGCTCTGCCGCCGGCACTTCTTTTTTCCTCATACCCCACAGAAATGCGGCAATTATAAGCAGAAGCAGCAGAAACATGTAATTTTTTCGTGCAAATGATGCAATCATCCGAAACAGTTTCATGGCAAAAATCAGCTCCTGTCTTTTGGTTCTCCATCTATGCCCGGCAAGCACCGGACACAGACGGAATAAAGGTGAATGGAAATACCCTCAAATTCAGCGCTGATTTCCGCCGAAAGCATTTGCGCGGGTGAAACCCGCCTTCTTCAGCTGCTCATCACTGGGGAACGGCGGTAGGAATCCATCCGGATATCTGCTCTTCGGACCGCCGTTAAAACCGAATCCTTCAGCATACTGTTCCTCGGTGGGAGGCACAACAGCTTCCTGTGCAGGACGCACACCGGAGACTGTACCGCGCTTCTGGGAGAAGAGCCAGGTCCACACTTCGTCGTTGGCGTAAGTGCGATCCCAGCAGTTATGTTCCACGCCCGGATATTCGCGGAAGAACACGTTGTTGTTTCCTGCTTCTCTCATCTTCACGTACTGATAGCGTGAAAGCTGAATCGGCACTGCATTGTCGGCGTTTCCGTGGAAAATCCATACCGGCAGATTTTTCATCTTTTTGGCACGGTTCGGGTCGGCTCCGCCGCAGCAGACAATGCCGCCGGCGAAAACATCTGTGCCGTAACGCTGAAGCAAATCCCATGTGCCGTAACCGCCCATGGAAAGTCCGGTCGCATACACACGATCCGCATCGGCGTCAAATTCTTTGATTTTCGCTTTGATCAATGCAGGAATCATGCCCACCGTCTTAAACGGTTTTTCACGCATTTCCGCCATTTCGCCGCCGCGGTGAAGCTGTGCCCAGATTTCCCCATCGGGGCATTGCGGTGCCAGCACGATGACCTTGCGGCCGCCGTCGCGCATGTGTTTCACGATTTCGCTGACGGCCAGACGGATTTGTGCCAGGTTTTCATTTCCGCCTTCGCCGCCGCCGTGCAGAAACACCAGTATCGCAAATTTGCCCGGCTTGTCTGCATTGTAAACGCCCTGACAGTAATGGATGTCGCCGTCTTTGTTGACGAAATTCTGCTGAACCATATCCAGCCGTTTCAGAATGCCGTATTCATTACGGAATTTCTGCTGGATTTCTGCAGACGGTGCTTCTGCTGTCGTGATTGTTCCTTCATCATTCTGACTGAAGAGTCCGCCGGCGCAGGAGGTTGCCAGAATACCCGTTGCAGTCATGGCTGCCAGGAACAAAGCTGTTCTTTTTTTCATGTTTTCATTCCTTTATTGGTTAATGTTGTTGGGTTTTTCTTCATTTACGGGATAACCGTCATTACGTCATCTGTAACGGACATTTTATCCGTCAATAACGGATATTCCGTCATATTTCCGTCAATGACGAATGTTCCGTCATTTATAACAAATCATTGATTATCATTATTTTCATGATAATCTTTCTTTCCGGAAAGTTTCGTCAGCTTCATACCGTTTTCGTCATTTGTAACGATGTCAATGTCATCGTATGCCGCTTGCAGTGCCGCCTGCAAATCCGGTATTCTGCTTTCTTCATATTCGATCTGCGGCAGTTTTGCATGGAGCACCGGAGAGTCCGGAGCGAAGACGGTGCAGCTGTCAATCATTGGCTCAATGGATGTTTCAAAAGTCCCGATGTTTCTTGCGCGGATGATGGTTTCATTCTTGTCCATGCCGCACAGCGGACGCAGAATCAAATCCGGCACTGTCTGATTGATGACGCCCATATTTTCCACGGTCTGGCTTGCCACTTGTCCCACGGCTTCACCGGTTACAATGGCACTGAGTTTGCGTTTCCGGCAGAGCATGGATGCAATTCGCATCATCATTCTGCGGTACAGTACAGTCCGGCATCGCGGGTCACAGTTGTCGCGAATCAGCTTCTGGATTTCGGAAAGATTGCACGCAAACAATGTCCCGTGCGGCTGCCACCGGTTGACAATTTGCGAAATCCGCAGGACCTTTTCCACCGATTCCATTGGCGTATACGGATAACTGTGGAAGGTCAGATAATCCATCCTGCATCCGCGCTGCATTGCCATGACACATGCCACAGGTGAATCGATTCCGCCGGAAAGCAATCCCAGTACAGCTGCATTGGAACCCACCGGAAGACCGCCCGCCGCCTTTTCTGTTTCCAGAAAGACCGAGGAATTGTTTTCGCGGATTTCCACGCCGATGGAAATATCGGGATCGGTCAAATCCACTTTCAGATGATCTTCTCCCACGATTTTTTCCAGCATCGTTGCCACTTCGATTTCAATATCGCGGGAACACATTGGAAATGTATGGTCGGACCGTCTGGCGCGTGTTCTGAATTTCACCACGGAATTGCCCTTTGCAAACTGTTCTTCAAACAGCGGAACCACTTCATCACGAATCATTTGCATCAAAGCGTCAAATTCTCGCGGTCCCTCCATGCAGAACGAAAATGAATCCAGCCCGAAAACACGTTTCAGGCGTTCCGTAATCATTTCTTTCTCTTCTTCCGTGAAAACCGTAAACCCGTCTTTGTAAATGTAAATGCGTCCGCGCATTTTCCGGAGCAGTATCTCAGGAATATCCGGCTTGATCAGCGTCCGCATGTTGCGCATCAGCATATTTTCAAACATGGAGCGGTTGTTGCCCTTTGTGGCAATCTCATTGTACCGGCATATAATCGAATTGTACATTGATATTCGTTTCCTTTCTTATCAGCTTGTTTTGAAATCGGCTCTGAATCGCTTGTGAGCTCAGCTCTTATGGCTAAACTGCGCGTCCTGCGGTAATCTGGATTACCTGAGCATCCGCAGACATCGGATGATCGGGCAGTTCCGTAAATGTGCAGAATACCTGTTTTGCCGTTGAGATTCGGCTGTAGAATGCGTCCTGCGTTTTCTTATCCAGGTCTCCTGTGGCGTCATCTACGATTACGATTGTATTGTCCCGTGAGGAACGCTGATTTTGCGTGATGTCAAATTCTGCCGCTTTCAGTGCGAAGGACACTGTTCTGCATTGTCCGCGCGACCCGTACAGTTTCAGGGATTTTTCATCCGCCACAAAATCGAAATCATCCAAATGCGGACCGAATGAAGTATATCCCATTCCCCGGTCATGTTCGATGGATGAATCCAGCCGCTTGCAGTATGCTTCTTTTTCGCACAATTCGCGACTCGTCCGCATTTTCATGGTCAAATCGGACAATTCCGGCTTCAGCGTTACGATTACATCGTGCATATAATCCGACAATATCCGCAAATGGATTTTTCTGCTTTCGTTGATTTTTGCGCCGTACTCTGCAATCAGCGGATGATACGACCGGATCAGTGCCTCATCGCTTTTCGGGTCTCGCAGCAGACAGTTCCGGCTTCGTACTCCCGTGCTGTACATTTGCAGTGCTGTGAAATAATCCCGGTCAATCATCGAAATAAACATGTCCAGCATCCGCCGTCTTACCTGCGAACGTCCCGTTATGATTTCCGGGTCATTCGGCAGAAAAGTTACGGTGTGATACGTTCCTGCAAAATCGCTTGCCCGCGTTACATGCTTTCCGTCGATATTCAGCTGCCTGCAGTTATTCCCCAAGCCTGCCTGAATCCGCTTTTTCCATCCGGTGAATGACACATCTGCCGCCAGTGAAGCATATTCCTCATGAATCGTGATCATTTCTGCGGCGCGCGATGTCCGGAACGACCTTAAATTCGACAAATAGAACAGCGACTCCAGAATCGTCGTCTTTCCTTGTCCGTTTGAACCGCATAAAAAAACTTTTCGCGCATTGAAGTTGAGCGAAAGTGATTCAAACAATCGAAAATTGTGAAGTTCCAGAGCCGAAATCATACTGTATGGCAAAAAAATGGTTTGAGCTGAATTCAGGGGGATGGAATCACTCTTTTACCTTTCGTTTCACCTGTTTCTGCACAGCCTGAACGAATGAAAAAAAGCACATTCTGTCCCCCGAAAATCCTGCCCGCTTACATTCATGAAACCGATTTCAAAAAGTCCTGCCGGACATTTTGAAATGAGCTTGCACAATTGACGGGAAGATTTTTCATGAAGCTGATTTCAAAAATCGCAGACAGATTTTTTAAAATCAGCTCCGGGATTCTTCTGCGGCGACTTCTTTTCCTCGTTTACGCTCGGAAAACAATCTTCAGAAAATCGCCGCAAGACCCCTTTTTCATTGAATTTGCTCTTACTTGTTTCTCATCGGCATGATGATGTACAGGAATCCGTCGCCGCTTTCCACGGTAACCGGGCTCATCACATCATTCAGCTTGATGAATACATTGTCGTTGTCCAGATGACGGAACGGTTCCAGCAGGAAAGATGTATTGAACTGAACGGAAATCGGTTCGCCTTCGTACTGAATCGGCACTTCTTCTTTGCCTTCGCCGATGTTGCTGTTGACCTCGAACAGCAGATTGTTTTCGCCGAACGTCAAACGTATGCTCGGTGAAGTCGATTCGCCGAATGTGCTCATCAGCAGGTCAATTGCGTATTGCACGCTGTCTCTCGGAACGGAAATCACCTGCTTGTAGGAAGACGGAATAATCGGCCGGTAATTCGGGTAATTCCCGTCAATCAGCTTGGAAATCAGAATCGTGTCGCTGAGGCGGAACAATACCTGATTTTCGGAAATCTGCACTTCCACTTCGCCTTCTTTCTCCATCAATCTCTTCAGTTCTGTGGCGGATTTCAGCGTAACGATAATGTCGCCGTCTGTTTCTTCCGTGCCTTCTTCGTAGTCGAAGAGCTTTTCGCACAGAGCCAGACGTTTTCCGTCGGTTGCCACTGCCGTGAACTTGCCGTCCTTGATGGAAAAAAGCAGTCCCTGCAAATATGTTCTTGAATCCTGGCTGTTCGCCGCTGCATACATGATTCTGTCGATTATCGTTGCCAAATCCGCCTGTTTCAGCTTGAACGAACGTTTCACGGTCATTTCATTTTGCTGAGGATAATCGGACGGATCAAGTCCCAGAAGCATGACGGAGGTCGTTCCGCATTTGATTTTCGAGTGATAATTTTCATTGCTTTCAATCAGCACTTCTTCTCCGCGGCACTTTGAAATCAGCGTAATCAGCTTCTTCGCGGGCAGAGTTGTTTTTCCTTCTTCTATCACTTCAGCCGCCACTGTCGTCTCAATTCGGATTTCCAAATCTGTTCCGGTGAGCTTGATGCTTCCTTCTGCCGCCTCAATCAGCACATTGGCGAGCAGCGGCAGTGTATTTCGGCTGCTTACGGTGCTTCCTACTCGCTGCATTGCTTTGAACAGTACGTCTTTCTTGATTTTGATTTTCATGGTGTTCCTCCGGGATAACCGTTGATTTGGGGATACCTCTACTGCAATAGAGATGCCCGTTATGTTATTGACACTTTGTTGTTCGGCTGATTCTGATAATTATTTCAAATTTAAATTTGTATTATCAGTAGAGATGTTGATAATGTTGATAACCACCATTTCAACACTCTTTTTTAACCTCATTTTCACTTTTTTTCAAACTTGTTGATAAAGATGTTTGACTTTGTCGATAAATGGTGTTCTATTAACATAGTATTAATTTTTCAACGATTCATCAACAGAAGGTTAACATGGTTATCAACAGCAATGTGAAAAAGCATCTGGATGATTTGTTCAGACGTTGTCCCGCATTGGAACCGGCGTCTGAAAAAATATCCTTTCTATACATTACTCTGAAAAACGTATTTTTCAATGGCAAAACTTTATTTTGTTGTGGAAATGGCGGAAGTTATTCCGATGCGGATCATTTGGTCGGGGAACTTGGCAAGAGTTTTCTGAAGAGACGTCCTCTCCCGGACGAGCTTCGGCGGAAACTTGATTCCTTGTATCCTGACGATCATCTTGCCGATTTTTTGCAGTGCGGTTTTCGTGCAATGACTCTCAGTGGTCAGTCTGCCTTGGCGACTGCGTACATGAATGATGTTGACCCGATGATGATTTACGCTCAGCAGCTCCTCATTTACGGGTGTGAAGGCGATGCCGTTATGGGCTTTACCACATCGGGAAAATCCGTCAGTATCTGCAATGCTTTCAAAGTTGCCCGTGCCATGGGCATTACCACGATTCTTATGACGGGCGACCACGAAGAGGGCATTTGCCGTCCGTATGCCGATGTGATTATGGATGTCCCCGGCAAGGAAGCGTATATCGTTCAGGAATATCATCTCCCGCTTTACCACACCCTGGCGATTATGCTGGAGGAGGAATTTTATGGCGGAAAATGATTCTCCCCTGACTCATGTCGCCATTATTCTGGACGGCAACGGCAGATGGGCGAAAGAACACAATCTGGAACGTGTCGAAGGTCATTTGGCAGGCGCGAAAAATGTCGTCAACTTCGTTAAATGGATGCAGAAATATCCTGAAATCAAGTTCGTTACCTTGTATGCGTTCAGTACGGAGAATTGGAAGCGTTCCAAGGAGGAAGTCGATGCTCTCATGTCCATCCTTTGCGACTTCCTCGACTCCAATCTCGCTCTTCTTAAGCAGGAAAAAATCCGTTTGCGGATGATGGGCGACATAAATGGTCTTCCGGCCTCCTGTCAGGTGCGTTTACAGAAAGTCATGGAGGAAACTTCTTCAGACTTCCGGCGCACCTTTATTCTTGCTCTGAATTATGGTTCCCGTCAGGAAATCACATTTGCTGCCCGCAAAATCGCTGCACAGGTTCAAAACGGTACGCTTTCTCCTGATGATATTACGGAGCAGACCATTGCTTCCAACCTGTTTTTGCCGGATGTGCCGAATCCCGACCTGATGATTCGCACCAGCGGCGAACAGCGTATCAGCAATTTTCTTTTGTGGCAGCTCTCTTACAGTGAATTTTATTTTACGCCGGTCTATTGGCCTGACTTTGATATTTCGGAATTTGACAAGGCTGTACAGACTTTCTATCATCGAAACCGCAGATTCGGAGGTCGTTGAGAAATGAATACTTTTTGGAAACGCACATTCAGTACGGTAGTTCTTCTTGCTTTGCTTTCCGGCTCAGTTTTCCTGCCCATGCGCTTGAGTATTTGGGTGTTTGGAATTTTGTGCTGCCTGCTCACTTACGGTACAGCCTATGAGCTTGCCAAAATGCTGGATGGAAAAGCCAGCAAAGATGTTTCCGCTCATCTTTCCGCCACAGCATGTTTTCTGACTACGGCGGCAACGATTGTCCAGCAGCATTTCGGACGTCTTCACTACATCGTTCAGGATTTCCGTTCCATTGTGATTCAGATTTCCTCTGCGGTCAGTTTTTCGCTTCCTCTGCTGATTGCGTTTATTATTTGGGTGGCGATTCTCCAGTCCTGCAACAAGGAAAATAAATTCCGCCGTATCGTGAATATGCTGGTCCCGATGTTTTTGGTGAATATGGCCATCCAGTGCATCGTGGAAATTTATTTCTTTGGCCGGGAAGAAGCTCATTATGTGAATGTTACCTCATATAATTTCTTCTTCCTTTATTTTGTTCTGATTACCAAGCTCGGAGATATTGGCGCCTACGTGGTCGGCAGTCTCTCTGCTTATTTTCTGCGGAACAAAGGCGGCAATCATAAGCTCATTCCCAAAATCAGTCCCGGTAAATCATGGGAAGGTGCTGTCGGCGGTCTCCTGACCTGCATCATTGGCAGTAATCTGATGATTTATCTGTGCAGAAGCACCCAGTACAATGATATTTTCCCGAAAACATGGTCGCTGTACCTTGCTGCTTCCGCTATTGGTGCTGTCCTTTACTTCGGCGGTGCCATTGGCGACCTTGCCGAATCCAGCATCAAGCGCACCTGCAAAGTGAAGGATTCCGGTCATTTTCTGCCCGGTATCGGCGGTCTTTATGACCTTACGGACAGTTTGATGGTCAATGCCGTTCTATTTGCCATGATTCAGCGTCCGATTTATATTTTCATCATTGGGGGATGACTTCTTTTATGAGTGCTTCGAACATCCGTATTTCTGTTCCGGTGCCCGATTCTTCTGCTTTGAAGGATTTATTCAGCGGTTCTTCTCGCAATCCTCATGCCGTCCTTGGAATGCACAGGGTTGGAAATGGCATTGCCGTTTATGTTTACGACCCCGATGCTCTGAAAATTGAGATCATTGTCGGTGCCAATCTCTTCCCGGCTTCACGCATTCATGAAAATGGTCTCTTCGGTTGTTTCTTCCCCTCAAAACGAAAATTCTTTGCCTATAAAATTCGCAAGACATTTGAACATTCCACCTTCATTACAGCCGACCCCTATTGCTTCCTCCCCGGTATTTCCGAAGATGATATTTCTCTCTTCAGCCGCGGCGAACATCTTCGTGTTTATGATGTCATGGGGGCTCATCTGAAAAAATACGGCGATGTCAGCGGTACTCTCTTTACGGTTTGGGCTCCGAATGCTCTTGGCGTTTCAGTCGTTGGCAACTTCAATAATTGGGATGGTCGCCGTCATGCAATGCGTCTGCTTGGTTCATCCGGCATTTGGGAACTTTTCATCCCCGATGTGAAAGAGGGCGAAGTCTATAAATACGAGGTGCACACCTGTACGGGTGAAATCGTCCTCAAACTCGATCCCTATGCACAGCGCACTGAGCTGCGCCCGAATAATGCCGGTATCGTTTCCAATGGCGGTCATTTCAAATGGTCCGATGACGAATGGATGCAGACTCGTTCCGCCTGCAATCCCATTGAAAGCCCGATGAATATTTATGAAGTTCACCTCGGCAGCTGGGGCGGTCCCGGTTTGAAGCTCCCCGAAATCAAGGAGACTTTCAACAACTACCGCGAACTTGCCGTCGCACTTGCGGATTATGTGCTGGATATGGGCTATACGCACGTGGAACTGCTCCCCGTGATGGAACATCCCCTCGATCAGTCCTGGGGCTATCAGGTAACAGGATATTATGCCCCCACTGCACGCTACGGCTCTCCCGATGATTTCGCATGGTTCATGAATCACATGCACGAGAAGAATATCGGGGTGATTCTTGACTGGGTCCCTGCTCATTTTCCCCGTGATTTGTTCTCACTCGGACGTTTCGACGGCACTGCCCTCTATGAACACGCCGACCCGCGCAAGGGTGAACAGAAGGACTGGGGTACTTACATCTTTAACTTCGGACGCAACGAAGTCCGTGATTTCCTCATTGGCAGTGCTCTTTTCTGGATGGATCGCTATCATGTGGATGGTTTGCGCGTGGATGCTGTCGCCTCCATGCTTTACCTCAATTACTCCCGCAAGGAGGGCGAATGGATTCCGAATCAGTACGGCGGCTGTGAAAATCTGGAAGCCGTTTCGTTTATTCGCCGCCTCAATGAACTGACTCATTCCATGTTCCCCGGCACGGTCATGATTGCGGAGGAATCCACCTCATGGCCCGGCGTTTCCCGTCCGATTTACCTCTCCGGTCTTGGATTCACGTTCAAGTGGAATATGGGCTGGATGCACGACACCCTTGATTATTTCGCGCTCGACCCCATTTTCCGCAGTTATCATCATAACAGACTTTCGTTTTCGATTTGCTACGCGTTCACGGAAAACTTTATCCTCCCGTTCAGCCATGATGAGGTCGTTCACTGCAAAAAATCCCTGTTTGACCGCATGTCCGGTGATTACAGGCAGAAGTTTGCCAACCTCCGTGCCATGTATGCCTATATGGCGGCTCATCCCGGTAAAAAACTCATCTTCATGGGCGGCGAGCTCGCTCAGGTGATTGAATGGAACTGCAACAACCAGAGCATTGACTGGCTTCTCCTCAAATATCCTGCTCACGATGCCCTGCACCGCATGGTCCGCGAACTCAATCTCTTCTATCGTTCTCAGCCTTCTCTTTGGGAAGATGATTTCACCATGAATGGCTTCCAGTGGATTGACTGCGGCAATTTCCGGCAGAGTGTCTTTTCTTTCATTCGATGGGACAAAGCGCACAGGCATCCCCTCGTTGTGATTTTGAACTTGACTCCGGTGGTCCGTGATAATTTCACTCTTGGCGTTCCTCTCCCCGGAGAATGGGTCGAACTTTTCAACACCGACCGTGAAGAATACGATGGGACCGGTCTCCTGAATGGTCAGCGCATGGTTGCCGAGGACGGCATTTTCCACAATCTTCCTTATCATCTTACGGTGCGTCTCCCGTGGCTTTCCTGCATCATCCTTGCTCCGAAACCGTCGCCTGAACCCGTCCCTTTGATGGAAGGAATAAGCTGACTTGAAAGCTCCCGGCAGAATTTTGAAATCAGTTCAGAGAAGAACACCCGTTTTTTTCACTACTTTTTATGTCTTGCTTCTTGAAAAAAAGTAACATTATGCTATTTTTCTAAAACATGACCTGATTTCAAAAGTAATTGACGGAAAGATTGAAAAAGGATTTTCGCGCAGTTGGCGGGAGTAGTTTTTTGAGGTGGCTTCTGGAAAAGCAGCCGCCGAAAACGCTCTTCCGGCGAATGCCGAAAAAAATTTCACAGCTCCCGGCAGGACTTTTGAAATCAGATCACATATTCGGCTTTTTGCCTTGCAACACTAATATCGGAAAGGATTATCTCCCTATGAATCCCAAAATGAAAACAATCTGCATCGGTGCTGTCGCTGCTTCGCTCAGCCTTGCTGCTTTCGCAGTCGATTACCACGACTTCGCCAAAACTCCCCCCATGGGGTGGAACAGCTGGGACTGCTTCGGTACCACTGTTACCGAAACCATTGCCAAAGCTCAGGCGGATGCTCAGGCGAAATATCTGAAAGATTGCGGCTGGGAATACCTCGTTGTTGACATTCAGTGGTACGAACCCAATTCTCAGGGACATGGCTATCGTGCCGGCGCACAGCTCCAGATGGATGAATATTCCCGTCTCCTTCCTGCTCTCACCAAGTTCCCGTCCGCCAA
Organism: Lentisphaeria bacterium UBA1732; assembly: GCA_002315855.1. Classification (GTDB taxonomy): domain Bacteria; phylum Verrucomicrobiota; class Lentisphaeria; order Victivallales; family UBA1829; genus UBA1732. Next base: position 24,582 of record DCIG01000050.1, on the reverse strand, counting down.
AGATGGTGCCGGTTTCAAGCCTCTTGCCGACTACGTGCACAGCAAAGGTCTGAAATTCGGGATTCACCTCATGCGAGGTATCGCACGTCAGGCCGTCAATGCCAATACTCCCATCAAAGGCACCACCTATCGCGCCGCCGACATCGCCGACCGCCGCAATACCTGCAGCTGGAACCCCGATATGTACGGCGTGGATATGAGAAAGCCCGGCGCACAGGAATACTACGATTCTCTCTTTGAACTCTACGCTTCCTGGGGCGTTGATTACATCAAAATCGACGATATTTCCCGTCCTTACAATGATTTCCAGATGCGCGAAATCGAAGCCGTTCGCAAAGCCATTGATAAATGCGGACGTCCGATGGTCCTGAGCCTTTCCCCCGGCGATACTCCCCTCTCACGCGGCGAACACGTCAGCGAATTTGCCAATGCCTGGCGCGTTTCCGATGACTTCTGGGATCGCTGGTCTTCTCTTTATGCGCAGATCAGCCGTCTTGCCAACTGGGCGAAATATCGCAAAGTCGGCGCATGGCCCGATGGCGATATGCTTCCGTTCGGGATTATCTCCTTTGACAAGCCCACCAAATTCACGCATGATGAACAGATTACCTGCATGACCCTTTGGTGCATTGCCCGTTCTCCGCTGATGCTCGGTGCCGATATGACCAAGATGGATCAGTGGACCATTGACCTCCTGACCAATAAGGAAGTCCTTGCCGTCAATCAGGCGAGCGAAAACAACAAGCAGTTCAGCAATGAAAAAGACCTCGTCGTTTGGACTGCCGATGTCCCCGGCAAAGAAGGTGCCAAGTACGTTGCGTTCGTCAATGCCAGAAACGCCGGTTCTCATGATGTTGACCAGCAGAAGGCTGTCTATCGCAGTATCCTCATTGGCGGCAGCGGCACCATGGGGGCTGACATCAAAGCCGACATCAAAGGTTCCAAAAAACTCGGCCTCTTCGTTTCCATGGGCGATGACAAGTTTGATTATGACCATGCCGGATGGCTCAATCCCGTTCTTACCGGTCCTGCCGGTACGCTTGACCTGACCAAAGTCAGATGGAAAAGCGCCACTCAGGGTTGGGGCGATACTCGCGTCGGTCGTTCTTCCGACGGCAGACAGATTAATGGAATTGGCACTCATGCAGAATCCCTCATCGTTTACGACATTCCCGAAGGCTATGATACCTTTACGGCTCGCGGCGAACTCGTTGATGATTGCCAGAACAAGGGCGGAACGATTCAGTTCCTCGTACTCACCGATCCCGCTTTCGGTGCTTCCAATCCCAATGAAAACGAAATCGGCGTCAAACTTTCCGATCTCGGTTTCACCGGCAAAGTCAATGTCCGCGACCTTTGGGAAAAGAAAGACCTCGGCACCTTTACAGATACCTTCAAGCAGACACTTCGCTGCCATGCTTCCGGTCTGTATATGATTACGCCTGCCAAGTGATCTGACCCTTGTTCAGTTGCAGATGACGATTCAAATGTCGGATTTGCCGCACGACAAATCCGACATTTTTCAATCCGTCGTTTTCGTTTCCGTTTTGACGCTTCTTTCGTCAATGAATTTTGAAAATAACTTAAAATCAATCACTTGTCGTTTTTGACGGATGACCCGTCATTCCGTCAAATGTTTCCTGTAACCTTATAACTGCATTACCCGCATTTGAGCTGATTGCAAAAGTCATTGCCGGAGAGAATTTCATCGTTCTCCGTATATCTTTTGATTTTTGTTCCATCCTCTATGGTTTTGATCATGTCTTTGGATACTCTGAAAAAATATGGTAAGATTTTTTTGAATGCAATCCTTGCCGGTTGCTTCATTGGGATTGCCGGTACTGTTTTCCTTTCCGTGCAGAATCCTGTGATTGGTGCTTTCCTGTTTGCTTTTGGTCTCATGACCATCCTTTGTTTTTCTTTCAAACTCTATACCGGTGCGATTGGCTATCTTGCGGTTCAGGGCAAAAATACGCCCCGCTACCTGGTTGCTCTTGTTCTGATTTGGTGCGGCAATTTAGTTGGTACGTATCTGGTGGGGACTCTTGTCCGGGCTTCCCGTATCTATGTCGGCATTGAGAGCCGTGTCGCATCGATTTGCGATGTGAAACTCCATGATGCCCCTGCCGGCATTTTGATTCTTTCCGTTTTCTGCGGTTTGTTGATGTACGTTGCCGTGGAGTCCTTCCGGCGGAAAGAGCTTGGCGACATCTTCCGTTTCGCTTCCGTTTTCCTCTGCGTGGCAATCTTTATCCTTTCCGGATTTGAACACTGTATTGCCAATATGTATTACTTTTCTGTCGCCGCAAAATGGGACTGCCATACACTGAATTATGTCCTGTTGATGACCCTTGGCAACTCCATTGGCGGTATGTTGATTCCTTGTGCTGATTATTTTCGCAATGAATCGCATTCCTCCCGCTGATTCGTCAGTTTTCCGTGATTGACGAATTGACGAGTCATTGATAATCAATAAACAAAATGTATCACAAATCATTCCGTCATTGATTTGACGGATTATCCGTTATATTTGACGGACCGATTTCTTTCGAAAAATCTTCTCATTACGATTCTTTTCGTGCGGTTTTTTGCCGTTCCGGAATCTGTCGTTGCCGTTTGAATAATACAGGATTTTTTACCATGGATTCTTTACAGGTCATCGTTTGCGGGTCGGGTCCCGCCGGTCTTTCTGCCGCTCTTGCCGCTGCCGAAACGGGTCATTCTGTTACTCTCATCGAACGTGCCAATATCATTGGCCGCAAACTCTGTGCCACCGGAAATGGTCGCTGCAATTTCACGAATAAACTGGAATCCGATGCTTTCATGAAACGCTTCGGACACTTTGGCCGTTTCATGACGGATGCTCTTCGTGTTGCTCCGAAAGAATGGCTTCTCGACTTCTTGAAATCCCATGGCGTCAATCCTGTTCTCGAAAACAACTTTCATTATTTCCCGTCCTCCGGCCGTGCTGCTGATGTCCGCGATGCCTTCTTGACGGCTCTCAAATGTGCTGGTGTCAAAATCCTTGCCGGTACTTCTGTTTTCTCCATCCAAATCAAAGACGGTGCTGTTTGCGGTGTTACACTGCAGAATTCTTCTCAGCTGCCTTGCGACCGCCTGATTCTTGCTTGCGGCGGTCCTGCCGCTCCGCTTTTGGGCGGTTCCGAATCCGGCTATCGTCTTGCCAAGTCCATTGGGCATACGGTGAAAGATGCCGTCCCTGCTCTCGCTCCTGTTTTTACGGATGAAAACTGGACTTTCTCTCTTGCCGGTGCTTCTTTGACACGTGCTGAACTTACCGTCAGAACCGGGAAAAAGCATGTCTCGAATATTGGCTCGCTTCTGTTCACTCATGAAGGTTTTTCCGGTCCTGCCGTCCTTGATTTGTCTTGTATCATCGCGGAAACTGTGAAGTCTGAAGGTGTTGCTCATTTGACACTCCGTGTTGACCCGAATCGCAGGGAAGACGATTGGTTTAAGTATTTGGCCGATGGACGCGACAATGCTCCTGACCAGTTCCTCCGCACTCTTTTGGCGGAGCAGGGGATGCCGCGGGCGTTTGCCGCCGCTGTTTGCGAGCAGACGGTTGGCGAGGGTCGCCGCACTCATTCTCTGAACAACACCGAACTCCGCAAAATTGCCTCTTTCGTGTCGGCGATTCCCTTTACTGTGAGCCGGATTGCCTCCATGGATCGTGCCATGACCAGTTCCGGTGGTGTTTCTCTGAAGGAAGTTGACCCGAAAACCATGGAAAGCCGCATTGTTCGCGGGGTTCGTTTCGCCGGTGAAATCCTGGATTTGACTGGTCCTTGCGGTGGTTTCAGCATTCAGTTTGCAGTTTCAACTGGTCGTCTTGCCGGGCTTGCCTGATTTTTGAAATCACTTCTTCCTTACTCGTTTCATCCGTCAAAATGACCTGTCTGCCGAAGCCTTGCGGCGGAGTGTTGTTTCCCCCGGAAAATGATTCTTCTGTTCCGGCAGTTGTTCCATGGCTTCTGCCTGTTCAGTTCCTTGATTTTAGCTCCCTTTGATTTCACTTTTTTTGGTGAATTGTAAAGGTAAAAGATTCAAGATTTTACTTTTTCAATTAACATTCGGACTTTTTTTATGATTTTTTTCGATATTCATTTGCTTTTTCGTGAAAATCATGTTATAGTAATGTCATTAAAGATGCTCCGACATAGCTCAGTCGGTAGAGTAGGTGGCTGTTAACCACCCTGTCGTAGGTTCGAGTCCTACTGTCGGAGCCATTTTTACAGAACAGTGCAGGAAGACACAGATTGGTGTTTTGCCTGTTTTTTTGTTTTAAAAGCATGGCATCGCCGAAGTATTTTGGATAGCGTTTTGAGGATTTAAGTACTTTTGGTACATTTGCGCTGAATCAGACTGTTTGATGTCAGTTTATTCCATGCCTTTTCAATATCGTTGTCTCAAAGATTCTGCTTTTTCATTCAAAACAAAAGAAGGTCAGAGGGCTTCCCCTGATTTCTCATTCGACCGTACTTTCATGTTTTTCTTTATTGTAACTCAAGTCTTTAAAAACAAAAAACAGGCAAAACACCAATCTGTGTCTTCCTGCACTGTTCTGTAAAAATGGCTCCGACAGTAGGACTCGAACCTACGACAGGGTGGTTAACAGCCACCTACTCTACCGACTGAGCTATGTCGGAGCAACTTTGATTCAATTACTATATCATCATTTTGTGAAAAAGCAAATGAAAAACAGAAAATATTCCGAAAAAAGTGGACAAGTATGTACAATCAGGCGCACGCCTGATTTGCCTCACAAAAATGAGATATTGTCTCTTGAAAAACACTTCAACATGATGCAAATCAACTGAATTTATCTGAAATTCAAGCTCATTTCAAAAGGGGAATATCCATTTCGGGGGCTTATGACTTGTTCTGGCACAAGCGTCATCACGGTTCCGCCAACTCTTTTCGGGACGCGAAATCAGGAGATTGTCGACATTTTCTTTTTTTATAATATTTTTATCGAGATAAATCGAAAAAGACGCAAAAAGAGCTTGTAAATAATGTTTTCCGCATGTAAATTAAGGAATACAGAAGATCTCTCTATCATGTACAGAAGGATTCTGCCAGACCTCAAAGCTAATCGATGAAACGGAGGAAGTTCTGTCAAGGACGTCTCTATTCATCAGGAACGAAGAGCGCATTTCAAAATCCTGGGGGAGCCTTGAAATCAGCTCAACAGAAAAACAAAGGTTTCAAACATGAAAAACATCGTGCCGCGTATCGGAATCCGTCCTGCAATCGATGGACGCCGCAAAGGAATCCGCGAATCGCTGGAAACTCAAACCATGAACATGGCGAAATCCGCCGCCGAGCTGATCAGCAGTACCCTGAAATATCCTGACGGAAGTCCGGTGGAATGTGTGATCGCAGACACAACCATCGGCGGTGCAGCAGAAGCCTCAGCCTGTGCGCAGAAATTTGCGGCAATGAATGTAACCGCGACTTTGTCCGTAACGCCCTGCTGGTGCTATGGTTCCGAAACCATGGACATGGACCCGCTGACTCAGAAAGCAATCTGGGGATTCAACGGCACGGAGCGTCCCGGCGCAGTGTATCTGGCAGCCGTACTGGCGGCGCACTCGCAGAAAGGCATTCCGGCATTCGGGATTTACGGACGCGATGTGCAGGATGCCGATACCAAGGAAATCCCGGAAGACGTGAAAGAAAAAATTCTTCGTTTCGCACGGGCCGCCGTGGCGGCAGGTTTGATGCGCGGACGTTCCTACCTTTCCATCGGCAGTGTGGCAATGGGAATCGGGGGGTCCATTGTAAATCCCGCATTCTTCGAAAATTACCTGAACATGCGGTGCGAATCCGTGGATATGTGCGAAATCATTCGCCGCACGGATGAGGGCATCTACGACCATGAAGAATATGACAGGGCAATCGCCTGGACCCGCGCGAACTGCAAGGAAAATGCAGATCTGTACAACGGCAAGAACGGTCTCTCCCGCGAAGAAATGGACAGGAAGTGGGAATATGTGGTCAAAATGACGATCATCGCCCGCGATTTGCTCTGCGGCAATCCCAAACTTGCCGAAATGGGGTTCGTGGAAGAATCCTGCGGTCATAATGCAATCGCAGGCGGATTCCAGGGACAGCGACAGTGGACCGACCACATGCCGAACGGCGATTTCATGGAAACCGTGCTGAACTCTTCGTTCGACTGGAACGGCATCCGCGAAGCCCTCGTGCTTGCCACCGAAAATGACTCGCTGAACGGTGTGGCAATGCTGTTCGGACACCTGCTCACCGGAACAGCGCAGGGATTCTCCGATGTGCGCACCTACTGGAGCCCGGAAGCCATCAAAAATGCCACGGGCAAAGACGTGGACGTCCCCGGTCTGATTCACCTGATCAATTCCGGCGCAACCACCATGGATGCCACCGGACGCCAAACCGAAAACGGCGCCCCGGTCATGAAGCAATTCTGGAATATCACGGAAGAAGAGGCGAAAGCCTGTCTTGACGCTGTGGAATGGACACCCGCGAACCTGGGTTATTTCCGGGGGGGCGGCTTCTCCAGCAGATTCCTCAGCAAAGGCGGAATGCCGATCACCATGTCCCGCGTCAACATGATTCACGGACTCGGTCCGGTGCTTCAGATTGCGGAAGGCTATACGGCAGAGCTTCCGGAAGACGTCAACAAGATTCTGGACGAACGCACCGACCCCGGCTGGCCGACAACATGGTTTATCCCGCGTCTGACGGGCAAAGGATGTTTCAAAGATGTGTATTCCGTCATGGCGAACTGGGGCGCAAATCACGGCGCGTTCTCGTATGGTCATATCGGGGCGGATTTGATTACGCTGGCCTCCATGCTCCGTATCCCCGTATGTATGCACAATGTGGACGAAGACAAGATTTTCCGTCCGTCTGCGTGGAATGCGTTCGGCATGGATAAGGAAGGTGCGGATTACCGTGCATGTGCGGCATTCGGACCGCTCTACCGCTGAGTTCACCGGAAGGCGCCCAAACAAGAATCTATCAAAACAAACAACCTTATAACAATAACAAATGCAAGGAGTCTTTCCACGGCGGGAGCCTGTTTTTTCCGCAGAAACAGTATTTGCGGAAGACGCGGACAGAAGCGGCGGGAAGTTCTTTGCAAAACATCTCAATCAAGGATTAAAATCATGAAACACGTGAAATTCCTGTGCATGGCAGCCGCAGTTGCCATGCTGTGCGGCTGTGCTGCATTCGAATCCGTTACCACCTCCGCTTCCGCGGCACCGGCAGTCGCCCGCAAGAGCTTCCCGGACAATGCGTTCAAGGAAATCCCCCAAGCCTATTTCCGCGAATGCGCCAAGGGCGGCACTGTCCAGAAAATCACCTACAAGACCAGAAACAATCAGGTTGCCGGAAGCCCGGACTTTGAAAAATATGCCCTGGTCTACCTGCCCAACGGCTATGACGAAAAAGACACCGGCAAGCGTTACGACATCCTGTACCTGATGCACGGCGGCAGCGATAATCCGGAATGGTATTTCGGCAACGACGGCAAATCCCGCCTGAAAAATGTCATCGACAATATGATTGACAAGGGCGAACTCAAGCCGCTGATCATCTGCGCTGTCTCCTACTACACGCAGTACAACAACGATGCGACCAAAAACTGCATCGACTTCCATTATGAGCTGGACAAGGACGTCATTCCGTTCGTCGAAAGCAAATTCCATACCTACGCCAAAAACACGACCCGGAAAGAACTTGACGCGACCAGATGCCATCGTGCATTCAGCGGTTTCTCCATGGGTGCCTGCGCCACATGGGCGGCATTTGAATACTGCCTGAACGAAATCGCCTACTTCCTGCCCATGAGCGGCGACTGCTGGGCTGTCGGCAGAGGCAAATCCGCCGAATCCGCCAAGCACCTTGTTGACGTGGTCGCCAAGAACGGCAAGACTGCAAAGGATTTCAAAATCTACGGCGGCTGCGGCGAAAACGACATTGCCAAGGCGAACATGGTCCCGATGATTGATGAAATGAAGAAATATCCCGAAACCTTCATTTTCTGCGACAACTTCGCTCAGGGCAACCTCTTCCAGTTCGTCTACGCGAACGGCGGTCATGACATCAACACCACCATGCGTGTGATGTACAACGGTCTGCCGAAGATGTTCGACTGAGCACCGTTCAAATTCTGCAAGATAATGTAAGCCTGTTCAAACATCAGGCAAACTTCAGATACCGGACATAGCTCAAAATGGTTCTGTCCGGTATTCGGAACGCAGAATCAGGCAAATCAATCCGACGGCTGTCATGCTGAAAAGCTGACAGTCGTTTTTTGCTGTTTATGCACACAAAAAAAGCGCGGAGGCGTCTTTTGACGGAGATTCCGCGCTTTCGCAAACTGAGGCGTCTCATGAAGAAACGCCTCAAAAATCAATCTGAAATGACGGCTCAGATATGGTTTGCCACCTCGTAGGCATCCCAAATCGCCTGATGAATATTCCGGCACTCTCTGCAATCGCCGATGGCATAGATTTCCGGTACATCCTGCATGGCATGATACAGCGCAGTCTCGCAGCGGAATCCGGCGGCAACGATGACTGCATCCGCCTGCAATTCCGTTTCTTTGCCCGTTTCCTGATTGTGCAGGATAACACCGTTGTCTGTAACCTGTTTTGCGGTGGTATTGGTGCAAATCCCGCAGCCTTTGAAACGGACCAGAGCCGCCAGCATGTCTTTGTTGGCTGTGCAGAGCGGAGCATTAAGCAGGAGAATATCTTTCTTCGCTTCCACAATCGTAACGTTTTTGCCGAAGGATTCACGAAGCCAGAGAGCGAGTTCACAGCCGACGGTGCCGCCGCCGAGGACAACCAGATTTTCGCCAAGTCCCGCCGCATTGTTTCTCAGCACGGATTTCGCATCGTACACGGGGATGCCCTTGCCCAAATCGAACATGCGGGGCGTAGCTCCGGCGGCAATGATGAGAACGTCAAACGTCATGCCGCGAAGCATTTCTTCGGTTACAGTCGCGCCAAGATGGATTTCCACCTGGAGTTCCTGCATGGTATGGACATACCACTGAATCAGGGCTCTGTCTTCCGCCTTGAAATCCGGCACTCCGGCGGGGACACATGCACCGCCCAGAATGTTCTCTTTCTCGAAAATCACCGGCTTATGACCGCGAATCGCAAGCACTCTGGCGGCTTCCATACCGGCAATACCGCCGCCGACGATGACCACTTTTTTCGGCTGAAGAATTGGATTGTACGCGAAGTCGCGTTCTCTGGCACATTGCGGATTCACAGCGCAGTTGACCAGCGAGAAATTCTGGATTCTGCCCATGCAGCCTTCCTGACAGCTGATGCAGGGGCGGATGTCTGCTTTTCTGCCGCTGCGCAGTTTATTGGCATAATCGGCATCGGCAAGCAGAGGACGGCCGAGGGACACAATGTCAATCCAGCCATCTTTCACCGCCTGAGAAGACAGGTCCGGATTGGAGAGTTTGCCGGCGCAAATCACCGGGACTTTCACAACTTCCTTCACTGCTTTGGCGTACTTCAGATAGAGACCGTCTTTCTGGTACATGGGCGGATGCGACCAGTACCAGCTGTCGTAGGACCCGACGTCCACATCGAACGCATCGTAACCGTACTGTTCCAGCAGTTTTGCGACTTCGAGCCCTTCGGCTTCATCGCGTCCCATTTCCTTAAATTCTTCGCCGGGAAGCGCACCTTTGCGCCAATCCTTGATGAAACTCTTGGTGGAGAGACGCATGACCACGGGGAAATCAGGTCCGCAGGTTTTCGCGATTTCTTCGCGGATTTCTCTGGCGAAACGCAGTCTGTTTTCCAGCGAGCCGCCGTATTCATCGGTACGATGATTGAACATGGCAATGGCAAACTGGTCAATCAGGTAGCCTTCGTGAACAGCATGAATCATGATGCCGTCAAATCCGGCGCGTTTTGCGATTGCCGCCGCTTTGCCGAACATCTCAACAATATGATGAATTTCATCCACCGTAAGCGCACGGCAGGTCTTATTAATCCAGCGGTGAGGAATTTCGGAGGGTGCCACGGGTTTGTCGGCTCCCTGATCTTCCGGAATGGACACGCGTCCGAAACCGCCGGAAAGCTGGAGCAGAATTTTGGCCCCATAAGCATGGATTCGCTCCGTCATTTCCTTACCGGTGCGGATGAACTGGTGAGGATTCCGTGTGGGAACGGGAACGCCGGGGCAGGAGTGTTCTTCCACCGTGAAATCGGCGAACGTAACACCGGTGCAAATCAGCCCGGTTCCGCCTTTTGCGCGTTCCGTATAATAATCAATACCCCGCTGATTGAATGCACCGTCTGCATCGCCAAGTCCGAGAGGACCGACGGGGGCCATCATGAAGCGGTTTTTCAGTTCGAGTTTTCCGATTTTGACCGGTTCAAATAATACTTTGTAGTCCATAAAAACATCCTTGATGAAATTTTGGTTGGGGTTTGTTGGATTCTTCTTGGAGCTGATTTCAAAAGTCATGCCGACAGTCAATTCCGCCTCATGACCTTTGGATTCAGTTCTGCGGATGATGGATAATTCAGGATGCCTCTGAAAAAGGATAACGGAGGCACCCTTGAAAATCTCCGCCGGTCTTCGTTTGGGAGGACGACCGGCAGGGATTCTGAGAAATATCTTACCTGGCAGGGCTGATGCGGAAGATTTCACCGCAGTGACACTTCACCTGCGCACCGAATGTGCCGGAGAATGTGCCGACGTCTTTTCCGGTCCACAGATTGCGGACAGTAACTTTGCCGTTGAAGCCGAGATCGGAAAGTTTCACGCTGATTTCGCTGCTGTCTGATGAAGGAGCATTCATGGCCTTTTCGGTCAGAACAACGAATTTCAGGCGGTTCCGGTTTGCCATACCGTCTGCCATTGCGCAATCCACGGTAAAGGTGTCGTAGCCTTCCGGCAAATCGTAGGTAATCATGGAAACGGCATGGGTACCGATACCGTTGATGGCGGCACCGTCGGATGTCTTGTTGATTTGGACATTGCCCCAGCCGGATTCAGCACTCTTCCAGCGGAGTTCGGTGAGCTTTTTGGTACCGGCAGGACCGGACAGAGTCGGGTTCAGCCATGCGGCGTGTGCATAATCTTTGCCGAGACCGTCTTCGTTCACGCAGAGAGCCAGAGTTTTGGCACCCTTGATGTCAGCCTTCAGAGAAGCCGAGGCAACTCCGCCGCGACCAACGCCCTCACTGACCGCAGCGGCTTTCTTCAGGTCGTAATTGGCGTGTCCTTTGGTCTGTGTGTTGAACAGTGCCACATATTTGTCCTGACTGCCCGGCACATCTGCAACCCATGCGTAAAATTCGCCGTCCTGGAAGAGCTGACGGTTGTTTTCGCTGTTCTGGTTCACGGCAAGAACTTCCTTGTTGGTGAGCAGATTCAGGGTCCAGTCATCCAGCTTGGTCATATCGCCGCCGAGAATCAGCGGAGAACGTCCGATGCACCAGAGAGTCATGCAGAGCTGCTGTTCTTCTTGCGTAAAACGGGTCTTGCGGGTAAATTCCAGCGTGCCAAATGGGAGCATATCGGCATCCGGCCACGATCCCTGCGTGCGGTACGGTTCCCAGCGATGGAGACGCCCGAACATGCCTTTCAGCGGTTCCCAGCGATCCCAGAAGTCATCGGAGATTCGCCACATATTGCCGACCGTCTTGACGTGTGCCCCCTGTTCCACAGGAGTGTCGCCGGGGGAAAGACTGAAGATAATCGGGCGTCCGCATTTGTCAATGGCTTTGCGGATGGCTTCGATTTCTCTGGTGGAGTAGGGCTTTGACAGGTCGTCGATCTTGATGAAGTCCAGTCCCCATTCAGCAAACTGTTCAAACAGTGAATCATAATATTCCTGCGCGCCCGGTTTGTTCATATCCACGCCGTACATATCCTGGTTCCAGGGGCAGGTGCTGCGTGTGTTTGCGATGTCGGCGGCATGGTAGCTCGTGCCTTTGATTTCGCAGTTTTCGCGCACGGCCTGACGCGGAATGCCGCGCATCAGGTGAATCCCGAATTTCAGACCTTTGCTGTGCAGATAATCCGCCAGCGGCTTGAATCCCTTGCCGTCTGCGGAGGACGGGAAGCGGTTCGGCGCGGGCAGGAATCTGCCGTACTTGTCCATGGTGAAAACGGCACGCGGATCGCTCTGGAAGCCTTTCTGCGCGGGGCTGTACCACTGATGGTCGACCGTCAGCACGGTGTAGCCGAACGGCTTCAGGAGTTTCACCTGAGCTTCAGCCTGTTCTTTCACCTGGGCTTCCGTGATGCTCAGTCCGAAGCAGTCGAAACTGTTCCAGCCCATCGGCGGAGTCGGGGCCCACTTGTGAAAATCCTCTGCGCCGAAGAGGGCGGCAGTCCCGGAAATCGTACCGGCAATGTACAACATGAACATCGTTTTCATCGTTTTCATTTTGTTTCCTTTCATGATTGCACTGAAAATGTATCAAACTGTAGAATGTTACTCCGGACTACAAAGCAGAATCGTTTCGACAGTCCGGAATAAACATCATGTATTGAATCAAATATCGGCGGATTTTTTGCACAGGAGTACAGGAAAATTCCTGAAAATGCGCGAAGCATTCAAGGGGAATCACCTGTTTCCTGCGAAACGTCCATTATTCTGAATCAATTTGTCTTACTTGAACTGAACCCAGTCAACCTCGACCAGAATGCCGCTGGTCATGCTGACGAAGAGGTTGTGGACACCCTTCTGCTGACCGACAACCGGAGCAGAAACTTCCTGCCAGTCGGGCTTGCCTTCGACCTTGATTGTGGAGACGAGCGGACCATTCTGGGTATCGGCGCGCAGCACGATGGTGCCGCCAACCTGAGAATGGCAGCGGATTGTGGCGGTGGAGAGATCTTTTTCGCCGAAATCAACGCGGTCGTATTCCACCCAAAGCGGATTGCGTGTGCTGTCGTGGTTGCGGAAGATGGTCTTCCAGCCGTCAAACGGCTTTTCGGTACGCAGGAACTCAGTCCAGACGTGCTTGGTGGGTTCGATATTGGAATAACGGTCAATCTGAATCTTATTGGTGGCGGGGGTATTGCCTACGCCGCGACGGGTCGGAACGATTGGAACGATGGTGCCGTCTTCGTTGAAGTTCAGGTATTCGATGCAGGTGGAGCGGTTCTTGTCGAAATTCGGGGAGTAGTCATTGTGATGATAGAAGAAGTACCACTGACCCTTGAATTCCACCATGGAGTGATGGTTCGTCCAGCAGTTCGGATTCTGTTCCATGACTTTGCCCTTGTATTCAAACGGTCCCATCGGGCTGTCGCCCATGCAGTAGCAGATGCATTCGTGGTTGCGTTCCACCCATGGGAAGGTATAGTAGTATTTGCCGTTGCGTTTGAACATGAACGGACCTTCCTTCAGCCCGTTTCTCGGCACATTGTGCTGCACGGTAACGACTTCGGATGCCAGTTCCAGCATATTGTCTTTGAGCTTGGCAATGACCAGTGCATTGCCTTGATTCTGCCAGGTCAGGTACGGGGTGCCGTCGTCGTCAATGAAGATGCACGGATCGATGCCGTTGACGCCCGGAATCGGGTTTTCCTGAACTTTGTACGGGCCTTCCGGCTTATCGGCGATTGCCACGCCGACTGCATTGCCGCCGCGCTTCTGATTCGCGGGGAAATAGAAATAATACTTGCCGTTTTTGAAGTTGCAGTCCGGTGCCCACATGGAGTAGCTCGTGCCGTTTACCCACGGAACCGTCTTCTGGTCAACGATCATGCCGTGGTCAACCCAGTCAATCAGGTTGTCGGAAGAGTAGACGTGATAGTCTGCCATGCAGAACCAGTCTTTCCGGCTGAAATCTGCGGGCGCGGGAATGTCGTGAGACGGGAACACATACACTCTGCCGTTGAAAACGTGTGCAGACGGGTCAGCGGTGAAGCCGGTGGAAATAATCGGGTTCTGCGCAAATGCCGGAATCATGGCACATGCGGCAATCGCTGCGGTAAGGATTGTTTTTTTCATGTTCTTGTTTCCTGTTTTGGTTGGAAATAGGTTGGAATATGTGATTTTCTGTCTTTCGTGAGAAATTTATTTCTGCGGCTTTTCTGCTGTGCCGAAGATACCTTCCTTGGAGAACGGTACTTTATTGATGGTACCGTCTGCATTGAATGTCATTTTATCCACGCAGACTGCACGATTGTAGTCGCCGCCGTTTGCTCCAGTGTGATAGAAAAGATACCATTCGCCCTTGAAGTTTTCCACGCCCGGATGATTGGAGCCGCAGTTGCCGGAACGTTCCATCAGGATGCCTTTTGCCTCGAAATGCCCATCGACCTTGTCGCCGATTGCGTAAGCTAGCTTTTCGGGGTTGCCGCAAGCATAAACCAGATAATATTTCCCGTTATGCTTGAAAATCCACGGTCCTTCTTCAAACGGCATGTCTTTCAAATCAATGTCCAGAGTTTTGACAGCGCCATCCAGCTCGACCATGTTCTTTTTGAGCTTGGCATAATAGCATTTTTTATTGCCCCACACGAGCCATGCCTGACCGTCGTCGTCAATCATCACGGTCGGGTCGATGCAGGCCCACGAATGGGTTGTGGCAAAGCAGTCGGAAGGCTTCACGAGCTGCTTGCCGATGGGGTCTTTGTAGGGACCTTCGGGCTTGTCGGCGACTGCCACACCGATTCCGTTTCCGTTGGTGCTGATGTACAGATAGTATTTCCCATCGCGGGGAATCATCTGCGCGGCGTATGCCGTGTGTGTGCCGTCCCACTTGAATTCATCCACGGAGAGTGGAGTCGGATATTCCGTCCACGTCTTCATATCTTTCGTGGAGAAAAGACACCAGTCGCGCATTCTGAAATTCCGGTTCAAACGGCCGTTCGCGGCTGTTTCATCGTGGCTGGTAATCATCCACAGCGTGTCGCCGATCACAACCGGAGCCGGGTCGGCGGTAAATTTATGGGAAAACATCGGATTCCCGGTCGGCTTGTATTCTTTCAGCGCGGACGCAGACTGTGCCGGAGTCTGAACGGCGGCTGCCGGAGCGGTTTGCGTTTGTGCCTTATTTCCCTCCGTTGCGGGAGTTTGGGCGGCGCAGCTCGCAGCCAGTAACATAGCGGAAACCGTGCAAAGCGCGGAGAAGCGATTTTTTGCAATCATTTTTGCAATCTTTCCTGGGTTGATTTGACATCGGAGCCCCATCCCTGTGTAATATCATGGCGATGATACTGTGCAATGCGATGATTCTGATCAGTCATAAATTCCTGTTATCGGCATACGTTAGTCGGAAAAACCGGGAAGATTCAGGGGGCTCTGTGAATAGAACCGCCATTGATTCTGAACACCTTGATTCATTGGTTTTGCATGGTTTCCCAACCAGGCTGATTTCATCAGTCATCAGCTCAATCTTCAATGAAATGAGGCAATCCGGATGAAACCTTTCCGAATAAAACGGTATACCGTTCATTGTCGGTAATACAATAGCATATTTCTTCGTCTTTTCAACTCTATTCTTATGTATCATTTTGAAAAAATGGAAAAAAAAGAAGTTTTTTTGCCAGACGGTGTTTGCGGGAAAGCCGGAACCATCAAAGCATTCAAGTACAAAACGCGTAACAGCCAGACCGCCGGAAGTGCCGAATTCGAGAAGACCTGTCTCATGTATCTTCCCTTCGGCTACAAGGAATTGAAGCATCCAAATGGCATCGTGTCTTCAGCGGTTCTCCATGGGCGGAGTCTGCACTTGGTCCGTCTTTGAACACTGCATTCCCGAAATCGGCTGCTGCATTCCCATCAGCACATCCTGTACAACGGACTTCCCAAGATGTTCGATTGAGCTGTTTCCGTTGCGTAACAAGGTCTGAAAATCTGTTGGGAGACATCAGAATCGATCGAAGCGCATCTGCCAAAAGGAAGAACAGTCTTTTTGAATTCATTAATCAAAAGTCCTGCCGGGTGCTTTGGAATCATCTTCGCTTTTGACAGATGCGTCATTCTGAAGATTTTTTCATAGAAAATGAAAAAAAAGGCATTTTTCTCATTTTCAAGCCTTGACAAAAACAAAATACAGGCTTATTTTATGGTAACGAAGGATTGCGAATGCAATTCTTATCCAATCATCATTGAGCTTCTTTCAAAAAACTTGATTGAGGTTCCCTCACTCCAACAACTTATTACAACCCATGAAACATTCCAAATTATTGATTGCGCTTGCAGTGGCAGGCGCCATGACTGCCGGCATTTCCGTGTACGCACAGCAGACAAGACACACTTTCGCCAACCCTCTCGACGTTCTCGTCGGACATGAAAGAGGAGTTCGCGGCGGCGAACCAGTCGTCCTCATTTTCCAGGACGACTACTATCTGTTCGTATCGCATCGCAAAGGTTACTGGTACTCCAAGGACTTCCAGAACTGGACCTATGTCGATGCCCCCAACTATCCTGCCGGAGTTGTCTCCGTCGTGGAGTTCAACGGCGAGCTGATCGGCTGCTCGATGAACAACCGCAACGTCTATAAGGCCGTCGATCCCAAGAAGGGCGTCTGGGAAAAGATCGGCGAACTGAGCAGCGACCGCTACGGCGATGCCAATCTGTTTGCAGATGACGGCCGTCTGTATCTGTATTTCGGATGGTCCCAGATCATGCCGTTCCAGGTCGTCGAACTTGATACCAAGACTTTCAAGGAGAAGTCCGCGCCCAAACCGCTCTTCTTCAGCGACATCAAGAATCACGGTTTTGAAGTGCGCAAGCCTGAAGATGTTATCTACTCCATCTTCAACGGCCGCCGCGAATACAATCCTGAGGAACTCCCTTGGATTGAAGGTCCGTGGGTAACCAAGCATAACGGCAAGTATTATCTGCAGTACGCAGCCATCGGACTTGAGTTCATTTCGTACTCTCACGGAGTGTATGTCTCCGACAATCCCATGGGACCGTTCACCTACTCCGAACACAATCCGCTGACATTCAAAACCAGCGGCTTCCAGGTCGGAGCCGGACACGGAAGCACCTTCCACGACAAGAAGGGCAATCTCTGGACCATCTGTATGATTCCTGCACATTACGGCGAAACCGGACGCGGCTCCGAACTCGCCATCTTCCCGACCGCAGTGGACAAGGACGGCGTAATGTACTCCGATACCGCTTACGGCGATTATCCGCAGTACTATCCGGCTGACCGCAAAGTCGGCGGCGCAGACAACTACACCAACTGGAAACTTCTCTCCTACAAGAAACGCACAGAAGTTTCCTCCACATCGGGGAACTATCTCCCCTCCAACGCTCTTGACGAGGACTTCCTCACCTGCTGGGCCGCGGAAAGCAGCAAGCCCGGTGAATATTTCATGGTAGACCTCGGCGGCATGGCCAGCATCAATGCCATCCAGATCAACTGGGATCACATCAGTGCACCGCAGCAGACAAATCGTTCTGCCGGCGGTAATCGTCCTGCTGGCGGCGGTGCTCCGGCTGCTGGCGGTATGGGCGGCATGGGCGGTTTCGGCGGTGGTATGCCTGCCGGTGGTATGGGCGGTTTCGGCGGCGGTATGCCTGCTATGGGCGGCATGGGCGGTTTCGGCGGCGGTGCTCCGGCTGCTGGCGGCGCAGCTCCTGCCGGCGGTATGCCTGCTATGGGCGGCATGGGCGGCATGGGCGGTTTCGGCGGCGGTATGCCTGCTATGGGCGGCATGGGCGGCATGGGTGGCATGGGCGGTCAGCGTCCTGCCCGCACAGGTGCAACAGCGGCCAGTGATCCTCTCTACCAGTGCTATGAAGTCTCTGTTTCCACCGATGGAAAAAATTGGACCAAAGTCATTGACAAGCCCGAAAATCATCTTGAACTGAAGCACGACTACAACGAGTTTGAAAAGCCGTTGAATGCCCGTTACGTCAAGGTTACCAACATCGCGACTTACGACAATGCACTGTTCAGTATCAAAGATCTCCGCATCTTCGGCACCACTCCCAAGATGAAAACCACCAAAGTTACTGATTTCAAGGCAGTCCGTAATCCGGAAGACCGCCGCGAAGCCAATCTTCTTTGGACGCCTGTCGCAGGTGCTGACGGTTATGTGGTCCGTTATGGCATCGAGCCGAACAAGCTGTACAACAGCTACATCGTTTACGGCAAAAATACCCTGTACATGCACAGTCTGAACACCAAACCCGAATATTTCTTCGAGGTTGAAGCATTCTCCAGCGGACTTGATCAGTATCACGAAAATACCCTCGCCACACTCGGCAGCGGTGCTGAAATCCAGCTCGCAAAACGAGGCGGCGGTGCCGGTGTCGGCTCCTACAGTCAGGGTGCCGGAACCTTGATCACAATGCTCAAGGACGGCGTTGACGAGTATGCTTTCGACAACATCACTCCGGGCAGCTGGGTACTCAATCATTCCTACGGTCCCGTCCTTTGGGCCGGTCAGCTGACCGAAAAGGAACTCATCTCCACTGCGGAAAATCCTGAACCCACCGTTACCGCCACCCTTACACTGATGGGCGTCGGCACTGAGGTTACCAATACCCTGATGATGAAAGTCATTCCGGGCAAGGAATCGGGCAAGATCGTGGTGTATCGCACAAAAGCCAAATAATAACAGATAAACTCTAATATCTGTTTCTGATTCTGCTGAATATGGCCGTCTGCCTCAATGGATGGACGGAAATATTCGGCAGAATTTTTTTCGGGAAATCTTCTCTCTGCCGACGCCAAGATTCTGACTTGCCGGAGGAGCTTCGTCCGCAGGTCAGGGAAAAAAGCCGGAGTATACAGGATAATAC
This sequence comes from Lentisphaeria bacterium UBA1732, assembly GCA_002315855.1. Taxonomy (GTDB): domain Bacteria; phylum Verrucomicrobiota; class Lentisphaeria; order Victivallales; family UBA1829; genus UBA1732. Next base: position 5,804 of record DCIG01000050.1, on the reverse strand, counting down.
AAAATCACTTGCAGTCAATTCTGCCCGATGAACTTGATTTTTCCGAAACTTCAACTATAGTATTTCATGTTTGACAAGGAAGTCTCAATATGTTCCGATTTCCTTTTCAAGCACAGAATGATTTTCTCTGTATTTCCACTTCAGGGCACCTCTGTTCATTGGGGATATTGAGCTGATTTAAAAGTTTAAACCTGTCTTTTGACACATCTGTAAAATCATTCCGAATGAATCAGGACACTCTTCCCGGAAACCGACACCAATCCGAATCAACCGACAACGATGAATACAATCAAACAATCCAGTCAAAAAGACGGAGCTGAACTGCCGAAACAGTTCCGAATCAAGCCCGGAACGCGTTTTGACACCGTAGGAAGCACGGCGCGGGCTGAAATCGCGCATCAAAGTGCCAATCTGCGTATTTTCCGTTTGTTCGCACTGCTTTTCGCGGCAGTCATGATTATCGGGCTTATTACGGCGGGAATCGTCTTTCTCCGGGAGAGCCTGAACAAACAGAAACAGCTGGAAGCGGCTCTGGCTCAACTGAATCACATGGAAGAAACACCCCCGCAAACAACAACGAACGACGGCATCCCGAACCAATATGCGGCGGATTTGCACGAAGTCGCCCTCATGACCTTCCGCACAGAGAATGTAATGCCTCTCGCGCCGGAAACACTGCGCCACAAACTCCAGCAGCAAAATGATGCCGCCGCCGCAAAAATGAACAGTCGTAAAACACCGCCGGTTATTCCGGCCGATGGCGGCAAAGGCGCGGATTTCATCTGCCCGACCGCATATCTGGAAATGATTGGAATTCCGAAAGGAACATTCAAGATGGGGGGATCGCTGGACAATGAAATGCCCGCGCATGAGGTAACGATTTCTTCCCCCTTCTGGATGGCGCGAACAGAGGTTACAAACCGTCAAATGCACGCTTTGATTCCCGGATTCGATGCAGGTGTTTGGAATGGGTATCGGCTGAATTTCCCCGATCAGCCCGCTGTGCGCGTGCGATGGGATCAGGCGGTCATGTACTGCGCCAAAATCACGGAGCTGGAACGTGCTTCGGGACGTCTTCCCTCCGGTTATGTGTACCGGCTGCCGACCGAGGCGGAGTGGGAATATGCCTGCCGGGCCGGAACATCCACAAATTTCCACTGGGCAAATGAATTCGGTGCAGACGGAGCGAAATATGCAAATCTGCTGGACACCCGCGCCGCAAATCATTTCAACTGGCAGCTCAAACAAATCTCCGATCCCGCGCCGGATGACGGGCATTTGGTATCCGCCGGGGTCGCCGGACGCCTGCCGAATTTGTGGGGCCTGTACGATATGTCCGGCAATGCCGCAGAATGGTGCGCCGACTGGTACAATGCCGCATTTTACACGAAAGACACCGCCGTCGACCCGTATGCCCGAAACCCGGTGAACACAGCCTATACGCGTTTCCGCGACTACGATGCCGGAACATGGACCACCGAAACGGCCTGTCGTGTCATTCGCGGCGGGTCATGGGGTGTGGAACCGAAAAAAGCGCGTTCCGCCTATCGCGATTTCATGCCGCCCAATGAAGCGGACACAGGAACAGGATTCCGGCCGGTGCTTGCCAGAGACATCAGCGTCGCGCCTCAAAACTGATGACTTCCCGGTAATGACTTTTGAAATCAGCTCCCCTGATTCAGATGATCATTTCATGAATGCTGTTCATCGGGGACACGCCATATCATCCATCGGGAAGCCGTGTTATTCCACCCGGATGCGCGGGTCAACCCACGCATAAAGCAGGTCCGTAATCAGATTGATTGCAATAAAGAGCAGAGCCCCAAGCAGGACCAGGGCTTTCAACATGCCGAGGTCGGAACTGTTCAGCGCATTCACCCCTTCGTAACCGAGACCGGGAATGCCGAAGAAACTTTCCAGCAGCAGACTGCCCGTAAACAAAAACGGAAGCACCGTGGACGCACGGGTCAGAATCGGAATCAGCGCATTCCGCAGAAGATGCACGCCGTAAAGACGTACAGGAGACGCGCCCTTTGAAAGTGCCGTCCGCAGGTATTCTTTCCTGATTTCATCAATGAAAACCGTCCGGTAAAAACGCACCCCGCTCCCCGTCCCGGAAATAATGCCGAGAATCACCGGCAATGCCACACATCGCGGCGAATCCCATCCCCAGACCGGGAAAAGATTCAGGTAATATGCCAGAAACCACTGCCCCAGAATAATCAGAACGAGGTAGCTGATGCTCATTCCCGCCACAGAAAACACCACAATGGTGCGATCCAGCAGAGTGTCGCGGAATGCACAGGAAATCAACGCCAGAATAACTCCGAAAACAAGTTCGCCAATGAAAATCGGAATCATAATCACAAGGGACGGCACCATGCCGCGCAGGAGTTTCGCGCGAATCGGCTCACGCGTCAGGAGCGTATTGCCGAAGTTGAAGAAGCTCACATACGGGAACGTACTGCGGAATACGACCAGTTCTTTCAGCGCATCCAGAGCCTGCGAATCAAACGGCGTGGGATTGGATTTCTCAAACGAAATTTCCGAAATCATCCTGTCCTCTGAGTTTTCCGCAAGGGAGATTTCAAGCGTTTCCGGCACATCCTCCAATTCCACGGAGACCGATTTTCCCATTACATTCAATACCGTCTCATTGATTTTCAACAGCGCATTTCCACAAACAGTCAATCGAATTTTCCGCCCGGATGCAGGTGCAAAATGACGCTGAAAAACAAGTTTGCACCCGGAGTTCAGATGCAGTCCGTCTTCCTCCGCAGTAACATTCGTCAGCTCAATACCGGGAAATTCGCTGTGTTTTCCGGTGAAATCTGCGGATGTGTACAGCTCGGTTTTGCACCAATGCCCGAAAAACAGCGGCTTGCCGGACCCCAGTGCATCACGCATTTGCTCCACATCCTGCGGCGTCGGATTTTTCCCCAGCAGAATCGCCGTCGGATCACCCGCCGCCACACGGAACAGCAGAAATGTAATCAGCAGAATCCCCAGCAGAATCCAAATGGAGTATAAAATGCGTTTGATGGAATAGGAAAGCATGGATTGACTGTTTCAGAAAAAATTAACTGCGGGCGGCAGGGCTGACAGGTTTTCTGCCGAATTCCGCCATCACGATTTGGAGATCCTGCCAAACATCTTTTTTCGCCGGAGGATTGCGGAGCAGGAATGCAGGGTGGTACGTCGGCATAACCTTGATTCCATTGTAATACAGCCAGCTGCCGCGCAGTTTCGAGATACCTTTCATCCCCATCAGATACAGCAGAGGCACAGCCCCGAGCAGGACAATCACGCGAGGCTGGACGAGTTCAATCTGGCGTTTCAGGTACGGTATACATGCGGCCGCTTCTTCGTCATTGGGATTGCGGTTTCCGGGAGGACGGCATTTCACGATGTTCGCAATGTATGTTTCCGTGGCGCGGTCGAAGGTCATCGCCGCAATCATGCGCGTGAGAAGTTCGCCTGCACGGCCGACAAACGGCACCCCCTGAGCATCTTCATCCGCCCCCGGTCCCTCCCCGATGAACATGAGTTTCGCTTCGGGATTGCCGTCGCAGAAAACCACATTGGTACGCGTCTGGCACAAGCCGCATCCACGGCAGGACATCGTCATCGCGCGCAGTTCATCCATGCCGGCAGAGGCAATCTCATTCAGGTCCGGGACAGACGGCGCAGCGGCGGCATTCGGAACCGCGGAAGCGGATGAAAACGGCGGGACATCAGGCATCGAAGCCTCTGCCGGAGCAGGTGTGGCTTCCTGTTTCACGGTTTTCGCGATGCGAATCGTCTGGACAGGCGGTTCCGGCACAACAGGTGCTTTCTTCGCCGCCACGCCCCCGAAAAATGCCTTCTGAACTTCAGGGTTCAGAGAGGTATCCGGGTTAAATACTTCAGAATCTGCCAGACAGCGGATGATTTCATCGAAAATATCCGGTTTTCTCATCGTGTTTTGTCTCCATATACTAATTGAGGTTCAGTTTTTCTTTTGAGCTTGAGACGGCGCATTCTTTTTACGGTCGCCCACGAAGAAAAATGCGCCGAGCAATCCCACACCGATGGTAATTGCCGTTACCAGCAGGGGCACAAGAACATTGTCGGGAGCATTGAAATTCATGGCTTCCAGCATTCGCGTACATGCTACATCACGCGTTCCCGTGCCGCCGAAAGAAATCGGAATTGCGGCAATCGCCTGTGAAATATTGGAGGTCATCAGGCATGGCAAAAGCGGACGGCTGGGCGCACCGTAAATCCCGTTCGCAAGCAGCCAGACAGGCAGTCCCAGAATCGGAAAAAACACAAATGTGGTGCATCCGATCCAAAACACAATCTGCTGCCAGTGAGTGCGATACAGCGAAACCGCATCCGCCGCCTGCCGGAATGTATTTTTCGTCAGCTTGTCGGCGATATTCAGGAAGAAACGGAAAAAAGCCGCCTTGTACAGCAAATCGCAGAAAAACAGCATCACCGTCGCCGCAAAAAGACACGCACATACCGCACACATAATCATCAGCGCGTTGCGGTCCGGCTCGTCAAACAGGGCAATCGTGTCGCGGCACATCAGGCACGTCAGCAGCAGCGTCAGCAGCAGTGCATTCAAACCGCAAAGCCGGTCCATGAAGATGGAGAAAACACAGTTGAATTTCCCGCCGGACGGAGTACGTGAAGCCATAATACCCGCCTTGACCACATCGCCGCCCACAGACCCGCCGGGGAGAAACTGCGAAAAAAACAATCCCTGCATCTGCAAGCTGAATGCCTCGTAGACAGAGCAGCGAATCCCTGCCGTTTTCAGCAGGGAACGCCACCGGACAGAGGTCAGAAAAACCTGTGCGAGAACACAGAGAAACGCAAAGAAAATGTAAATCGGTTTGACATTTCCGAAATCCGACCATTTGATGTCCCGCGAAAAAATCAAATAACACAAAATCGCAGCCGAAACCCCCAGTTTCAGCACGAATTTCGTGATTTTCCAGACCACAGACTCCGTTTTTTCTGCGACAGGAGCCGCATTTTCGGGAGCAGGCTGCACAACAGTATCTTTGTCGGGCTGATTCTTCATGCGTTCTCCTTCAAAGTTTGCTTGCGCAATCCTTCATAAACGGCAATTGCAACCGAATTTGCAAGATTCAGACTGCGGTAAAAATTCCCCGGCATCGGAATAGTATAGAACTGAGGTGCAAATGTGTCGTGCAAATACTGGGGAAGCCCGCAGCTTTCACTGCCGAACACCAGAAAACTGCCGGGTTCAAATGGACAATCCCAGTAACTCTGTTTCGCTTTCGTGGAGAAAAAATAAATCGGCGCACCGTTCGCCTGCGGATAAAAGGTCTGCCAGTCGGGATGAATCTGACAGTCCACATGATGCCAGTAATCCATGCCCGCCCGCTTCAAATGTTTGTCATCAAACGAAAACGGAATGGGCTCGATGAGGTGCAGACGACAGCCTGTATTGCAGGCAATTCGCCCGATATTCCCTGTATTCTGAGGAATTTCCGGGGCATGAAGCACAATATGGAAAAGCGGAAAAGTTTGGTCAGGCATAGTACATTGCTTTGGGACGGCACAGCAAAGCGCGTCCGGTAATTTGTTGGTGTTTGCATCCGTGAAAAAACAGGGCTTTGCAAAAACCCGTTTCCGGCGCTTTGAAAAAATCAGGTGTCCGGTTTGACACCTCGGAATGAAAGATAAGAAACCGATATAAATAAGATAATCCGTATTCCCGTATTCTTCAAGGGAAAACTCCATTTTCTTTCACCCTTTTTACTTGAGTTAATTGAAAAAGTAAACGC
>DCIG01000073.1:4271-5632 GCA_002315855.1 Lentisphaeria bacterium UBA1732 | reverse complement strand
AATCATGCTCAAAGAATCTTCGCAGTTTCTTCGAGATTTGACTTGCTATTTGATGATGCCATGCTCATGGGGGCGGGAGGTCTTGCGACCTCCCTTTTCCCTTGCGGTCAGGCATTCGGTCTGCCATGCTTCCATGCGGCGTTTCCGGGCATCCGCTTGAGGAGGTGCTTGCGGACGCTTTTGAACTCATCGCCGTTTAAGCCGAGGTTGATGAGCGTTACCCGCATGTCATATTTGGCGGTCGCCTCATCGTACTCGCGTTTGTTTTTTGCGCTTGCGGCTTTGGCGGTCATTGCCTTGGCTACGATTGCGAGGCAGAGTACAGTGGATGCCATCACCTCTCTTGCATCGAGGCTTCCGTTTGCGGCTCTGAACTCCACCGTCCCTGTGCCATAAAACAGGTTGTTCAGGTTCAGGTCGTGATAGCGGCTCCCATCGTAGTGGCTGGGATGCGGATTCTGGTATCCGTACCATACCCGGTTCAGGGTTATCCGGTTCCGCGGTTTGGTTTTGCAGAGGCGTTCGATGAACTGCGGGTCGGTGGGTTTGGTGTAGCCGTTCAGTCTTGACTGGCGTGTGCCGAGGGCCTTGAGGATGAGGTTTTCGTACTTGTAGAAGATTTTTGCGATGTTCCCGATTTGCTTGGCATTCAGGTGCTGTACGCCTACGTGGACGTGCTGGCTCGTGGTGGCTTCGGCTTTCGCTCCGGCTCTGCGCAGGGCGCGTACCACTTCCTTCAGTGTGCCGAGGTCGTCCCACTTGAGGATGGGGGTTACCACCTCTGCGCTCGTCATGCGGTCGCTCAGGCTTCCGTCGGTGACCGCCTTCCATTCGCGTCCGTCTTCTGCGGTTACCGTCCATGTGTCGTAGGTTCCGCCGGTGTGGCGGATTGTTCCGCCGACTACGCTCTGCACTGCCTTGGCGGCTTTTTCTCTGCTGATGTGTTCGTATTCAAGTTCCGTACCGAATCCGAGGGTTTTCATCGCCTCTGTGATTTCCTGCGTTCTGGCCATTTTGTACCTCCGTTGTTAGGTTTTTGTTCAGGCCTTGCGGTTCGCCCCATGCGTCCCGCATTACATATTAATTAAGCATTCTATTCGTTAATAGCCAGTAAGTTAGCGAAGAAATACCGATAATAAATATGATTCTTTCTTGCGGATATTTGCAAGATTCGACTTGCATTTTATGTTAAGCGATATATGGATTCTGGCACATTCAGCAAGCATGGATATGAGCTTATGCAAGTCGAAATCGCAGGAAATACCGAAGATTCTTTTCGAGCATGAAATATTCATTATGCAAGTCGAAATCAGAAGAAATACCGAAGATTCTTTGAGCATCATAAATTGAAATGTCAAGTC
>DCIG01000073.1:0-4110 GCA_002315855.1 Lentisphaeria bacterium UBA1732 | reverse complement strand
AAACAGCGCGGTAAATTGAAATATTAATTCTTAGGAAAAGATGGAAATATGATTTGCAAAAACTGAATCCCATGCTTTAGTAATAGCGTACACAACAGAAAGGACTCCAATGAGCGACATGATTCTCTACTTCGCCTACGGCTCGAATATGAACCGCGAACGCATGAAGATGCGCTGCCCAAGTGCAACGGAAGTCGGCAAGGCAACGCTCCATCACTACCGCCTGGTCGAACGGCTCTACGCCGACATCGACTTCGAGGACGGATGCGATGTCAACGGAATGCTCTATCTGATTACCCAGGCAGACATGAAGCGGCTGGATGCCTATGAAGGCTATCCGCATATCTATCGGAAGCTCTGGCTTGAAGTCGAGTTCCGCAATGAAATCTACCATGCGCTCGTCTATGAAATGAGTCTCGAAACCAAACGGAAACGCGAGGGACTCAGCTATCCGGATGATTACCGCCAGATATGCGCCACCGGCGCACGGCAGCACCATATCAAGGACAACTTCACAATCAGGAGCAAAAAGAAAATGAATACCGTCAAAATTGTATGCTACGGCACACTCATGACCGGCGAACGCAATCACAGGTTCTGCCGGAACGCCGTCTCAATCAAACCATGCACGTTCAGGGGAACGCTCTACGATACCGGCTGGGGATTCCCCGCAGTTCAGCTCACCGGCAGCGGAACAGTTCATGGCGAAATCATGGAAGTACCCATCACCGACTGGCCGGGCATCGACCGCCTCGAAGGCTACCCCCGTCTGTACGACCGCGAAGAAATTGAGGTCGTGCTGGAAGACGGCACCGCAGACCGCGGCTGGGTATATGTCATGAATGATGTGTCTGAAATGGCTAAAGTGATTCCGGGAGGAAGCTGGAAGGGGAGAAATGCTTAAAAAGATTCCTGGTATGGTTCATTGATATTGAAGAAGTTTGCTTTCGGCAGCAATTTTGTCCAGCGTTGTTTTTACGATGCAATCCAGTCTTGTTCCGTCTTCATAAATTGCAGGAGCAAGGTAATTCATGTTTTGATTCTCCAATGCTGAAAGTGTTTGTAACAAAGAATCCGGCAACTCCCACATCCCGACATTGCCCCGGCAGGGAATCGGCTCTTTCAGCAGCCGGACATTCGTCAAGTGCCACCAGACCGGGTAGCCCTCGTTCCAGATTGGCGGTCCGTGTGTATAGGATGCCTCGTAGTCGCAGACGGCAATCAGCTTGCCGCGCCAGCCGGAAACCTGTTCCCATGGCGGCAAGGCAACAAACGCTTCCGCCGGAAACACTCTGTTCGCCCAGCCGATAAAATTAGCATACTCTGCCGCAGATGAAGATTTGGAAACCGTTATGCCGCATACGCCTTTGGATGGCATTGGCATCGCGCTCCGGTTTTCCCATTGCTTGATGCCCATCGCAATCATGACGGCCAAAGGAAGGCGTGTGGTGAAGGCAAGCCCCGTCATTTTTTCCACTGCCAGTCGTTTACCGAAATGGAACTTTCCAGCTGTTCCTGCTTCGGCTGCGGAACAGTCGAAAAGAAATTCAGCCCCGTAGCTTTTTCCACTGCATCCACGGTAACCGCAAAATCCGTCAAAGATTGCTTGCTGCCTTCGTTTGGCAGAATGAATCCAATCATCTTTTCCGGTGCTGTACGGTCGTAAACGACCTTGTAGTAATACTCAGGAACAGTTACCTGACTGTTGCCAATCGTTTTTTCTTTCGCATTTGTGAGAACCGGTCCGGTAACAACATAGATGTCGCCTTCGGTGATGGCAAAGTCCCGTACCTGCGCTTCCAAATCTTTCCAGATGCCCCGATTGAATGCCGGTTTCTGCGGAGACATATTGCTCAAGTAAAAACTTTCCGACATCGTTTTTTCCGAGAATGCCATGTCTGCCGCCGGAGCAAGATGTCCTCTGTCATAGCCTGAACCTTTGTAATCGGCAAGCGTTGCGCTTCCTGTCGGGATTTCCGGGTCAGCACGGAAATTCTCTGTCCTGCTTGATTCTTTTGAGGATGCCTCTTCTTTTGTCATGTGGTAAACAACCCATGCCGCCTGTTCATGAAGTTCGTTATATCCCAACGAATATCCTTCGCGGTCGACTATTGTGTCAGCCTTGCCGAGAACACCAAGTGCAAGGTTGTCGTACTTGGATTCAACGGATGGTTGCGGAATATGAGAGCAAGCGGAAAGGAAAAATACCGCAAGAAGGGCAATGGCAATCACCGAGAAGATGTTCCCGATGCCGTTGGTCTTTTTCTTTGATTTACGCTGTGTCATTAACATTCTCTTCTGCCATCCTGTAAAATAGGCGAAAGATGCGCTCCAGAAACTCCATATGCTTGTAGAACATCAGCATTTAAAAAAACGCGCAAATATTTTTCCATGTTCGGCGCCATTTTACCAGTCAGCATCTCTTCTATCGCCATCCACTCCATGCGCCCCTCGGAAGAAGATTTTAACTCACCGGAAAAACTTGTTGCACGAAAAAGAAAAACAATATATTGAGATTGTTTTTCGGGATTATACCACTGAACATATCCACAGTTTGATAACTGGGAAATAGTTAAACCTGTTTCTTCCCGGATTTCTCGGATTACAGAGGATACAATAGACTCTCCTGCTTCCAAATGTCCACCGGGGAAAGTTAATCCACACCATGGATTAGATGGTTTAGGCAGACGATGTTGCACCAAGACACGATTATCAGGAGCGATAATCATGCACATATTAGTGAGTTCACAGAGAGGCATCTGATCTCCCCTTCCTATGAAGACGGACAAAATCTAAAAGATTTTTGGGAGGAAAATTATTTTTTGTGGTTTCGCACTCCCATACGACAATAAGATTCCACCCGAGTTTTTTTACTTCAATTTCATTCTGAATGTCGCGTTCAACATTTCTATTTAATTTCGCCATCCAGTAAGGCATATTACTTGCAGGTATGGTCGCGGCCTTACACCCACTGTGAGAATGCCAAAAACAACCACGAACATCAATAATCGTCTTGTATTTTTTTAGAACAACATCAGGTGTTCCAGGTAAATTTCTACAGTGAATCCGAAATCGAAATCCATTACGAAAAAGGAAAGATCGAACTATTAGTTCTGGATTCGTATTTTTTGCTTGAATTCGACCCATTATATGGTGTCTTTGAGCAGGGGAAAAAATGTCCATATCATATTCCGCTGTTCAAAAATCGACAATATGTTCTTAATGAATAACGAATACTTGCCATCGTGGATTTGCCGATTGGGAGATCAATATTGCTGTATTTTTTTAAATCTGGATTATCTCCCTTGCTTCGCAACAGGCTTATCAACGATTCACATCTATCTTTTTGATAGGCTTTTTCAAAAGAAAATGATGCCCCAAAAATTACAGTAAAAACACGTTCCAGACGCATTACACGTGAAACATGATCGCTGACCATTTTGTTTGAAATATTGTTAATCTTTAGCCACTTTTCAAACTTTTCTTTCTGCATTTTCCCTCCTATCATTTCCAATAGTCATCGGTAATATTTTCATAATGCCGGGGATCAATGATGGTGGCTGTTTCTCCAATCGACGGAAATTCATTCTGCATTTCCTCTACTAAAATTCCCAAGAGAGGTTTTGCGAGAATATCAGAGTATTTACCGCGCAGTGCTTTTTCATACCAACCAATAAGATTTTCTTCTGTAACAATACTTTGAATACGAGATTTCCAGCCAATTTGAGTTAACACAGAGACAAGTAATTTTTTTTCAACATCCTTGCAAACGATAATAATTCTGTCGGCAGAAACACTATCAACAATACTTGAGGCAAGATCCTCGTCCAAAGTGAGGTGTTTTATTTGAATTGCAGGTCCCCAGTTGGAATACATATCAAGTCCACGGTCTGCAGCATTAGTTACGCCAACTCTGAAAACTCTTGCCTTTTGCAGGGCACTTGGGCTTGCAAGGTCAATTTGCATAATACTTTTTGTGAAGTCCTGAAATTCTTGAAGCAACTCCTTCTTTTCCTGATTAATGGAAATTGTTATTCGCAATTCAAGAGCATCAATTATTGTAATAAAAAGAGCGTAAACAATGATTGCGCTGCTCCCCAAAACCTGGAC
>DCIG01000044.1 GCA_002315855.1 Lentisphaeria bacterium UBA1732 | reverse complement strand
AAAAATACCGGAGTTTAGGGTCAAAGCCAAATGACTTTTTCCACGAAACAATCTTGTTTCCATTTTCAGCCGTCATATTTTTTATATGGCGGCATTTTTGTGTGAAAAACGGATAACTTTCATCTGCCATGTACGGCAGAATGGGAAAGTTACCCGTTTGTTTTGTTGTAAGCATCTGTCACGCGGACAGAATGCTCAAACGATATGTTTTCCGGGACTTCTTCTTGTCTTGAATCAATCATTTCAAGCAGAGAAGCCCCTTTTTACGTATTTTATCTGTCAGGCGTTTTCCGGCTTGGACATGATTTTGTTGACTATGGCACAGACGCAGGAATCGGACCAGACGTTTTCAGCAGTCTCAATCATATCAATAATGGAGTAAATCGGCAGGATGATACCGAGGATACCGATGGGGGCACCAATGCCGGACATCAGGGAAAGCGTCAGGAAGTAACAGCCCATCGGCACACCGGCATTGCCGATGGCGGAAACCACGGAAATCAGAATCCAAAGGAGCAAAACGGGGAACGTAAGAGCCATTCCGCCGTTCTGCATGACAAAAAGCGAAGTAACGAGGATAAATGCCGCACAGCCGTTCATATTGATGGTGCAGCAAATCGGCAGGATGAAACGTGCCACTTCCGGCTTGGCTTTCATATTGTTTTCAGCAGACGCTACGGTAACAGGCAGGGTTGCCGCAGAACTCTTTGTGAAAAGTGCCATGAGGACTGCCGGAAGCATAGAGCGGAAAACTTTCAGCGGATTCAAGCCGCGGACAATCAGGAAAAGCGGCAGAATAATGAAGAATTGAATCAGATTGCCGCCAATGACGACCGCAACATATTTGCCGAGCGTGCCAATCAAATCGCCGGGGGCAGTAACCTGTGCGGAGAGCTGTCCGGCAAACGCCACGATACCGAGCGGCAGTGTCCACACCAAAGCTCTGATGAGCGTAAAGAGCAGTTCCTGCATACCGAGAATGGCTTTCAGAAGCACCTGAATATTTTCGGATTCTTTCAGGAATGCCAGCGCGATGCCCATAGCGGCGGAAACAAGCAGAATGCTGAGTACATTGCCGGAAGAAATAGGCTTCAGAATGTTATCCGGCACAACGGAGAGGATGTGATCGTAATAGGAAATCGAACCGAGATTCTGCGGCACACTGGACTGTCCCTGCTGAATCATGTCAACGGGGATATTGCCCGGAGCGATAATTTTGAACAGCACGGTTCCGACAACAGCGGCGGCAATCGTGGTCAACAGCGTATAAATGATGGTATGGAGGAAGATTTTACCGATGTTTTTCTTCGCGCCCAAAGCAGCAAGTGTGGTCAGCACCGCCAGTGCGATAGTCGGCACCGCAACAAACTGGAACAGACGGGTGTACACTGTTGCAATGAAATTGAAGAACTTGTTCAGCCATTCGATTCCCAGCGCACCGAGAATCGCGCCTAAAACGAGCGCAGACATCCAGATAATGAATTGTTTGCCGTTAAAACCTTGCTTTTTCTCTGTTTGTTCCATTTTGACCTTCTTGTTTTGATGGAGGGAAATTAAAGTATCCTGAGGTAATTTCCAAAGTTTAATTTGGTAACTTGAAAAACACGCAACAGATTCAAATTATCTTTTGAAAACCAACAGAAAGGATAATTATGAAAGAAATGCGTGAGAAATACTTTAGCATACAGATGACACTTTTTCCAGTGCGGGAAGAAGAAAAAATAAAATTTCCGGCAAAATAAAGGAATTTGTGGATCCGGTCGAAGCTGTAAAGCCGTCAAGATTTCTGATTCTGCTGATAGTACAGGCAACGAGACGGACGGCGGGACGGAGAAAAAAGGCATAAAAAAAAGCCGATGTCTCCGCGAAAGAAACATCGGCTTTTTTCATTTCATGCGACAAAATGAACCGGCATCTCTTCAAATCTGATGCTTCAAAGCCTTTTGAGCGATGTCGTGACGATACTGCATGTCTTTCCACGAAATGTGAGCGAGGGATTTGTACACAGCATCAATCGCCTTACTGATTGTCGGCGCACTCTGGGCAACAACCAAAACACGTCCGCCCGCATTGACAAAACGCCCCTGTTCATCCGTGGAAGTTCCGGCATGGAACACCACCGCGCCGCACTTTTCAGCTTCTTCGATACCGCTGATCGGATGACCTTTCACAATCGAACCGACAGGATATTCTCCTGAAGCCAAAACAACGCAGATTCCGGGGGCATCCGCCCACATCAGATTTACTTCATCGAGCTTGCCCAGAGCAGTCTTGTACAAAGCATCGGCCAAACTGGATTTCAGGCGAATGAGAACGGCTTCCGTTTCAGGGTCGCCGAAACGCACATTAAATTCCAAAACCTTCGGACCGTCTTTCGTCACCATAATACCGGCATAAATCAGACCGCGATAATCCAGTTTTTCCGTCTGAATCCCTGCGAGGAAGCGATTCAGGACCTGTTCCTGCACAGCCGCCATCAATTCATCGGTTACAACGGGAGCGGGCGAATACGCGCCCATACCGCCGGTATTAGGTCCCATATCATTGTCAAGCTGACGTTTATGGTCCTGAGAACTTGCCAGAGCCTGGATGGACTTGCCATCGGTCAAAGCTAAAATGGAGGCTTCTTCACCAATCAGGCACTCTTCCAGGACGACACGGGCACCGGCAGAACCGAAAGCACCGTCAAAGCAGAAATCCACTGCCGCCAGCGCTTCGGCACGGTCTGCGGCAACAATCACGCCCTTCCCTGCGGCAAGTCCGTCAGCTTTCACGACCAGATCAATGCCACGGTCATACTGCGCATTCACATAGGCTCGTGCATCTTCGCGGTTGTCGAAAGTACCGAACGCCGCAGTCGGGATACCGTATTTCGTCATGAATTTCTTGGAGAAATCCTTGCTGCCTTCCAGTTGCGCGGCATCCTTGGAGGGACCAAACACGGCAATGCCTTTCGCACGAATCAAGTCAGCGGCACCATCGCACAGAGGTGCTTCCGGACCGACGACCACGAGTTTCACATCATTTGCAGCCGCAAATTCCGCGACGGCATTCCAGTCATTCTTCGGCAAAGCAGGACATTCAGCAATTTTCGCAATACCGGGGTTGCCCGGCACACAGAAAAGACGTTCCGTTTCAGGGCTTCGTTTCAGGGTATGGCAAATCGCATGTTCACGACCGCCGCTTCCGATGACGAGGATATTCATAGTGGGATTTCTCCTAATTTTAAGTTTTGAGCTGCTTTCAAAAGACCTGCCGATGCTTTGAACGCCTCACAGGCACTTGCAAAGGAATCATTTTCGGAGGTTACATTCCCTGCACCGCCTCAAACTGCGCCTGACAACTGCATGAAGATTCTTTTCAAATTCATTTGTCAATGACCTTTGAAATCAGTTCGTTTGATATGATTAAAGTTAAATGTACGATATGCGAATATCAGTCCAGAAAGATTTTCTCTGCGAAAACAGAGATTTCAGGATTTGCTTCCACAGCACGCCCGACCAGCATCACAGCCTGTTTGTAATACCCGTACCAATCGCAGAACACAGCGGCCAGCAGAAATTCATCTGCCACTTGAGCATCGTGCTGTTCCTGAGATTCACCAAAGCCGCGCGCAACAGATTTACGCCGGGCACCCAGGTTCGTCAGAATCTGGGCAACTGTTTCCGGGGAAATCTTGTCCCACGTTACTTCACGTGTACCGGAAGATGTCTGCAAAATCACGACATTCGCGTTTGCCATGGAAATACTTGTGCCGGTCAAAGCGGAACTGCTTCCGGCGAGTTTGACAGGTCCCTGATAGCCGCCTGCGGCGAAATAGGCAGACAGAGCAGATTTGACGCTTGAAAGGATTTTCAATCGGCGTTTTTCACGTGCCAAAGCCTTGCTGTCAGCAGGCAAAGATTTCAAATAAGATGCCATTTTCGACTGTTCTGCATCAAAAACGAAATCTTTCGGACGATAGCGTTTGCTGAACTGCTTGTTGTGAGATTCTTTCAGCATAGCCTCCGTCAAATCCTTCAAATGAGCAGACGATGCTTCGATTTCCTCAGGAGATGCCGCCGACTGCACTTCAGATTCTGTATTTGAAGTTTTCGCGGCAGTATCTTCAGACTTCCGGGCAGGTTCTTCATACACCAGGACACGATGAATTTTTTTCTTTTTCTGATTTTGGCGAACCGCAGTCACGGCACCGATAATCAGAGCCGCGGCGATTCCGACAGAAAGATAATAGGACAGTTTCATTTGAGCGGTTCCAAATTAAGAAATTGAAAAAACGAGGGAAGACAGCTGTCCCAGAAAGACCAGTCATGTGCCCCCGGCATAACATGAAATTCGTGTTCGAGACCTAAATGATCCAAATGCTTTGCAAACATGCGGTTGGATTCAATCAGGGAATCTTCCGTTCCGCAGGCTTGCCAAATGCGGGGAACAGGACATTCGATACGGTGCGCCGCGGCGGAGTTTGAAATCTGCATGAGATCATCAATCGTTCCCACACTGCCGCCAATTCCGCCATAAATAAAATCCCGGTCCGTATGAATATAATCCGTTGTTCCTGAAAGGGGAGGATCCGGCTGAATCACAGGCGAAAATGCGCCGATTGCAGAAAATCTTCCGGGACAGTTGAATGCAAGTTTCAAAGCGCCGAAGCCGCCCATGGAATTTCCTGCGGCAAAAGTATGTTTCCGATCCGTAGCGAAACGGAACGTCTCTCCGATAAATTTCGGCAATTCGCGGCTGAGACAGGTCCAATAATGCAAACCGTATTTCATATTCGCGTAAAAACTCCGGTCAGCACGAGGCATCACCACCGCGATTCCGTACAACGATGCAAGCCGTTCAATCCCGGTCAGTCTCGACCAGTATGTTTCATCCTCGGTCAAACCGTGCAGAAGATACAGAACAGGACATCCATCCTGCGTTCCGGCCCCGTTTTTGGCACCGCCAATCGGGGGGCGCTGAGGCATCAGAATCGTCAACGGCATACTCATGCCCAGCACATAAGAGAAATAATTGCAGTTGATGACTGTCATGTACGCCGTACTCCGCGTTATCGTTAAATATTATCAGAGGAAGAGAAATTACCGTTCTAAATAATGTACACGAAAACAGAGAAAAGTCAAGGCATGGTCAGCAGAAAACACGCTGAACCAGAATCATATACAGGACTGTACCGCCGAAAACGGATAACAGAATGTTCCGTTTCCAGAAATGAACCCCGGAAATCGCCGCGACGGCAATCAGTTCCGGCAGGAAATGATTCGGAGAGGAGAAATCAATGTCTTTCAGGCAATACACCACCAGCATCGCCACTGCCGCAGGTGCCATGACATGCCCCAGATACAGAATCATCGGGGAAACTTTCTTTCCCCGTCCAAAAAGCACAAACGGGAAAGCGCGCAGGGAAAACATCACCGCCGCCATAATCAACAGTGCCGGAATCAAATAACTCAGACTCATGATGTTTTCTCCATAAATTCAGGGAACATTTTTGAAAGTTTTCCGCGTATTACCAGCAAAATCACCAGAACAGCAAGCATCGCCGGAGGGAGCATGGTTTTTGTTGAAAACAGAACTCGTGCCAAAATCGTTGCGGCACCGCCAACCACAGCCGGTATCCGATTTTTCTTCTCCCGAACCAAATCCGTTAAAATTGCGACGAAAATCGCTGTCATGGAAAATTCAATTCCCTTGGCATTGAAATTCAGCAGAGATCCGGCCGCCGCCCCAATCATACCACCGACAATCCAGTACAAATGATTCAAGGCAGAAACAGTCATCATGAATTTATAACGGTCAGCACCTTCAGGAAGTTTCAGAGTCGTCAGAAGAGCATAGGTCTCATCGGTCAGCGAGAAAATCAGGTAGAGTGTCCGCCAGCCGCCACCGCGAAATGCTTCAATCAGAGACAGCCCGTAAACGATATGGCGGATATTAATCACGATGGACAGGAACAGGATTTCCAGCAGAGGCAAATGTTCCTGAAGCATCGGCACTCCGCAAATCTGCATACTGCCGCCGTAAATCGTCAGGCTCATGAATGGTGCCCAGAAAAAAGATATGTGCAGTTGACTGAACAGCACACCAAATGCCGAGCCTAATGCCAAATACCCGGCAAGTACAGGCATGGAAATAATAAATGCTTTGCGAAATAACGCTTTGTTCATAAAATCCGCGGGTTGTCTGATGGAGATAAAAAAGGTATCATTTAATATACCACATTTCCCTTGTTTTTTCAATGGAAACATCATTGTCATTGGTCAAAAATCTGCAATGAAAATGAGCAATCCACCAAAAGGGAAAGGCTCGACCAGATTCTTCATGATGCAAGACGGAGAAAATATTGATTTTTGAAAACAGGCATGTATATTATGTCTTGAAAACCATTTTACGATCTTGACGGACAACACTTCATCAATCATTTTACAAACAACCGGACATGATTATCCTGAAACAAAACACATCCGCCGAATTACAGGTCAAAAACTCCCGTTTTCTTTCGGAAGCCATCATCGTGCATTCTCCAACTGAGGCAAAAGAAATCCGAAACGAGAAGAAAGCAGAGTATGCCTGTAATCATGTTGTTTATGCGTTCATCTGCGGACCGCAGCGCAATATCATGGGATGTTCCGATGACGGCGAACCATCCGGAACAGCGGGACGCCCTACACTGGAAGTTCTGAAAGGAAGCGGTCTTACCGATGTTCTGCTGACGACTGCACGGTGGTTCGGTGGCACACTGCTTGGCACAGGCGGATTAGTTCACGCTTATACGGCATCCGCACAAGCCGCCCTGGAAAAAGCTCAGCCGGTTGAACTTCTTCCGATGAAAGCCATTTCATTTCATGTGCCCTACCCTTTTTACGAACAAACCCGACGTTTGCTTGAACAATTCGAGTTTGAAATCATTTCTGAAGAATTTTCTGCGGATGTTGTTCTTTCCGGCAGAATCAGGGAAAGCCTTTTCGGGCTGTGTACCTCCGCACTCAATGATCTTCTGTGCGGGAAAGTTTCATTTACTGAAAACCCGGATATTTCACCATAAAACATTAACCAATCCATAAAAAAACGCAAAACAATTTTTCGTTTCCTGTCTTGCGCCAAATGATTCAGCACGGAGTAATCCCGTACAATGACAGGGAACCTCTGTTCATTATAAATAAGTCGAATAGAGATTCCCTGAATATGTTTTCAGAATCAGAAAGAGAAACGACTTTATTCATCCTCTTTCTTGTCAGGAATCAGCCCCAATCCAAGCTGGATTTGATGATTGCAGAAATACAAAAAACGTGCATTGAATTTCGGACTTACCGCACAGAAATCATCATTCATTTTATTTCTGAAAATCATTTTGGCAAGTGATTCCAGTGTCATGAGATTCCATAGGTACACTTCCTCTGTGTATTTTTTACCGGCAATCCGTTTGCATATCTCACGCAAGGCCTCCCTGTCATTGTCAAATCGTGTTCTCGGAAGATTCGCCCGTTTTCCGGTACGCAGCTCAGCCACGTCCCACAGCAATGTATAAACCATACAGTAATCCATTTCCTGCCTGCTCAAATCGCGAAAAAAGCGATTAAAATGATTCAGCAGACCGGTAATGAAGAAAGACTGCGACTCCTGCGATTCAAACATATCCTGATAATCCGCCAAATAATCTCCTACGGGGGTCAAATCGCCTTTTGAGGCGATGTAATCCAGTACACACTCCAGCAGACGCTTGCGGTTTTTGAAGTGATAGGTGATTGTCGACGTCGCCATTTGAGATGCTTCGGCGATTGTTTTCAGGGTTGCGGCCTCCAATGTGCGGCTTCTCGCAACCAGATCAATCGTCTTTTCCACAAGAAAGATTCTGGTATTTTCACCCTTGGAAAGCTTGTCAGCCATTGTTTTCTGTTGTTTCATTGTCCTGTTACATTCCTCTTTTTTTCATAAAATACCTCGTGAACAATTAACTAATATAAATCGGTTCAGAATAAAATCAAATGATTTTGTAAAGAATTTTCTAAATAAATTTCCGATTGTTAATTGAAAAAAAAAGCTTACCCATGGAAGCCGAAGGAAGCGTTTAGTGCTAAACGCACTTTGCGACCTTTTGAAAGTGCATTTAACTTTACAACGCACAAAATTTTCATAAAAAACATTTTCAGGGACTTGATTTTCCCGAAAAATATGCTACAATATAGTCGAAAGAGGAAAAAATGTACTTTCTCTAATCGGATTGGCAAAAATCATAATCTGACCAAAAGAATTTTTTCGCCTCAAGTGTACTATTCTCCCACTCCAACAACAAAAAAACAAACACACGAGGAAACAAATGAAACATCTTTTCTCTACAGCAGCAGTTGTTGCAATCATTCTCGCCTCCAACACTGCTTTGGCACAATTCGGTTCCGGTTCTTTCGGCGGCAGCCAGGGTGCTCCCCTGCCTGAAGGTTTCGTTCCGATGGAAACCACCATTTTCTGCTCCCAGTATCCGGCAGTCAATCCGAAGACCCGTGAAGTCCTGTACAGCTTCAAGGCAGGCGATGCCAAGCGCGTTACTGTAACACAGGAAGGCACTACCTACGAATTTACCAAAGAAGGCAATGGCATGTGGACCTGCAAGACCAAACCGCAGACGGTTGGTTTCCACTACTACACCATCAATGTCGATGGCTGCGATGTCTTTGACCCCGGTACGGATGCCTATTTCGGAGGCAACAAAAAGCAGTCCGGTATTGAAATCCCGGAAAGTGAAGAAGAAGGCGCCTACTACCACTTCAACAAGAATATCGCGCATGGTAAGGTCAACCGCTGCCAGTACTGGTCCGATATTAACGGCGTGGAACGCGTTTGCAACGTGTACACTCCGGCAGAATATGACAAGAATCCGAGCAAGAAATATCCGGTGCTTTACCTCCTGCACGGCTGGGGCGAAGATGAAAACGGATGGACCATTCAGGGACGCACTGCCAATATCATGGATGGTTTGATTGCTTCCGGCAAAGCAGTCCCGATGATTATCGTCATGGACTGCGGCGATTTGAAGACCAGCCCGACTGTTACGAATCCCCGTGGCAATGTTACCGATATTTTCGTAAAAGAACTGATGCCGTATATCAACAGTGAATTCCGTACACTGACCGATCGCGACAATACTGCAATGGCCGGTCTTTCCCGCGGCGGCGGACAGACTTGGCAGACGGTTACTTCCAACCTTGATAAATTCTCTTATATCGGCGCATTCTCTTCTGCTCCTGCCGGCGGTATGGGCGGCATGGGCATGGGTATGGGTATGGGCGGAGGTGCACGCAGACCTGCTGGTGGAGCTGGCGCAGGCGCACGTCCTGCCGGTGGTG
This sequence comes from Lentisphaeria bacterium UBA1732, assembly GCA_002315855.1. Taxonomy (GTDB): domain Bacteria; phylum Verrucomicrobiota; class Lentisphaeria; order Victivallales; family UBA1829; genus UBA1732. Next base: position 95 of record DCIG01000044.1, on the reverse strand, counting down.
CTCCTGCCGGCGGCGCTCCTGCCGGCGGTGCTCCTGCCGGTTTCGGCGGTGGTATGATGGGCGGCATGGGTGGCTTCGGCGGCGGCATGGGCGGC
>DCIG01000004.1 GCA_002315855.1 Lentisphaeria bacterium UBA1732 | reverse complement strand
TGATTTTCCCAATACTTTGGCAATGAGAGAGCCATCAGAAAACGGGAAGTTAAATTTGAATATTTGCTATCCGTTTACTGAGGCAACAGCACAAAAACTTAATGACCAAAAGCACTTATCTGACCGAATCGTCAGGATTGGAAAATATTTTGCTGTCCATGGTTGTTCATGTTTCAGACATTGTCCAGTATGTGGAAGATTGAATTTACATGGGGGAGACAGTTGGGATATTTATTCACCTACACTCTTCCCTCCTGGTCCGACCAAAAATCTTTCGTGGAAAAATTCAGCTCGTTCAGAAAAGGAAGAAGAAGCACATCGCAGGGGCGAATATGACGCTGAAGAATGTCTTTTCTGCGGGGAGCTTACCTATGCACATGATAACTATATGTATATGCAGTCAAAATTGAAAGAGCAAGCACCATCATTCATTAAAGAGATTACAGATGAAACAATTGCAGCAATTCGAGGTGCTAAACATATCGTGTTGTTAGGATACAGCTTACCGCCAGATGATACGATTTGGCGTTCTATTATGTCTGCGATGACAGCAAATAAAACAACTCAACGACCATACTGTTCCGTTGTATGTGGAATAACGGGGCCCAAAAAATGGCTTTATGATGACGAATTAGAAACATTTATTAAATCATCTCGTCCTCAGGATATTTTAGCGATTAAAAATGCACAAGATGTTTTTGGAAAACAACTTGTGCGCGCTTATGCCGGAGGTATTCCTCAAGTTTTTGAGAATGGAGCAGAGGATGCCATCAGGGATTTATTTTATGCACCATCTTGGATTCCACAGGATATCTATCTTAGAAAAAAATAACTCATATGTTTTATGTTCGTATTCGGTAATATCACCCAAGTAGGATATTATTGAGGATAAAAAAAGACGGCTGATCCTTGATTGCGACAACCGTCTTTTTGATTTTTAAAGGAGAGGGAAGAAGAAAGGTTATTTCTTCGCTTCGGCATCCGCTTTGAGGGCATCCTGACGGAGTTGAGAACGGCGGATTTTGCCGCTGACCGTCTTCGGAAGTTCGGTCATGAAGTCAATCTTGCGGGGATATTTGTACGGGGCCGTATTGCGCTTGACGTAGTCCTGAATTTCCTTCTTGAGTTCTTCGGAAGGTTCTTTGTCCTTGGTCAAAACGATGTATGCCATGACAATCTGACCGCGTGTGGGATCGGGGACGCCAATGACAGCGCATTCCAGCACGTAGGGAAGCTCCATGAGGGTGCTTTCGATTTCAAAGGGGCCGATTCTGTAGCCGGAAGACTTGATGAGGTCATCGGTGCGTCCGACATACCAGTAATAGCCGTCTTCGTCCATCCAGGCAGTGTCGCCGGTATGGTAATAGCCATTGTACCAGGCATGAGCATTGGCTTCGGCATCGCCGTAGTAGCCCTGGAAGAGACCGGGTACTTCGTTCGGCTGAGCTTTGATGACGATTTCGCCGACTTCGCCCTGTTTGACCGGATTGTCGTCCTGATCGAAGAGTTCGACATGATAAAGCGGGGAAGGCTTGCCCATGGAGCCGGGTTTGGGTTCCATGCCGCCGAGATTGCCGATGACCATGGTGGTTTCCGTCTGCCCGAAACCTTCCATCATCTTGCGTCCGGTCTGGCGGTAGAACTGCTGGAAGACTTCGGGATTCAGGGCTTCGCCTGCGATGGTGCAATGCTGGAGCGAGCTGAAATCGTAGTGTGAGAGGTCTTCGCGAATGAAGAAGCGATACATGGTCGGCGGTGCGCAGAACGTGGTAATGCCGTATTGTTTGAAAAGCGGCATAATGTCCGCAGCATCGAAACGGTCGAAGTCGTAAACAAACGTGGCTGCTTCGCAGAGCCACTGTCCGAAGAATTTGCCCCACATGGCTTTTGCCCATCCTGTATCGGAAATGGTGAGGTGGAGACCATCGGGGTCCACACAGTGCCACCAGCGGGCCGTAATGAGGTGTCCGAGGGGGTACGAGAAGCTGTGCATGACGATTTTCGGATAGCCCGTTGTGCCGGAGCTGAAAAACATGAGCATGGTGTCCGTAACCTTGAGGTCGGCGGGACGTTTGAAGCGTGTGCTGAAACGGTCAAGGGCATCATCGAAGTCAAGCCATCCGAGGCGGGAACCGTTTGTGGAGATTTTGAGCTGAACGGAGGGGCATTTCTGAGCGGCGGCTTCGGCTTCTTCCAAAACATTGCCGTCGGAAGTGCAGATGATGGCTTTGACAGAGGCTTTGTCGAAACGGTAGGTAAAATCGTGTTCCTTCAGCTGAACGGGTGCAAGAATCGCGGTCGCGCCGATTTTCTGCAGGGCAGGGAAGAGAATCCAGAACTGCCAGTTGCGGCGCAGAACCAGCATGACGCGGTCGCCTTTGCGAATGCCAAGGTTGTAAAGGTAGTTTGCCGCCTGAGACGACATTTCGGAAATATCGCGGAATGTGAAGTCGCGTTCCTGATGATTGCGGTCGAGCCAGAGGAGGGCGCGTTTATTCGGGCAGCGATTGGCAAGTTCGTCAATGATGTCGTAAGCGAAGTTGAAGTTATCGGGGATATGGAAGTCGACGCTGGTCAACATGCCTTTTTTGTCAAAGTAGGCATCCAGAAATTCCTGATAAATATAATGGCGGTCAGAGTGAGGAGCCGCAGCGGCATCGCCCATGACGGCATCTTTCGGTCCTGCGGATTCGGGGACTTCTTCGCCGTACATGACGATAGCCAGAAATTCGCAGGTCTTGCCATTTGCGGCGACCATGCCGTGAGGATGATTTGAGTCGAGGAGGATACTGTCTCCGGGATTCAGGACTTCAATTTTGTCGCCCAGTTGAACACGGAGCTGTCCAGTCAGGACATAGTCGAATTCGTGTCCGGGGTGAGTAGTCAAATGAATGGGACGGTTTTCTTCCTGAGGCTGAGCGACGACAAAAAGCGGTTCGCAGTTACGATTTTTCAGGTGAGGAGCGAGGTGGCGATAGTCAAGTTCTTCGCGGCGTTTGATGGACATGCCGCCGCCGCCGCGTGTGAGGTTGTAGAACGAAAGATTCGGGGTTTCGCCGCTGACCAGTGCGCCCACATCAACGCCGAAACGTTCCGCGCAAAGGTAAAGAAAAGCAAATGGGCTTTCAACTGAACCATCCTCGTGTTTCAGATATTCTTCTACAGATACACCGGTAACCTTCGCCATTTCCTCTACAGAGAGTTCCATAATTTGACGGGTTTCGCGGATTCTGTTTCCGATCTGAATGAGTTTGTTGTCCATTTTTCCTTGTCCATGCGAAAGTTGATTGGAAATAAAAAGTTGAATTATGAACGTGAGAGGCAAAAGACAAGTCATTTTTTGCCAGTGCGTCCATGAGTGAAGGTATCTTTGATTTTGAAAAGAGGCAGACAGTCCGGGGTGAATTATGTTCCCCCCCCGAAAACAAATCAACATCTCAGGAAACGTCTGAAAAAGAGACGTTTCAAATCAATTAAGATCTCTTCAAAGCTGATTTCAAAAGTCCTGCGGGGAGCTTTGAAATCATCTTTTCAATCTATAATATACTATGGTAAAGGGAAAAAGTCAAGCAGAAAACGATAAAAAAGCGGAGCCGTCATGAAGACGACTCCGCGAGAGAACGACAGCTTATAATCAGCTGATTGAAACAGCCTGAACTCAAATCCAGAAGGAGAAGTACAGGTAGACACCAACGATCATCAGAATGACGATACCGGTGGTAACATAGTCGATCGGCTTGATGGAAGCCTTAACTTCAGCCTTGTTGATGGAAGCCATGGTAAGACCTTCAAGGTGTTCTTTATCCGGTGCCGGGGTGGCGAGGGATGCAATCACGATGACGATGATGCTGATGACAAGGAGAATACCGCAGGTATAGTATGCGTTGAAGTCAGCAATGGCACCGAGGAAGCCGCCCTGACCCTTGCAGATACCCTGAATGGTCAGTTTGGACATACCGAGGACGAAGCCAACGCCGAGCCCCCAGACAGCACCGGTTCCATTGGTACGAGACCAGAAGATACCGAGCAGGAAGACTGCTGCGATGGACGGAGCGAGGAAGCTCTGAACGTTCTGGAGGTAGTCATAGAGACCGCCGCCGGCGATTGCGGGCATAATCGGAATCCAGAGAAGACCGAGACCGACAACGACGACAGTGGCAATCTTACCGACATAGACCAGTTCTTTCTGAGAGGACTGCGGTTTGAGTTTCTGGTAAATATCAACCGTGAAGAGAGATGCGCTGGAGTTGAACAAGCTGGAGAGCGAACTCATCAGAGCGGCGAGCAGACCGGCAACCACGATACCGCGGATACCGGACGGAAGCAGAGACTTCACGAGGGTCGGGAACACAACGTCGCCATTGATACCAACGACTTCGCCGTTGACAACCTTGGCGGGGAGGGAGAACGGAGTACCATCGGCGAGGAAACCCTGTTCGCTGAGGGCGGCGCCAATCATACCCGGGACGAGGAACAGCATAACCGGCATAACCTTCAGACCGGCGCCCCAGATGGTACCGCGGCGGGCAGTGGTAAGGTCTTTTGCAGCCAGTGTGCGCTGAACGATGTACTGGTCAGTACACCAGTACCAGATACCGATAATCGGGGAGGCGATGCAGATGGCAAGCCACGGATAGTCCTTATTGGACAGCGGATGCCAGAGAGAGTGGGTTTCTGCATGTTTGCTGACGAATTCCTGAACGCCGGACCAGCCGCCATTGAGGTTCTTCAGACCGAAGTAGAAGATGAAGATGGAGCCGAGCAGGAGGATGATAGCCTGAGCAGCGTCAGTGTAAAGCACGGCACGGAGACCGCCGAACACGGTGTAGATACCGGTCAGGATAACGGTGAGGATGGCACCAACCCAGAACGCCATTTCAGGAGTCGGGAAGAGGTCGGGGAGCATGACCTGGAAGACCATGGCACCGGCATAAACGGTAACGGAGACCTTGGTCAGCACGTAAGCCGCGAGGGAGATGATGGAGAGGATCCAGCGCGCAGTGGCGTTGAAACGCTTTTCCAGGAATTCCGGCATGGTGAAGACCTTGGAGTTGTAGTAATACGGCACGAAGACCCAGCCCAGCATGAGGAGGACCCATGAGTGCAGTTCCCAGTGAGCCATGGACATACCGATGGTGGCGCCGTTGCCGGCGAGACCGACGATGTGTTCACTGCCGATGTTACTGGCAAAGAGGCTGCCGCCGATGGCGAACCAGCCGATGTTGCGACCGCCGAGGAAGTAATCGGAGGTGCTTTCCTGTTGGCGGGAGGCGTTCCATGCGATGAGGGCGATGATTGCGAAATAACCGGCAATCACAATCCAGTCAAGGGTGGACAGAGACGGCTGCTTGGGGGCAGTCTGAGCAACTGCGGCTGCTGCCTGATTGGCAGTCTGCGCAACTGCGGCTGCTGCCTGATTTGCAGTCTGTGCGACTGCGGCTGCTGCCTGTTCCGCCTGGGCGAAGAATGATGTGAGATACATTTTCTTTCCTTGGTTTAAGGTTAAGGTTTTGAGGTTAAAAAATAATGTTACAATACATTTTTGCTATATATTACACCACAAGGACAGAAAAGTCAAATGTTTTTTGTATAAAATAAGTTGAAAACGATAAAAATGTACATTTATGTGAAATAATTATCCAGTTTTAAGCGTGAAAAGAGGATATGGAATGGGCAGTTTATTACAATGTCTGAAAAGAGGAAATGAATTTGTGCAGAATTATGCAGAGAGGCTGTAATGCAATCTGATTGACGGAGATGGTAAAAGAAAAAATGCAGGGAAACATTTGCGGGGGACTTGATTTCTGCAAAGAAAAGAAGTATTGTTTTTCTGCTGAGTCAATTTCAGAAGTCCTGCCGGACGTTTGAATCCGTTCTATCCATTTTGATAAAATATCTGTTTCAAAAAACAGGAAACGCTTTTTCCTAAGGAGAAAAACATGAGCAGTCAAAAACTGGCGGTGCCGCGATTTCTCGGCAATGTAATCTGGCTGATTTTCGGGGGATTCTTTTTCTTTCTGACACTGAGTTTTATGGGCATCATATTTTGTATGACGCTCATCGGAATCCCGTTCGGGATACAGATTTTCAAGTTTGCGTGTCTGGTGCTGTGTCCATTCGGATATGATGCCGTGCCGGGCAAAAAATTTGACGGGATACTGTCGTTCGTGATGAATGTGCTGTGGCTGATTTTCTTCGGATGGGAAACGGCACTGGGGTTTGCGGTTACGGGCGGATTACTGTGCATTACGGTGATCGGGATTCCGTTCGGACTGCAGTATTTCAAACTGGTGAAACTTGCGCTGTTTCCGTTTGGTCTGGAAATCCGCAGGATTGAACCGTAAGAATCTATTCAAACAAACAGGAGATGAACATGAAACAGGACGCATTCATCATGAAATTGAAACCGGGTACCGTAGAGGAATACAAGCGGCGGCACGATGAGATTTGGCCGGCGGTCAAGCAGGCACATGAGCTTGCGGGAATACGTGATTATTCCATCTATTTCGATGAGGAGACACTGCTGCTGTTTGCAGTACGGCGTTTGACCGATGACAACACGGCAGATACGCTGAAAGAAGAGGCATGTATCCGTGAATGGTGGGATTACAATGCCGATTTGATGGAATGCAAGCCGGACAATGAACCGGTAACACGTCCGCTTCGTCTGATGTTCCACATGGATTAATGGGGGACATCATCCTGCAATCGCAACGCGGGGAGGGGAGCTTTTTTCCGTCAAAACTTGCATCAGGATTCAGACCCTCGGTGATTTTCAATATCCTGATACAAAAATATGACAAAAAAAAGAAAACAGCTTGATTTCAGAAAAAAACGGGGCTATATTTACTTTCCATATTATGCACCGTGCAAATTTTTCAGGGATTTTTCAACCATGGCAAAACAGAAATACAAAGAATATCACATTGGAAGAATCGTGATGCTGATCATGATTCCCTTGTTTATTTTTGCCTTGGTTCTGACGGGATTTTTTACATTTCGACGGACTTTTTCGAGGTTGACGCTGGACTTTTATTTCCCGTTTCTATCCGCTGTAAACGAAGCGGCAAACAGCGCGGCGGCAAAAGCACTGCAAACTCAGCCCAGAGAAAAACTGGCTTCGGCATTGATTACGCTTCAGCGTCAAAATGCACTGCTGGCCAATTCGACCAGCCGGACGGCTTCGCTGGCTTCTGAAAATGAACATCTGCGGGCATTGATGAAGATGCCGCGCATGGATGATTTCAAGGAAGTGTATGCGGAAATACTGCTTCGCGATGCAGTGAACTGGAATGAGCAGTTTGTGCTGTCGAAGGGAAGTTCATCCGGAATTGCAATCGGCGACCCCGTAATCGCAGTGCCGCCTGCGGCATCGGGAGCGGCACCGACTCCGATTCTGGCGGGACGAGTCATCGAAGCATCGAAAAATTCGGCAGTGGTTGCCACTGTCCTCAGTCCGCAGTGTCAGGTAAGCGTAACACTGGCGGAATCATCTTTGTTCGGAACATTGACGGGAGACGGGGCTTCATCGGGGACGGCATTGATTACGCGTTTGCCCGTGAAGGGAAAGTACGGAAACAGCGAAATGGTATTGACCAGCGGTTTTTCGGAGCATGTTCCGAGGGGAATTTTCATTGGTTCCCTGAGTTCGGAGCATGGGCGGCAAGCGGCATACGTGGTGGAAAGCGGGCTTTATGCAGAGGCACGGATGAAACCTGCCGTATCGCTGGAAAATCTGCGGTTTGTCGTGGTTTTGACCAAAGGGAAGTAACGATGTTTGAATTTTTTTTCCTCGTTCTGTGGGGAACGCTCAGTGTAATTTCAGAAAGCCTTTTGCGGACATTCGGGATACCGCTGCCGCTGACGGCGATATTTGTTTTTATCTGTGCGTATATCCTTTCCTCATGGTGGGGGGCGATTTCGGCAGTATTATTCGGGACATCGCTTGATTTGCTGTTCGGCTCGTCCTTCCCGCTGAGCGGACTGGTGTATATGCTTCTGGCATTGCCGGCCTTGAACACGAAGCGAACGGAGCCCGAAAATACGTTCAGCATGGCATTTTCAGGATTTATGATACCGTTTGCGGCTGCTTTGCCGCATTGCGCGAACTACTTCAAAGACATCGAACAATTTCCGCATTTGATTTTTTCATCATTTCTGAGTATCTTTCTTCTGCCGATTCTGTTTGCGTTTTATCAAAGACAGGCAAAACAGCTGAAAATCGGACGTTTCAGAGTGCTGAATCAATGGGACGAGAGTGAATCATGAAGAAGAAAAAGCAGCAGCAAAAAGAGTCGGAAGATTTGTTTGCAGTAGGGAGTTTTCAACTTCGCATCTGCTTCCTTGTGCTGTTTACGTTTGTCCTGTTTGCAATTCTGGTGATTCGCCTGTGGAGTATGCAGATCGTCCGGCATGATGAATATGTATTCAAGGATGAAAAACAAAGTGCGCGCCGAATCCGGGTCCCGGCAATGCGGGGCGCGATTCTGTCGAATGACGGAACCGAACTTGTGCGAAACAGACCATCATTCAATGTCCTGTTTCATCCGGCGGAAGTGAAAGTGAAAAAGACCGGCGAGCGGGCCGCTGTGATTTGCAGCAGTATGGAACGTGCAGCGAAGATTCTGGACCGGGTCAGTCCGCTGACCGTTGAAAAAATCACACAGCATCTGAACTTGCGACCGGGGCTTCCTCTGACCGTTTTTTCGGATTTGACAGCACAGGAAGTCGGACGGATTTCGGATATTTATCCTCCGATTCCGGGACTGGAAGTGGTTGCGGAACCCATGCGCGAATATCCTTTTGGCAGTATGGCGGCGCATATCCTCGGTTATGTAGGCAGTGAAGACCCCGCTTCGGCAGAAGACCGCAAAGAATATTTCTATTATCTGGCGGGACTGCGCGGACGCGAGGGGCTGGAACGCAAATATGATGAACGTCTTTCCGGAAAAGCGGGGAGCAGACTGGTCATGGTGAACAGCAACGGTTTTATTTTTGAGGAGCTGGAAGCACCTGAACCGGCGCAGAACGGTTTTGATTTGCAGCTGACCATAGATATTAATGCGCAGAAAGCCGCAGAAACGGCAATGGCGGGACATAATGCGGCAATGGTAATCATGGATGCTTCCAGCGGGGCCGTGCTGGCAATGGCATCCATGCCGAATTATTCGCCGTCTGATTTTGTGCCGTCCATTTCCCATACAAAATTCCGTGAAATCCGTGATGATCCGCGCAATCCGTTTTTAAACCGGGCTCTGATGGGCTCGTACATGCCTGGCTCAATCATCAAGCCTCTGCTTGCGCTGGCGGCTTTGGAAAACGGCATCAGTGCGGACCGCACGGTCAACTGCGAGGGACATGCGCATTACGGTTACAAAGAGCCGGGGATTCGTTGTACTGCTCGATACGGGCATGGTCCGCTGAACGTGCGCGAGGCAATCATGCGTTCCTGCAATGCGTATTTTGTGGACATCGGTGTGGAAATCGGGATTGATGCTGTAAGCCGGGTTTACAAGAGCGCAGGAATCGGATCGAAAACGGGGATTGAGCTGCCGGAACGTTCCGGTGTGCTTCCGCACAACGGTCCGTCATGGAATCAAAACGAAACAGGCTATGTGAGCATCGGTCAAGGTCAAGTGGAAGTTACACCTCTTCAGGCGGCACGCTATTATTCCGCGATTGCAAACGGGGGAACGCTGTATAAACCCTATCTGGTGTCGCACATTTATGACCACGACCATGCGACCGGAAAGACCGTCAGTATTTTCGATGCAAAGCCGGAAATCACCGGACGGCTTGCGGCAAGCAGCAAAAGTCTGGATATAGTGCGGGAAGGAATGTACATGGTTACGCACGAAAACGCCGGAACAGGAAAACGGGCAAATCTTGCGGAAACAGATGTTTTCGGAAAGACCGGGACGGCGGATGTTACGCTCAATGACGGAACAGCCACTAAAAATACATGGTTTGCCGGTTTCGCCGAACATCCGGTTACACACAGACTGTTCAGTTTCGCGCTTGTTGTGGAGCAGGGGCAGTCCGGTTCCGGGACGTCGGCGCCGATTGTGGCACAGGCATTGCAGGATTGGTTTGCGGCATCCAAAGCCGCTCAGTGAATGAAAAATGCGCAATCGGAGACATTCGATGATTGCAGGTGCAGATGCGTCTGGTAAGCTTTCCCTGAACAATCTTGCCGGAAAAAAAGCGTTTTTTCTTGAAAAAAACGTGAAATGCAATATATTAATGAATTGTATCTTTCTGTTTTGTCTTTGGAAGATGCAGACGAAATTCAAACAACGTTTTCCGCACCTGAAAGACTCTGCGGAATATCCCGTTCAAAAATATTCACAAAGGAGAAAAAACATGGCTCGCCGTATTCTTTCCGTTTCGTTGGCCGCAGTAGTCGCTTTCGTTTTCAGCGGCTGCGGTACTCTTATGCACAAGGAACGCATCAATCGCACTCCGTCCGATAAGCTGGACGTTGTGGTTGTTGCGGTTGACTGCTGCTTCCTGCTGCTCGGCATCATTCCGGGCGTTGTTGCACTGATCATTGATGCAAACAATCACACGATGTACTATTCTGCTGATGAAGTGTCTTTCGTGGACGGTCAGCCGGATTTGAGCAAGATGACTGCCATTCATCTGGAATCCATGGATGAAGCCTCCATCGCCGAAGCTCTGAGCAGCGAACTCGGTCGCACGATTGCCTACAGCGATATTCAGTTCTGATTTTGACCTGAATGATTCGTGTATCAGCTCTTCTCCGTGTTTTCGGGGAAGAGTTTTTTTAATTTCAAAAACAGAGTATGATGCAAGTCAATAAAAAAGTTGCGATTCTGGCAGTTCTGGCATCGATGTTCAGCGTACAGGGCGGGTCGTCCATCGTCAAACACCTCTTTCGTGTAACCGGAGCGGCGGGGGCGGTAACCCTGCGCGTCGGATTGGCGGGAATTATCCTGATGCTGATTCACCGTCCGAAGATTATGAAGCTGACGCTGAAACAATGGGTGTACATTCTGTTCTACGGATTGTCCATCGGCGGGATGAACCTGCTGTTTTACTACGGGATTCAGCGGATTCCGCTTGGGGTAGGGGTAACGCTGGAGTTTTCCGGTCCGTTGTGTCTGGCATTGATTTCTTCGCGGAAGATAACGGACTTCATCTGGGCGGTGCTGGCCGGAGCGGGGATTCTGATGATTGTTCCATGGACCGGGGGACATCATGCAATCGACATGACAGGCGTGTTTTTTGTGGCGACAGCGGGTATTTCCTGGGCGTTGTATATCGTGGCGGCAGAGAAAATTTCAGGGAAGATTCGCAATTCGGATGCGGTCAGCTGCGGTATGCTGGTGGCGACACTGCTGGTACTGCCGTTCGGTTTGAGCAGCGGAGACTTGTTTCATCTGACCTGGGAGGGGCTTGGACTTGGTTTCGGAGTGGCGTTCTTTGCCAGCGTACTGCCGTTTACGCTGGATTTGATTTCGATGAAGAAGATTCCGGGAAAAACATTCAGTGTGCTTCAAAGTCTTCAGCCTGCCATCGGTGCTTTTTTCGGGTTTGTTTTTGTGGGGGAGAAATTAAGCTGGATGCAGTGGCTTGCAATCGTGTGCGTGATGACGGCAAGCACGGGGGCGGCACTTTGCGGAGGCGAAAAGAAATAAAGGGCTGTATGCAGTGCATTGCGCTTGCTTTCGCATGATTAAAAAGCCGTGTCCCCAATGCGAAAACACGGCGTAATAAATAATAGATTGTTCAGACAATGTTGAAGCGTCGTTACCGTATGGCAAGCATCTTTTCGATGGGAGAACGGGCTTTGTCCATCAATTCGCGGGATAAGATGATTTCTTCCGCTTTGCCCGAAAGTGCATCGCGGAGATTTTCCAGCGTGATTTTCTTCATGTCGCGGCAGAGAATGCGCGGTTCCAGTTCATAGAAAACTTTCCCCGGATTTTCTTTGCGGAGACGATGAAGAATGCCGCATTCGGTGCCGATGACAAATTCCGTGCAGGGAGAAGCTGTTGCATGCTTGAGAATCGCCCCGGTGCTGAGTGCATGATCCGCCAGTTTCACGACTTCGGGGCGGCATTCAGGATGCACCAGAATCTCTGCGGCAGGATGGGCGGTACGGGCTTGTTTTATCATCTCCGGAGTTACGGCATCATGTACGGGACAGCAGCCGTTCCAGAGGTTCATGGCGCGGGCAAGCTGACCGGAAACATTGGCTCCGAGGTTGCGGTCCGGCAGAAAAGTGATGTCGGGCTGAGAGGCCAAATCGCCGATGACGCGGTCCGCATTCCCTGAAGTGCAGCAGCAGTTTACTTCCGCTTTGGTTTCTGCGGTGGTATTCACATACGCCACGAGGAAGGTATCGGGATGAGCTTTGCGGTACTCTGCGATTTGAGCGGGATTCACCATGTCCGCCATGGGGCATCCGGCATCGGAATTAGGGAGAAGCACGACTGAATCGGGCGAAAGAATTTTTGCGGTTTCCGCCATGAAGCGGACGCCGCAGCAGACCATGCGTTTCGCATTGGATTGTTTCGCCTTGATGCTGAGTTCGAGGGAGTCTCCGCAGAAATCCGCGACATCCTGAATTTCAGCCGCCACGTAATTGTGAGCGAGGATGACGGTTCCTGTTTCCTTTTTGAGTCGCAGGATTTCTTCTTGCAGATTATTCATTTGCAAGTCCTTTTTTGAGTTCGTCCAGCTCTTTTTCGAGTTTTTCGAGGCGTTCTTTCATTTTGCGGACGCGCGTGGGCAGGACGAAGCGTTCGAGGTAGTCCTTCTGATTTTCTCCCGGTACGCCGTAGACGGTATCGCCGGGGGCGACACTCTTCTGCGCGGCAGAGCAGCCGAGGACTTTGGAGCCATCGCCCATGGTGATATGACCGTTGACGCCGGCTTTCGCCGCCAGAACGACGCCGCGGCCGAGTTCAGCACTGCCGGCAACACCGGACTGTGCAATCAAGACGGACGATTCGCCGATGATGACGTTGTGTCCGACTTGGACGAGATTGTCGATTTTCACACCCTTCTTAATCCATGTAATGCCGAAACGGGCGCGGTCGATGGTGCTGTTTGCGCCGACTTCCACGTCATCGTCAATTTTGACAATGCCATTCTGCGGGACTTTGACCAGACCGCGGAACGTGGGATTGTAACCGAATCCATCCGCCCCGATTACAACTCCGCTGTGCAGTAAAACGCGTTTGCCGAGGATACAGCGGTGCAGAACGCGTGCTCCCGGATGAAGAATGCAGTTTTCACCGATTCTGGAGAATTGACCGACGTAGGAGCAAGCGCAAATGCGGGTGCCTTTCCCAATGACTGCACCTTCCATGATTACCGCATTCGGACCGACGTAAACGTCTTCTGCAAGCTGGGCTGTGGGATCAACAAAGGCTGTCGGATGAATTGTGCCGGGGGGAAGGTTCAGCGGAGGCGGCGCGAAAATGCCGCAGAGTTTGGAGAATGCTTTGTCCGGATCGGCGCACAGAATCAAGGTCTGTCCGTCTTCGGGTTCGTGTCCCCAGTCGGTAGGAACAAGTACGATGGATGCTTTGCAGACGCGGAGTTCGGGCAGATGCTTGGGGGTGTTCACGAAAGAAAGTTCGCCGGGTTCGGCAAGTCTCAGTGAATTGACCGCATGGATGACGCTGTCGGCATTGCCTTTGATGGTGCCTTGAATCATTTCTGCGATAGCGGAAGCGGAATATTCCTGACTCATGTGTAAATCTCCTTTCGGGGAAGAGTGATTTGTCTTTTATGCGAATGCCGTTATTTGGATGCTGCGTCTTTTTTTGAGGCGGCATTGACCGGATCGGCGGCATTTTTGCGGTATCCGCGATTCAAATCCTGAATCACGGATTCGGTAATATCCAGATTGTTCTGGTAGTAGATGACGGTGCTGAGTTCATTCAAGGAAGCCCCGGAGAGGTCCAGCACAAGGAGATAACCGGCAAGGACGGCTTTTGTGCGGACGCACTGCTTGATTTCATCAATGACTTCATTGCGCATGTCATCGTATAGTTTTGTAATTTGCGCCTTGCGGTCATCCGCGTAGGACTTGACCTCCTGTTCTTTCAACTGGAGCGATTCATAGAGCTGCTGGGCTTTCTGACGCTTGCTTTCGCGTTCGGCTATGGAAAGCAGTATATTCTGGGATGCATCACGGGCTTCGGTGAACTGCTTGTTGATGTTCTGATACTGCTGATTGAGCTGGGCAAGGTATTCCTTGTAAACATCCATCTGCTGATTGAGTTTCAACTCAATATTTTTTGTTTTCTCGTAGTTGTCAAAGACTTTCTGCATATCGACAACGGCGATTTTGACATCATCGGCAGCATGAACAACAGCGAAGCTGAAGACGGCGATAAACAAAACGAGCAGAAATTTCTTGCATTTCATAAAAAATTCTCCTGTAAGTTCAGAAAGATAAAAAAGCGCAGAACGGAGACGCATTCACGGAAAAACAATGTTTGTGAACTGACTCCAAAGCTCCCGCAGGATTTTGGAAAAGCTCTTTTGATAGGTTTTTCCGAAAAATTGTCCTGAAAAACAATTTGTTCCTTGAAATATACATCCAAAGCACGTACTTTTAAATAGAAAAACTGAACTTTTTCAAGAATAAGGTGAAATTTATGAATTCATTTACCGATATGGAGTTGATCCGTCAGGCGGCGGATGTGATCGCAAATCGCAAAAAAATGCTGATTTTCACGGGGGCCGGGATTTCCATTGAAAGCGGGATTCCGGCATTCCGGGGAGAGAACGGATTGTGGAATGTGGTTGATCCGAGCTTCATCGAGATTGATCACTATATGGCGCATACCCGCGCATCCTGGCGGAAAATCAAGGAAATTTTTTACGATCATTTCGGGCAGGCCAAGCCGAATCCTGCTCATTTCGCATGTGCCGAACTTCAGAAAATGGGTGTGGCATTTGCTCTGGTTACGCAGAATATTGATGGTTTGCACCAGGCTGCCGGCTCCACGGATGTGGTGGAGTATCACGGCACACTGGCGCGGCTGATTTGCCCGCGGTGCATGAATACGGTTGCCGCTTCGGCTGACGTGCTGGCTCCTGAAATTCCGTTGTGCCGGAACTGCAATTCTGCCCTGAAACCCGATATCGTCTTTTACGGAGAAGGCATTCCGACAAGCGAAAATCGAAAAGCATACGCGGCGGCGGCTCAGGCGCAGGTCGTGCTGGTGTGCGGCACTACGGGCGAAGTAATGCCGGCATGTGATATTCCATACGAGGCTCATGATCACGGCGCGTTCATCATTGAGGTCAATCCTGCTGATTCTGCATTCACGCACCGAATCACCGATGTGCATTTGAAAGGAAAAGCGGGCGAGGTGATGCCGCTTCTGGTTGATGAAGTGAAAAAACGGCTCGCAGTGCAAGCATGATTCATACAGGATTACCCATTGAGGCGGCTCTCCCTGAAATCTGCCGCAAGGTCGAAACGGCGGGGGCGCTTGTCCTGACCGCAGAACCGGGCGCAGGAAAAAGTACCGTGGTGCCGCTGGCTTTGTGCGAGCTTGCGTCCTTGCAGGAACAGCGGATTGTCATGCTGGAACCTCGCAGAATCGCTGTGAGAGCGGCCGCTCGCAGAATGGCACAGCTGCTTGGAGAGCAGGTCGGACAGACTGTCGGTTTCAGGACGAGATTTGAGCGCGCAGTCTCGAAAACAATGAAAATCGAGGTCGTAACCGAGGCTGTTCTGACGGGAATGATGCGTGATGATCCGTCTCTGGATGGCGTGGGGCTGGTTGTTTTCGATGAATTTCATGAACGCAGTCTGCACGCAGATTTGGCTTTGACGCTGGCTCTTGAGGTGAAACAGGTATTCCGCCCCGATTTGAAGCTGGTGATTATGTCTGCCACGATGGATGCCGGAAATGCGGCTGTACTGCTGGGCGAAAATACCCCGGTTGTACATTCTGCCGGGCGGTGTTTCGATGTGCCTGTGCATTATTCGGCACCGGCCTCGCGTGATGACCTGATTCCCCATGCGGTGCGGACTGTGAAACAGGCAATCGGGGAACATGATGGCGATGCGCTTGTGTTCCTGCCCGGTGAGGCGGAAATCAGGCGGATGGCGGCGGCTTTGAACTCATGGACTGCGGCGGATGTGAAAGTTTTGCCGCTGTACGGCAATCTCCCCGCACAAGCACAGGATATGGTGTTTCAGCCTCATCCCGGCACAAGGCGGATTATTCTGGCGACACCCGTGGCGGAAACAAGTATCACAATCCCCGGTGTGCGAATCGTGGTCGATACGGGACTGATGCGCAAGCCGTTTTTTTCACCGTCTGCCGGAATGGACAAGCTGAGGACGGTGCGAATCCCGAAGGCATCCGCAGAACAGCGCCGGGGACGTGCGGGACGTACCGCCGCTGGTGTTTGCTGGCGGTTGTGGCATGAATTTGAGCAGAACGGCATGGCGGATTATACGGTCCCGGAGATGGAACAGGCGGATTTGACCGAAATGACGCTGGAACTGGCGGAATGGGGAATCCCGCGCGAAGATGTGGCGAAACTCCGCTGGATGACGCCGCCTCCTGAAGTGAAGCTGGATTATGCGTATCAACTGCTTTTTTCGCTGGGCGCGACCGATGCGCGCGGCATGATTACGGCTCATGGAAAACGTTTGCATGAATTTCCGGTGCATCCGCGTCTGGCACATGCTGTTTTGTTTGCCGAAGAACACGGGGCAGGGCGGACCGCGATTGAGCTTGCGGCGATTTTGTCGGACCGCGATCCGCTGATTTCAGCACCGGGTGCGGATTTAGGGACGCGTCTGAACTCGCTTCATGGCGAATCACGCGAGGCGGCGGATGGGGCTGTGCTTGCGCGAATGCGTCAGGTGTGTCGTCAGCTTCAGGAGAAACTTCCTCCAAAACGGGGCCGGATACTTGAGCCTTTCCCTGCCGGATTTGAGGCGGGGCTGATTCTGGCGGCGGCATTCCCCGACCGGATTGGACGGCGGCGGGAAAACGGTTCTTTGGAATATGTGATGTCGAACGGATTGACCGCAAAACTTCGGGGCGGGGATGGTTTGCGGGAGCATGAATATCTGGTGATTGCCGATGCCGGGGGTACTTCCGAACATCCGTGTATCTTCCTGGCTTTGCCTGTGAATGTGAAAATGCTGGAACGTTTTCTGCCGGAAATATTCCGCACGGAACGGCGTTTGAGCTGGGACGATGAGGCGAAATGTGTAAGGGCGTTTGAAAACCGTGCGATTGGTTCTGTAACGGTGGCGCGGAAGCCGGCAGGCATACGGGAAGACGATGATACTGCTCCTTTCCTGCTGTCCGTGATTCGCAGGGCGGGGATTGATTTCCTGCCGTTTTCGACTTCGGTTCGGGAGTTCGTTTACCGGATTCATTTCCTGCATTGTGCAGGATATGAGGAGTACCCGGACTGCTCTGATGAAACGCTCCTGAACACGCTGGAAGATTGGCTTGCGCCGTATCTTGCTGGCATCAGCCGGCTGGACCGTTTGCAGACTCTTGATTTCCGGAGCATTTTTGCCTCAAATCTGGCGGGCAGTGCGCTGGCGGCAATGGATAAACTTGCTCCGGAGCGTTTTTCTGCTCCCGGCGGCTCGCGCATTCGCATTGATTATGCCGACCCGAAGACCCCCGTTGTGCGGGTGAAATTGCAGGAGGTTTTCGGGTTGGCGCATACTCCGAAACTTGCCGGAGGACGTGTCCCGCTGACGTTCGACCTCCTGTCCCCTGCCATGCGGACGGTGCAGATTACGCGCGATCTGGATTCGTTTTGGGACGGCTCCTATTTCCTTGTGCGGAAAGACATGCGGGGGCGTTATCCGAAGCACAACTGGCCGGAAGACCCCCGTCAGGAACCTCCGTCGCGTTCCACTATTCGGAAACGTCCCGAAGAATAAATACGCAAAAATCCGCCTGAAAATATCGAAAAACGCTTGTATTCAGACCTTTTTTTCTGTATATTATAAGATTAATATTTTTTTATGAAAGGATTCTTCATGAATACTGCAAACATTGAGATTCTCCCGCATGGCGATGTTGCCCTGCTGGAACCGCTGACCTGCAAATGTGCGCCTTTGGATCTGGAACTCGGAACCGGGACATGGCGCAGTACCATTCTTGACCGCTGGGCTCCGCTGAGTGAATTTGGCGCAGTTCGCGTTGTGTCGGATTTCTGGCCGTCTGCCGCATTGATTGAGCAGGCGAAGAACGCGCTTGCCGCCGGACAATCCGTAACGGTTTCGGATGCCGATGGCGTTGTCGCGGAATGCGGGGCGGGAAATTCCGTTGCATTGACTGCGGACGATGCCTCGTTCCGCATTGTTTACCCGTGGCATGTACTGAAAATGAACGAAGAATGCCTTGCCGCAACCGTACTGGAAAACAAGTTTGAAGGCACTGTGCGCGAACGCGTTACGATTGACGGTACTGTGTTCCTTGGAGAAGGTTCCGTCATCCTTCCCGGCGTGTACATTGAGGGAGTGGCACGGATTGGAAAAAACTGCAAAATCGGCCCGAACTGCTATCTGCGCGGCAATAACTTCATTGGCGACAAATGCCATATCGGGCAGGCGGTGGAAATCAAAAACTGCGTGCTGATGACGCATGTTGCCGCAGGTCATCTTTCCTATATCGGCGACTCCATCGTGTGCAGAAATGTCAATTTCGGCGCAGGTACCATTACCTCGAACTTCCGTCATGACGGCAAGAATCATCGTTCCATGGTCAATGGCTGTCTGCTGGATACCGGACGCCGTAAATTCGGTGCCATCATCGGCGAAAACGTCCATACGGGGATTCATACAGCCGTGTATCCCGGACGCAAGATATGGGCGGATATGTCCACCCGTCCCGGTGATGTGATTCAGCGCGATTTGACGAGACGCGATGACTGATTTCGGACGCGGAAAAGCAGAATTTCTATGAAACTGATTGAAATACTGACCGCCGCTGTTCGATTCGGTACGCGATTCCACGGACCGTATGTATCGGATAATCCTGCGGTGTTGCGGCAAGCTCTTGTCCTTCAGCCTGTAATCGGGCTGTTCCTTGGTATCCTTGCCGCAATTCCGGTGGTGCTGTGCTGTGAATATGCAGGCGGACTTCAGGGAATTCTGCTTTTTACGTCTGTAATCTACCTCTTTTTGCTGGAGTGGATGACCCGCTTCAAGGGGCTTCACGGGCTGACCCGTGCGGCTCATGCCATGCAGCATTACGGTATCCCCCCGGAAGAACGCCTTTCTCTGCTTGAGACTGAAAAAAACAGTATCGGTGATGGCGTTTGCACTTCATTTTATGTTGTTGCGAAAGCGATGGTTGTCTACTTGCTGTTTACTCGGCTTGCATTATTCCGCAGTGATGTTGCCTTGGCGTTGGTTTTGGTCTTGACTCCTGCATTGTCCCGTGCCGCCATGCTGTTTGCATTCCCTTCGCGGGATGCCGACTTTTTCCCATCGGAAAATTCTTTGGGGCAGGTGAAAATCGGCGGGACTGTGAAAATCGTCATGATTTTGTTTTGGCTGATTGTGTCGGCGGTCCTTCTTGCGGCAATCAAGGTCGGCGGACAAAATATCGTTTCATTGGTATCGTTTGATATGACGAAGAGGCATTTTCAGCTCTTCCTGCAATTGATGCAGCTCCCCGATGTGAAAAGAATGTTCTTCTTTCATATCCTGCGGTATTTTGTCTTGCTCCTGCCTGCCATCCTGTGCGGTGTACGTTACTGGAATATCGAGGCGGAGAAAAAATTGCTGCGCAAATCGGGGTTTTTGCATGATGCTGTGCAGGAAACCGTGGAATTGCTTCTGCTGATTATGTTTTTGATTCTTGTTGATGAATTGAGTTTTTGATGAAAAAAACACCTCATTCCATTTCGGCGTGAGGTGTTTGAAAAAGTTGAATTGTAGATCGGTCAAATACCGGCGTATGAGTCTTCCACGGCATGAACAAGCTGTGTCAGAAGCGTGTTGTACGGGACTTCAATGCCGTATTTGCGGGCAAGACGCACGACGGACCCGTTGATGAAGTCGATTTCGGTGCGGCGTTTGTGGATGCGGTCCTGAAACATGGAGGAATTGCCGGAGCCTGTGAGAACACATATTTTGTGAACCAGTTCCAGGACTGCTTCTTCCTCGAAATCTTCACCGTCCGCTTTCGCCACGGCAAGTCCTTCCTTGACGATGGTGCGGACACATTCCCAGCTGTAGCGGTCTGTCTGGATAAATCCGTTTTTCACTTCCATAAGCATGGTAAGCGGATTGATTGCCATATTGACGAATAACTTCCTCCAAATCAGTCGTTTGACATCCGAAGAAACTGCGATGTCCAGCCCTGATTCCGCAAGCAGCGCTCGGACGGTTTCAATGGGCGAATCCGTACTGTTTCCGAATCCTCCGATGATGGTGGTCCCGTCTGCCGCATGGAAAAATTTGCCGTTTCCGAGGAGGGTGCTGTTGTGGTTGGAAGTTCCGATGACAATGCGTTCCAGCGGAAGAAACTTCACGATTTCCATATAGTTGCCCATGCCGTTCTGAAGCGAGACAACGATGGTTTTGCTGCCGATCAGTGAGGTATTGGCTTTCAGTGCGGCGTATGTCTGGTGCGCTTTCACGAAGAGCATGAGAATATCCACCGGCGTGTGGACTTTCCCGCTGACCTCGGCTTTGACGGGGATTGTGATTTCTTCGTCATTCTCCCGCATGATCAGGCCGCGGTCATTGATGTCTTTGACTTTGTCGCGTTTATGGTCAAGCAGCGTGAGTGACAGTTTCGGATTCCGGGCAAGATAGGACGCATAGAGACACCCCATGGCACCCGCTCCCAGAATTGCAACATTCATGATTTAATCCTCCTTTGTATTCGATGTCGTCAGGATTTTGAAACAATCAGAAGCAGATTCAGCAGATTGATCAGGTTGAATGCCGAATGAGTCAGAATCGAGGGCAGGATGGATTTGCTCTTTTCGTACATGATCTGAAGCCCGATGGCGAAAACAAAGAGCGAAATCGCCTGTGCGCTGTTGATGGCGGAGAGAATTTCACGGATTCCCTGATGAGCGTCATTCATGACCGGTGCATTGAAATTGAGGTGAGCCGCCGCAAAGAAGAGTGCCGTAACCAGAATCGCTTCCCGGCGGAGCAGTTTCTTGCGCATGATGCGGTATAGCACATGCCGGTAAATGAATTCTTCTGCAATGGGGGCGGTGATTACGACTGAAATCGCCGCAATGGTGATGGTTGTGGTGTCTGCGGATTCCAGCAGTTTCTGGACAGATGTCTGGGGCGCAATCGGGATGCCGATCCACTGAAACAGATACTGAATGCCGATGATGACGCCGAATGTAACGGCAAGCACTCCAACCCCCTGAAGTGCCATAACGGAGGGCGTATAGACTTTGTTGTGAACCAGTGCGATTTTCTCAGCGAAGGAACGCTTGCGGTCTATGACTGCCGCTGAAATCAGAATCACGGCTATTACAAGGAGATTCATTGCTCCCGTGAAGCAGAACAAGCCCGCTGGATGACGGTTGATCATCTGGCTGACTGGTGTCCCGATTTCAGGACAGAACCGGAGCAGTGCCGGAATCCCGAACATGATAAGGAGAATCAGGAAAAACGGAATCAGAATTGAGATGCCGGTCAGTCCTGTGCTTTCTTTCAGAATGTCTTCTTTTTGTTTCTTTTTCATACAGACGTGATGCCTTTCTCAGGCGAGGTGTTTGCCGCGCAGATAACGGAGGAATGGGGCGCATTCGATGGCGTCCTTCCCTGTTATGCGCTTTAAAAGTTCGTGGGGGGTATATTTCGCGCCGTACTGATATATTTGGTCGTTCAGAATGGCGAAAATATCGTGAATATCATCGGGGAAACCTGCGGGGAAGAGCTTTTCCAGAAGCATTCCTCCGATTAAGTTTCCGAGCATGTAGGTCGGAAAATATGCAATCGATCCGCAATACCAGTGAACATCCTGCAAGACGCCTTCGCAGAGATTGCGGGGACGAATGCCGAAATACTGCTGCATTTTATCGTCCCATGCCTGCGGAAGCTCACTGCATGTCAAATCTCCGTTCAGCAGCGCACGTTCCAGCTCCACGCGCAGAAGAATGTGGAGATTGTAGGTGGCTTCATCGGCTTCCGTCCGGATAAACGATTTCGCAACTGTGTTGATGGCAGAGGTAAATCGTTCAACGGAAATATCTTGCAGGTTCTCCTGAAAAAACGCGGAGAACTGCGGATAGAGCTGTTTCCAGAATGTCAGACTGCGCCCCGCTATGTTTTCCCAGAATCTGGATTGTGATTCATGGAATGCCAGAGACGCTCCGTCGCAAAGCGGAGTGCGGCGGTATTTCCGGTTGATGTTCTGTTCGTAAATCGCGTGTCCGCATTCGTGAATACAGCTGAAAAGACAGTTCGCAGGTTCATTCAGGCGGGTGCGTGTGGTGATGCGGACATCGTCCAGATCAAACGTCGTCGTGAACGGATGGGTGGAGCGGTCGAGGCGGCCTCGCCTGAAATCGTAGCCCATTTTCTCCATAATGACGCGGCAGGCTTCAATCTGCTTGCTTTCGTCATACGGCAGAGACAGAAAAGCATCATCCCGTTTCTGTTTCGCGATAATTTCATTGACCAGCGGAGGAAGTTCCCTGCTCATTTCCGCAAGAATGGGATCAAGTTCGCGGCAGGTCATGCCCTCTTCAAAATCATCCAGCAAAGCATCGTAGGCATTTTCTGCATCGGGAAAGCAGGCGGCATAGTCGCGTTTCAGCGAAATCAGGGCTTGCAGTTCCTTTCCCACAAGAGCGAAATCTTCGGACTCACGGGCTTTTTCCCACGCCGCCATGGTGGCTGCCTGCTGGCGGACCAGTCTGCCGCTCAGCTCGGCTGGAACTGCATTTGCTTTGTCGAAACGGCGTTTCAGAATGCGGAGCAGTGCCGCTTCATCGCTGTCGGCGGGAAATTTTTGCTCCAAGGCACTTTGCAGAAGTTCCGCATAGTTCGGACTGGTCTGCATTTCATGTGCGACCAAATCCAGTGTTTCCTGCTGTAAAGCTCGTCCTTCCGCTGCATCGGCGGGTAAATTCACCTGCTGGTCCCAGTCGGCAATCGCCGCAAGACTGCCGAGATCGTGAAGCCGCCCCGCATAGGCCAGGAGCGGTTTCAGACTGGCATCCCAGCTCATACACGAACCTCTTCGGTTTTGCTGGAGCGCTCTTCCGCGTGGGCGGTGAGGAGCGGACGGACCACTTCATTGAGGAAGTTCTCAACCTGGTAAGATGCCATGCCGGTGAATGCTTCCGGCTTGAGAATTTCATCCAGACGGTCCGAGACAGCCGCAAATACCGGATCGGTTTTCAGGCGGGAAATAAGATCGTTTTCGCCTCCGTTTTCCTTGACGTTGCGGGAGGCTTCCATGGAGTGCATACGGATGTGTTCATGGAGTTCCTGACGGTCGCCGCCGGCTTTCACTGCTTCCATGATGATGTTTTCGGTTGCCATGAACGGGAGTTCGGCGCGGATATGGGAAGCAATCACTTTCGGCCATACCTGAAGACCGTTGGTGATGTTGATGAGCAGTGAGAGCAGCACATCTGCCGTGAGGAATGCTTCCGCAATGACGATTCGGCGGTTCGCGGAATCGTCGAGGGTGCGTTCAAACCATTGCACGGAATGTGTTTGCGCGCAGTTCGCGGGAAGATTGAGCAGGTAGCGTGCGAGAGAGCAGACTCGTTCACTCCGCATGGGGTTGCGTTTGTAAGCCATTGCACTGGACCCGACTTGCTTCTTCCCGAACGGTTCTTCGATTTCTTTCATGTGGGCAAGCAGGCGAATGTCGTTTGCCATCTTGGCCGCACTCTGTCCGAGACCGGAGAGCACAGACAGTACATTGTAGTCAACCTTGCGGGTATAGGTCTGTCCGCTGAGCCAAATCGGGTTGTCGAAGCCCATTTTCGCGGAAACCATGCGGTCAAGTTCGCGGACTTTTGCCGTGTCTCCGGCGAAAAGATCGAGATAGCTTGCCTGAGTGCCGGTGGTGCCTTTCGTCCCGCGGAACGGTATTTCGGGTATGGTGCGTTCAATCCGCTCGAAATCAAGCACAAAATCCTGCAAATAGAGGGCGAAACGCTTGCCCACCGTGGTAAGCTGTGCGGGCTGATAATGCGTGAATCCCAGCGTCGGCATGGATTTGTATTCATCCGCGAAATTCGCCAGATTTTCAATCAGCGTGAGCAGTTTCCCGCGCAGAATTTTCAGCCCGTCGCGCATTTGAATCAGTTCCGTGTTGTCGGTAACGAAACAGCTCGTTGCTCCGAGGTGAATGATTCCTTTCGCTTTCGGACAGACTTCTCCGAATGTGTGGATATGGCTCATGACGTCATGACGGAGTTCCGCTTCCTTGCGTTCCGCTTCTTCAAAGTCAATGTCATCCAGGTGGGCGCGCATTTCATTGAGCTGTTCATCGGTGATGTTGAGTCCCAGTGCCTGTTCGCTTTCCGCCAGAGCAAGCCACAGTCTGCGCCATGTCGAATGCTTGCGCTGGGGCGAAAAATTATAGCTCATTTCTTTGCTTGCGTAACGTCCTGTCAGGGGATTCTGATAAACAGTGTAATCCTGCATGATAATCCTTTCGGTTTTTGAAAATACATCAGGAGAAGATGATGTTTTTGTTTTAATATTAAAGAATCATATCAGAATATACATCCCCAAACAGATTACTTCAAATTAAAATTCCGTAATTTCGCAAAGTTTTTTGAAGAATCTGAGTCGGATGGTCAAAAACGCTCAGAAAAGACTGTTCCCGGATGAAAAGAACAGTCTTCGGAGCTGGTTTCACGGATGAAATGGAATATCCCGTTATTTCGTCGGAATATCCTCTTCAAACTGGGTTGCCGGAAGCCCGTTTTTCCCGTACAGATTGCCGAATGCGAAGGAGGAAAGATTGTAGCGGATTTTGACTGGGACTGCAACGGATTTCGAGGAGACGGAGACCGTGTCTTTGCCCGTGATTTTCGCTTCATCCGCCCAGTGCCATTTCCCCGATTCATCCATCAGGGCGAAGTTTTCCAGTTCCGTATTCGGGCTGGAGCGCGTGTACGGCACATCGGGGGATTTCGCTTTGTTGACGGCTTTCGTTTTGACTGCATGTGCTTCCAGCCCGTCGCCGATTCGGTCAAACTTTATGATGACGTTTGACCCCGCTCGTTTCGCTTCCTTGAAAATCGGTGAATCTGCGGGAAATTCCGTTTTGCCGTAAACCTTGTTCAGCGTCGCCCACGCAAGACGCTCTCCGATTGGCAGTTTGTCGCGTGTGTGGACGTCTGCGATTTCCCCCGTATCGGTGGTAACGACCATATAGGTGTCGGGGATATGCAGTGCCGCCATGCGCTGCGCTTCTCTGGTTTGCGCCCAGTAGTTTGCGTCTGCGGGATCGGATGTGATGTCGCGGAAGCTTGGCAGCTGAACGAAGATAAACGGTAGTTTCGGGTTTTTCCAGAGACTGCGCCAGTCATCAATCATGACCTTGAAAAGTTTCTCGAATTTTTCGGATTCCCATCCGTTCTGCTCGCCCTGATACCAGAGCACAGCTTTGAATGTCGCGTTGCGGATCGGCCAGACTTCCGCATTGTAAAGCTGGGTGCTGCGTTTCCCACGGAACTCTTCATCGGGGTCTTCCCCTGCCGCAATAAGGGCTTCCCGGCTTGTCCACACCTGCATTTTGCTGCCGCCGTGAGAGTTGTTGATGATGCCCACGGGAACATTGTACTGCTTCTGAAATTCCACGGCAAAGAACCACGCCGCAGCCGGGAAAAGCGGTGTCGTCTTTTCGTTGGGGAGTTCCCACTTTCCGGGGATGCTTTCCAGTTTGACCGGAGACATTTTGTGTTCGATATTGGCACAGCGGATGCGTGTGAATGCCGCCGATTCTTTGGCGATTTTCTCATGGTCGTAGACTGGCTGCTGACCCGTCCACGGTCCGATGCGCTTTTCCATGTTGGACTGACCTCCCGCGAGGAAGACTTCACCGACCAGAATATCGCTTCGTGTCAGCTGTTCTTTTTCGCCCGTTTGGACAATCAGGTCGAATGGCCCTTCTTTCACGTTCGCAAGGTCAAGTTGGGTGAGCCAGTCGCCTTTCTCATCCGCAGTGCATTTCACGTGTTTCCCTGCGAAATAGACATGGACGGCAGCATTGGGCGATGCTTTTCCCCAGATATTGGTCGCGGGGCCGCGCTGGAGCACTGCATGGTCGCTGAGCAAATCGGGCAGGGCAAGTTTTTCTGCAAAATCAGCTCGTTTTTCCGGCAGTTCCGATACTGCGGATGTTCCGAAAAACGGGAAGACGGAGCTGTCCCCTTCCTGAATGGCGCAGCTGGTCAGAATCATGGAAAGAAGTATCAGCGCAAAAACGGAATAAAGTCGTTTCATTTGGTTTCCTCCTTGAAAAAATGAGCTGATTTCAAATGTCTGATTGGTTGATGCAGATGCCCCTGCATGGATGTCTGCGTTTCCTGCTTGTTGGTGTCGTTCCGATTTGTTTCTCTGCATGATGGTTTTGCCTCCTGTCCCGGTCTCGAATTGTTTTTTATCTTCATCTCGTCTTCTTCCGAAAAACGCCCCCCCATAAATGCGTCAAAATCCCCGTTTTCGGACATGAGAAAATCACTATTCGTTTTGCATCAATGAATAAACTCGGACAGCTCCCGTTCCGCACCGTTCTCTCCCGTCTGTCCCCAATCCTCTCTGATTTCCGCAATCAGGTCGCATTATTCGCAGGCGGCTTCGATTTCCTTGCGGAATGCTTCAATGGCTTCGGCTTCCGGCAGAGTGGCAAATGGTTCGCCGAAACGGAACAGCACGACACGTCCGTCGCCGCCTCCCGCAACGCCGAGTTCCGCGTCTTTGGCTTCACCGGGACCGTTGACGACGCACCCCATGACCGCGATTTTTTTCAGCTTGATTTTCTTGCCGGAGGCTTTCAGCGTCGCAACGATGTTTTCCACTTTTTCCGCTGTGCCGATCAGGTCGTAGCCTGTGCGGGCGCAAGTCGGGCAGGAGACAATCTGCGGTGCCGCGTCCCGGAGATTCAAGGATTCCAGCAGGGTCAATGCACTGCGCACTTCTTCCCGCGGATGGGCTGTCAGGCTGACGCGGATGGTGTCCCCGATGCCGTCCAGAAGAAGCGCTCCGATTCCCGCTGCGCTCTTGTGAATGCCGCGCCACGGTGTCCCCGCCTCGGTTACTCCCAGATGCAGCGGATAATCCGATCGGCTGCTGAACTGGCGGTAAGCGGATACCATGACCGGGACGGAGCTTGCTTTCAGCGAGACTTTGATTTGGTCGAAATGGTATTGTTCCAGCAAATCAATCTGGGTCTGCACGGCGTCGCAGAGTGATTCGGCAACGGCGTCTTCGCGGGTCATTCCCGCTGCCAGTTTCGATTCGAGAAGCCCTTTCGGCAAACTCCCTGTATTGGCTCCCACTCGGATTGGGATTCCTGCCTCCCCTGCTGCTTCTGCGACTGCTTTGACACGCTCTGCTCCCCCGATGTTGCCCGGATTGATGCGGACTCCATGTATGCCGTTGCGGATGGATTCCAGCGCAAGCCGCCAGTCGAAGTGTATGTCGGCGATCACCGGAATCGGCGATTCCTGTACAATCTGACGGATTGCATCGGCGGAGGCCATGTCGGGGACGGCGCAGCGGATGATTTCACAGCCCAGGGAGGCCAGTTCGCGGATTTGCGCCAGCGTGGCGGCAGCGTCGGATGTCCGCGTATTGGTCATGGATTGGATTGAGATCGGCGCACCTCCGCCAATGGCAATGCGCCCTGCGTGAATTTGTCGGGTGTTACGGCGCAACGGCATTGGCTGCCTCCTGTGTCTTTTCCGGAACTTTTTCAGTAACATTGCCCGTTTCGGAAAGTACGGCATTTCCCGGAGATGTTTCCGTTTCCTCTGTTTTGGGCTTTTCTCCGCCCGTGAGTTTCCCTCGGAGATTGGACGGTACGGTCTTCCAGATATCGAATGCGGTTACAATCACCATGAATCCGATCAGAACCGTGATGAAGAAGTACATGACTGGCTGAAGTATTTTCGCCGGAATCGGGCGGCGGAAGATGATTTCCAGTATGGCAATCAGGATGTGCCCCCCATCCAGTACCGGAATCGGGAGCAGATTGAAAATCCCCAGTGAATAACTGATCATGACCACAAAGAGCAGTCCTCGCAGGAAAGACCCGTGGAACATCATGATCATGTACTTGCCGATGCTCCACGGACCGGACAGATTGCGGATGCCGATGGTGGAGTACCCGGAATTCATGCCCAGACGATGACGGAGAGTGTTGCCGAGACTTTTCAGGGTGCGCCAGGTCATGTCCAGCACGTCTTGAAGCTGCTGGAACGGTGTCGGATGGTCAATGACGTAGAAGCCCACCCCGATTTCATGAGGAATGACTTTGAGCGGCGTTAATTCAACGGTGACGGTTTGGTTGTCGCGGCTGTAAACCACCTGACAGGGCTTCCCCTCGCTGGCCCGGACGGCCGCGGAGAAATCCGAAGACGTCTTGCATTCGGTTCCGTTGATGCTCAGCAGTCGGTCGCCGGGTTTGAAGATTTTCGCGGCGGGAAGCTGTGAGACCGTTTCGGATATGACCGGTTCATCCGAAGTGAAGTTGATGCCGACCAGATAGCGCGGCTCGATTCCCTCGATTTTCTTCGGCTGAATCGTGAATTCATGTTCCGTTTCATCGCGTTTGACTTTCAGCGTGATTGGAGCTCCGTTGCTGTAGGCCGTCGCGGTCAGCAGGTGTTCCGCATCGTAGACCGGGTCGCCGTTGACGGCAAGTACCGTGTCGCCTGATTTTACTCCCGCGAGACTTGCGGGACTTCCTTTCTCCGGCATCACGATGACGGGGATTTCCGGCACGAAGAACGGATACACCACGTTTTCGTCCGGGGCAAATTCACGGTTGATTTCCGGTATGTACGATACGGTGGCGGGCTGACCGTCCCGGATGACGTCCAATGTGATTTTTTCCACATTGTCCTCATTCAGCATGAAGCGGCGCGTGAAATTCGCCCACGTGAGATTGAATTCACGTCCGTTCAGTTTGACGATTCGGTCGCCCGGTCGCAGTCCCGCTTTGTATTCGGCGCTGGTTTCCGGCACTTCGCGGACTTTGAACTCGCTGTACTTCACATTGTCCTGCGGTACCCCGAAAATGTAGATGAAGATGCCGAGAAACAGCGCAAACAGAATGTTGAAGAATGGCCCCGCAAATGCCGTGATGATGCGTGCCCATGGATTGGCACGGGGCAGGGGATTGCCGTTTTCATCCTCGATTTCATCCGATGAGGCATCGATTTGAGGCAAATCCACGTATCCCCCGAATGGCAGACAGCCGATTCGGTATTCCACACCGTTGATTTTCTTCCCCCAGATTTTCTTGAATCCGACCGAAAATGCGATGATGTGGAGTTTGCACAGGCGCGCCGCAAGAAAATGACCGAATTCGTGGATGATGATGCACAATCCGAAGAAAATCAGCATCAGGAGCACGGGGAGAATATAGGTTGTATTGAGCATATTGTCGAAAATATGGACCTGACGGTCCCCTTTCTCTGGTTACAGGTTCAGTCCTGCGGCAAACGTGCGCGCTTCGAGGTCAACTGCAAGAATATCTTTCAGGGTGCAGATGCGTCCCGCATCGGGAAATGCCGTCATCGTGCGTTCCACGATGCGCCATATATCCGTGAACAGGATTTTCCCCTCGCGGAAACGCACGAATGCCGCTTCGTTCGCGGCGTTCAGGATCGCCGGCATGGCTCCCCCCGTGCGCAGTGCCGTTCGGGCAAATCCCAGTGACGGAAAACGCGTTTCGTCGGGGCGTTCAAATGTCAGCGTGGCGATTTGCGTGAGGTCAAGTTGAGGTAGATTGGATTTTACATGAAGCGGCCACGTCAGCGCATACTGAATCGGAAAACGCATGTCGGGCTGGCTCATTTGGGCGAGAATGCCCCCGTCCCGGAAGCGTATCATGGAGTGGACTATGCTCTGCGGATGTACAACAACCTGAATCCGCGATTCCTCAACGTCAAAAAGCCAGCGGGCTTCTATGATTTCCAGTGCTTTGTTCATCAGAGAGGCCGAATCAATCGTTACTTTCGGCCCCATGGACCAGGTGGGATGCGCCAGTGCCTGCTCCCAGGTCATTTTGTCCATATCGGCAAGGGATGTTTTGCGGAATGGTCCGCCGCTGGCCGTAAGAATCAGATGTTCGACTTCTTCCGGCGCACGATGCTCCAGACACTGGAAAAGCGCGTTGTGTTCGCTGTCGACGGGGAGAATTTTCACCCCCGCTTTGCGCGCGGCTTCCGTTACGATTGCTCCCGCCATCACCATGACTTCCTTGCTGGCAAGCGCAATGGTTTTTCCTGCTTGAATCGCGGAGAGCGTCGGCATCAGACCGCCTGTCCCCACGATTGCGCAGAGCACCGTGTCGATTTCCGGCGCGGACATGAGGTCGGCAAGTGCCTGATTGCCGCAGAATGCCTGACAGTCGGGCGGAAGTGCGGCTTTCAGCTCCTGAAAATGTGCTTCCTCCTGTATGACCGCATAGACAGGATGAAATTCGTTTGCCTGTTCGGCAAGAAGTTTCCAGTTCGACCCTGCGGCAAGCAGGACGGGGCGCACTGCATCCTGCCGCGCACGGGCAACGGCCAAAGTGCTTTTCCCGATGGATCCGGTGGAGCCGAGAAGTGCGATTCGATTCATTGCGGTAGTCCTCTCGTTTCAAATGGATAATCAATCATGAATGTTACCGGCCCGTCATTCTCCAGTGCGACCAGCATATCCGCTCCGAATTCACCGTGTTCCACCGTGGATACTCCTTCTCGCCTGACGGCTTCCATGAAGTATTCATATAGCTCATTTGCCATATCGGGAGATCCCGCCGCGTCAAAACCGGGACGGCGCCCTTTTTTGCAGTCCCCGTAGAGTGTGAACTGTGAAACGACAAGCACTCCTCCTCCGACATCTTGAACGGAACGGTTCATTTTCCCGTTTTCATCCTCGAAAATACGCAGTCCGGCGGCTTTTTTCGCCAGCCAGTCGGCATCTGCTTGGGTGTCGCCGTGGGTGATTCCGATGAAAATGAGCAGTCCTTTCCCGATGGAGCCGATGACCTGACCGGAAACGGTTACGGATGCTTTGCGTACACGCTGAATCAGAATTCGCATGAAGATGAATGCCTGTGTCAGATTTGGGCGAGAGCCTGTTCAAAGTCGGCGATGATGTCATCGATGTTTTCGATGCCCGCCGAAACGCGTATCAGTTCAGGCAGAACTCCTGCGGCTTTCAGCTGTTCATCCGTGAGCTGACGATGGGTCATGCTGGCAGGATGCAGTACGCTGGTGCGGACATCCGCCACATGGACGACGATTGCCGCAAGTTTCAGGGAGTCAATGACTTTCATGCTCGCTTCGCGCCCGCCCGCTGCACCGAAGCAGAGTACTCCGCTTCCGCCGGAAAGATATTTTTTCGCAAGTCCATAGTCGGGGCTGGATTCCAGGAACGGATAGTTGACCCATGCGATTTTCGGGTGCTTTTCGAGGTGGCGCGCCAGCGCAAGTGCGTTCTGCGAGTGGCGTTCCATGCGGAGATGAAGCGTTTCCATGCCGAGGTTGGTGAGGTATGCGTTGAACGGCATCTGCGGGATTCCGAGGTCGCGCACCCACTGGACACGGAGCTTGACCGAGAACGGATTCTGCGGAAATGCTTCCGTGAAAATCAGCCCGTGATAGCTCAAATCGGGTTCGGTGAATTCCGGAAATTTGCCGTTCTTCCAGTCGAATCCGCCTTTTTCCACGATGACGCCGCCGACTGCCTGTGCATGTCCGTCAAAGAATTTTGTGGTGGAGTGAGTTACTATATCTGCACCGAATTCAAACGGACGGCAGAGAATCGGGGTCGGGAACGTGTTGTCCACGATGAACGGAACACCAAGCCGTTTCGCCGCAATGGCGTACTGTTCAAAATTAAGGACGTTGACCGAAGGATTGGTGAGCGTTTCCGCGAAAAGGGCACGGGTGTTCGGGCGGGCGGCGGCAACGATTTCATCTGCGGAAGCATTGTACGGCACCATCGAAACTTCCACGCCCATGCGCTTCAGAGTGGTGGTGAAAAGCGTAACGGTGCCGCCATAGAGTGCCGAGCTTGCAAGCACATGCCCGCCCGCAGGGCAGACATTCATGACTGCCATGGCATTGGCGGCCTGTCCTGAACAGACTGCCACTGCGGAAACGCCGCCTTCCAATGCGGCGATTTTCTTCTCGAATGCGTCAACTGTGGGGTTGGCAAGTCTGGTATAAAAGAAGCCGTCGGTTTTCAGGTCGAAAAGGTCGGCAACGTGCTGTGCATCATCATATTTGAATGTGGTGCTCTGATAAATGGGGAGAACGCGGGGTTCACCATTTTTCGGGGTCCATCCGGCTTGTACGGCTTTGGTTTCAAGTTTCCAGTTTTGTTCACTCATGATTTCTTCTCCTTGCTTAAGCAGAGTTAAAAATATCCAATACAATACTGCATTCTTTCGCTTTTTTCAATCGTGAAAACGAAAAAATGCAGGACTTTTGAAATAAGCTCTTGAGTTCAGGTGGGGCCTGCTCTCTGAAAATACCCGTGTCAGGACTGTTCCAATGCGGCTTTTTGCGCGGCCTGATACAATTCCATGAACGGAATCCCCGTGGTTTCGGAAAGTGCGCGGACGCTTTCGTATTCCGGATATGCCAGTGTTTCTGTTCCGGTAAAACAGCATTTGACACGTACTGTTCCGGCGGGGAGCGTTACATCCTGAAATGAACGCTGAAGGCAGACCCGGTCAAGGGCAAATCTGCGCAGACCGATGGTCGGGGTGTGCTTGAAAATGACGGACTGGATTTTTTCAGCGTCCCGTGCATGGCAAATCACCCGGAGCAGCCACGCCGGACGATTCTTCTTGGTGAATGCCGGAATATAATGTACATCCAGCGCACCTTCTTTGAGGAGAATCTCCATCGCAAGCCCCAGCTGTTCCCCCGTGGCATCATCGATATTGGTTTCCAGAAGCATCGTGGCATCGGATGAGGCGTTATCGCCGATTTTTTGAGGTTCAATCAGCATGGCCCGCAGAATATTCGGACGTCCGAAATCGCGTTTGCCTGCACCCAGCCCCGTTTTCTCAATCACAAACGTACCGGGCAGCCCGGATTCTGTGCGGATTGCCGCAGCAATGGCTATTCCCGTGGGCGTAACCATTTCCCCGTTGATGTCAGGCTGAATGTTCAGCGGAATGCGATAACTTTGGGCAATCGCGGCGACTGCCGGAACGGGAACAGGAAGCAATCCGTGCTGGCAATTGACGAAGCCTGTGCCTTCGTTGAGGACAGGGACAATCACGCGGGTAATATCGAGGTCATCCAGGCAGACTGCCGCCCCCACGATGTCAATGATGGAGTCGATTGCTCCGACTTCATGAAAATGAACTTCGTCAATCGGTTTGCCGTGTGCCTGAGATTCCGCTTCCGCGACAATGGTGAAAATGCGGATTGCCGTTTCGCGGGCGCGCGGCGTCAAATCCCCCGAATTGATGATGGCTGTAACGTCCGCAAGATTCCGGTGAATGTGAGGGTGTGTGTGCTCGTGTTCATGCTCGTGGCAGTGTTCATGCTTATGCTCGTGCTCCAGAACAACATTGAAATCACAGGCATCCAGCCCTCGCACATTGACGCGTGAAATTGCGACAGAATACCCCTCAACATTCAGGCTGTTCAGGGCGTTCAGAAGTTTGATACGGCTTGCTCCGAGGTCAATCAAAGCGGCGACAGTCATGTCTCCGCTGATTCCCGAAGCACATTCGAGGTACAATGTACTGCTCATAAAGAAGTTTTTCCTTTGCACGCCAGACGGTTGATCTGCGCGGCAAGATAACCTGCCCCGAAGCCGTTGTCGATGTTGACGACCGACATGCCTTCTGCACAGGAGTTGAGCATGGAAAGAAGCGGCGCAATCCCGCCGAACGAGGCTCCGTAGCCCACGGACGTGGGAACTGCAATCACGGGAGCCGAAACAAGACCGGATACAACACTGCCCAATGCACCTTCCATGCCGGCGACTGCGATGACCGCATTGGCTTGACGGATGTCATCCAGACACGCAAAAAGACGATGGATTCCTGCAACCCCGACATCGAAACAGCGCGTTACTTTCGCCCCGAAAAATTCGGCAGTCTGTGCGGCTTCCTCTGCAACCGGAATGTCAGCGGTGCCGCCGGTGCATACGGCGACACATCCGATGGCAGGCTCCTGATTCGGAGACGGCAGGGAAAGAACTTTGGAAACGGGATCGTAGCAAATATCCGGGATTTGTGCACGGACAAATTCGTACTGCTCCTGCGAGGCGCGTGTCCCGAACATCCCGCTCCCCGCATCCCGGAACCGCTGACAGATGACGACAAGCTGTTCTTTCGTTTTTCCCGCACAGAAAACGGTTTCTATGCCGTTCCTGCGATGTTTGCGGCTGTGGTCGAGACGTGCGAATCCCAGGTCTTCAAAACCGGAGGAACGTTTCAGCAGGGAAACTGCTTCCTCACGGGATATTTTCCCGGAAGCAAAGCTGTCGAGAATGGTTTCAGGATTCACTGCGAAACCTCGTTTCCAGTACGAAATCAGTAGTAGATATTGTGGCTGTTTGAATCAACGTATATCTGCGTGAATTTGCGGAAACTGCCGGGCAGGGTGCCGTCCAGATTCATATTCCTGATTACCTGGTCGGCGGCTGATTTGATTTCGTTCTTTTCGGGATTGATGAGGACGACATAGGACTCCACATCATTGATTTCATCGGAGATTTCAAGCTCGCCGAGATAACGCTGAACGGTAATGTCGGCGGAGATTCCGTCATCGACAAATGCCTGAATGGTTCCTTTGCGCAGCGCATCAATCATTTCCGTTGTTGTTGAGAAACGGAAAAGGTTTTTGGGCTTGACGGGAAGCGTGTTCAGGAATGCTTCGCAGGCGGACCCGGTCTGAATACCAAGTGCCACGTCGGCAAGCTGGTCGAATGTCGCGAAATTGCCGCTGCGCACCACGATGGCCTTTTTGCTGTCGTAGTATGGTTCGCTGAAAAGAACGCGGGATTTGCGTTCCACGGTGGCACTCATGCCGGAAAGTCCGATGTCGGCTTTGCCGGAGGCGACCATGTCCACGATACTGCCGGGATTGACCTGCTTGATTACCAGCTTCGCACCGAGTTTTCTCGCAAGATTCTTTGCGATTTCCATATCAACGCCGACGATACTGCCGCTGCTGGCGAATACAAAAGGCGGATACTGGGTCCCCATGCAGGCGACCAGAATCTTTTCCGGCTGTTCGATTTGCTTCAGGAAAGACGGCGATTTATAGCGCGCCATGTTCTTTTCCATGAATTTCGATGTGCGGAGTTCCGCAAATGCTTTGTTGATATTGTCTTTCAGCGACGCTTTTTTCGGATTGACGGCGATTGCAAAATCTTCGGACGCAATATTGGAGGCCACTCTTTTGTATTTGGGGTTCGCAAGCACAAAAAGTTCGGCGCGCTTGGTGTTCATCAGGACTGCGTCGGCTTTGCGTTCAACCAATGCCTGAAGAGCCTGATCGTAGGTCGGATATTCAAAGAGATTCTGCTCTTTGACGTGATTTTTCGCATAAGCGGCAAATGTGGTGCCTTCCTTGATGGCAACACGAAGACTGGTGAGGTCGGATGCGCTGGCAACAGCGGCATTCTGCGGCGCAACAATCGAGCAGGAGGCCGATTCGTAGGCATCGGTGAACAGCACTTTGCCTTTGCGCTCTTCCGTGACGGCGATGGAGGATATTCCGAGGTCGGCTTGACCGTCTGCGACCATTCCGATGATCTGAGAGAACGGCACCGCTGCAAACCGGACTTTGCGTCCCATGCGGTTTGCAAGTGCTTTCACCATATCGACATCCGTTCCGGCAATCATCCCGGTGTCCATATCCTGATAGACGTATGGCGCACAGGAAATATCGCAGGCGACAATCAAAGGTTTGTTCGGATCATCCTGCGGGGAGTTATTGTCGGTTCCGGGACAGGCCGTCAGCAGAAATGCAGCGGAAAAAGCCGCACAGAACGTGCGAATAAGTCCATTGGTCCATTTTGAGGTGCGTTTGTGCATGAGAAAAACTTTCTTGGATGAAGGTTGTCAGTATAAATTATATTTTATATAACTTACAACCGAAAAACGGAAATTCAAGCAGTTATTCCGTCTTTTTTTCATCTTTTAACTTGGTTTTGTGGATAGTTGCCCCTGCCGGGCTGCGTGAATCGTCTTCCCGCATCTTCTGAAAGCCCGAAAAACGCGATTCTTCGCCGTTTCCCGCCGCGTCCGTCCTCCGAACAAATCCGCTTTCCGCAAAATGCAAAAAAAGAACCGGTTTTCTCGCGGAGATCCGGTTCTTGTGGATTTGTGTTTTCGGGCTTATCCGCATTGGCTGCGGACAGTACCCGGACTGCTTTGCTGAACTTATTTTTCGGAAAGTTTCGCGCAGCAGGTATAGGTCGCAAATTCCATGGGAGAATGCTTCAGTGCAAGCACGAACAAGCCGGAAACCGGCCACAGAATCAGAGACAGGACCACGTATGGCAAAGACTGGAGTGCAACCACTTCAATGCGGATGTCTTTGGCATTTTCAAGGATAATGTTTTCTTCCGCCATGCCGCGGGTCTGCTGAGTCGTGCAGAGCGGATAGCCCAGCGCAAGGATTTCCCAGAAGAAGAAAATGAAGAATGCGATGGTGAAAATCTGAACGGGGAAATCAGCTTTGCACCAGATGGCATTGCCTTTCGCCGGATTCAGGCAGATGTATTCCACCTTTGTGGTCTTATCAATGAATTTTGAACCGAATGTGAAATCAGATTCCTCATCGAGCTGGGCGAATGTTGTTTCCACTGCTTTTGCGGACTTCTGTCCCGGCTGTTTAGGCAGATTGGGAGCAGGCAGCGAGCCGCCGGTGAAGAACGCAATCCCGTAAATTGCCAGAATCGCCACGAGGAGCAGGGGCACGAGCTTGGCCGCCGCACGGATGAACTCATATTTGAACGCATTCAGCCGGCTTGAAACATCCGCCGGGACGGGACGGTACTTTTTATCTTCCGCCTTGGCCAGTTCCTGCGCCGCATCGCCGTTTCCGCCTTCGTCTTTTGCCTTGGCGAAACGCATTGCCTGTTCTGCCAGCGGAGTGGCGAGAAATTCAAATTTTTTCGCCACTTTCCATTCGCGCATGATGGCTTTTTTCATGGAGCAGGTGCCTGTAACCTGATCCTGATTGACAAGTGCAGCGATGGCATCTTCTTCAAGGTCGTTGAACTCGTTGCCGTTAATATCTTTGACGTCGTATTTCGCCATGGGTAAAACTCCGAAAACGTTGGTGAATCATTCTTTGCATGCGGAAAAATCATTTTGATTGACCGGGCATGACTGAAAACGCGTTTAAAATAGTTCAAAAAAGGCTTTTTTCAAGTATTTTGCGCGAAAAAAATGCAAAAAAAGTATCGAAGGCCCGTCTCCCGATTTCCTTATGCCGATGAAAAAATAATTGCAAAATTACTCATTTCAGCCTTTTTGTTACGAAAAAAACTGTTTTTTCTTTGATTCTTCATTTGAAAGTTATTGTCTTTTATGCTAATGTACTATACCGGAACTGCGGATGAAGCATTTCCGGGCAGAAAAACAATTTTCCCGCACAATCACATGGAAGACCGATGAAGCGAATCCACCGACACAATGAATCAGGACAAGTCCTCGCAGAATACTCCATTATGCTTGTCATGACTGTCATGATCGCCCTGATGCTGGTCCTTTTCACGGGGCTTTTCATGGAGTATGGCTGGCGTATCATCGAGCTGGTGGCGTGGGAACCGTAATGATTCATCAACCCTTTTTTGCACCAAGGAGTTATCTTATGAAAAACAGTAAAATGAAACGCATGATCAGACAAACCCGCGGACAGGCTATCCTGGAGTACATCATCGTGATTGCGATTGTGGCTGTGG
This sequence comes from Lentisphaeria bacterium UBA1732, assembly GCA_002315855.1. Classification (GTDB taxonomy): domain Bacteria; phylum Verrucomicrobiota; class Lentisphaeria; order Victivallales; family UBA1829; genus UBA1732. The sequence goes on along the minus strand of DCIG01000004.1, from coordinate 12,996 downwards.
CGGCTTTGACCGTGCTGGGACTGTTTTCCGACCGAATCAAGGCTTTGATTGCGGGGTCTGCCTCTGCAATCGGGTCGGACAGTGCGTCTCAAGCGGCCGGAGATGAGGGAGACAGCCTGAAAAATCTTCAGGAAATGGACAAAGACGGTCCGTCCAACATCAATTTTTAAGTTGATTTGAACCAACGCGGCGGCTCAATGAGCGGCGAAAGACAATTTATGGCAACGATACGGCATTTTCGGAAAGATATGCCGTATCGCTTTCTTGTTTCAGCCCGGTTTGAGGAGGAGAGGGCAGGGGGTATGGTGCATTTTGTGCGCAAACACCGCAGACGAGGGGAGCGCGGGGCGGCAATGCTGGAATCCCTGCTGTCCATCATTCTGCTGCTGCTGATTGTTTTCGGTCTGATTCAGATTTTTCAGCTGTCCGTTGCGAATATGATTGTGGATTATGCCTCATTCCGCGGGGCGCGTTCATCGGCTGTAGGGTTCTGTGATGATCTTGCCGCGAGAGAAGCTCAGGTGAAGCTGATTCCGGCCTCCGGGGACATGATTGAGCCGATGCGGACTTCGCAGTTTTACAATACATACAGCCAGTTTGAGCATGAGAAGAATGCAATCCGGCGTTTTATGAGGGGAACGAGGTGGATGGAGTACAGTTATTGGTACGGGGAAGAACTTCGCCACACCGATTATCACTGCCCGGATTACGGGAAGCCCCTGAACGGAAACTGTCCTGTATGCGGGCGGAGCGGAGCGTATCTCGATATGACCATCAATACATTCAACGAGCGCACGCATTTTGACCTCGAAATGAACAATTATCCTCTGGAAATTCCGCTTGCGGACTATTTGACAGGCGATGATAAAGCCCGGATAGAAAAAGAGACAGAACTGACGAATCATTCTTCGGCATTTTTGGAGTAAGCGGATATGCAGGGCACACGAAACAACGGATTTGAGGCAAAAAAACGTCTTTCGCGAGGTGCGGAAAGCGGGCAGGTTCTGGTTTTGTCTTTGGTCGCGATGATTCTGATTGTGATTGCAATTGTGCTTCTGTTCGATATTCAGAATGTGATTCGCGGAAAAGTCAAGGTGCAGAATGCCGTGGACGCAGCGGCCTTGACCGGGGCTGAATGGCAGAAAGAAACGCTGAATCTGATTGGCGATTTGAACTTGGTGCGGGCGACCGGCGTGCTGATTTCCGATCCATTTTTCGGAATCGGAATGGACCCGTATACGCAGGTGCCTCCCCCCGAAGCACTGACGGATCAGAACGGATATTTCGATGTCCAGCGGCTTGTGCAGGAGCTGATTCGTGTGGACAAGGAGAAACATCGTGTATCTGTCGTGGACAAGCTGGTGTCCCAGCTTCAGACGCGTGTGGCTTTCGCCGGCCCTCTGATCGGGTTTGGCGCGGCTCAGCAGGCGGCGAAGAAAAACGGGCTGAACTACAATGAGCGGGCAGGACAGATGTTTATGGAACATCTCGGTTTGCTTTATCGCGGCGATGTGTACGGGAATGAGGCGATTATTCCTCAACTGCTTTATGATTATTCCTGGCGCGGTCCCTACGTTTCCATGATTCAGGCCATTATGGATATGCGGGCATACGAAGACCCATACGAGGGGCTGACCAACCGTGCTTACGGGATTGCCGCAGGTTCGCGGGTGGAGTTCATCGGGGCACCGTCGCTGAGCGGAGACCCGCCCAATGAGATGATTTCCATTCTCAGCAACAAGCACATTTACGAGGCGATTCACGGAAACAACTGGTGTGAACTGAAAGAGCTTCTGGATAAAGATTTTGCGGGGAACTGGTGGGGCAATTTCAAATGCGATTTTGAGGAGAATTTTTCCGGTCAGTCGGAAATATTATCGGTGCATTGTGAGATCAGAAACGACAGGGATGTGTATGACAGTGCGTATGAGAAAGAGGCGGTTCAAGCTCTCCTTGACAGTTCGGAAACACCTTTTTCGGAAAAATTTGATTCGGAGGACCCGTATCCCTATTCGGTTACGGTGGAAGATCTGGGCACACGCACGGATGAGGCGGGGCGAATCATTTCCATGCGCTATCTGAATGTAACGCCTACGGGGGGCGACCGTGGATTCTACAATTCTTCTGATCGTGATTTCCGGTACAATCTGCTCCCGCTTCTGAACTGGGCTGTATTTGATGATTCGTGGGTTCCTTATTCGGATGAGACGGTCAACGAATGGCGGCGTTACCTGCGGAGTTCATTCAAAGAGGGCGTGGACTATTATTCGGGCGCATTGTCCTATTTTGAAGCGGAACAGGATGCAGCATTGATGACCGGGAAAATGGGGCAGAAGAACAAACGGCGCACCATGGGCAGTGCTCTGAACGGGATGAGGGATCACGGCGGTGCGGCCCGTATGTCCAATGCTCAGAATCAAATGGATCATGCAGTGGAAATCAGAGCGAATGCACAGGCGAAACCAATCGGGCGGATTGCAGCGGACAACGGGGAAATCCTGCGTCCTTTTGAGGCGGGCAGAATGATTTTGCCGGTGTTCGAGAAAACCGCACTCATTCCGATTGCGCTGGAGGACGCCCCCGGCTTTTCTTCCCTGGATTTGGACTGGTTTTATTTCCTGACCGAGTATATCCCGCTTCTTTCGGAGTCGCTTTCTCTGGATGAAACGTGGAAGAAAGCATCGGAACGCTATCCGAATCATCTCAGTTATTTCTCGTACTACCACAATGCCTTGAAGATGCTGGACAACGAGGATTTCCGTCAGCGGGGCATCGACTGGCTGGAATCGCCTGCCACCTGGGCTTATGACAATTCCGGCAATCGTGTGGTTACTTCCCGAAACAAAGATCATTGTGAAGACTGGGTGTCCGGCTCTTCGGGCGGAACCCGTTATGGTCCGGCATCCCTCCATTGATGTTGCAGAAAAGGTGAAAGATTTATGAAACTTGTTCGCGTTACGGTTGGCCTTTTTGAGGTGAACTGTGTCTTATTTCAGTTGAATGGCTCGCGTACTCTGTACATCGTCGACCCCGGCGGAGACTGGAAACTGATCCGTTCGGAAAGTCGCAAATTTGAGTATGATGAGGCGGTGATTTTGTTTACACACGCTCATGTCGACCATATTTCAGGTGCGGGTGAACTGGCGGAGGATATGAAAATCACGAAAGTGTACCTGAATCCGGCGGATTTGCCGCTGTACAACAGTCCGGAGAATGCCATCCCGCCCTACTATCCTGCGGCGAAGAATCTGCCTGCCACGATGTGGCCGCCCGAAGCCCCCGGCATCGGTGTTTTCGCCTGTCCCGGTCATTCGCCCGGCGGCACATCCTATTATCTGGCGGAAGATGATGTCCTGCTGTCCGGAGACACGCTTTTCCGCAACAGCATCGGGCGGACTGATTTGCCCGGCGGCGACAGTACCCTGCTGATTCGGTCGGTCAGAAAACTGCTGAATGCACTGCCCGATCAGACACGCGTGATTCCGGGACACGGTCCCGAAACCGATATTGCGGAAGAAAAACGCAATAATCCGTATGTGATGTAAGGCAGGATGCGTTTCACTCGTCCGGTCTGCGCCGGAACATGTTTTTCGGGGGCTTGCAAGCAGAATCAGAAGTCAAACGTGAGCTGCTCTTCTTCCGCTTCGGGCTCTTCTTTTTTGGGGACGAAAGTACGGACGGAGTCCAGCCAGAGATTCAGGGATTGAATTGGTACGCCGAGGCGTTTCGCATCTGCCGTTTTGCCGGATATTTGGTCCGGATTTGAGGTTACAAGCAGGGACGTGGACTCGGTAACGCTGTCAACCGGAAGATAGCCCGCATTTTTTGCAATCTGTTCGTACCATGCCCGTTTTTCGGGCATTTTCCCCGTGAAGCAAATCTTCGGAGCGGAGCCGTCTCCGGTATCCGAAACCAGCGTAATGCAGCTCAGCAATTCATCCAGAATGGAGGCTTGGTCGCGGAGTGTTTCATAGACGCTTTTTGCGCGTTCCGGTCCGATACCCTCAATTTGAGCAAGTTCTTCTGGCTGTGCTTCGCGAAGCTGTGCCAGCGAATACTTTTTCAGGATTGTCCGAGCGATATTGGGACCGATGCCTTTGATGTTGAGCGCGGCGAGAAGTTTGCAGGCGGGAACTGTTCTTGCGGCCTGAATTTCCCGGTACAGATTTTGTGTGGAGGTTCCCTGAAATCCGTCAAGGCTGTAAATATCCAGCATGGAGAGGTTGAAAAGCTGTGGGAGAGTACGCACATTCAGGTCGGTCATGATTTTCCGCAGATTCGGTTCTCCCAGACGCTCTATGCCGATGTTCCGGACTGCGGCAAGAAGATTCTGAAGGCGTGTTTCCAGACATTCGGGGTTGACGCACCGCAGCTCCGGCAGGTCGTGCACCAGTTCACTGCCGCAGCAGGGGCAATGTGTAATCAGGCAGTCTTTGCGTTCCGTGCCGGGTTCGCTTTTGATGATTTTCGGAATGACATCGCCGGCTCGTTCCACTGTAACCATGTCCCCGATTTGAATATCCCGCGTCAGGATGTTCTGGAGATTATGGAGCGTGGCGCGGCGTATGGTCGTGCCGTTGATTTCAATGGGGGCAAGTTCCGCCACCGGAGTAAGGCAGTTTTTTCCGAAACTCCATGTTACGCCCAGCAGTTTCGTGGTACGGCGCACGCCGCTGAATTTGAATGCGATTTGCCCGCGCGGATGATGGACAGTGTTTCCCAGTGAGCGCATGTATTCGCCGTCCGCGAGTTTGACGACCAGCCCGTCCATGGGGTAGGGGAGCTCCTCGATTTCATCAAGAATCATTTGCCAGTCGTTGTGGAGATGATTTGCGGTCGTTTTGCGCGAGAATATACTGTAATCCACCATGGTGAGGCGGGCGTGCTGTGCCAGCATGGATGAAATGTCTTTCAAGCTCATAATGCCGCCGATGGCGTTGCGCGAATTTTTGAACGGACGGCCATTGGCATTGATGATTTTGCTGTACAGATTCTGAAAGTCATCAGTGCGGATGAGCAGTTCGCCGAGAACCGCATGGGGACATTCTGCAAGCGGAATGACACCCTCGATTGTTTCGAGGTCAATCAGCGGTACTTTTGCGGTAACCACCTGACCTGTGATTCCGTCGCCGCGTGTGGAGAGAACTCCGTTCTCCCACAGAACGGAAATCCCGTCGAATTTCGGCTGGACAAGCAGTTCTTCTTCCGGAGAACGCACCGTTTTTTCCACCCATGACTCCAGCTCAGGAAGAGAATAGACTTTATCGAGAGACAGCATCGGCGGATCGTGGCGAATCGTGGACGCAGCGGCGACACCCGGAGAGTTGACCTGCGACAGCAGAAGGTTTTCCGGGTCTTTTTCCGCAAGCAAACGCGTAATGAAGTCGAAGTCGTCGTCCGATATTTCGGCATCGGAGTCATTCCAGTACCGGCTGTTGAAATAGCGAATCTTTTCTTCCAGCTCTTTCGCGGTGAGTGTGCGGTAGTATGAGTAGTCAATAGGGGTCATATTGAAAATGCCGTTTGGTGGTTCAAAAAAAGGTTATGATGAAAGATACCACAAAAACGGGAAAAAACAACTGTAAAATGAAGAAAAATCGGTTTGTCGGATTGAAAAAAAGGAAAAACGGTATTATCTTTTACATAAGGGTGTCTCCGTTTTCAATAAAGTGAGGTGCCCGGCAAGCTGATTTTACGTAAAATCAGCTCAAAGCCCCGTTTTTCTGTTAATCTCTTTTCATGTTGATGATACCTCATGTTTTTCTCAAAGCGAGGTGTCCGCGCAGGCGTTTTTGCGAGCGTTCCGGCATGAAAACAAAATAAATGAATCAGACATCATGAAACGAATCTTCCAAAACAGAGTCATACTCTTTGCCGTTTTGTCCTACCTCGTCCTTTTTATTCTGTCTTTTACCTTTCAGACGACGGTCGGATACCGCAATGTGGATGAAATGGTCGGGCTGAACGTAACGGAAATGAATCGAGAGGTGAGAAGCAGCTTGCAGACCATGACAAATTCATTGGCGGCTGAAAAAGAGAATCTGCTTACGAAAGCACGTATTCTGTCCAATCTTGCTTCATTGGAGCCTGACAACATTCTGAAACAGTCCTGGGTTCAGAACACCACCAAACTTCTTAACGTCAGTTCCATCTGTATTTCGGATGGCAAGGGGATTCTGGTTGCAAGCACGATTCCCGGGTTTCTCGGATTCGATATGAGCTCAACGGAGCAGTCCCGTGCGTTTATGCAGTTATGTAAAAATCCTGAACTTGAAATCATACAGGACCCGATGGCCCGCGGAATTGACCGTCAGCTGGTACAGTATGCCGGTGTGGCTCGCCGCGACGCGCCCGGTTTTGTTCAGGTCTGTATTGAGGGGGAACAACTTAACCTCATTGCGAAGGAGCTGGTGGTCGCGGATGTGATATGCAGTCATACCGTCGGACGGAATGGTATGTATATCATAGTTGACTCTGAAGAACTTACAGAAGATTCCATTGTTCTTTCCTGCGCTGATTCCGCAGTGCAGAACCGACCGCTGAAGGATACCTGGGGGCTGAAAAAAAGCCTGATGCCGAATATTTACGTCATCAATGGACAGTCGTATTATGTTCAGAAGGTTACAGTTACGGGAGAAAACAGAAATGTTTTCGCGCTTGCTGATATGACAGAGATGTTCCATCCCAGAAATCGCTATATGGTTGTATTTACAATTGTTTACTCACTGACGATGCTTGTGCTGTATATTATTTCAATGCACTTTCTTAACCGATTCATTCTGAACGATATGAAGAAAATCAACGGCTCTTTGGAACGTGTGATGGCAGGAGACCCTGAAAATGTGGTGTTTTATTCCGGTTCACCTGAAGTAACTACTTTGACAGACAGTATTAACACCACAGTATCGGGACTGCGCAAGCTGCTTTCCAAATCATCCAAACGAGCTGCCGCCGAAGCAGAACTTTCCCGTTCTATCCTGGCTACAACCAATGAGTTAACACCGCCGTTCTATCCTGGTGTAAAGCAGATCGATCTTCATGCGATGTATCAGATGTCGGACTCCATTGGTGCAGATTGTCTTGTATTTGAACAGGATATGCAGGGTTTTCCGTTCTTCTTCATCGCGGATGCTTCCGGCAGCGGCGTATCTGCCTGTTTGTACATGACCAACTTCCGTGCTTCCATGCAAAACCTTAAGACATCAGGAGTTACGACATTGCAGGAGCTGGGCGGAAAGCTCAATGAATTCATGCAAAATTCCGCATCGCTTTCCCGCTTGTTTATTTCTGCATTATTTGTTCATTATGATCCTGTTACGCATCAATTGGAATACTTGAATGCGGGATATTTTCCGCCCTTTATCCGCAGGAAAGGTCAAAAATCATTCGAGTGTATGCCCGGAAAACCCGGAGCGGTAATCTCATCCGTGCCATCGAAACAGGCATATACGGTCGAAAAAGTGAGTTTGGAAGCAGGAGATATGATCTTCCTCGTATCCGATGGTGTCGTGTCCCAGCAGAATAAATCGGGACGTCTTTTCACCCGAAAAATGCTGGAGGAGGAACTTGAGAAACTTCCGGAAAACTGCTCCGCAGAATCTGCCGTATCTATCGTAAATCAAGCATGCAACGCATTCCGATGCGGCGAAAGAATCAATGATGACATTCTGATGATTGCCATGCTGATCAAGGAGTAACACAAGCTGATTTCCAGACAAGGATAGCAGTTCGCAAGTGAATTCAATTCAATTTATACGCATAAAAAAACGGGTGCTTTCATTCGGAAAGGAATTGAAGCATCCGTTTTTTCTGCATTGATAATAAAATGATTTGCAATGAATTGGATTTTCAGGGGGTTGTGTCCTGCTCAGGTGTGCCGCAAAGAATGTTCATGGACATGCGGAACAGGACGAAAAGAGCCTCTGCATCGTAGGCCGCACGGTGTGCAGAACCGTCATCGGTGATTTGACAGCAGACAGGCAGCTGCGCCATCAGGGACTGCATACTGTAGCTGGACAATCCGGGATAGGCACGGCGAATAATGGGAATACTGTCGTATGCGCCATTAGGCAGCAGCGGCATTCCATGACGAGCCAGACTTTCCTGCATGAATGCGAGGTCAAACCGAGCATTGTGCGCCACCATGCGGCATCCCCGGCAAAATTCGAGGAACTTGAAGCCGACATCATGGAATGAAGGCGCATCCGCAATCATTTCATTGGTAATTCCGGTTACAGAGGTAATGCGTTCCGGCACGGGGATACGCGGATTGACCAGACTGGAAAAACGGGAAATCGAGCCATCCTTGTCCAGACGGATCGCACCGATTTCGAGAATGCGGTCGCGAGTGGGACTCATCCCCGTTGTTTCCAGGTCGAAGAAAGCAAAAGGTCCGGAAAGTCGCCAATCCATAGGGGCAAAACCTCAGAGATTCACCTGATACGCCCAAAGCGGAAGCTCTTTGCTCTTCTGAACCGAGACGCGGCAGGGGGTAGTATGCCAGATATGATCCGAATACTCACGAATGGAGCGATCGCTGGAGAAGAAGCCCATATTGGCAATATTCCGCAAGCAGGCACGCTGCCATTCCGCCTGATTTCTGTACAGCTGAGAGACCTGCGACTGAATTTCCGTATAAGAAGCGAAATCGGCGGCGACCATGTAATTATCATAGGTCAGACTGTCGAGAACCGGGCGGAAGACATCATGTTCGCCGAGGGAGAAGAAGTTGTTGCGAATCAGATCGATAGCGCGTTTCAGCAGAGGGGATGCCTCGATGTAATCCTGCGGACGATAGCCGTTTTTGCGGAGTTCGCAGACTTCGTCGACATTCATGCCGAAGATGAAGATATTTTCACGGCCGACATGTTCGCAAATTTCGATATTTGCACCGTCCATAGTTCCGATGGTCAATGCACCATTGAGCGCAAATTTCATATTGCTGGTACCGGACGCCTCAGTTCCCGCGAGAGAAATCTGTTCGGAAAGGTCAGCGGCGGGAATGATTTTTTCGGCGAGGGAAACGCGGTAGTTTGCGAGGAAGACGATTTTCAGCTTATCGCCGATTTCCGCATCGTTGTTGACGACTTCGGCAACGGAGTTGATGAGCTTGATAATGAGTTTAGCCATTGCGTATCCCGGAGCTGATTTTGCGCCGAAAATAATGGTGCGCGGCACAAAATCCATTTGGGGATTGTCTTTCAGCTGGAGGTAGAGGGTGATGGCATGAATAATATTCAGAAGCTGACGCTTGTATTCATGGAGGCGCTTGACCTGAACATCGAAAATCGAGTCCGGATTGACGACGATGCCGTTGTTTTCGAGGATATAGTCCGCCAGGATTTTTTTGTTTTTGCGCTTGATGCAGGCCATTTCTTTGAGGAAATCGGTATCTGCGGCGAAATCATTGAGTTTGGCGAGCTGGTCCAAATCCTTCGGCCATTCCGTTCCGATTTTGGTGTCAATCAAATGCGCGAGGTGAGTATTTGATTTTTTCAGCCATCGGCGCGGAGTGATACCATTGGTAACATTGATGAATTTGCCGGGGAAAAACTCGCTGAAATCGCGGAAAAGCCCATCTTTCAGCAGATCGGTATGAAGGGCAGCAACGCCATTGACATGGCTGCTGACGACAACGCACATATAAGACATGCGGACCATTTTTTCCGGGGACTCCTGAATCAGAGACATACGGCTGAGACGGTCGGCATCATTGATGTATCGGGTTGCCACCTGACGAAGGAAAATGAAGTTGATTTCGTAAATGATTTCCAAATGGCGGGGGAGGAGTTTTTCAAAGAGAGAGACCGACCATTTTTCCAAAGCTTCGCTCATCAGCGTGTGGTTGGTGTAATTAAACACTTTGGTCGTAACGTCCCATGCTTCATCCCATGTGAAGTTTTCCACATCAATGAGGAGACGCATCATTTCGGGGATGGCAAGAGCGGGATGTGTGTCGTTCAGCTGAATCTGATTGAACTCATAAAGTTTGTGGAGGTCCTGATTCTGGCCTTTCGCACGGGCAAAAATGTCCTGCAAAGTGGCGGACACCAGGAAATACTGCTGTTTCAGACGCAGCTCTTTCCCTTCGTAGTTGTTGTCATTCGGATACAGCACACGCGTGATATTCTGGTCGAGGCTGGATTCGAGATTTGCGCTGATATAGTCGCCCTGATTGAACATGGAAAGATTGAAGCCGTACACGGATTCCGCAGACCACAGACGCAGGGTATTGACGGTATTGTTCAGATAGCCGGGGATCGGTGTGTCATAAGGCATGGCCTTGACATCCTGCGTATTGACCCATTTGCGGCGGTGCGGATTGGCATCATCGCGGATTTTCTCGACATGGCCGCCGAATTTGATAATGCGGGTATTTTCGGGACGGCGAATTTCCCACGGGTTGCCGCCGGAAAGCCAGTTGTCCGGCTCCTCAATCTGATAGCCATTCTGGATAATCTGCTTGAAAATTCCGTAATCGTAACGAATGCCGTAGCCGAAAGCGGGGAGTTCGAGGTTAGCCATGGAATCAAGGAAACATGCCGCAAGACGTCCCAGACCGCCATTGCCGAGTCCGGCATCCACTTCTTCGTCGCGGAGTTCGTTGATGTCAAGCCCAAGCTCTTTCATCGCCTGCGCCGCATCGTCCATAATGCCGAGGTTGCAGAGAGCATTGCCGAGGGAACGCCCGATGAGAAATTCCAGTGAAATATAGTTGATGGTTTTCGGATTGTTTTTCGCGTAGGTTTCTTTCGTTTCAATCCAGTTGCGCATCATGAGGTCGCGCACCGTCAGAGCAAAAGCCAAATACTGGTCATGCCTGCAGGCATGAGCCGGATTTTTTCCAAGAGAACATGTCAGATGATGCAGGAATAAATGCTGCAGTAAGTCTTTCATATTTTCTTTTTTCATGTAGAAATTCTCCTCAAAGTGAAATGAAAAAGCTGAAACAAGGAGTTTTATGGCAAAAACACCATTTCGCCTGTCATATTTGCGATTTGTGAATACACATCGTTCAAAACGGCAATGCAGCCAATCCGCAAAAGTGAATCAGTTATCGAAAAAACTCATACACTTAATATACTGCAAAAAGTTCTCTTTTTCAAGCAGAAATGTCCATGGGCATCATGAATAAACGGGAATCTTCCGAATTTGTCAGGACACCCTTGAAAAAAGAACAGAGAAGGGATTATTGAGCGGAATCAGGCGGCTGCGGGAAATCATCAGACTGAGACGGGAAATCTTCTATTTTCAACTCTTTTGCAAGGGCCGTATTGATGTCTGAAAGAGCATTGATGAATCCGCCGAACAAATCTTTTTCCTGATCCGTCGCAACGTCTTTGAATTCCGTTTTGATTGCGGTGAGGATTTCCTGAGACCGAGGAATATCTTTTTTCATTTGTTCCATTTCGCGAACCGAAAGCAAATCGGCATATCCTGCAAAATGATTCGGATCCTTCAGCTGTTCCTCTGTCCGTTTTGCAATTCCGTTAAAAATCCATTCCGTTGTTTTGAGTTCCAGCCACGACGCTGAACGGTAGTGTTCGAGAATTTCATAGCACTGGTCAATCGCCTCATCCGGCGTGAGTAATTTCGGGGCACTGCTGCGGGAATCGGGGAACGGCAAAATCCCGTTGATTGTGCTGTTGATGACCTTGCCGACATTTTTTTCACCGGGCTGATTCGCCAATTCATCCGGCGAAACAGAACGGCCTTCGCGCTGAGAAGCACGGCGGACACGGGATTGAGTTTTTGCCTCGCGGATAGCAATGACGCCGGGGATGGAGCCGGGGTCATCCGGCGGTGTGGCCGCACATGTCGCCAACCCCGCCAAAATGATAAAAAAAGAGACGATAATACCAAGTAGGATCAGAATTTTCTTCCACATTTTATCCTCCTTGAGTCAATTTCAAAAGTCCTCAATGACTTTGAAATCAGCTCCTTGTAAAAAAGAGTTGTTTGGGATGCCCGTTTGAAATACGGCACATTTTCCCGCTTTTTCCCAAAAGGGCGTCCGAAAAAAGGTATTTAATTACATTAGCATATCATCTTTCATTTTTCAAGCAATCCGAAACAAAAAAAATTTCATGGATTTTTTCACTTGATTTCAAGGTGTTTTTTTGCCTGTTTGTTTGCTGAAACAGTGCAGTCAGACTTGACAAAAAGCAAAAATGATGGTATTGTAATAACTTCTGCAACCATACAGGGGAGCTGATTTCAAAAAGCAGAAGATGATGTTTGAATCATTTTCTTTTTCATTTTATGTTCCAAAAGGAGTTTTTCCCAATGAAAGTTCAAATGCTTGATTTGCGAATCGACTGGAGCGAGCTTGATTTGCTCGGTCATGTCAACAATATTTCGGTCATCAAATATTTTCAGGCGGCCAGAATACATTTTCTCAGCAATATCGGATTGACCCCCGAACCGGGCATAAGCTACGGCCCCATCGAAGCCGCAACCGAAGTGAGATTCAAACGGCAGCTTCATTATCCCGGACGCGTCAAAATCTACACCACAATCAAAAATCTGAAAAATACGAGTTTCATCCTTGAACACTGGATATTCGATCAATACGGGCAGCCGGCAGACCATGGGACAGAAGTAATCGTTTGTTTTGACTTCAAAAATCAGGTCAAGGCACCGATTTCCGATGAAGTCCGCCGCAAAATTGAAGAATATACCGCGACGTTCACGGTTGATTTGCCGGAAAATGCCGCAGAGATTTGAGGCGTTTGGGGAAAGGGAGAAAATTTTCAGTTCAAAAGATATAATTATTTAAGATTCAATATATTGAAGAATTATATTTTTTAATCAGCAAAGCAAAAAAAGAATGCCCGGGGCGGGACTCGAACCCGCACGGCTTTCGCCTTCAGATTTTAAGTCTGATGTGTCTGCCATTTCACCACCCGGGCATAAAAAAACGGATTACTCTATTTATCAATATAGCACATTCGTGCGTAAAATCAAATCACATTCACAGATATCCCACATTTTTTC
>DCIG01000029.1 GCA_002315855.1 Lentisphaeria bacterium UBA1732 | reverse complement strand
GCGTACAAGCAAAAATCCAAACCAACGGGCAATCCTGCCCGAAAAAGTCAAACGAAAGGACAAAACAAAATGAACGACTACGCAGAAGAAACCGCCCTTGACACCACCAACCCCGCGCCTCGTTGCCCGGTCATCCTGATGTTGGATGTTTCCGGAAGCATGTCCGGATCACCGATCCGCGAACTGCGCGAAGGACTGAATCAGTTCCTCCGCGAGACCAGCGATGACGAAACCGCCAGCATGAGCGTGGAGCTGGAGATCATCACCTTCGGCGGCGAGGCACAGATCGCGGCATCGTTTGCTCCGATCAATGTCATCAGCGATAACCCGCCCATTCTGGAAACCAACGGCTGCACCCCGCTGGGCGAAGCTCTGAAACTTGCGGATTCCGAACTCAAGGCGCGACGCCGTCTTTACAAGAGCAAAGGCATTTCCAGCTACAAACCGTGGATCATTCTGATGACAGACGGCTGTCCGAACGATGACTGGAAGAGTGCCGCAGCTTCCATGAAACAGCAGGGCGAGGAAAAACGGCTGCAGTACATCGGCATCGGGATCGGCGATGAGGCTGATTTCGACACATTGCGCCAAATCGTGCCGGAACATCCCGGTCCGGTCAAGCTGAAAGGGCTCTGTTTCAAGGAGTTCTTCAAATGGCTGACCGACTCCCTCAAGAGCGTTTCCGCCAGTTCCGTGGCGCAGCAGGATGCCGTGGTTCTCGGCAACGTGAACTCCTGGGCTGATCTTGCCGGAATGCCGTCCGGGGAGGCAAAATGAGTGATTTCCGGGGATTCGCAGTATCGGTTCCCGGCAACGGACACATCCGCAGGGAAATCCCCTGTCAGGATGCGTCCGGAGTATGGCTTTCGCCGCGTCCTTGCCTGATCGTATGCGATGGACGCGGCAGTGCCAAATACTCGCATTTCGGAGCACAGGCGGCAGTCAAGGCTTTCCGCAGTCAGTGTGCAGTCATGGAGGATCTGCTTGCTGCTGTATTGGACGGAGACCGCTGGAACGACAACCGCTGGCTGCGTTTCTGCGATCTGATAGTGCGCACCGTCTGTCAGCAGAAAATGGAACTTGCCGAAAAGTACAACTGCCCGGAATCGGAATTTGATTTTACGATTGCGTTTTCCGTCTGGGGCAAGGAACGCTGCGGTTTCTTCCAAGTCGGCGATGGCGCAATCACGGTCAAAGAGGGTGAGGAATGCTGTTATGCTGTATTTCCTCCGGACAAGGGAGAATATGATAACGAAACCCGGTTTCTGCATCCCAACACTGAAGTCAACCGCGACTATCATGCCCGGCTGATAGCATCGGAAGACATCGAGGGAATTGGCATTACCAGCGACGGTCCTGAATTTCTGATGTTTGAACTTGCTTCCATGACTCCGGGACCGATTTTCAAAAGAATGTTTGATGATTGTGCCGCAGGGATGCTGAACCGGCAGGATCTGCTCAATTATCTGACACGAAGCTGCTGGTCAAAAGACCCTCGCGGAAATGACGACCGCAGCATTGCAATTTTAACAAGAACACAACAACCTCAAAACGAAACGGAGACAATATGAAACCAGTCAATATCAAAATCAGGATGTGTGAAAATTGTGAGGACCTTTTCCCTGCGCGCCAGCACGAGGATGATGCGGGGTACGACCTGCGTTCCCGCGTGGACGGGATTCTCTATCCGCTGGAATGTGTCGCGATCCCGACCGGAGTGCAGCTGGAAATTCCTCACGGATACGAGGCACAGGTACGTTCCCGAAGCGGGCTTGCGAAAAATCATGCCGTTTGCGTATTGAACTCGCCGGGGACCGTGGATGCCGGTTTCCGGGGCGAGGTCTGCGCCATTTTATTCAATCACAGCACGAATGAATTTCCCATTCACCGCGGTGACCGTATTGCTCAGATGGTATTCGCCAAACTTCCTGATGTGAAGCTGGAGGTTGTGACCGAACTTTCCGGGAGTTCACGGGGGGACAATGGCTTCGGCAGCACGGGGAAAGAGTGAAAATGGAGCTGAAGAAAATGATGTATCTGATCAAAAAGGAACTGATGAGAAAAGAAATTGAAAACATAAGCGAAGTCCATAAGCTGCTTTTCCTGCATCCCGACCATAATGAGCTTGCATGCGAAATTTATTGCAATAAGAATCACAGCCGGATCACTCTGAAAGCCACTTATGTGATTCCGCACAGAAATTCCAGGAGCAGCCCCATGACGGAGCCGCTTCGGAACATCGCTATCAGCGTGAACCGCTTCAATCAGTCGCACGATTCCGGATGTCTTGTCTGCAAGGGAGAGCACAGTGTTTCCTTCCGGATGTCAACCTATCTGCCTGAAGACCCCAGAGAAGCATCCATCATTATCAGCCGGCTCCTTGAGGATTTCTTTGAGGAATGCAGTTCCATGTATCTGATGTGAGGTGGGAGATTCTATGAAAAATCAGTTTATCAAAATCTTAAAACACAGGACATTGAGGCAACAATCGAGTCTGAAAATATCTTTTTCCCTCATCCTGAGCCGCCGAATTTTGAATGCTACGCCATTTGGAGTACGGAGGAGGATCATGTGAACCTGACAGCACGCTGCCTGATGAAACCTCCGATACAACTGATCCCGAAGCTGCTCTTTGAACTCAATCAGCTGAATTGCAAACACACCTTCGGTAATCTGGAACTGGAAGACGATGCTCTTGTCTATCGTCTTTCCAGCTATCTCCCGGACGATCCGGATACAGCAGGAAAAATCCTTGAAAAACTGTTAAAAGAATTCCTCGCACAAGCCATGATTAATCGGCTTGGCGAGGAAACGTATTCTGTAAAACCGGAAGGCAGACACAGAGATGTGTTTGCTGCATGGAGTCACCTTCTGCCGCCTGAAAGATATTATAGATTCGGCGATTAAATAAATTGCATTCATATTTATATCTCTTAAACGACAATTTTAACATGCACGATATTTAGTCGCCGCATCAATACACGAGTGATCGCGCTTATTCAGCATCTGCTTAGTGTACGAACCTTCATCAGGTTTTTCAACTCCGAGTTCATTGCTCGCCCAGTCACAAGCAAGGCTGACACCCAATTCCGCGAGACCATATAAGAAATCAGGAAATCCCATGATTTTACCTCCATTTATTGAAGTTTTGACCGATTGTATTGCTGTCCGGGATGGTCGTTCCCTGACAGATTTGCTTTGAAAAGTTGAATCAGATGCTCAGTATTGAATATCTGTTCCGACCTTTCTTTTCCGGGAAGCGTACAAGATGGAGAATAAAGAACATCCAGTTCCTTCTCCATAAGCAAAATTTGTTCAGAAAAGAACCGATCTGTTTCCTCAACAGAAAATAGAGGCTTCTTTTTCTGTTTGCAAGTTATCAGCCGGATACAGATCCTTTCGATCCGAATTTTTGCCAGCTTCAAAAAATCGTTGAGAGCTTGATTGAAAACGTGTCTTTCTGCAGCCTCTTCGGACGGCAGGAAAGTGGCAGACCGGTAAATGAGGGTGTCTTCCCCATCATATTCCAGACTGCCTCGATAGCTTTTGTAGTTGGAGTCATTGAGCATCTTGGCAAATGACTCCAAGGAAATGTTTTTCGGAAGCGTTACGTCATGATTTGCAACAAACATGACGAGATTCTCTTCCGGCTCCCACGATACGATACAGCGGATCGCATCAGGGCAAGCCGGATGGTCGAATGTTATGGAGTCGGATTCCAACTCCAACGGGACATTCAGTTTTTCAAGAGCATTTCGGATCATGTTTGCATTCATGGCAACCTCCACAGTGAGCAAAACAATGAACAATGAACGGGACTGCGGTCATCGTATGACGATGCCGCCGGGAAGACCGATCTCAATGATGATCGGACCAGCAATAATGCTGCTCATAAGAAATCCTCCTTCACGGGTTCTGGGTTATAGATCAAAACAAACGGATTACCGGTCATCCGTGGATGCCGCCGCATAATGCGGGGGTCGTCAGGGCCCCACAAGAGAGTGCGTTCGCTGGAGAACATTGTTCAGTCCTCCTTTGATGCTTTGTAGATCGCCTTTGCGATCTCTGCTCCGGCCCAGATCAGGGTCGGGGTAGAAACTTTGACTGCGCCCACTGTGAGCGCTGATGCGATAAGGGTGAACATTGACACACCTTCTTTCTCCGGCTTTGCCGGTTTGAATTGGGTGGGGACGGCAAGCTCATCCTGCCGTTGCCCCGACAAAAAAATCAGTCACCGACGATAATGTCGATGAGAGCAGCGATCCCGCGAAGGACATCGCCTGCAACGCAGTTGTCAGTCATCGTTGATACCTCCTTTCCAGTCATATTACCGGTGTTTGTGAAGGTAAACTCTCCCGACCGGCGACAGAAGAGAACCTTTTTACTGGTACACTGAAAGAAGAAATACAGGTATGATTCTCCGTACCGGGGTGTCTGGAGAATCACATAATCAAAACGGAACCACAAGACCTCATTGATCGAGGCATTGCCATTCCGGGCCGTAAAAACGGCACAAAAGAGTTCACCGTCGGCAGAGCTGCCGACATCAAAGAAGAATGTTCCGGCATTGAAACCGGCATCGAAAGAATAGAGTGAGGAAGATGGCTTCCTCATAATCAATAGGCAGAACGGGAAGTCCCGCCGAGTAGAAAGAATTTGGAAACGGGATACAAGCCTCCCATCCAAATTAATTATTGGTGACCATGAATAACTCAAGGTCACGACAGCATAAAATCGAGATTCGACACCACACATTCCGTAAGCCATAATGGCCTCCATGCGGTGAAGTGGTTGACAACCATTGGACTGGAACACCTGCTGGCGTTCCCCTATTTTATTTAGTTAGGTTGTCGAACCTCGATTTTTCAAACAGCACATCGCATTTTTTGCGATACTAATGCATAATATACACTGTGCAAATGGAAAAAGCAAGCCGTTTTTGAAAAAAAATCAGATTTTTAGTCGTTTTTTTGCTCTTGAGCAAGAAAAAAAACTACAAATAGAGAAATTATGAAATTAACCTAATTCCGTGAAGGAATC
>DCIG01000070.1 GCA_002315855.1 Lentisphaeria bacterium UBA1732 | reverse complement strand
GCGGTATGGGCGGCGGTATGCCTATGATGGGCGGCATGGTTGGCGGTATGCCTATGATGGGCGGTATGGGTGGCGGCTTCGATGTTGAAACCGCGTTCGGCGGCGCATTCAAGACCGCAAAAGAAGATGCCTCCAAGAAGATTCACTACGTCTTCATCGGAACAGGTAATCAGGAAAGCTGGCAGAGCTCCAAGTCTGCTGCAGAAGCATTCCAGAAAGCCGGTTTCAGTTGCGATTACTTTGAATCTGACGGCACAGCTCACGAATGGTTAACTTGGCGCCGCTGCTTGAAAGAATTTGCACCGAAACTGTTCAAGAAATGATTCGGTGAAGTTCGCTTTTCTGTAAACAGGAAAGCAGTCAGCAAAAATATGGGATGAGGGCAGAAATGCTCTCATCCTTTTTGCATAGACAGCGTCTGCTGATTAATGTAGTCGATTATGAAAAAGTAATCATTTTTTCCCTGCCCGAAATACACCCGTATCGGAAAAGTCGCTTCTCTCAAAAAACTTTTCTTCTCTCATCTGTCTTTTAAAATCAACTCAAACAATTGAATGATAGCGGTAAGTCGGATTCGGGCGTCCGGGCATAAGGCATTCCAGAGTTGTTATTTCAGCGGAAAGGCTGAATGATTCAGCGGTTTCAGCAAGGATTTTTTCGACGTTTTTCTGTAAATGATCCGGCGACATTTGGACACGGGCATTCAGGATCATTTCCGCTCCTTCACTTTTGAACGATGAATCCCCGCGCACATTGATTGGTGCATTGATGGAGCCAAGATTACCGAGAATCATGACACCATTGCATGTGAGCGAAAGTTTCACATGTCCGATTTCGGCACGAGCGGAAATGAATGCTTCTTTGAGGTTCGCGAGGAGCGACTGAACAAAAGAAGACCAACTGATTTCAGCAGTCGAAGAAAGATTTACAGAAGCATTCAGCCACCCTAAGACAGCCTCACCATGCGCATAGCGGTCATAGTCAACCATGGTCAAATGAGTTCCGGCATTCCGGCTGGCAAGGATTTCATCAATCCACTGCTCAACGCCTGTTCCATGAAGTGCGGAAACAGCAGAAGAGGGTGCCGGAAAATGTTCTGACAGAATCATCATGGCTTCCCTGATTTGAGCCGGAGAGAGCATATCGACCTTGTTCAAAAGAATCCGGTCCGCTTCTTCCAGCTGGCGTTTCACGATATAGAGGGCATCAGGATGCGTCGAACCGGGGATAAGTTCCAGAGCTTCTTTCAGGCGGAGAGGATCGACCATGACGGAAAAAGGTGCAAGATTCAGCTTCGGAAATTTATCTTTGACAGGCTGAAGAATCGTCGCGGAAATATCGGTGCAACTGCCGACAGGTTCAGCGATAATCAAGTTTGCACCGGAGTCAATCAGAGACTGAATTGCATCCATAAACCCCTGAAAATTGCAGCAGAAACAACTTCCGGAAACTTCGCGGACGTCGACATCAGTGCAGGTCAGGACAGCAGTATCAACGAGGTTGGCGGCTTGATCATTGGTGATCAATCCGACCTTGTAACCGCGTGCAGTAAGACGGGACGCAAGCGTATTCAGCATGGTGGTTTTGCCCGCAGCCAGAAAACCACCGACAATAATCAGTTTTGTTTCGTTCACAGATTCAGCCTTTCAAGGAATTACCGGGGAAAAGATTGTGTATTCAATGGGTTGGGATAAAAACAATAGAGGAGTTTTACTTCATCGAAGAAAAATAGGATTCAATCATCCCGAACATCATCAGGATGCCGGAAACAGAGAGGAAAAGAAAGCCCGCCAATAGGACAGGCAAATTCAATGAAGCAAACACAGCTAACAGCAAAAGAAGAAGCAGAGAAATCAAGGCACTCCCTGAAAACAAACAAAGATTCTCCATAAAATATTGTTTGACAAGCATCTTGCGGGACCATCCAATTTCCGATAAAAGAATTATTTCATTTCTGCGGGATCGAAGATTACGCATGATGAGGAGCACAAATGCACCAAAACCAAGGAGCGCACCAAGCAAGCCAAGCTGAAGAAAAATTGACAGATAACGATTTTGGAAATGTTCGGCGCGGCTCATGAATTCATCCGTGGAACATAGTTCCAACCCGTATGGTTCCAAATATTTCCGCCATTCAGGAACATCTGATTCACTTTTGATCAGGAAAAACTGTGCGCCTTCATTTTCAGGAAAAAGTTTTTCAAAGTTTTTGAGGTTTGCAGCGATTCCACCCTGAAAAACCGATGCTTTCAAAATGCGGTCCAAGGAAAGCGAACCATTCTCGTATGAAATCACATCATGCTTTTTCTTTTGGAGAATCCAAATCAAGGAACCGGAATCAACCGCCGCAGAACCGTCCGCCAAAAATGACGGATCTCCGGTTAATCGTTCCCAATCAACACCATAAACCGTAGGTGTCGAAGCTAACAGAAGATTGGAACAATCCGCACGATCAGCGGCATGTATCCGAACAGGAAGACCGCCTTTCGGAAATGGAGAATCATATTCGGGAATCACCGGCAAAAGAGTTTGAGCAACATAAGTATAACCAAAGGCATCTTCACCGCGGGACTTGATGCCAAACGCACCGACGCCGAGTGTTCCCAGATAGCCAAGAATCAATAACGATGCACACAGCATATTCTGCCGCCCCAAGCGCAGACAGGACAGTGCACCGATATGCCAGACTGATTTCATGACAATCGAATGGGGCAGACACAGTTTATTTCCTATTATGCGGGAACGATTAACGGCAAGGACAACTACAATCCAGGCACAGATTACAGAAACAGAAAAGGCAATGAAACAGGAAAAAGGCTGTCCGTGAAAATCAATATGTTCCATCAAAACAATGCCGTTCCAGGCATGTTCGAGCAGGAAGATTTGAAGACGACAGAGCAAAGAACCAATAAACAAACCGAATAGCATACCGGGAACAAGAACTGCGGCAAATTCCATAAGAAGAAGCCGTCTGATGCGTTTCAATGGCAGATATTCGCTGAGCAAAGTCAATTCCGATGAACGATCCTGAATGTGAAGTTTCAAAAGCATGGCAAGCATGAGAAGAGCCGAAACAATCAGAAAAAAGCTCAAACCTAAAAACAGAGGCGCAAACGGGACACCATGCGCAACTTTTTCCTCCGATGAATCCGAAACAGAATCGAATCGAGTGTATTCGGGCATTGTCCGAAGGATTTTCAGCACATCCAGTTTGACACGTTCCGCAGTATAACCGGCAGGGAAAAGAACTGCAGTACACTTCCCCGGAGCAAACATTTCCTGCGCCTGCTCAAAATTAAGGTAGATTTTCGGTTTGCTTTTGTACTCATTCCAATATGTCTCATCGTCATCTGTAATCCTGTCGAAATCAATCGGCAGTGCGGCTTCCCAGTCCGAACACGCCGATGAATCTGTAAGTCCCGGAATTTCAGGAGAAAGAGCATCGGTAACTATTGCATCATCAATTGTTTCGACCTGAGCAAATGAAATGTTTTTCTGCTGAATCGCCCGAAAGGAATCTGCCACGTAATAAGACAAATCAGCCGCGCCGCTGAAATTTTTCTGCAAGGCGGAGGAAATCCGGATATGATTACGTGCAACAGCAAACGACGAATCTGAAAATGCTCCGGCAAAACAATAGGACAGATTTGTTTTCCCATCTGTAAGAGAATCAACAAATAATGTCAGAATCTTGACGGACTGTTCCGGGACTGCATCCGATATCGATTCCGGCAAAAAAAAGGAGCGGCATTTCAAGACAGGACGCCCCTCCCAGTCGGCAAGCGTCAGACCGGATAATTCCCACAAGACATCATCGGAAAGCGCAGGAGTATCCTGAAACCAGACCTCATTCACTGAGTTTTCAGGGATATCCAAAGCCTGTGCAAGGGCTTCACGAGTGACAAAAAGATTATAAGGCGGCAACTGCGGGTCATCAAAATTGATTTCACTTTCAGCACCCGTGTATTCGCCCCGCCAAACAAAAGGCGTTTGCTTGAGTTCGGGAGGACGTCCCATGGGACTTTCACTCTGAATGGCGGATAAAGTCTGCACACGAACGGGAGTTATATCGCCGTTTTCAAGATTCAGTTTTTTTGCCAAAGCAGGACTGCCCCATGCCTCTCGTCCTGAAATCGAGTCATGATTCTTTTCTGTCGAATCGGGAAGCGCATATATCTCAACAGGAATACCACCGGCAGTGAAACCTTTTACATGAAGCAAACCTTTCCCATTTTGAATTGAAGCGGTTACGGGAATTGGAAACTTTTGTCGGAATCGTGCCACAGAGGCATTTTTCATGACATGATCCATCAGCGTCCCGCGTACACTGTCTCCAATGAGAAATGCACTGGTCAGGATTGCACAAATCAGACATGCCGCTGCAATCAGTGCCAGAAAACCTTTCCAGTGGTACTGTAAATCGCGCAGAAATAGTCTGATTACAGAAGTCATAAATTCACCGAATGCGGAAAAAAGTCCAAGACACGCAAATTATGTGTAACCATCAGAATTGCAGTACCGTATGTATGGTTGACATCTCGAAGCAGTTCGAGCATGGAATCGCTTCGTGCAGAATCCAGAGCAGCAGTCGGCTCGTCCAAAAGAAGAAAATCCGGACTCAAAATCAAAGCACGAGCCAAGGCAACACGCTGAAGTTCACCGCCGGAGAGTTCAGAGGGAAAATGATGGAATCGTTTCTCCAAACCGAAGTCGGACAGAAGCTGTTTTGCGCGGGATAAACAGTTCATTTTGCATCCTGTTGCAGGAACCTGAACATTTTCCAAAGCAGTCAGTTGCGGCAGCATTCGTGCATACTGGTCTGCAAAACCGATATGATGAAGCCGGAAAATACGTCTTGCTTCCGGCTGGAGCTGGAAGATATTCTGTTCATCAAAACATATCTGTCCGGCGTTCGGTTCTTCCAACCCGGCAATCATCCGCAGGAGAGTCGTTTTCCCACTTCCGGAGGGTCCCAGAACAGTCAGCGCTTCCCCCTTGTCCAACTGCAGGTTGAAATTATGGAAAAGAGCAATTGATTCATCCGCATGAACGAAGTTTTTCGTAAGATTGGAAACTGTCAGCTTCATGGTTTCAAGTCCTTGCATTTCACATAAAAAAGGTTACCATATTCATCCGCCGCGACAAGCATATCCTGTGTCATGGTTATACCTGTTTTGAAATCAGAGGGAAATTCTGCAATATGTTTTTCTTTCCACTCGTTTTTTGCATCAAAATAGCTCAATCGGCCATGGTTTGAAATGACATAAATGCCATTTTCATCCCCGACAGAAACAGGATTCCATGATATTTCCGATGGTAAATCGCAAACAAAAGAGCCATCTTTTCGATGATGAATGTGGATTTTTCCATCCGAATCAGTCAGGTAAATATAGTTTTCGGTTGCAAACGGAGAACTGAAACAGGCAGAATCAGAGTGAATCCGAAAGATAATATCGAGTTTTTCGGGTGAAACGGCAGCAAAATCTCCGCCATGTGTAAGAAGATATAAAACGCCATCGTACAGGACTGGAGACTCAGGGATATATGATTCAAAATCAAGAGATTGAATCACATTACCGGAAAGCATGTCAATCTTGCGAAGTTTTCCGTCGCAGCTTCCGAAATAGACATAACCGTCATAAATCAAAGGTGTTCCGTTGATTTGTCCTTGACACTCGACTTCATGAACCGGTTTGCCGCGCGTTTCGCCGGAAACACCGATTGCATAAAGTGAATTGTCATGCGCACCAAACCATATCAAATCACCCGCAGGAACCGCGGCTCCTGTAATTTGGTTGCCGGCATGAAACGTCCACAAAACTCCTTGTTCAGGCGTAAATGCGGAAAATGTACCGCCTTCATCCCCGACATAAAAGATTTGATTGTATTCGGTTACCGGGGCGGAAATGGATGTTTTCGCGACCTTAACCGTCTGAGGAGCTTTTCCGGCGGCAAAGATTTTCACTTCACCGCGACTGTTTCCTGCAAGCAAAGTACCGTCATCAAGCACTGTCAATTTTCCCAATGAAACCGTATCGGTCAATAATGTTCCGGGTTTCAGAGATACTTCTTCATTCTCCGAAGTTGCAGAATCATCGATTGACATCCTGAAATACAAGATGAAACAGCTGACTCCCATAAGGAACAAAACAGACAGGATGATGCCTCGGAAATTCATGACACGACAAGTCCTTTTTTCAAAGAAAGTGCCCCTGTCGGACAAACAGCACAGACTGTTGAAGCGACACTCTCATCCAATGATTCCCAGCCATCAGGACCGGGTGAAATCACGGAGCGATCCGCACGGAAATGAACCGCAAGTTTTTCACCGGACACACCGACACAACGCTGGCAGAGTACACATTTTCCGGCATCATAAACGATATGGGCAGATTCTGAGAGTGCGGGATAGGTAATATCGCTTTTCGTTTTTCGTGCGCCATATTCACGGACAAGTACAAAAAACTTGCATTTCCCTTTGGCAGAACATGAGCCGCAGCGGAAATCATGCCGGATCAGCATCAGGGACAGGGCTTCTTTGCGGAAGGCTTTCACACGATCCGAAGTCGTCTCATAGATATGACCACGCTGAAGAAGCTGTTCACATCCCGGAATAAAACGGCCGAGAACGGCATCCCAGACGGCACATACCATGCAATGAGCCCCTGTTCCGCCCTGTTCCATGTAACAAAGCGTGGGAAGTTCGACATAATCCAGCATGGTACGCCCTGAAATAAACGGATATTCCTTTCCATCAATCAGAATGATTTCGCCATCGACAGGGGCAGCAGGCTTTTCGTTTTGTAAAGGGACCTCACATGAAGATCGTTCCTTGCACGGATTTACGATTGCATGTTCGGGGCATACAGAACGGCACGCACCGCACCGGACACATTTTTCGGACAAAATACCGGCGGAATCCAGCGGTTCGCATTCGATTGCCTCTGCCGCACATACCTGAACGCATTTCGTACATCCGATACAATCATCCGAAACCTGAAAATCAGTCAGTTCACGACACTTTCCGGCGGGACATTCATTGTCCAAATGGGCTTCAAATTCACTGTGAAATTCATGAAGCGCACTCAACACCATATTCGGAGCAGTGCGTCCAAGCGCACAAAGTGAACCACGCTGAATCATTCGGGCCAGATTTTCGATGCGTTCCAGAAGATCAGGAGGTTTGGGACCTTTGTGCGTAAGAGACTCCATGAGGGTACAGAGATGCGCAACTCCCTCGCGGCACATAACGCATTTTCCGCAGGATTCACTGCGAAGAAACCTCAGGAAATACAAGGCAATATCCACCATGCAGTCGGATTCATCAATCACGATGAGCCCCCCCGATCCCATCATGGCGCCATTTTTCTGAAGTGTCTGGTAATCAACACGAATATCAAAATGACTCTTCGGAATACAGCCTCCGGAGGGACCGCCGATCATGACAGCTTTAATCGTATGATTTTTTTCTGCACCGCCTCCATACTGTTCAACGATTTCATGAATCGTAATCCCGATGGGAACTTCAATCAAACCGCCATGCCGCACTTTCCCGGCCAGCGCAAAGGCTTTGGTACCATGCGATTCTTCCGTTCCAAGCGCATTGAATTCTTTTCCGCCATCGGCTAAAATAATCGGAACACACGCAAATGTTTCCACATTATTCATCAGCGTCGGAAGCCCGCGCAGTCCGCTGTTCACTGGGAATGGCGGGCGTTTCCGGGGAATGCCGCGCCGTCCTTCAATGGATTCCAGAAGTGCCGTTTCTTCGCCGCAAACGAATGCCCCTGCACCGCGGAAAAGAACAATGTCAAATCCCGATGGAAGAGAATCAAAAAGACCTGAATCTCGAAGTTTCGCAATCACACGCTCCAAAACAGAAACGGCCTGCGAATATTCTTCTCGAATGTAGATGATTGCCTGTTTCGCCTGAATCGTATACGCCGCAATCAGAATCCCCTCCAGAACGCGGTAAGGATATGACTCCATCAGCATACGATCCATGAATGCGCCGGGATCGCCTTCATCCGCATTGCAGATAACGACTTTTGTATCGCCGGAGGCTTCCAGCGCAAACCGCCATTTGTCGCCGGTCGGGAAACCGCCGCCGCCTCGCCCGCGGAGCCTGGCCTGTTTCAGCTCATCCACGATTTGCAGGGGCGACATAGTCTGAACGCGCTGAAATGCAGAAAAACCGCCATGAGCTTTGTAATCACGGAGCGATTCGGGGTCATCGATACCGCTGTTTTTTGTAACGAGACGGAGTTTGTCAAGTTCAGGCGGCAAATCTGCGGTTCTCAGCCTGTCCTGAGAACGACGATGATAAAAGGCATCGCAAAAAGCCCGGCTTTTCCAGCTCATATCTTTTGTGGAAAAATGCTGTGCAATAATCGCACGCACATCATAGTCCTGCACATGGTCATAATGATAAACGGCATCTTCCAGCACCACCGAAACCAGCGGCGCTCGATAAGACATTCCATGACAGCCGACTTCCTTGATTTTATACTGAAATTTCCCGCTTCGCTGTTCCGCCGCAAATGCGTCAAAAATACGCCCGCTTCCGGCGGCACGGCATGAGGAACATTTGCAAATTCTGATTTCCGGCTGTTTGGACTCTCTTTCAGAAACAGAGGAAGAATCCTGCACAACCGCTTCATCCTGCGCCATTCGCAGAAAATCTTTGACGACACTTCCGACTGACGATGCAGTAACATGCCCGAAAATGTGGCGATCAATCTGAACGGCAACTGCAAGCATACAGCAGCCGAGACACGCGACTTTACTGACCGTAAAAAGTCCATCGGGAGAAGTGTCGCCGTCATCGGGAATATTCAGGTATTTGCGAAATGCGTCATAGACCTGCTCTGCACCTTTCACATAACACGCCGCTCCCACACAGACTTTAATCTGATGCTTGCCGCACGGCGTGAAACGGAATGCCTGATAGAAACTTGCCACACTGTAAATACGATTCAGCGGCACATGCAGGCGTTGACTCAGCTCAACAAGTGCTTCAGGAAGGAGACAGCGATCACGTCTCTGAAGCGCAATCAGTTCGGGCAGAAGCGGATCAATCAAAACGGGACGATTTTCGGCAGGTGTCATTGCTTCGGCTCCAAACAGATAAGCTCATTTTCAGAAGTACGGAGAATCAGATTGCCATGATGAAACGCCGGAACACAAACAACCCGTTTCCCAAGGGAGAACTTACCAACGGTTTCAATCTTATCTGATTGGGGCGCAAACAAATAGAGATCGCCATCGAGATTGACCGCAATCACTTTGTCTCCCAGTGCGACGGGCGATGCATAGAAACCATTGTCGAGGTCTTCTTCATAAAGTTCATGCCCGTCTTTTGCATCAATCGCAATAATCGTGCCTCCGCTGCCAAACAGAAGGAACTGATTGCCGCAAAGAACAGGAGAAGCGACATCCGGCGCAGGAACATCTTCGTTATTGTAAAGAATTTCCCCGTTGCTTGCCTGAAATGCGCCTGTGAAAGCACCTGAATTTGAGAAATAAATCACTCCATCACGGGCAGACGCAGAAGCAGCAACTTCCCCCCCCATACATTCTTTCGACCAAAGTACTTTACCATCGTCCAGTGCAAAGACTTCTGCAAAACGGTTGCCCGCTGTAAAAATCATGCCTTTCCCATCCATGACAAACCCTTTCGGCGAAGACCACGAGGGAGAACTTTCACGTTCCGTTTTCCAAACAATATCTCCGGTAAACACATTCAATGCAAAGATTGTTTGTTTTTCGTCCAAGTCATACTGTACAATAAGTTTATCTCCCATTAAGAGAGGAGATGAAGCATAGCCGTACAGAATAGCAGAATCAGGCATCTGTCTGTGCCAAAGGATTGTTCCGTCATGCTCCAAACAAAGAACTTCGCCGGTCGCGAAAACGGCGTAAACGCGTTTTGAATCGACACACAGCGTCGGAGCCGCGAAACCGGTATCTTCCGTAACTTCAGGCATTTTTGCCGCAGCAGGGGCATCCGTCTTCCATTTCAAAGCACCGGTCTTGGCATCATAGCAGAAAACTGCATTTTTTTTCCCGTCTCCGCCGGAAAGAAAAATCAAATCATCCCAAACAACCGGGGAATTGTTTCCGGGAAGCTCAATTGCACAATTCCACTTTTCCTGAAAATCCCATTTTTCGGGCAGAAGATTGGAGTTCGGCAGAAGCGAACCTCTGAATTGCGGCCATTGAGTTTTTTCGGCTTCCAATGCCGCAAGCAAATCAATTTTTTCTGTTGCAGCAGAAACGGATTTCGGCTTGTTCGCCTGCTCTTTTTCCCCGCTGTTCGTTACGGCACATGCTCCTGACTTATCCTGAATACGAGGGACAAGCGTCCTGTGCAGAATCAACAGAACCACCGTTAATACGATGATTCCACAGGAAGCGAAAATCAGAAGCTGACGACGTTCCTTTTCGGGAATGGCCCCCCCTCCGTGAGGCACTTTCAGTTTCGGCGCAAACAAATACATTTCTGCACCGAAAAGACTGCATAGCGCAAAAAAAGCAATCCCAAGTAAAAGAACACCGCGCCGCTGTTTATCTTTGGTTTGGAAATAGGTGGAACGATACAGATAATCCAGATTGCGAACCGTCCCGGCAAGTTCAGCGTCCGCTAAATCCTGCTGCTTGATTTCATCAATTTTGTACCGTATCTGCATCAGCGGCTCATGACTCCGGACCATGTCATAAATCAGTAGAATTCCAAGTGTCAGGATAAAAGTGAGTGCAGTCCATTGCAGAAAATGCAGTGTGCGGCGGATTTCATTATTTTTCATGGTGTTTCTCCTTGCGTTCTAAAGGACATGCGGCGTAGCATCTGCCACAGCAGAAACAGAGCGACGGGTCTATGGTATAGAAGGATTCTTCACGGCGTCTGCGGGCTTCGGCAATCAATTCCGTCATGACCAATGCTCCAAACAAAACGCCTGCGGCAGTCGATGCCAGCAAAACGCCATTTTGAATTTGAATCGAATGCGCTCGCAGTTCTTCCCGTGAAGAGGAAGAAAGTTCAAATGAATACACTGCCTCACTTGGTATCCCCGCATCAAGTTCGTGCATCAGGCGGACATCACTGTGAAATGAACTCAAAACCGGGGCGCAGAAATAACCGAATATTCCGCCTGCAAACAATGCAAACGGAATACATGCCGCCAGCATGGAAATACGTTTGGCCCCCCGGAGGTGTTCCGCGGAACTCCCCTGCCCTTCAGGAGGAAGTATTGCTCCATTGGGGCATCCCTGTTCACAGAGGCGGCAGTTCACGCATTCGTGCTGAGTTATCTGAGGTATGGTCTTGGAAAAGAGCGAGAAGAATCGCAGTAAAACCCCGTAAGGACATACATAGCGGCAGAACGGACGCGAAATAAACAGTCCAATCAGCAGGAAAATCGCACTTAAAATTGCAAACGGAGTGGCGAAATCCAATAAGAAAACGGGCAGATAAGGTTCCAGATAGCATAAGGGGAAACCAATCCCGAAAATTGCGCAAATGGTGAAAATCAGGAAAAGAAGTACCGGAACCAGCCGCAAAATATGATCCAGCGGGCGGGGCACAATCACGCTCTTCCAATGCAGTAATTCCTGAATCGCCCCCAAAGGACATGCACCTCCGCAGAAAATACGCCCGAAGAACAAGGCAAACGCAAGCGGGATCGCAAATAGCAGCAGTATCCCGAACGGAATATATGCCCCGTCTGCAATCCCTTGTGCGATATTCTGGAACATGCCGACCGGACACGGACAGGACGCAAAAAGGAAACCAAAAACCGCCAATCCTGCAACGGAATAAAACAGCATTGCTTTGCGTGAACGCAGCTGATAGAAAAAGTAAGAGCCTGCAACCAGAAAAAGAAACAAAATCAAAACACGCCAAAGAACGGAATCCGAAGCAATTTCTTCCAGATTCATGTTCGGCAGAGTATAGTTTTCAAACTCCGGCGCGGGAAATCTTGCCTGAGAGGCAAACATGACAAATATTTGAGAAATCATGATTTTACCTCCGGAGGTTTTCGATAAATATATGGATGATCGGCAGGGACACGCACAAACGCATTTGCAGGGCAAGCCTTCGCGATACGGCAATCATTGCAGTTCTTGCATAAATCGCGGCGGACTTGCAGAAAAAGCGAACCGTTGCCAAAGGAAAGGCAGCCTTGTACGCATCTTCCGCAGCCGACACAGCGATCCTCATCGATTTTGTATTCAAAATACGGGTCTTCCACATAGGTGCGGATAATCGCATCGGTCGGGCATCGCATATTTTCACCGGCTGTATTGAACTCTACACGTTTATCCTGATAGTATCCGCTGCAAAAAAGACAATATCCGCACGATGCGTACTGGTGTACACATTTGACCGCAGATTGCGGCAGAATGCATTCCGTTTCACATTTTCCGCAATGAATGCACTTATCCGGATCAATCTGCCAGAAGTATCCGCTCCCCATCGTTTCCCGTTTTCGGAAAAGCGAAGCAAACGGTACTGTGATTGCCGCCAGAAGTCCCATGCGAATCAATTCACGCCGTGTCATGAGGGAGAGCCCTCCTGTGATAATGCCGTCTTGAATGAACGGGCGGTCGGATGTCCGCAGTATTTCAGCGCAGAACATTTTCTGCAATAGCCTTTCGGGTCAGTGCAGACATCCTGTGTTTTTTTCTTCGCACCTTGGTCAAAATGCCGGAAAAACAGTGCGAAAAGTCCCCCCAGAAGCAATAGTCTTCCTCCCGTGCGAATAAACTCTCGGCGCGTCATTGTATGGCTCGTATCCATGTTTATGAAACCTCCCAATGCTGTTTGGTTCCGGTGTCGAAAAGATGCACTTTCCCGTTTTCATCACGTCCCAGATAGTAATTGAATTCAGAATCGGAAAGCTGCTCCGCGACAATGCGTTCAAGCCCGCCGGAAGGCAGATACACGCAAGCTCGCCGGACGCCTTTTTCCATCGTTACGAATCTGCCTCCGGGAAGTGCCGCGAAACGAACAGGATTACAGCATCCGCCGAATGCGGCAAGCGGCTTCCATGACGCAATAAAACGCCCTGTGGCAGGATCAAGCTGCTCCAACTGCTTGCGACCGGTATTCGCAACCCATAATTCTTCATCGAGAGACAAATCCAGCGGAAATGCCGCGCCGGGAACGATGAACTTATCCTCGCCATGTGATTCCCAAACAAGATTCCCATCGGATTCCCGGTTTGCCAGCACAGTGCGTTTCGCTCGGTCAATTTGGAATGAAACACCATTCAGGGCATGTTTCGGATGAACAGCAAACTCAGGCGGTTCAAAGGTTTTCTCCTGTACAAGTTCCGGCGGAATTTGAATTTTGCGTCCGACCAGCCATCCCAGCAGTCCGAGACAGAATGTACCGCCGCACCATACAAGAAATTCTCTGCGAGTCATTTTCATTGCTGCACCTCATTTCTCAAATCAAGACAGACCATGGAAGTACTGTCCCGTAAAATCATCAAACCTCCGGCAAACGCAATCGGCCCCCATGAATCCGTTCCCGGCAGAATTTTATGGGAAGCCAGTTTTTCAAACTTTTCTTCCCCGTACTTGAAAACGGAAAGTATCCCGTCATCATCCATAATCCAGAATACTCCGTCGGCATAGAGATAGGGACCCAACCCGAATCGGGCATCTTTGCCGCTCTCTGCTTTAATCGCAGGCAGTGCCCCCGCATCTGCGGCAATCAATTCCGCACGAAGTGCCCCCGCATCTTTCGGCTGAATCGTGAAAATCGTTTCACCGAGCAGAATCGGGGTCTGCTGTTCCGAAGCAGGTCCTTGTGATGGCTTCCATTCACGCTCGACAGTGGCGGAAAATACGTCCCCTTCTTTTTTCACGGAAACTACCGCAGAACCTGCCCCGTACCCTGCTGTCAAAAAGAGTTTATCGCCCGGAATTGCCAGCGGTGCAGGTGCCCATACAGCCGGTTTCCACTTGGTACAGTTCCATAAGGGCTTCCCCTGCACATCACACGCCGTGATGCCGCCGATTCCTGCATAAATATATTGTTTCGTTCCGGCCAGCTCCGCCGATGCAATGGAGGAATGAGACATTTTCAGACCATGTTCATTCGGAGTTTCCCATACAGTCTCTCCGCTTTTCAGGTCAAGTGCCGTCATCAGAACTTTTTCGCCGCCGATTCCGAGAATGACTTTTCCATCTTCAATCAAGGGACATTGCCCCGCATACCACTGGGGAATTTCACAGCCGTAAGCCTCGACCAAATCTCGCGTCCACAGCAAATCGCCTGTTTCCGCATTGACAGCCATAACATGTGCCGCCGGGCCCAGCGTAACCACGACATGATCGGAATACGCAGGTATCGTCCGCGATTTGCCGTGATTGCGCCGAATGGGATTCTTATAGCCTCGCCGCCAAAGCTCCTGACCGGAGAACAGCTCGAAACAGCGCAAAGCATCCGAGGAATCCGCCTCAATATAATCCAGCACATAGACTCGTCCCTCTGCAATGATTGCCCCGGAATATCCTTCCCCCAATGGCTGACGCCAAAGGACTTTCGGTCCCGATTCATCCCAGTCTTTCGTCAGCTCCCCGTCATAGACCGGGCGATTGTCGCGGGCTTTCCCGCGAAAACAGGGCCACTCTGCGGCAAAATCCTGTATCGCGGCATCGGTTTCAAAACGCTGAAATGCCGCCCCGATTTCTGTCGCCATTTTTTTCACAACCCGATTTTCGGATTGATCACGGACAGAATCAGCATATTCCACATGCCGCGGCGTGAGATAGGTCAGATAATGCCATAGTCCGAGACAGCTCAGCACAACGGCGAAAACCTTTAAAATGTTATTCAGAATATATGCAGTCATGATTTCACCGCCTTTGCTAAAAAAATCGGAGCATAAAGTTCTTCACTGTACCAGAGGTGTGCGAAATAAAGTCCGATTGGTTCGAGTGGAAGTGTTTCAGGATGTTCCGCATACGTTTTCAGGAAACTGCCATCCATATTAAGTGCGGAGGCACACCGTGCAGACACACTCACCGTTCCCCACAGTCCGTCTTTCCCGCGAATCAAATTCAGATAGGCTCTGGTCTTCTCCAAAAACGGAAGTTGTTCTCCTTTGAGATGAGACAGGACAACCGCGCTTCCGTAAGCAGGTGCTTCCTTCGTCGGATTGGTCTGATCTCCGAACCAAAGCGGAATGAAGGCCCCATCCTCACGCTGAACATGTTGCAGATAACGCAAAATGCGCTTTTTTGCCTGAATGACTCTCTCCCGCAGATTTTGAGGAAGCTCGTTCTCATACAGAGAAAATGCTTTGTAAGCGTGAGCCGAAATATCCGGACAGCTCCGGTCAAACGGAAGCCGCCCCCATCCTTTGCAAAACGTCGGAATGCCGCCGTCTGAATTTTGGAGATTCAGGAGCCAGGTGATTCCCTGACATACTCCCGCAGATGCCCCTTCTCCAAGTTCATGAAGAGCAATCAATGCCGCAGACGTGTCATCGGCATCGGGAACTCCGCCGGAATGCGTTGTCCATGCCCATCCGCCTGGCTCCGAACGAGTAAACGGATGGACTGTTTTCGTCTGCACATTCAGAAGTTTCTTTCGGTAAAACCTTTTTTCATCATCCGATAGGACAGGCGCAAGCGCATCCAGCGCAAGCGAGGTCGTCCATAAACGCAAATCCCGGTCAATCGGCCAAGCCCCGTCTGGACGCTGACTTTCCAGCAGGAACTGCACTGCCCGTTTGGTTGCGGGATGTTCACGCAGTCCCGCCGCACACAGGCAAATCACACAGAATCCGGTCAGCGGCGCAGCTTCGAGAAAGCCTCCGTCTTCCGGTTGTTTTTTCGTCAGCACACAGAGTGCTTTTCGGACTGCCAAGGAACGAAGTTTGTCCGGACGATACCGCAGCTGCGCAAGTCCGACACAAATCAATGCCGGAATTGCATAGCTTACCACGGGAAGCCGTAAAAACTTAAACCATGATTCCGGCAGCAGGGACGCTTCAAACGGGAAATTCGGCATGTTGCGCCATGCGTGGACTGCATCCTCGAAAAAGCCTGATGCGGTCGCCAATGCCAGCAGTGGAACCGAAAACGTCAAATCCTTCCCGTATTCTTTCAGGAGTCCGCCTCGAACCGCTTCAAACGACAATCCGCCGAACACCTCATTCAGGTAGTTTCCGGCTCTCTGAACATCATCACGATATTTTTTCTGCAATGCGGAATATGCCAAAAAGGTTGCAGTCAGATTGGATGGAGATTCCGGCGAATCGCCATACAATCCGTCTGGATTTTGATGCGACAGCAGCCACTTCTGCCCCTCAGAAACTGCGCTATCCTGTCCGCCGAAAAGCTCCAGCGCGACACATGCCACTGCGGTTGATACGGCCGAACTTGAAAGATGTCCTTCAAAAAAGCCGTCTTCACTGCGATGGGACAAAATGTATTGTTTCAGTTTTTCAGTCATTTCGCCGCCCCCATGGCAAGAAGTCCGTAAACCGTATATTCCATATCCCCGATTGAATCATTCGGCTCAGCCGCAAAAAGTCCATTGGGACGGAAACATTCGCACAGAAATCCACGCACCCCGTATTTCGCCTTGTATCCCGTCCGGTGAAGCGCATACAGGGATACCGCTGTCGAAAGCAAGTCTCCATGGGGAAAAGTCCCGTCCTCATGTTGCAGTGCCGCCAGTGCCGCCGCCGTAGATTCGTCAGGATGCAGACACAGAGCCGCCGCCGTGGCGGTAACTCCGTATTCCGAAGAGCCTTTCCAATTTGAATACAGACCGTTCGTCAGGCGGTACGGAGAAAGATCTGTCGCTGTATCATTCCGCAGAAAACATGAATAGGGCGAATATCGATCTCCTTGCGGGAATGCTTCGTCAGGCAAATCCGGAAATTCAAATTTCGGGACAGGAAAAGAAAGATTCTGCATGAGTTTCGGAAGCTGCATCAGTTTCAGCAAATTCCGGCAATGGGTCAAAGCCGCCCTGTGTACAAGATCCGCAGGAGACGCCTGTTTCAGAGTTTGAATGCAGATTTCGCGTTTGATTTCTGCATCGGAAATGTACGCCAGACACAGCCCGAATAAAGTGTAATACAAGTCTCCATGTCCGCTTCGGTCAGGAAAAAGTCCATCTGAAGTTTGTTGAGACGATACGGTTTCCCGAAGAATCATTTGTGCTTCATCACTCATCCGCTGGAATCCCGATGCACATGTTTTCAGAAAATCCATATCAAACATCTTTCAGCACCTTTCCGGTCAAACGGTACAGAAATATTTTCAGCGGCACATCGTCAAGCTGTTCCAAAATTTCATATATCTCTTCATGTTGAACATGATACATGCGAATTGCTTCTTCTCTGGCGGCTTCGCGTCCCCAGTTGTTCGTCTTCATCAGGACATCAACAATGGATGCCGAATTTTCTTCCGCATCCTCCAAATCGTCAAATAACTGATATGCCACACCCAGCTTGTCGGAAAATGCCTGAAGAAGTTCGCGGAACTCATGGAATCGCCCTGCCGCAATCGCTCCCGCAAACAATGCCACTCGAAATGCTGGAGACGTTTTCAATCGGTAAATCTCCAGACAGTCTTCCTGTCGGAGATTCTGCTGTTGGAGTGCCTCAAACTCACGGGCCTGTCCGAGAGACAGTTCACAATGCGCCAGTGAGGCTTCCGAAGAAAGTTCCGCACATTTCCCCTGAGGTATCGAATCATGGCAGAACAGCTTGTATCCGATGCCAATCAAATAGTCCCCCAGATTCAGTGCTGCGGCCAGCCCGATTCTCTTATGCAAAGCCGGTTCATGATAACGCTCGTCATCACTGTCCTCAATATCGTCATGAATCAAGGAAGCCTTGTGAAAACACTCCACAGCCAATGCAATCGGCTTCAGATAAACGGGTAGTTCCGTTTGTTCCGGCACCAGGGCGGCATAGCATCCGCCTGCAATCAGCGGACGATAATGTTTCCCATGCGCACTGAGGGCATGGATTGCCTCTTCTCGAAGCATATTGTCAGGAATAAACTCCTCCAGTCCGGCAGGCGTAAACAACTCATTGACTGTCTGCCGGATCAAATGGTAAGTGAATGAATGCACCGTTTCATTCTGCGGTACAGACATGGCTCTGCGCAGTTCTTCGTAGTCAAATACCGTATCTTTACAGCCGTCCCGAAGCAGTGGCACGGCAATCCCCGGAACCGCACAGCGGAGCATTGCCGAAAAAGATTTTTCCAGTGATTCCAGACAGGACACACCCACCACCGCCTGAATATCGCCGCGTTCCACCCATTCGCTTACAGCAGAACTTGATTCCGCAACCAAAACCGGCATATCAAGTGCATCTGCGGCATCGGAAAGATGCGGAATACTGCATTGTCCGCATCCACGGCAAATCAACCCCAGTTCATCGTGTGCTGCGGTACAGCCGGGCTGTTTTCTCAGACAGAACGGCAAAAGCAGAAGTCTCTGGTTCAATGCAATATGAGGAAAATATGTTTCCCAGACTGCATTGTTCAGCATAATCATCGCAAAATGCTCAACCCCTTGATTACCCAAACCAAGCTTTTCAACCAGTTGCGCCGTATATCGTTTCAAAAGCGTCAGATTAAGCGGCGGTTTCAGTCCGGCGGACTGCACCAGTGAAGATGCCGCCTGACGGATTTTTTCCCGGATGCACTGCTCCTGTGGAACGGTCTGTATGGGTTCGCTCATCCGTATGCTCCGAATCCGAAAAAGTAATTGCGTTTCCCGAAACGGTACATCGCGGATTTTTCAGGTATTTCACCGCCGGGAACATCATGGCACGGCATAGGTGTGCGCTCCTCCAGTTCACGATAAAATGCGGAACGTCCCGAAGAATCCTGTGCATGATTTTTTTTCAGCTCTTCCAGCAGTTCATGCGGAGAGCGGATGACCATGCAGTCGCGCCCCTGTTTTGTGCTGAATTGCCGCAGATTGGACAGAATCGTTTCCTTTTGGAAAATTTCTTCCAGATTGGAGGAATCTTCGTTCAGGAATCCGCCTGCCGACTGTAAAATCGGACAAAATTCAACAGCCCCGTTCGGTGCGATATGGTGGGAAAGCCCCATTGCACCGGGGCACTGTGCATGTCCGTCTGCATCCCAGTATGCGTCCAGAATCAGAATTTTTGCAGTTTTGCGCTGCTCCACAAGAAATCGCCTCAATTTCAGGACATGTTCCCGGTCCAGTGCATTGGAACAGTCCGGGTCGGGACCGCATGGGCGATAAATAAAATACCAAATATAATGAACCCCCTTGCTGACCAGAAAATCCAGATAATCCCGGCTCACAAGCTCATCAAAGTTTTTCATGTTGATGCTTGCGGTTACTCCGGTGAAAAGTTTCGCGCGGACTGCCGCCTCCAGACCTGAAATGGAGCGTGCGAAAACATCATCTCTGCCGCGTCTGCGACGGGATTCCGTTTCCAGTCCCTCTATGCTGATTAATGGCGTAACATTTCCGAGTTTTGCCAGTTCTCCGGCAATTTTCTCATCAAGCATTGTTCCGTTGGTATACAGCTGGAAATAGACTTTCGGATTCTTCCGGAATATCGTCAGCAGTTCAGGATAAAATAACGGCTCGCCTCCTAATATCCCGAAAAAATACGACCTGTATTTTGCCGCTGTATCAATAATCCCCTGTATTTGATTCAGGGATAGCTGGCTGCTCGGCTTCGTTTGGGAAACCCAGCAGCCGCGGCATCGCAGATTGCATTGATTCGTGATGGACAGCATCAGAAATGCAGGAAAAAACGGTTTCCCCTCCCGTATCCTTTGTTCAAACGCACGGACGGTGCGATGACCGTTCAAGGCGAAACGCAAAAGATTCCGTTGGACCCGCCAGGAACATCCCGCCAGGATTCGTGCTATGGAGGAAGAATTCATTGCCCGGAACTCCCCTTAATTTTCGCGGAAAAGCCGTACTTTTTTCCGGTATTCCAAACGCTCGCGGAAAGAGGTCTGATCTTCGGAAGACGGCTTGACGGCTTCAGGCAACGCACCATTCAGGCGGGCTTCGTTGGATTTCGGAAAAATGATTGCATTCGCAGGGCAGATTCTGGAACATGCCGGACAATCCGTCTTGCAGGAAGCAGGATGAACAACGCGTATTCGTCCATCTTCTTTCGCATAAACTCCGAACATGCAGAAATCTGCACATTTTCCGCATTGGATGCAGCGTGTTTCGTCAATGACGGGAAACCACGGAATCCATTCTTCGGGTTCAACAAGGCTTTTCACTGCTTTCTGAATCTTTTCTTCAGAAATTTCACGTATGTCCATGCAGTTCGTCTCCTGTCCGAACATTGCCTTGACAGCTCGTGTCTGACAGGCGAAAACGAATGTCTCATCATCGAATTTCTTCCCGCCGGATGCCCCTTCACGACAAAGATCCGGCACGATTTCACATGTTATCCCCGCGTCTGTCGCAGTTTTTACCGCTTCATTCAAAATATTCTGCGGAATCCTGTGATAGGTCCGGCAGGTACAGATAACAAGTTTTTTCATGGACGCCACCCGGCTTCGGTCAGCATTGAGACCATTTTGGCTACACTGTTGCCTCGTCCGTTCTCCGTATGCGTTTCCAAATCACGCGGATTGAAGCCGCATTCCGCATAAACCGAGTTCGCGCCGGAACATAACCCCGGAAAATCAGGCTCATGTACTGCAATACTGCCAAGTTCGGGATTATCTTCCGAAGCCAGCGTTACGGCCGCAACAACCTGCGCAAGCCGGCGTTTGGAAATTTCACCGTATTTTGCAAGCGGACTTCCCGGGAAATTCACGCGTGCCATTGCCGCATGCTGGAAGCATCCCAGCTCGTTTCCTAAAAGAATCGCATCGGCAAGTTCTTCATTCGTATGCTCTGGTCCTATCGGTTCGCAGCAGTAATACCACTTCAATCCGTTGCCGCGAATCGCCCGGATGGTCGCTTTGCGGTCTTCCGGGGCCAGCTGTGAATCAATTCCCTCGCGAAGACGGCATACATGATATGCGCCGGACACCCCCGCTGCCTTGAATTCTTTCCACCACGCATCAGGACAGTCTCCGATATTGAATACGATTTCTGTTTTTTCGGGGATGACACCGCGCACTTTCTCCACGAGCTTGCATAGAATCGGCGCATCAAAATCGTGCATACTCATCAGAAACAGGGCTTTTATCTCTCCTGTCGCGCAAAAGGCTTTTGCCATTTCAACAATCGTCGGAATGTCAACGTTGATTCTGCTGTCGTGAAAGACTCCTTCGGAAAAACTGCAAAACTTGCATGAGGCGGGACAGGCGTGTCGTTCCACACCGATTTGCCCCAGAAGTAAACTCGTGTCGTGGAAACGGCGGTGCGACAGTGCATTTGCCTCAAGTCGCATGGCTTCTGCTTCCTGAGAATCTTCAGGAATTGACAGAAGCTCGATTAAAGATTGTCGGGTCATTGGAAATACCTTGTAAACATGGAAAATTGAAAATCAATGGAGCAGAATCATGCAGGACAGTTTCTCTGCCCGCAAATATCATTTCACCTTAACACCTGAAATGGAATTCTGATTTGCCGATTTCCCCTCAAAAAAGCGGTCGAATCTCTGCAAATCAGAATATCTGAATCCGGCAGACAGCTGCTTCTTTCTTCCATATCTGCCGGATTGTCTGCTCCTGCCGGATTTTATTTTGCTTTGATGTCAAATGCGGCAACTGCATCGCCATGACGCACGTACATCACACCGTCGCAGATTGTGGGATGCGCCCAGTGTTCCTTGTTGCCGAATTTCACCTGGAAGCTGCTGATGACTTCAAATTTGTCCCCCGGCTTGGCGATCGCCAGTGTACCGCGCTTTTCTTCATACAGATACATCAGTCCATCGGCATAAATGACACTGCCTTTTCCGAGATTGCCCCAGGCGGTTTCATAAATCGTCTTGCCGGTTTCCCAGTCCACGCACATCCAATTGCCGCTGTTGTTGCTGGTCCAGTTCGACCCGTACAGTTTGCCGTCAATCAGCACGGTGCAGTCATG
Source organism: Lentisphaeria bacterium UBA1732 (assembly GCA_002315855.1). Taxonomy (GTDB): domain Bacteria; phylum Verrucomicrobiota; class Lentisphaeria; order Victivallales; family UBA1829; genus UBA1732. Next base: position 34,877 of record DCIG01000070.1, on the reverse strand, counting down.
ATGCGGGTCCAGTGCCTGATTGGTCCAGAGAGCCTTGACGCCTTTCCCGTCTTCGTTCAGCTCATACAGCACACTGCCCTGATTGTAACCGGCGGACACGAAGAAACGATTCCCGCTCACTGTCGGTGAATTGCAGTTGACACCGCCCATCCCGCTGAATTTCGCGGTCTTGGCGAAATTATCTTCCCACATTACGGTCCCGTCTTTGAGATTGATTCCGTTCACCTTGGTTGCGGTCATAACGACCAGCTGGTCTTTCACGATTGCAGGAGTAACATACGCCAGTGTATCGTTATTCGGTTTCGAGGCCCATGCCACAGAGCCGTCCGCTATCTTCAGTGCCACAACCAATGCCTTGCTCCCCCCTGCGGTTACGAAAACCAGTCCGTCTTTGACCACGAGACATTCTGCCATTGCCCACATGCCGAATTTGGAACCGTATTCAGTCGCAATGTCTTTCTGCCACAAAATCTTTCCGTCTGCCGCGTTCAGGCAGACAACTGTCCCCGGTCCGGTTGCAACCAGAAGACGTCCTTCGCCTTCTTTCTCTCCCGCCGCATAAGTCGGTGTGCTTCTTGCTCCGGGAAAGGACCGTTCCCATCTTGCTCCCGTGGAGGTCTGCCAGACTTTCTTGCCGTCCAAATCCAGACACACCACCATCTCCTTTTTCTCGCTCATATTGCTTCCGGAAATATAAAGGTGTTTCCCGGCCTTGATCACGCTCGTCCACCCTTCGCCGAGTCCGGTATAAGTCCATTTCGGGGTCAAACCCGTTTCCGGCCAGCTCTTCAATAGCCCCTTCTCTTCGGTGAACATCCCCTGCGAATTTTCTCCGCGGAATCGAACTGCATCCCCTGCGAACAGGGTTGCCCCGCCCATAATAACCAGTGCTGCTGTCAAAAATCTCTTGTTCATGGTGTCTTGCTCCTCGTGAATAACGGCAGTCGCGCCTTTTTGCGGACTGAGTTTGTTGCGATACATCAATCAAACACTGTTTGATATCAATACCGTATTGGTTGCTGCCTGAAATCAATTATTTCGTCCCGTTCTTCTCTCTTGGACTCATCGTCTTCAGCAGAAAAACAAAAAAATAATTGTTTCTTTTTATTTTCCTTTATTATACAGCACAATTCCCCCTTTGTCAAGCCGTATTTTGAAAATATTTACTTTTTTGCCTTTTTTCTCAGGAAGAGCTGATTTCAAACATCTTTGGCGGAAAAATTTGATAAAAATCTTCGCGCAGTTGGCGGGAATAGTTTGAGGTGGCTGCTTGGAACGCAACCGCCGAAAACGCTCTCTTGACAAATGCCGAAGAGATTTTCAAAGTTCCCAGCAGGACTTTTGAAATCAGCTTAATGGCAGCAGTTTCTGATAAGCTGTTGCCTCTTTTTTTATTCGGGTTGTCCCCCCCCGCAGCTCTTTTGTTTTTAGCTCTCACAAGTTGATGTCAAAATGCGATTGCGAGACTGGGGGAGTGATCCTAACTGATTGAAAAATTTTGGGTTACTTGTCAAAGTAAACGCAACGTTTGTCAAAGTAAACGCACATTCAGCGTAAAAAAATGTACATTGAATTTGACAAATGCTGATCTGTGAAGAAAACGATTTTGATGGTTTTACGCAAAAAAATGATTCATGCAGTCCCGGAAAGAGAATGCATGAATCTTTGATTGGAGACAATTTCAGAATCAGTCCCTCACGAACGCTTCCTTTTGGGCGTTTGTTTCCTTCAGCTGATTCATGATGATCCGGTTTACATTTTCGGCAAACTGTCTGGCGCAGTCGCTCACGATTTTCGCGAACTCTTCCGGGGTTGCTTCTTTCGCATCCTCGGAAAAATAACGTGCCCCGTTCACTTCCGACTCAAGAGACATCGGCGACATGACGGAGTAGCGAATCAGCATATTGACTTTTTTATGTTCCAAATCGAAATCGCAGGAAAGCACATTTCCGCTCACGATGAAATTCGGCACTTTGCCGGGCGCTCCGTCGATATTGTTGTCCGAAAAATACGCGGAAAGATATTGCGTCAGCAATACTTCAGGCGGATAATTCCAGCGGTTCAGTTCATCGACTTCGACTTTCTGACCATCTGTCCGCCAGGTCATCTTGGAACGCGAATTTCCATTGAACGTTCTGATTTCCAATGAATACGGATGCTTTTCCTTTGCCTCGGAATATTTCAAATCAAACGTATTGATTTGCTTTGCATCATTTAATAGAAGTCCGCACGACAGCGTTGTGGACAGCAGAATCGCAGCGGAAACTGCCGCCAAACTGCGGGGAATCCATGAATGCAATGACGCAATTCTGAATAATTTCATCGTGTTTTCCTTTCTGTTTCAAATGCACATTTCAACGCAGTTCACCCGTTTTCTTCGATGACTCGCCGGGAATTCAAGCTCAGAATCTGCCGGAATTTATTCCGGGATTGCCGGAATGACCAGAACTTGACCGACCTTGATATTCAGATTTGCACCCAGTGCATCCTTGTTGGCTTCTTCAATCAGTTTCCAGTGCCGTGCAGACCCGTAAACTTTCTTCGCAATCAGCTGGAGACCATCACCCTTTTGAACCGTGTAGGTGCGCTGGTTTTTGGCCTCTCCGCCGGATGCCGCTGTTTCCGTCTTGCCGGAAGCTGCCACAGGTTTTTCAGATGCCGCTGTCGCAGGTTTTGCTGTGGATGCCGCCGCAGTCTTGGCGGATGCGGCTTTATTGGCGGCTGCCACTGCCTCGTCCAAACGCTTCTGAAGCTCGTTCTTCTGGGCAATCAGTTTCTTCTCGTTTTCGCTGAACTGCTGTAAAAGTGTACGGTATCCGTCATTTTCGGCTTTCAGCGCATTCGCTTTTTCAACCGAAATCGGACTCTCCGATGCAAGCTTGATTCCGTTCTGCATACGATAGATTTCAAACTCTTTTCTGCGGCAGAGCTGGACATAATCCCGCAGGGCCTTTTCCTCTTCGGCTGTCATGGTCGCTTTCGACAATGCGGCATAACGGCGGAAATGTGCCACCGCAGATTCATAGTCTTGCAGATTGTCCATATAGATTTCAGCCAAATCGCGATGCGCCTTGGGCGACTGCGGACACACCACCAGAAAGTCTTCCAGGGCGGCGGCGGCTTCTGCATAGGACTTATTCGCCTTTGCAGTCATGGATTTCATATAAAGAGGATGCGATGCTTCCTTGCCGACGTAATCTTTGCAGGAAACAAAACCGAGTGCACAGACTGCGGCAACAGACAGTGTAACAAACTTACCGAAAGACATGGAAACGACTCCTTCATTCATATCGATTTTGATTGAAAAAACATACTGTAGAGCTGATTTCAAAATATCACGCAGGAGTTTGAAATCAACTCTTAAGAACTGATTTCAAAACATCACGCAGTGCGTTTGAAATAAGTCCTCTATACAATATAGCAACAGAAATGAAAAATGAAAATGAAAATTTGAAAAAACTTTGGGAAAAAGAACTTTTTCTGTCATCTTCCTTTCTTTTTTCACTCCTTTCTGCCGATTTTACGCTTTCTCCTTTGAAAAAAACTTTCATCCCTTTTTGAAAACATCACGTCAGCTTACCGCACCATGGACAGAAAGGATGCCCGTAATTCTGCATTGTCGCGGAATACCCCCCGGATTGCCGAAGTCATCATGCCGGCATCCATTTTTCGCACACCACGGCTTGTCATGCAGAAGTGTGTCGCTTCACAGAGCACGTATACGCCTTTCGCATCAAGTTCCGTCATGATGGCATCCGCAATTTGGGATGTCATGCGTTCCTGTATCTGCAAACGCCGTGCGAAGCAGTCCGTCAGGCGAGCCAGTTTGGAAATGCCCGCAATCCGTTCGTTCGGCAGATACCCGATGGACACATGCCCGAAAAATGGAAAGAAATGATGTTCGCACATCGAGAAAAACTCGCAGTTTTTCAACACAATCATTTCCTCGCAGACATCCTCCTTGAACGTCTTCAATATCTCTTTCGGAGACATCTTGTAACCCGCGAATATCTCCTCGTAGGCCGTCCGCATTCGGCGAGGCGTTTCCACCAGGCCTTCCCGTTCGGGATTCTCTCCCAAATCTTTCAGTATTTCCAGAAAATGTGCTTCACGAACAGCATCAGACACTGCTTTTGCTGCTTCTTTCTTTTTGCATGGCATATCATGCACTCCTATGATGAATTCAAAATCCCGCGGAAGCCGTCATTCACGTCCTTGCGTTTTCCACAGAGTCCCGGCGGCACTGCGGGATATTCGGTTGAAATCAGAGCTGATTGACAAGATAATCAGATGGGGTCCCCGTATTCCTGAGCCATGACATTGATTTTCTGCAAATCAATCTTGCCTGTGCCCAGCAGCGGAATCTGTTCCAGCTTGATGAAATCGCTTGCTTTCGGAATCCACAGCGGCGCCATATCGCGCTTCTGCAGTTCCTCTATGATTGCTTCCGGTACCAGCGATTCATTGGAATAGAATACAATCAGTTTTTCGCCGCGCCGTGCATCCTTGGCACCGCACACAGCCACATCGCGCTTTTCACTGCCCAGAATTTCGCTGATTGCCATTTCCACCAGCTCGTGCGGAACCATTTCTCCCGCAATCTTGCTGAACCGCGACAGACGCCCCGTAATGGTCAGATAGCCGTTCGGACTCATGCTTGCAATATCGCCCGTATTGTAATATCCGTCCTTGATGACCTTTGCGGTCAGTTCCGGATCGTTCAGATACCCTTTCATGACCAGTCCGCCTTTCACCAGCATCAGTCCCGGTGTGTTTTCGGGCAGTTCCTCGAAAGTATCGGGATCAACGATTTTCACGTGAATCCCCGGAAGCGGTGCGCCCACACTGCCCGGCTGCCCGCATTCGCGTCCCAGACGGAACAGCGATTGCGACAGATTGATTGCCACAATCGGCGAAAGCTCGGTGCACCCGAATCCCTCGGTAACAATCAGCCCGGTTGCCTCTTTCACCTTGTTGGAAATGTCGGTTCGCAGTTTCTCTGCACCCGTGATAATCAGGCGCAGGGTGTCGAACTGATGCGGTTTCAGTTTGCGCAGATACGTTTGCAGGAATGTCGGTGTCGCTATCAGCAGGGTCAGCTTATCCTGCTCCACGGCGTTGCACACACCCGCCGCATCCAAAGGATTAATCAGATAGGTAACTCTTGTTCCGCACAGGCTTTGCAGTGCAAATCCAATCATAAAGCCGAACGCGTGGAACAGCGGCAGATTGCCCACCACCGTATCTTTCGGCGACCAGTTGCAGATTCGCCAGAAATTGAAGAAGTTTGCGTTCAGATTGTGATGCGTCAGCATGATTCCCTTCGGCATCCCCGTGGACCCGCTGGAGAACAGCAGCACAGCATCATTCAGGCTGTCTTTCCAGGTCAGCGGCGCATATTTACTCAGCAGAAGACGCGACGGCAGGAGAAGTACATCAAAAATGACTGACCGTTTCAACGCAGGTGTTACGTATGGCTTCAGATCTTCCAGCGCGAAAAATTTCTCCGTCGGTTCTATCTTCAGTTTTGCCAGAAATTTCCGGCTCGTCAGAATGAGTTTCAGGTCGGCCTTCTCTATCGAACAGTTCCGCGCCTTTTCTCCTACGGAATAGTTCAGAATCGCCGGAATGTGGTCCGAGAATAAAATCCCGTACAGCACCGCCGTCATATTCACGCAGTTTGGCAGGAATACTCCGATATACTTCCCGCAATTCCGTTCTTCGCAGAGTTTTCGGATTGCACGGGACAGAATCAGCGACTTGATCAGCAGTTGAATATCGTATTCTCCCTTTTCGTCCGCATTCTTGTACGAACAATGCAGAGGACGGTGCTTTGCACGGCGGGCGAAGGAATAATGTATCGTCCGTTCGCTGGGGAATCCCTCATTTTCCGCATCCGCTCCCATTTCGGAAATCAGCTGATGCAGTTGGAACGGCGTCAGTGTCTCGTGTATCGGCTCTCCCACCGACACAGATACCGGAATCGGAAACTGATGCGGCATACTGAATCTCAGTTTCCCCTCGTAAAATGCAAACATACTCCCCCACAGCATCCCGATTCTCACCGGCAGAATCGGCACTTGCACATCCTGCGGAAGCATTCGCGACAGACCTTTCTTGAACTGCATAATCAATCCGTTGCCGGACACCGCTCCTTCAGGAAATACGCAGACCAGTTCCCCGTTGCGAAGCAGTTCCCGCGTCTTTTCCAGAAATTCCTGCATCTTTTTCGGATGCCCCGATGTCGGCACCTGAATCACATTCATGCGCACCCACACCGAATGCAGATAACGCATGTTGTAAAATTCCGAATGCATCATGAAGTGAATTCTGCGGTTCGTCAGCCCGATCAGCATCACCGAATCCAGAATCGACACATGGTTTGCCACAAGCATTGCGGGGCCTTTTTTCGGAACTCGTTCCCCTCCGTTCAATCTCACCGTATAGCACGTATGCCGCAATATGAAAACAGACAGTTTCAGGCACTGGTACGGAAATAAATAGAAACTGATTCCCGAAATCAGCAGAAATGCCGCTATGCACAGCAGGACAATCAGAATTGTTTGCATGAGTTGCCTCCCTCTGTCGCGGTTTTTAACATAATCGGCTCAGTTTGAATCATTTTCAGGTTCCTCTCTGCTCATTTTGTCGCCTCGTCTCCCCTCGCGGCAAATGACGGCGGCAAATACGCATAGTAGATTGTTCGCTCTTTCTTCTTTCCGAATAGTGCCTGATAAGAGCTTGTGTTGATTGATAGTTCGTCATGTACGGTCATCCCGAATCTCTGCGTGCAGAACTCAACGTCCCCTGTCGCGTCGGAAATCGCCAATGCTCCGTTTTGACGAATCAGCGGGGTCATTCGCTTGACCTCGCTCGGATTATTGTAGATACATCCGTATGGATGTGACGGTGCATAATGCGACATCACCCCGGAGAAAAACACATCTCCGCAGGCCACTGCCAGATTTTGCCCCGTTTCGCTTTCGTAAAGTTTTTCGTAGTATGTCGCAAACTCTTTCGCATTGAAATCTTTGCGAATACTCGTATGCGTCAGATTCGCGATAAGGTACACCGCACACGCCAACGCAAAAAAGAAACTCACGGCTCTCTGGAATCGACGTTTTCCCTCTTCGCTCCAATGTTCCGGCATCAGCGACACCATCACCAGCCCCAGCGGGAAAAACAGCGTTGACAGCCACATCGTCCGTCCCGCCGCTCCGAACATCACCCCGAAAAACAGAATGGAAACCGGTATCAGCATCAGAAGCCCCCCGGTTGCAAAGGCTTTCCTTGCATTCTCATTCGCCGGCTTTCCGAATATTTTCCACGTCTTCCGGCTGAAGCACAGCACTCCCGCAGGCAGAATCCACGGCACCGCAAACCCCATGAGAAAAATCAGCGGACGCACCACATAAATGGTTATGGCTGTAATATCTTCTCCGTATTCCGCGCGGGTCTGCACATACTCCAGTGTCGGGAATCCTTCGGATGCCGCCCACAGCACATGCGGCAAAATCACCAGCGTCCCCGTGATGACCGCCGCATAAGGTCCGAACATTCCCCAGAAGGTCCGTCCGTATTTCTTCTTTTGCGCGGGCATACCCTTCAGCAGGATTGCGAAGAGTGCCACGAACAGCAGACCGCTCACGTACTTGGTCAGGAAGCTCAACCCGGCCGTTACGCCGAACATCACCCAGTCCCGCATCCGGTTGCACCGGATTCCCTGCAAGCAGTAATATGCCGTCATCGGCCACAGCGCCAGAAGCATCACATTGACGTTGAACTCTGGCGTCGTGAAATTATAGTAGAAAATCAGGGTTTCCAGCAGGGCTGCGGTGATTGCCTTCTCTTCATCGAAGAACAGCCTTGCCACCCGGTAGCAGTAATACAGCCCCAGTACAACAAAAATCTGACTGAGGCAGTAAATTCCCCAGTCGGATTGGCATGTCAGCCAATCAACTGCTCCTGCCACCCACCCCGAAAGCGGCGGATGTTTCGAGTTTCCTAGAGAGAAACCTCGTCCCCAGGTCAGTGCTTCCAGTGCATCCAGCGGCAGGACACGGAGCGTAAATCGCGGCAGAATCGTCCAGCAGACGACCTGCCACCCCAGAAAAAACAGGAAGAAACGGCGCATGGCGTTCCCATGCCCCGTCTCGTTCCGGTTCTCTTTCTGAGACTTCCACGTCATGATTCTTTATCCTGCATTTCGTCCGAAATGACAGTTCAATCAGGGAATCAGCTTGTTCAGCGGGTATTCCACGATTCCCGTTGCATTCAGTTCTTTCAGAGCCGGTATCAAATCGCGCACCAGCTTTTCGTCTACGATGGTATTGAGCGCATACCAGCCCGGTTCCGAAAGACTGGACACCGTCGGACGGTGCAGTGCAGGGAGCGACTCCAGGATATTCTTCAAATCTTTTTCCTGTACGTTCAGCATCAAAGCCACTTTGCCCTCTGCCTCCAGCACGGCTTTCAGAAGCAGTGCGATATGTTTGATTTTTGCGGCCTTGAACGGATCTTCCATGGCCGCTTTGTTCGCGATGAATCGTGTCGTCGTCGTACAGACCGTATCAATGATTTTCAGGTGATTGGCACGCAGACTGCTTCCCGTCTCCGTGATTTCCACGATGGCGTCGGCGAAACGCGGCGGTTTGACCTCGGTCGCTCCCCATGAGAAATCCACTCGTGCGGTAACTCCGTGTTCTGCAAGATAATTCTTGGTCATCCCCACAGCTTCGGTCGAAATCCGCTTTCCCTGCAAATCTTCCACGCAGGTGATGGGCGAATCTTCCGGCACGGCCAGCACCCAGCGCAGCGGGTTGCGTCCCACTTTGCCGTACACCAGTTCGCACACTTCCACCACATCGGCGTTATGCTCTTTAATCCAGTCATATCCGGTCAGTCCGCAGTCCAGCATCCCTTCTTCCACGAACATTGCCATCTCCTGCGCACGGAGCAGCATACAATCGATTTCAGGATCGTCGATTACAGGATACAGAGATCGCGAACTGATCTGTATTTTGTACCCCGCTTTGGCAAACAAAGCGGTTGTTGATTCTTCCAGACTGCCTTTCGGCAAACCAAGCATTAATTTGTCAGACATTGTTTGTTTTCCTTATGTGTAATATGGTAAAAATGCTTTGTACAAAATAATAATATACTGCATTATTGTAGAAATGAAAGCTATTTTTCAAAAAAAGTACGTCCGTTTCTTGATTTTTGACCTTTTCGCTGTATTTTTTTAGGGATGCCTCGATTCATTCGGATGAGAGGTCTCTTGAAAAAACTCTTTCCAATATGCTGTGTCGGCTCCGGTTTTTCTGTGTATTTCTGTCCCCTCGCCGCACATGCTTGACATTCCATCTCTCAACATGAATCTTTCTGACTTTTCTTCTTTTCACATCATCGGCTGCGGCGGTGCCGGCTGCGCCCCTCTCACCCGTCTTCTTCATGAGAAAAATCTTCGCGTTACGGGCAGCGACCTCATCGAAAACGGCAATACCCGCATGTTGCGTGATTTGGGCATTCCCGTATTCACGGGACAGTCTGCCGATCACCTGCCCCACGGCGGCACACCGCTGATTATCCGCACTTCGGCGGCCGGCACGGACAATCCCGAACGTCTCGCCGCAGGACGTGCCGGCATGACGGTCATTCAGCGCGGGCAGGCGTTGGCTCTTGTTGCTTCCTCCTACAGACGCACCGTCTCGATTTGCGGTTCTCACGGCAAAACCACGGTTACGTCCATGATCGCATGGGTGCTGAGCCATGCCGGTCTGAATCCCGGCATCATGATTGGCGGCAATGTCCCCGGATGGCCCGTCAACGGCTCTGCCGGAAACGGCGATTTGTTTGTTACCGAAGCAGATGAAAGCGACTCTACGCACGCCCTTTTGAAATCTGCGCTTGGTATCGTTACCAATGTCGAAGACGACCATGCCTGGAGTGTTGGCGGGGTGGAAGCGTTGGAAAATTCATTCCGTACCTTTGCATCCCGCTCCGATACCCTGTTTTGCGGGAAATCCACCGTTGCCGAACGCCTCTTCGCCGGACATCCTGCGGTTCGTTTCCTCGACCCCGAAAATATCCCCTCCGACATTCCCTCGAAATTCCCTCATTTCATGCGCATGGATATGGCGTTCGCGGTTGCGGCGGCGGAATTTTGCGGCATCGACCGTGCCGAAGCCATTCGTATCCTCTCCGATTTTCCCGGCGTTGATCGCCGTCTTTCGTTCCGTCATCGCGGAGTGATCCCCGTAATTGAAGATTACGCGCACCATCCCACAGAACTGAAAGAAAGCCTCCGCGCCCTGCGCGAATTATGCCCCGGCAAACGCCTTACCGTCATTTTCCAGCCTCACCGCTATGCCCGCCTCGAACGCTATTTCGATGACTTTGTGAAAGTCCTTTCCACAGCTGACCGCGTCTTTATTACGCCTGTTTTTGCAGCATGGACCTCCGGCGGGAAATATTCTTCGGACGACTTGGCGTCCGCCGTCCGCGGCACTGCTCTCCGCGGTACATGGGACGAAATGGGGCACACTGTCGGCGTTTCACTTCGCTCAGGTGATATGGCGGCGATTATCGGGGCCGGTGATTTGCAGAAAATCCTCCCGGCCCTCATTGCTGAAACTCAGAAACTGGATGAATAGAGTGCTGATTCAAAAATCCTGCGGGGAGCTTTGGAAATCAGCTCTATAGCCCCTCTGAATTACCTCAGTATTCTCTGACGGCTCGTCCCATTAATTCCGCAATCGACTGAATCTGCTCCGTTTTCACGTGGTCGAAAAGCGAAAGTCGCACCCCCGAATATGCCTTGTCTTTCGGCACTCCCATTGCAGAAAGAATGCGCGACGGCAGATCTGTTTCGGCGTTGCACGCGCTTCCCGATGCGATGGAAGCCCCGTATTTGTTCAATATCCGTACCAGAATCGCCCCTTGGTACGTCATGACTTCCCCGGAAAATTGCAGGTGCAGAATATAGGGGGAAGACTCCCCGTCGGTCAGCGTGGCGAACCACGTTTTCGCCGGGATTTCCCGCTTCAGTGCCGCAAGCAGTTCTTGTTTCAGTTCGCGCATTCGCCTCTCATTCTCCGGCATCTCTTCCACTCGTTTTGCGAAATGTTCCGCCAGTAAAACCGCAAATGCGGGGGGAATGCGTCCCACGGCATGATGCACGCTCCGCAGTTCCCCGAATACTTTCCGGTATCGGAGTGAATAAAGCACCGCGCCGCCTGCCGGGACCCCGATTTTCTGTCCCGAAATCAAAGCCATGTCAGGTCGGATGCCTGCATAGTCAAACGGTATTTTCCCCGCTCCCTGAATCGTGTCGGCAATCAGCAGACACTTCGGAGCATACGCATCCAGAATCTCCCGCACATTCGCAAGCGGCTGAATACATCCTGTTTCGCTCTGCACCCAGTGCAGTGCCGCAAACGCCGTCTCCCTCGAAAGTTTCGCCTTGAAGTCCTCGCAGTCGATTTGCCCGTTCCGCTTCACTCCCACTTTCACGAGCCGGAATCCCGTCGGCAAACGCTTCAACGCCGCAAGCACGGAATCATGTTCGCCGTCGGTGTACAGCACGTCTCCGCCCTTGCAGATTTGTCCCGCCGCTGTGATTGCCGCTCCGACAGCTTCTGTTCCGGTCATGGTCCACAGGATGCCGCAGTCGTTTGCGTTTCCTTCTCCGCAGAATGCCTTGGCGAGAATATGTTCTGCACCCGCAACCGCTTTGCGCATTTCCGCCCCTGCCGCTCCGGCCGCCTCTTGATTTGCGGGATACATGGCGGCGAGCCGGGCGAAACGCTTCAGTACATCTTCATCTGCAGGAGCCGCCGCCGCATAATCGAAATACAGATTCATGCTTCTGCGCGAACTCTCTCTTTTTTCCGCTCCCGCTCTTCCTCGATGGAACGGATTTCCACCACCAGACCGTCTTTCAGCATGGCGATTTCTTCCGCCTCGGTCATAGTCGCCAGTTTTTGTTCGGCGGATAATTTCGCCGCCGCGATTTTCGCCTGCGCCGCGCGGTCGATTTCCGCCAGCCGTTCTTTCTTTTCAGGCGATAGCTCTTTCAAGGCTCCGCCGCTGCGTTCCAATGCCAGTTCCCATGCACTTTTCATGCTCATTTCTCCATTCTTTGACAAAGTTCTTCGTCGCTTGCTTGATGTTCGGGATTGTTCGGGGTCAGCCGCCGCAATTCTGCCAAATCGGATCGGACTGCATCATCCGTCTTGCGCCCGTTTGCGAAGTAACGGTAACGCGCGCGGCTCTTGTAAAATGATGCTCTCTGCGGCGATCGCGAAATCGCGATTCCCATGTTCCTGATCGCTCTTTCTGCATCCCCGTGTTCAAAAAGATAGTCGGCATACGAGGCCCGTATAAACGGATCGCGCGGCGCATACCTTTCCGCTTTCATCACCAGCTGATAAACCAGTTCCGGCGGTGCCTCGTAATCCACGGCAAGATTCATCGAGAATCGCGGATCGAGTGCTTCTTCCAGCCGGGCGGCGGCGTATTCATGCGCCGTATGCTCGCACAGCTTCGGCAGCACGGCTGTCCCTGCGGCAATAAGCACTGCCGCCCCCGTATATCCCCATTTCTTTTTCAGCTCCGTCTCCCTCGAATCCGCACCAAGCACAATCAGTGAAATCACCACCCACGCCGCCATGAATGCCGGAGTCTCAAACCCCAAATCGAGTTGCAGTCCGAAAAACAGCGTCAGCAGGGCGATTGAATTCACGCACATGAAAATCGTTCCCTGTTTTTTCCAATCCATCCTGCAAATATTTCTGCATCCCTGATAGACCGGAATCCACAGCAGCCACGCCGCTGCCGCCAGACCAGGCACCCCGCACGAGGAGGCAAAAAGCATCAGCATATTGTGGGGCGTATGAGCCGCTTCCTTGTCCTGCCAGAAACGCAGTACCTCAAAATCATGGAAGAAATCTCCCCATCCGGTCCCCGTAAGCGGGTGTTTCAGCATCATGCGCAGTGCCGCCTGCCAGTAGTCGAACCGCACGAACATTGACATCATTCCGCGTCCCGTTGCAATCAGCCACGCCAGCCCCGCGAAACCTGCCGCCGCCGCACAAATCAGGGCCGCTCGCATATTCCGTTTCATCGGAAGACACAGCACCGCCAGCCCCAGTGCCGCAAAAAGCGACACAAACGCTCCTCGGCTGTCTGTCTGAATCAGCGTGAATCCCACTGCCGCCAGTGCAATCCCCGCAAATAATCTCCGCGATGTTTTCGGCGGCGACACTCGTTCATTCCCGAACCGCCAGAACACCAATGCCGCAAAACTCAGCATCCCCGCCAGAAATCCCCCGTAGGTATTGCACGACGCGAAATCGCCCTGCACTCTCCGTTCTGCCACACGCACGGCAAACTGTTCATTCACAATCGCATGTCCCGCCTCTTTCGCCTGTTTCGCCAGAAACTCTTCCAGTTCATCGAAGCCGATGAAATATTGTCTCAATCCCGAATACACCGCACACGCCGTCCCGATCAGCAGTGCCCGTGTGCTGAATCGTCTCATTCGTTCGCCGTCCAGACAGAATAAAACCGTCATGCTTGCAGCGTATGCAGTCAGTCCGAAAACATAATCAGTCATTTGCGCCGCATACACTTCCGCAGACGCATTCAGCCATCCCGTTGCAGACACCGCCGCCAGAATTGCCCATGCGGAAAGATACATCATATAGCTCCGGGGCAGTCTCACAACCCCCGCTTTCTTTCTGATATTCAATAGATAGCATATCGCCGTCAGAATCATCAGCACCGTTGCCGCAATCTCGAAAAACGTAATCGGCCACACCACAAAAATCAGAGAGGCGAAATCGAACCGGTACAGCGGTACAGCCTCCGGCGTGGACACGAAAGAACAGAATTTCACGGGGAGCAGAGCCGTCAGCACCAGTGCAAACCACTCGCATATCCTCAAAATCCGCCCCGTCTTTTCGGCTTCGTTCCCGTTCACTTGCTTTCCGCCGCTTGCGGTTTCGTTCTCATGATTACGCATGGGGATGTGCCTTCGCATAGATTTGTTTCATTCGTTCCGTGCTGATATGGGTATAGATTTGGGTCGTGCTTAAATTCTCATGCCCCAGCAGTGCCTGCACACTTCGCAAGTCCGCACCCGCATCCAGCAGATGGGTCGCAAAGGAATGCCGCAGTTTGTGCGGCGTCATGTCCGGCGGCAGATTCGCCTGTTCCAGATACCACTTGAAATTCCGCTGAAACGACCGTGCCGTCAGCCTCGTCCCGAAACGGTTGATGAAAACCGGCATTGTGCTGTGTTCCGATGGCTGGATTTTCTTACGGATTGGACGGTACGCCTTGATTGCGCGGAGAGCCGGATGCCCCAGTGCGCACAACCGTTCTTTGCGCCCTTTCCCCCGTATCTTCATCACCCCGGAAATCAAATCCAAATCCCCGAAATTCAATCCGAGTGCCTCGCTGATTCGCAGACCTCCCGAATAAATCACTTCCAGCAGCGCACTGTCGCGCGCGGATGCAAACTCCGCCGATTCTTCGTCTTTGGATACGCCCAGCGTGAAATGTTCATCCCACACCGCCTTGGGCGCATCCAGCAGTCGCGACACCTCGTCCACGGTCATATATTTCGGCAGCGGTCGGCTCCGGTGCTGCGGATTCAGCGAAAGAAACGGATTCTCCGTAACGACTTCCTCCCGCATCAGAAACCTGAAAAATGTCCGCATTGCCGAAAGTTTCCGCGTGATTGACGATTTGGAAAGCTCGTCCGTCGTCAGTTTCGCCGCAAAATCCCGTGCATCGTACACGTTCATCGCTTTCCAGTCCACCTGCTGTTCCGCCGGATCGCGCTTCAGACAGAATAATGCGCATTGGCGCACGTCAATCCCGTAGGATTCCACCGTATGTGCCGATGAATTTCGTTCCGCCTCCAGATATTCCAGAAAACGGCATACATTTTCGTCTGTAAATGTCTGACTCATGTTCATCTCTTTCGTTCGCGTCCCGCAAATCCGACTCATGTCTTTCCGTTGCGATTCGTCCGTATTAATTTACCCCGTCTTTCCCCGATATGCAAATCTGTTTTCTCAAAAGCCGTTTCAAAATAGCGCAAAAAGCCCGGTGAATGCTTCCCCTCTCACTGTTGACCGGCTTGAATCGCTTTGCACCTGCATTGAAATGAACTCTCAATCTCTTCCATCGGTTGCAATCATTCAGGACCGTGCTATATTATTATTGCATGAAATATCTTTCACAATCTTTTCTCTCATGAGTTCATTTATGATTCAAAAAACTGCCATTATCGCCCTCGCTGACGGCTTTGAAGAAGTCGAAGCTCTCGGCACTGCGGACGTTCTCATTCGCAACGGTATCCGCGTCATCCTCGCCGGAATCAACGGCATTTCGGTTCAGGGCGCACACGGAATCCGCGTCAATGCCGACCTCACTCTTGCTCAGGCTCCCCTGAATCAGGCCGATGCCCTCATTCTTCCCGGCGGTATGCCCGGCGCGACCGCCCTCCGCGACTGCGCCCCCCTCGGCGATGCCCTTCGTGCGGCGAAAGCGCGTGGCGCGGTTTGTGCCGCGATTTGCGCCGCCCCCATTGCGCTCCATTCGTTCGGCGTGATTGACACCGAAACCGTTACCGGATACCCCGGCTGCGAAGCTCTCAGCCTCAAACCCGGACTTGTCTTCACGGGTGCCCCTGTGGAACACGACGGCAATGTCATTACGGGCAAAGCTCCCGGCGCAACTTTCGCGTTCGCCTCGGAAATTGCCCTTGCTCTTGGCGTCTCCCCCGCCGCCTCAGAAAATGTGCTGAAAGGAATGTTTGTCAAATCATGAGCGAACGATTCACCCTGCACAAAACCTCCGCGCTCAGCTCTGCCCGTCTCGGCACGGTTCACACCCCTCACGGTGATGTCCCGACCCCGATTTTCATGCCCGTCGGCACTCGCGCCACGGTCAAGGCAATGTCCCCACGCGAACTCGAAGAGCTGAACGTCAAAATCATTTTGGGAAATACCTACCACCTCCTTTTGAAACCCGGCACCGACCTCATCCTGAAAGCGGGCGGCCTGCACAAGTTTGAAAATTGGAAACGTCCCATCCTCACGGATAGTGGCGGCTTTCAGGTCTTCAGCCTTGCTCCTCTCCGCAAAATGAAACCCGATGGCGTGGAATTTTCGTCCCACATCGATGGTTCGCGTTTCTTCCTTGGTCCTGTGCAGTCCATCGCCGTTCAGCGCGCCTTGGGTTCTGACATCGTGATGGCGTTTGACGAATGCACCCCCTACCCTTGCACACCCGAAGCCGCTGAAAAATCCCTCGCCATCACCAAGCGTTGGGCGGAAGCCTCCAGGGAACAGCCACTCAACGACGGACAGCAGATGTTCGGTATCGTTCAGGGCTCCGTCTATCGTTCCCTCCGCGAGAATGCCGCCGCCCACCTGACGTCCCTGAACTTCGATGGTTACGCCATCGGCGGTGTCTCCGTAGGCGAGAGCGAATCCGAAATGTTTGAAGTCATGAGCTGGACCACCCCTCTTCTCCCGCAAGACAAGCCTCGCTATCTTATGGGCGTCGGTACCCCGAAACAAATTCTCGAAGGCGTCAAATACGGCATCGATATGTTTGACTGCGTCATGCCCACGCGTCTTGCCCGCCACGGTACGGCTTTCCTTCGCGGCAATCTCACGCTCCCCGTGAAAGCAGGGCGTTACTTCGATGATTTCACACCTATTGACCCCTTATGCGATTGCTATGCCTGCCGCGAATTTACTCGCGCCTACATCCGCCATCTGCTGAATGTCAATGAAATCCTCGGCGTTCGTCTGCTGACCATTCACAATATTCATTACTTCATTTCCCTCATGGAACGCATCCGCGCCGCCATTGCCGATGGTACGTTGGAACAGCAGGGCGACTCCATCCTTTGACCTCGTTTAACGACGGGATAAATTCCTTATTCCCGTCATATTGCAAAAACGTTTCTTACCCCCAAGGAAAATGACCGATTCCCCGAAAACAGACTGGAGTTCCTACTACGGCAATCCGTTCCCCGCGGCCCGTTTCACCCGCAGGATTACGGCTTGCCGCGCTCTTTCCTTGTTGAAAAGTGCGGGCATTCACCCGAATCCCGATGTCTTGGAGCTGGGCGGCGGCGGGAGCTCGTTTTTCCCTGCGTTTGACCGGGCGTTTCACCCTCATGACTACAAAGTCGTGGACAATTGCATCGAAGGTCTCCGCCTCTTCCTCAAACAGAACATTCTGAATGACAATGTTTCCGTTCTCTCCTGCGATTTGCTTGCCCCTCCTCCTGTTTTGCAGGCGGATGTCGTCTTGAGTTTCGGTCTCATTGAGCATTTCTCCCCGCAGGATACCCCTGTTGTCATTCAGCGTCATTTCCGGTTTGCGAAACCCGGCGCAATCGTCCTGATTACGTTCCCCTCCCCCTGTTTCCCTTACCCTTTGGTTCGTGCATCGGCGGAACTCTTCCGCATTTGGCAGTTCCCCGATGAACGCCCCCTGCGTCTCTCCGAAGTCGCTTCCGTCTGTGCTCAATTCGGCACGGTCCTGAAAACAGGTCTGAATCGCTCCATCCTGCTGACTCAGGGATATGTATTAGCCCGGAAAAACGAATGCCGCGTTTAACGCCGCCATCCCCCGCTCGCTGAATTTTCCATCGACATTTTCTGCTTTCTGATTTGATAAATCCCCTTGCAAAGGCTATATTATATATTTGGAAAAATCAATTCTTTTGCGGCACTCGAATCTCGCCGTTCGTGAATAACAAATTGAGTTGATTTGAAAGGGATGTCTTTTGATTTTTCAGGGGCGGCGCTTCTTCTTCGCTCTCCCTGAAATCCGAAGATTTGTCGTACTCAGTTTAATTTCATACGGAAAAACAGAATGAAACCTATCGGATTTGACAACGCTCGGTATCTTGAAGAACAATCTGCCGAAATCATTCGTCGTGCAGAACGTTTCCAGAATAAACTCTACATCGAATTCGGCGGCAAACTTGCCTATGACTATCACGCCGCTCGCATTCTCCCCGGGTTCGACCCCAATGTCAAGCTGAAACTCCTTCAGCGCATGAAAGACAAAATTGAAGTCGTCATTTGCATTTATTCCGGCGACATCGAACGCAAAAAAATCCGTGCGGATTTCGGTATCTCCTACGATGCCGACACCTTGCGCATTATTGACAACCTCCGCAAATGGGATATTTCCGTCAGCTCGGTCGTCGTTACCCGTTATTCCGATCATCCGGCCGTCAATAACTTCATCACCAAGCTGGAACGCCGCGGCATTCGCGTTTATCGCCACAACGCCATCAAGGGCTATCCCGCAAATGTCGATTTGATTGTCAGTGATGCCGGGTACGGTGCCAATCCTTACATCGAATGCCAGAAACCCATTGTCATCGTTACCGGTCCCGGTCCCAGCAGCGGCAAAATGGCGACCTGTCTTTCTCAGGTCTATCACGAATACAAGCGAGGAATCGCCGCCGGATATGCGAAATTCGAGACCTTCCCCGTATGGAATCTCCCCCTGAATCACCCCGTCAACCTGGCTTATGAAGCCGCCACGGCCGACATCGGCGATGTCAATATGGTTGACCCTTTCCACCTCGAAAACTACGGTCAGACTGCCGTCAATTATAACCGCGATGTCGAAATCTTCCCCGTCGTCCGACGCATTTGCGAACGCATTATGGGGGTCGAAAATGCCTACAAATCACCCACCGATATGGGCGTCAACCGTGTCGGATTCGCCATTTCGGATGACAAAGTCGTCCGAAAAGCATCCGAACAGGAAATCATCCGCCGTTACTTCCGTTACAGCTGTGATTTCGCAAGCGGTTCCACCGAACTCAAGACTGTCCAGCGCGCTCATTTGCTCATGGACAATCTGAATCTGAAAGAAGAAGACCGCGCTGTGGTCGGTCCCGCTCGAAAAACTGCCGAAGCCGCTGTCGAAAGCGAATCTCACGGCAATGACGGGTTCTTCTGCGGTGCCGCCATTGAATTGCCCGATGGACGCATGATTACCGGTAAAAATTCGCCTGTCCTTCACGCCGCCGCTTCCTGTGTTCTGAAAGCATTGAAAGCATTGGCGAACCTCCCCGCCGAACTCGACCTCATTTCACCTGAAGTCATCGACTCGGTCGCAGGTCTGAAAGGTCGCCTGAACAGCAATCGCGTGAGTTTGGACTTGGAGGAAACCCTGATTGCTCTTGCGGTCAGTACCACGGCAAACCCTGCCGCGAAACTTGCCCTCAATCATCTTTCCGATTTCTCCGGCTGCGAAATGCACCTCTCCCACATCCCCTCGCAGGGCGATGCCGCTGGTCTGCGCAAACTTGGCGTCAATCTCACCAGCGATCCCAAATTCGCCACTCGCGACCTTTTCACGGAATAACCCCCCATGAATGCCCCTGTTGCTCTTCGTAAAAGACTTCTGAAAAATTGCCGCAGAATCGTTCTGAAAGTCGGAACTCGTCTCCTCGCTGACCGCACGGCCATCGAACGACTTGTCCGCCAGATTCGTGATTTGCGCGAATCCGGGCATCAGGTCATTCTGGTGTCTTCCGGGGCTGTGGGCATGGGGATGCACTCAATCGGGTTGACCGCCCGCCCCCGCCACCTTTCAAAAGTTCAGTCCCTTGCAGCTCTCGGTCAGGTGCGCTTGATGGCAATGTACGATGCCGAATGCGAAAAATACGGCTTCCGTGCCGCTCAGCTTCTCCTCACGGCCGATGATTTGCGCTCCAGAGAACGCCATTTGAACGTCATTAACTGCATTGAAGCGCTTCTCGCTCAGCAGATTCTCCCCATCATCAACGAAAACGACCCCGTCTCCGTCAGCGAACTCAAATTCGGCGACAATGACACTCTGGCGGGTTGCCTCGGTTCCATGATTCGCGCAAATCTGACCATCATTTTGACCACCGTCAATGGCTTGTTGAATGTCAATCCCGATGGCTCTTTCGGAGAACGCATTTCGGTCGTCCACGGCATTTCCGATCAGCTTCGTTCTTTGGCGAAAGGCACGGATGATGCTTCGTTCTCCATTGGCGGCATGGCTTCCAAGCTCAAAGCCGCTGACCTGCTTAATGCCGCCGGAGAAACCCTTTGGATTGCAAGTGGTAACGACCCTGAAATCATCGACCGCATTATGAATGCGGAGGATGTCGGAACCATATTCCTGCCACCCGAAAACGGTCTTCACAAAATGGATTCCCGCAAACGCTGGCTTGCTGAATTTTCGCGTGCCGCCGGGACCATTCGTGTGGACACCGGAGCCGCTTATGCCATCACGAAAAAAGGCTCCAGTCTCCTGCCATCCGGCGTTTGCGGTCTGTCCAATACGTTCATGCGCGGCGATGTCGTTCAGATTATCGAAGATGCCACGGGACAGGTCATTGCAAAAGGCATTACCAACTTCTCTTCGGATGATGCCGCGAAAATCGCCAGGCATCAGTCTTCTGAAATTTTTGAAATCCTCGGATGCGATGCAGAAGAGGAAATTGTCCACCGAAACAATATGGTTCTGACGGAACAATGAATTTCTACATCAAAACTTACGGATGCCAGATGAATGTCCGCGACTCCAATTCCGCCGCGGCCCTCCTCATCGAACACGGATGGTCTCCGGTCGAAACCGAAGAGGCCGCCGATTTGATTATCCTGAATACATGCAGTGTCCGCGATCAGGCGGAACGCAAGGAAATCGGCAAACTTGGCTTCCTTGGCAAACTCAAACGCGTCAATCCATCTCTCATCATCGGCATTATGGGCTGTATGGCGCAGAGTCGCGGCGAAGAACTCCTGAATCGCGTCAAACACCTTGATTTTGCCATCGGTACGGACCGCATTCACAAAATCCCCGAAATCGTGGACGCCATTCGCAAAGAACGCATTAAGCACGGTTCTTTTGAACGCGCCGGCGCAGATACACCCGGTATTGATGCTCATCGTTTCGATGGTGCGGAATCCCCGTTCTCCGCGTTCGTTTCCATCATGCGCGGTTGCAGTCGTTATTGCTCCTATTGTATTGTCCCCTTTGTCCGTGGACCGGAACGCAGCCGCAGTATGTCTTCCATTGTCGATGAATGCAAGATGCTCGCAGACCATGGTGTTACGGAAATATTCCTGCTGGGGCAGAATGTCTCCGCTTTCGGATGGGACAATATGGCTCCCCCAAAGGATGATGCCACCTCTCCATTCGCTGATTTGCTCAACGCCATTTCCGCGATTGACGGTGTCCGCCGCATTCGTTTCACCTCGCCCCACCCCGCTTATTTCTCTCAGTCTCTGATTGATACCATTGCTCGGAATGACAAGGTCTGCAAGTGTATTCATCTCCCGCTTCAATCCGGCTCCGACCGCGTGTTGAAGCTGATGAACCGCCCTTATGATTCTGCACATTATCGCTCCATCGTCAATCGTTTAGTCGCACAGGCCCCCGAAATCGCATTCACCACCGACGTGATTGTCGGATTCCCTACGGAAACCGATGAAGATTTCAATATGACCCGCGACCTCATGAACGAAGTCGGCTACGACAATGCGTATATCTTCAAATATTCTCCCCGCAAAGGCACTCGCTCCTCACGCATGGATGACGATGTCCCCCAGGAAGTCAAGGAAGAACGCAATCAAATCCTCCTTGCCGATTTGGAGAAACGCGCCGAATCTGCACATGCTCACCTTTCAGGACGCATATTTGAGATTTTGGTCGAAGGCCCCAGCAAACGCAACTCCGCCCGCTGGATGGGAAAAACCGACACATTCCGTCAGGCTGTTTTCACTCCCGATGGCATTGTCAAACCGGGCGATTACGTCCGAGTGAAAATCGGACGCACCACCCCGACCACGCTCTACGGCGAACTCCTCTGACCTTATATGGCGTTTTGTATGACGAAAAACGTTATTCCCTGTTTGTAACACGAAACGCTCAGCCATTTTCTTGTAACAAGAAGCTCTTACTTCTGATTTCATGGGTACCCCTCCCCAGTTTCTGTGCTATTTCCTGGGGCGGGACACATGCAATGAGCATATTCTCGATCTTGCAGAGTTCCCGTTTCGTCAGATATGCCATGATGCACCTCCTCTGATGAGATTTGTAAGACGAAACACACTTTTCTCTCTTCCAAAGGTACATTTAACTTTTCAACGCACAGAAATCAATACGATTGTATCTTTTATCTTGACTTTTCCGAATATCGTGATATAGTATTTAATCAGCAAAATTGCAAAGACATTTCTTTTTTGCCGTTTTGCTGCAAAAAACTTGATGTTGCAGTGAATCCTGTGTAAATCGGGAACCGTGGCGCGACAGTGAACCTTCTTTCGGGTGTAGTCTGATCCTGCACATTCTTGGACGTTTCTTCTTGCATGATAAATGCCTGAAGATACAGTAAGTAACAATCGAGGAAATAATGTGCGCTCTACACAGATACCCTGAAGCCTGCGCAGCGGCTTATAATGCTGTGAAAACATTTAAAAGAGATAAGTATCTTGATGTCAATCCGTTCCGGCATTTTGTCCCGCTTCGGTTTTTGTTCGGCTTGCTCCCCCTCTTGCACCCTTCTTCTTTCTTTCATAAGTTCCTCGGAATCAAAAAGAAAACTCTTCTTCGTCTTCAGCCTTTCCCCGGTCTGAAAACACTCCCCCGAAAAGCCGTCCGCGCTTTCACACTGATCGAACTCCTTTGCGTAATCGCTTTGATTGCGATATTGTCTGCCATCCTGCTCCCCGCATTGGCGAGCGTGCGGGAAAACAGCCGAACTGTCTCCTGCGTCTCGAATTTGAAGCAAATCGGACTTCTCCAGCATCAGTATGCTTATGCGAACAACGGCATATTCTGTCCCTCCGTCAACGGAAACGGCGACCAGTGGGACAGCTCACGCGACCACAAAAACGGCGGCATTCTTTCCGGCATGATTTCTGAGGTCGGCGATGCTTCATCAAGCCGTATTTTTCTGTGTCCCTCCGCTAGACAGTCCCTCGTTTTCAAAAACGGACAGAATCCTTACTTCGCCGGATACGGCTATAATTACCTTCTGACCCACAGAAGCCCGAAGGACTCTTTCCTCAAAATGCGATGGGTGAAAATCGGCATGGTTCGTCTCCCGTCCGAATGCGCCCTGAATGCTGATGCCGCCTATTTCAGCGGCGTCAACGTCCTGTCCCCCACCTCATTTCTCTACAATACTTCCTCCGGCGTCGGCGGCTACGCGGATTTCCGTCACAAAGGCGCGGCTGGCGTGGTGTACATCGATGGTCACGCCGAATTATCCCGCCGTTTTACGCCTCGTCCCGAGGATGGTTCGGAGTACATGGCGCGTGCCGGCTACCTCAGTCCCGATGACAGTGCCTATGATCCGTTCTTTGCGTATCCCGGCACCTTGCCTGCAAACGAATGATAAACTCTTTACATTACCCTATTTACCTTGAACCTTGAAAGGATTTCCAATCATGAATGACAAAGAACAGAAATCAGTCCTCCTTTACAAAAACGGTATTCTTCTCGCTGAATGCGATTCCTTGTCGGACACGACAATCGGCGGCGGTGAATACCAGTTCGACTATGCCGTTATTGCCTCCGGCGGCACTGCCTCGGCCGTGACGGTGGAAACCGGCGGTACCATATCCATGTCCGGCGGCTCTGTGTCCGGGATGAATGTCCAGAATGGCGGCATTCTGAACGGCACGTTGAACACCAGCGGCATTACAGGCTGGTATGGCGCGGTGATTTGCGGCACGACCGGAGAAATCGATTTATCCGGCGGCACGTTCTCCGGCAATCATGCAGAAACCTTCTATGGTTACGACGGCTTCGGCGGTGCCGTGGAAGCATATCAGGGCACGCTGAACATTTCCGGCGGCCTCTACGAAAAAAACACGGCGACCGGAGGCGGTGGTGCTGTTTATGCGATGTACGGCACAGTCGTAAGCATTTCCGGCGCAAAGTTCATTGAAAATCAGGCCTCCTACGGTGGCGCAGTCGAGCTTTCGTCGGCCTCAGGCTCCATCACGGATTGCATCTTCACAGGGAACCATGTCGCCGGAACAGGCGGCGCAGTGGTTGCCTATTATGACACTACACTGAGCATCACGGGGTCCACGTTCACCTCAAACTCCGCTGATCAGGGCGCGGCTGTTTACAATGTCGGCACGAGCACAGTCTCCGGCTGCATCTTTCAGGATAACACCGCCCGTCAGGGCTCTGCGGTTTATAACGGATGGTTTTTGACCTTGCAGGACATCGTCCTGAAAACCTCCTCCGACACCGTTTACAACGATGAATGGGGGACCTTGACTCTCTCCGGCTCAAACCTGTTCTGCGGTACACTGACCAATGCCGGCGTCCTGTATTTCAACCTGAACTCCGATGGCTCCGCCGTTGTGGATGATTTCAGCAAAATTTCCAATATCGGAACCGGCTCTTATACGGTCAAGGCGGAAAGCACCCTCGAAAACGGGTCTTATCTCGTTGCCGCCACCAACGCCGCTTCCCTGAAATCTCTGACGCTCCAAGTCGGCGAAAACTCGCCTGTCGTCTTGCAGAACGGTGCCTCCTGCATGGTGGATGACCGCACGTGGTCTCTTGTCGTTGCCCCCGGCGGCTCCCTGTCCATCCGCGTTGCAAACGGCGTTCCGTCAGTCCTTGTGAATCCCGATTATGACGGCGTTTCTCCGGTGGAATGGTACGATTCCGAAGGGATTCGCTACAGCGGAATCGGCTATCGCACCATGACGGATGCCCGGTCCGCCGCTTCCGATGGAGATGCCGTTGTTGTTACAGGCGGCACGTTCACCGGGATGCAGACTCCCTCCTCCCACCAGTTCCTTGCCGAAAATTCCTGCTTCGACCAAATCATCGGCGGCAATCGGTCCGACACGGAAACTGACTCTTCCGGCGCAATTCGCCTCTCTCTCTCCGGCTGTACCTCCAACCGCATTTACGGCGGTGATTTCGGCAGAAATCAGCACAGCACGGGCGACATCGAAATCTCCTTGAGCGGCAACTCCCAATTGCAGGATGCCCTTTATGCGGCGGGGGGCGGCGTGAAACTCGTCGATACCATGACAGATTCCCGCACAGGCGATATTACCGTGAAACTCTCTCTTTCGGATGAAGCCCCCCTCATCGGAAATATCTTCGCCGGGGGCTGCGGCTTTACCCGCATCGAAGGCAATTCCACCGTCGAATTGAGCGGAAAAGGCGGTCTCTCAAACAATAACATCATCTGCGGAGACAGCAGTCGCGGTCAATGGGGCAGCGAGCTGGTCAGCGGCACTCGCTCCCTGTGTTTCCGCGATTATCAGGGCGAAATCAACTCCTCTCTGCAAGGCTTTGACCGCATTTCCTTCGATGCCTCCTCACGCGTTTCGATTTTGGCGGAGAATAATCTTCAAGGTATCCTGAATTGGCAGTTTGAGGTAACGGAATCCGGCGAAGACCCGTTCATTCAATGGGGCAGTGAAATGACGAACACTCTTTCATTCGACAAAATGGATATTACCGCATCCCTCGATGAAGGAGAAAGCCGCGTTCTGATTCATGCCGGTGCGGCAAATCTGGATTCTTTGGATGGGTTTTCCTGTATGAAACTGACCATTAACGGCGAGGAAGCGTTTTACTATGACCCCGCAGAATTGTTCTTTACATCCGAATATGAGCTTTTCATCAAAGCGGATACCGGCGAAGTCATTCTTTCGGCTGTTTCGTTTGAGGAAACTCTTGCATGAGAATGCGGATCAGCTCTGCGGCACAGCGGACGCCGAACATCGCCGGCATATAGGAAATCGTGCCTATCAGATTGCGGCCTGCTGAATCTTTTCCCGGTTTGGCAGGCTGTTCGGTTGAGTATACGGTCGTTACACCCGTCTCAATCCCCTGCTCTCTCAGTCCTTTCCGCACGGCTTTCGCCAGCGGGCAAACACTCGTTTTGGAGATGTCGTCTGCCTGAATCAGTGCCGGATTGAGACGCAGCCCTGCCCCCATGGAGCTGACTGCGGGAATATTTCGCCGCACGGCCTCAGACAGCAGTTCCGTTTTGGGTGCGATGGAGTCGATTGCATCCAGCACCGCCGTGAATTTCCCGTTTTCATACAGTTCCCGCATGTCCTGCGGTTCCAGATAACGGCTGATGACGGTCAGTTTCAGCTCAGGATTGATGGACAGCAGTCGTTCTCGCATGACCTCGGTTTTAAGCTGCCCGATTGTGGTGTGCAGGGCCGGAAGCTGGCGGTTGATATTCCCTGCTTCCACGCAGTCGCCGTCTGCGATGGTCATGCCGGACACACCTGCACGGGCAATCATTTCCGCGGCGATTCCGCCCACTCCGCCGAGCCCGACACACAGCACATGGGCGGCGCGAATGGCATTCAGCGTTTCTTCGGGCAGGAAAAGTGCCGCCCGGTTCAGCCAGTCGGGGATTGTTCCAGGCTCATTCATTGCCGAAAATCCGGTTGAAATTCTGTTCGATGACATCCGCAAAACAAATCGGATTAAGCTCGTGCAGTTGTGCGGCGGTCGCATAAATCATTGGGAGCGTCTCCGCCGGTTCCGCATCCGTTTCCAGCAAAATCTGCTCCGGCGGGATTTCCGCGAAAAATGCTTCCGGATTGCCTGAATCTTTCAGCAGTCCCGTCCCGAATGACAGTATGAATCCCGCCTCAACCAGTTCAAATGCCTTTCTGCGGTTTCCTCGGAATCCGTGAAATATCCACGGCTGTAACGGCTTCAGTTCCTTTTTCAGGTGAATCATTTCCTGCGCGCATCGCACACAGTGCAGAATCAGCGGTTTCCCGTTTTCTTCCGACATCCTGACATGCTCGCGGAATACTTCGTTCTGTTTGTTCAGCGGCACATTGGATGCGGTGCGGTCGAGCCCGCATTCTCCGATTGCCCTCAAGTTGGATGAGTTGAAATAACCTCGGAAATCCTCCAAAGAATACATCAGCGCATCTTTGGGATGAATCCCGATGGAAAACAGCGTTTCGGGAATCGCCTCTGTCGGGCGCATGACGTGATAAATCCGCCGTACACATTCCTCCGCATTGGGCGTCAGGTGCGTATGAGCATCGCAATAGTGCATTTCGTTCATGATTTCCGCTTCATCATTGCGCAGAACGAGAAATCGCATCCTGCCGGTTCTGCCATAGCGGTGTACATGCCGTCCGTTATGACTTCGGGATTGAGCGGTGCGGGGAATGCCGCAAGTTCAAATTTCGGATGTCCCGTGAGAAATTTTCGGATGATTTCCTGATTTTCACAACGGAAAATAGAGCATGTCCCGTAAATCAGCCGTCCTCCCGGCTTCACTTGTTCGGACGCTCTGCACAGAATTTGATATTGGGTCCGGTTCAGCTCGTCCAGTTTTTCTTTTGTGAAAATCCAGCGGGCTTCCGGGTTGCGCCGCCACCGTCCGGAAGACGAACACGGCACATCGGTAAGGATTCCGTCGAACAACTTTTGTTTCGGCACTTGCGCCGCGTTTGCGACTCGGATTGTTCGGAATCCCCCCTGCTTGGCGCGACGTTTGATTTCCTCCAGAATGTTTTCCCGGATGTCCGTTGCCAGAATTTCCGCTTTCCCGTTGGAAGTCGAGGCAAGCTGCATGGTTTTTCCGCCGGCTCCTGCGCAGACGTCCCACCAGACCTCCCCCGCTTTCGGTTGCGCGGGTGCGGCGATACATTGGGATGACAGGTCCTGCACTTCAAAATATCGTTGCAGAGCCGCAGGCAGTCCGCCCAGCTTGATGTTGCGGTTTTTCAGCTTCACCGCCCCTTGCAGACTTGGAAATTCTTCGGCTTCCACTTCATATTTTTTCAGCAGGGAAACCAGCTGTTCCGCAGTCGTGTTTTGTGCGCGAAGCCATACGTATGGCCTTGTCTGGAGTGCCGTCAGCCACGGTGTGAGCAGTTCCGGTGCGATTTCTTCCTGCATCCAGTCAGGCACGAGGTCGCGCGGGGAAAGCATCCGATTTGATTTTGACACGATTCGGATTCGCTCGAAAGAATCCTCCGGCAGTTCATCCGTGTCTCCCAGCCAGTGCGCCGCGACCGGTACCGCCGCGTGATCCGCGCACAATGCCGCCGCAATTGCCATTTCCGGGGTATTGCTGAAATTGTTCAGGTCAAATACAAGTTTCAGGCATCCGTACCACCGGAAAAAAGAAAACACCGATTCTGTAATCGCGTGTCGATCGCGCGACCCGAATTGGTGATTCGCTCTGAAAAAATTGACTAAATATCGATCCGCAGGCAAGCCGTTTTGATGCAGTGCGGTACGGGCTTCATTGACGGCTCGCACACAGGAGGCGGCGAGTGTTGCCGTTTTTTTGGGGGCAAGCGGTCTGCCGTGTTCCTGATTCACAATGGGGGAGAGCATATACGCGCTCCATGCTTAGGCATGATACATGAATACGGCGGCGTGAGCTTCGATTGCTTCGCCTGCACCCACAGGACCGAGCTTTTCCGCTGTCTTGGCTTTGATGGAAACGTCCTCGATCGGGAGTCCCGCTGCATCCGCCAGTGCCTGACGCATTGCCATGATATGCGGCATCAGTTTCGGTGCTTGGGCGATGATGGTGATATCCAGATTGCCGATTTGCCATCCCTGCAATTCAGGCAATGACAGTACGGCTTTCAGGAGAGCCCGCCCGGAAATTCCCTTGTAAGCAGGATCGGTGTCGGGGAAATGCTGCCCGATATCTCCCAGTGCCAGTGCCCCCAGAATCGCATCAATCAGCGCATGAACAGGCGCGTCTGCATCACTGTGTCCGAGCAGGCCCCGTTCATAGGGAACCTCGTAGCAGCAGAGCATGAGCTTGCGTTCCGGGACCAGCCGGTGAATATCATATCCGCTTCCGACGCGGAACGCAGCTCTATCGTTCATGGACATGAATTATTCTTCGTCGGCGGACTGTCGGCTCGGAAATGCCGTGCGGACTGTCGCATAGACTCTGTTCTGGAATTCCGTGCGCACCAGAGACTTCTTGGCATTCAGATAATTTGCGCTCTTTCCGGCAATTTCCTTGTCGATTTCCTCTGCGGTCGGTTCCGTGCGCGTGTTGACGAATGCGAAACGGGAAGACCCCAGCGTGTTATCCGGCGCGGAGAGCTTTCCGGCTTCCGTCTTCATGATCTGTTCCACCGGCATGATGTAAATGATGTACGGATTATCCTGAACAGAACCGATGGTGAAATCTTCGGCTTCCGTGATGCTTCCCTTGGCGTTCTTGACCAGATCTTCCAGTTCGCCCTTCAAATCTTTCGATTCACTTGCCGCCACGCGGAATGCTGCCGCGGCTTCTTCGGCAAGCACCGCTGCTTTCTGCGAAACCAGTTTTTCTTTTGCCTTGTCCTGAACATCATTGAACGATGCGAGTTCAGAGGGACGGCGGCCGGTCAGCAGGAACATCACGGTCGCGTTTTCTTCGCGAATCATGTTTGTGTAGGAATTGACGTTTTGCAGGCCGGTAACGGCATTGACGAGAGCGGAATCGATGAACTTTTCGGAATCGCTTGCCGTAGACGCATTCAAATCTTTGATGTCGATGAGTTTCAGCTTGTTTTCGGTGGCGAACTTGCGGAAAATCCCGCTCGGATCGGCCTGGAATTCTTCTTTGTTCATGCGGATGAATTCGCGGAACGCCTTGTTGAATCCCGACATCTTTTCATACGCGGCTTCGGATGTTCCGGATTCGGCCAGCGTCATGCGGATGTAGTCCTTGGCTTCCTCCAGTGTCTGCACTTTCCCTTCAGAATCGAGCAGAGTGTCTTTGACCAGTTCATAGTATTCCTTGACCTGCTCATCCGTAACTTCCTTTTTCTCTGCATCTGCGTTCGCGGAAACGGCCAGAATACCGTCGGACTGCGGTTCCGTCATGAACTGTTTCGGGTTCGCGTCATAGTATTCCTTGACCTGCGCGTCCGTTACTTCCACGCTCTTTTCAAAATCCACGGGCGGGAATGTAATCATGCGGTAATTGACCTTTTCCAGATTGCGGGCGACTTCACGGCGGATTTCATCGTCGGTGATGACACTGGTATTGCTGACCAGGTCCATCATGTTGTCAATCTTCACGAAAGTGGCGATTGCCTGTTCAAAATCCTTGTAGCCGTATCCCAGCGGAGCCAGGCATTTGTTCTTGTAGGTTTCGTACAGCTTGGCCGAGAATTTGTCGTTTTCGCGGAAAGACGGAATTGAGGAAATATACTTCGCGATGTCCGCATTGGAAGCGAGCACATGCAGTGAATCCGCTATCTTAAGCAGTGCGGTGAGCTGGAATGCCTCGTCTTCCGTAATCTGACTGACCCGGTTCGGTGCAAGCCCGTACTGTGCTGCGGTAAGCATCGCCGCACTGTTCTGCACGGTCGACACATCGGCAAACGTGATCTTCACATTGTCAAGCACCTGTCCGTATGTCGCCTTTGCACCGGTTTTGCGTCCGAAAAGAATGGACCCGTCAACGCCCGGTGTGAAGTACCAGACGAATGCAATGATGATGATGACAAGGAAAATAATGGATACTGATTTGCCGTGCTTGATCAGCACGTTGTTCATTTTTTGGAAAACCATGGGGATTGACCTTTATGTTAATGTATTGATTGTTCGTGAAATGCTGTTCGTACCTCATAAATGCCTCTCTCCCCGCCTGCCATCTTGCGTTCCGCACAGAATCGAAACCGGCTGGGAATACTGCTTTATTACAGTACATTTAAAGTTATAATTTACAGCGTAAAAACGAAAAGTCAAGCGTTCCCCTTGAAAAGATGGCGAAAACCCTTCTCCGATGCCCCTTCTTCCTCGCACGGGAACACATTTTCCCCTGAAAAAATCATGCCAGTGATTTTCCCTGCTCCCCTGCTGAAAAGGCGGTTCTTTATTCCCGGAAGTGCCGTCCGGTGGCATCTTTTTGGAAAAAGTTGAAAAAAAATAATCTTTTTTTCGTTTTTTATTTGACGTGAACACAAACAGGATGTATACTTACAGGCAATAATAAAAAAAGATCATCTCATGAATACAATCACCATATTTGGAAGCCTCCTCTTCCTGCTGACACTTGCAGTAATCCTGCAACGGCGTAAAATTCGCTCACTTCGTGCTGATTTGGGCGTGAAAATACGGGATAATGCGCAAATCATCAATTATCTCGGCATTTTCGCGGAAAATATCACCAAATCCGGCGATGGTGAGTCTACGGAATGGATTGAAATGACGGCGCAGTATCTCGCCGAGCAGATTCATGCCGAAGAGGTTTGTATTTTCCTGAATCATGAGGGAAAATTCCGCGCAATGGGCAAAACGAAACACTTCCCCGACCGCCTTGCGGAAACCATCGAATGCGATCCCTGTAATCTGGAGCAGATGGACACATTCAGAAAGAAAGACAAAACCTTGCAGGATGTCGCATTCGCCACCGTTTGCAAAGGCGAATCCAACTTGTGGGACTGCACCCCGGATTCCGATTACGACCATCTGCTGCGCCGGGAACGCATCAACGATTTCATGTGTCTCCCCCTGATAAACGAAGGCGTTTTGATTGGAATGGTTTACGCACTGAATCGTTCGGACGAAATTCACGAAACCTTCTCCCGTGAAAAACTGACCCGCATGGAGATTCTTGCCCGTCCTGTCATTTTGGCTCACAATTTCTTGAAAGTATACAAGAGTTTGAGTACACAGCAGCGTCTCGTGCAGGAACTCGACTTCATCCGCAATCTTCAGCGTTCCCTGCTCCCAAAAAGTATCCCCGAATGGGGTGATTTTGAAATCCATGCCTCTTCCATTGCGGCTCGTGAGGTCAGCGGCGACTTCTATGACTTCGTTCAGCTCGATAAAGACCGCATTCTCGTGATGGTCGGCGATGCCAGCGGGAAAGGACTTCCCGCATGTCTTGTCATGTCCATGGCTCGCAGCTACATACGAGCGAATATCGCTCACTTCACTTCGCTGAAAAACCTGATGTACGAACTGAATACCGCCCTTTACCGCGACTTGGACGATGAACGCTACCTCACTTTGGCCATTTGTCTGCTGAACAAACGCGAAAATACGCTGGAATATGTCCGCGCCGCTCATCCGCCGGTCATTATGTATGTGCGCAATCATACCCGCTGCATTGAACCCGAAGGCATGGCAATCGGAATGCTCCCCCCTGAATTTGTCCATTACGACTCCTTTATCACTCAGTTCGGCTCCCAAATGGGCATCTTGATGTACACTGACGGCATCAATGAAGCCACCAACCCCGAAGGCGTTCAGTACGGCGAAAAACGCATTGAGGATATATTCCGCGAAAACTGCCGCAACGATGTCCCCCCCGAACAGACCATCCGCCAGATTCTCACCGGAGTAAGCAATTACGCTGTTACCGATACCGACCTCGATGACCGCACCATCGTTGTCATCACGCCGAAACGGAAAAAAACATCTCCGTTCATCTCTCCAACCTCTTTGCCCCAAACATGAAAAGGTGAATCATGAAACGTTCGTCCCTTATGGCAAGTGCCGCAATGGCATTCGTTCTTTTTTCTTCTGTTTCCTGCCATATTGACACGATGGGAAACTCTGACTCCAAAAAGAAAGAGACCATGCCGGATTTGACTCCCGCCCAAATGGCCTCTATGTCCTCAAAGGAAGTCGCCGATTACTATGCGAAAAAAAATAAAATGGAGCTGGAAGCCTTTGAAGAAGCCGAACAGGAGACCGCAAGCAGTGCCAGTTCATGGTTCTTTCAGACAAACAGCGTCAAAAAACGCGAACGTCTTGGCGATATGACCCAGCCTCTCAGCAACAGCAGAGAAAATACGGTTTTCCCGTGGTCGGACTCGGACCCGAACCGCAGTTCCACCCTGCTTGACAGACATTCAGCCGTTTACGACTGGTAAGTGTGTTTTAACTTTAACTTTACTTTCAGCAGTTTTTTCAGGAGCAGTATAATGAAATTTATTGTTACAGGTGCCGCCGGACTGATTGGCAGTGCGGTCGTATATGCGTTGAACAAACAAGGCGTCACGGACATTCTGGCGGTTGACCATCTCGGCACCTCGGAAAAATGGAAAAATCTCCGCGGTCTCCAGTTTGCCGACTACATGGAAAAAGACATGTTTCTGGCGATGCTCCAGAATAACGACCTCCCCGATGACATTCAGGCCGTGATTCACCTCGGCGCATGTTCGTCCACCACGGAACGCGATGCCACATATCTGGTGCATAACAATTTTGAGTTTTCAAAACTTCTGGCGGTGCGCACCTTGAAGCGCAATGCACGGTTCCTCTACGCTTCCAGCGCAGCAACCTACGGCGGCGGCGAACACGGCTATCATGACGACGACTCCAAGATTGAGGAGCTCCGCCCCCTCAATATGTACGGCTACTCCAAGCAGATGTTCGACCTCTGGGCGAAGCGGCACGGTATGCTCGACAAAATCGCCGGTATGAAATTCACCAACGTTTTCGGACCGAACGAAAAGCACAAAGGACCCATGCGCAGCATGGTCTGCCGCGCTTTCGAGCAGATTCAGGAAGCAGGTCAGGTTTCCCTCTTCCGTTCCTACAGAGAGGAATATGCAGACGGCGAACAGCAGCGCGACTTCATCTATGTGAAAGATGCGGTCAATATGATTATCTTCCTGATGATTCACCCCGATCTGAACGGCTTGTACAACATCGGAAGCGGAAAAGCCGAAACTTGGAATTCTCTGGTGAAAGCGGTCTTCGATGCCATGGACCTGCCCTGCAAAATCAGGTACATCGACATGCCGGATGAACTGAAAGGCAAATACCAGTATTATACCTGCGCCGACATGTCCAAAATTCAGTCCGCCGGGTACAAACTGACGGATCACACGCTTCAGGATGCCGTTCGCGATTATGTTCGCGGCTATCTGATTCCCGGCAAGCACCTCGCAGACTGATTTCCCGCCCATCAGTGCTTATTGCAATGCAATGAGACACTTAGGCATTTCAGCCCGTCTTTTTGAGGTAAAATTCAATACAAAAATCATCGAAAAATGATGTTTCCGGGGCAATAAATCGACCGCGAAAAACGTTATTTGTTGTGAAAAGGTTTTACATCGGCAGCCGGAATCTGACAGCATCTCTTACGGGAAGGACACAGTACAATGAAAAAAAACAACAATCAGGGCGGAATGTTTGTCAATGTCGCATTGGCATTCGTTGTTATCGTTACAATCTTTGCGGTGATTATGGTGAAATGTATGCCGGGCAATCAGCGCAATGACAATACTGCCGTTTCCACGGCTAATACCAATAAATCTTCTTCTGCCGGCAAACGCGTTACTCGCACCAGTCGGAAATCCAGCGAACGCAAAGCCGCCGCGGAATCCACGGTTAATCTGAACGCAGGAAGCGAACCGAATTTCTTCGCCGCTCCGCCGGATATGATGATGGGCGGTCCCGTCATGATGGGACCTGAAATGGGACCTCCCGGCATGAATCCTCCGGGTATGGGACCGAACATGGGACCGTTGGACTTCGGCGGTCCGATGCCGGGCGGTATGGGCGGCTTCGGCGGTCCGATGGGCCCCATGATGTAATCCCTGTTGTTTTGAGCAGACTTTGACGGAATCCCTCACCGGATTCCGTTTTTTTGAAGAAAAAAGTGAAAATAAAAGAAATCATACAATATTTTCACAGTTCGTATCGTTAAAACTGTAAACAACCAAATCGACCTCGATTTGATATTTTCACAACAACATGAAAGGAAAATTGAAATGAAAAAGATTACAATGGCAATCGCAGCATTCGCATTGACCGCAGGCGTCGCATTTGCAGGCGGCATGGGCGGCATGGGCGGCATGGGCGGCATGGGCGGCATGGGCGGCATGATG
>DCIG01000078.1 GCA_002315855.1 Lentisphaeria bacterium UBA1732 | reverse complement strand
CCTCGGTAAGGAGACAGGCAAAGCGATTGCAGTCATCAAGAAATGAATTCAGCATGGTGCGGTAATCCTTTCCGCGGCCTGTCGGTCCCGGAAAGAAAACCGGACATGTCATCGTGAATTCCGGTGCCGCTTGTCCTTTCTGTGTTTTTGTGATGTGCCACTTTCCATCCTGACTGATCAGGTTCTGAGTAGCAGTTTGTTCTGTTGTTTTCCATTTGATTTCAGACATTTATCTTCTCCTTTGCTGTTGGTTTTGATTAAAAGGGAATATCGTCATATTCCCCGTCCTGGGATACACCGAGGTCGGCGGGACTGTTGCCCGGAGGGTCTTCCGCAGCGATTTCATCGGTGTCATCGCCCGGCTCACGCATGACCGGCCGTTCTCCGAGAACACATTTTGTGATTCTGTTGAACTTCTCGCCGGTTACCGTCTTTACTGTAATGCTTTGGGGCGCAGCAAGAAGTCCCTGATTTGCCAAAGCCACGGCTTCCCGTGCTGTCCGGGGAATCGGACAGCCGATTGCGGCTCGTTCTTTCCACCACTTCACGAATTTATCGCGGGCGTATCCTGTATGCTCCGGGCAAACCCATTCCGACTTGAAATCATTCAGTGAAATCTGGTAGTCAATCCGC
Source organism: Lentisphaeria bacterium UBA1732 (assembly GCA_002315855.1). Lineage (GTDB taxonomy): Bacteria > Verrucomicrobiota > Lentisphaeria > Victivallales > UBA1829 > UBA1732. The sequence goes on along the minus strand of DCIG01000078.1, from coordinate 4,296 downwards.
ATTGTCTTCGGTGTTCCGGAATCGGCATGGCGTTTCTCATGAACCTGATAGTACACGTCCATTACATCATATTCATCGGTGAAAGTTTCGCCGGAAATGATGCCGTCGCGGGATGCGTGTTCCGTCAGATTCGTCTTCTGCGGAGGCGGGAATTCGTATCCGCAGTCGGGACATTTCTGATAGGCGGCATGAATCAGAGCCAGACACTGCGGACACTTCTTCGCCGGAGCGTCGCCGCCTTTTCCAGTACCGGGTTCTTTTACCCGGATCATGTCCAAAGGACCATGTCGCAGGATGTTGCCGCCAAAATCCAAAAAGACGCAGGAACTTTTTCCGGTTTCCGGTGAGAGACGGAATCCGCGTCCCGCGCATTGAAGCAGCAGCCCCGGACTTGCCGTCGGGCGGAGCATGACAATGCAGTCGATGTTCGGCACATCCAGACCGGTGGTCATCACGGAAACATTGGCGCAGTATTTCAACGGCGGCATCGGTGTGCCGAAAAGATCGGACGGAATCTGTTCGCCCCGCAGTCGGGCGATAATATCCGCCCGCTCCTGTGCAGGAGTTTCTCCTGTAACAACAGCGCACTCTTTCCCGGTATATTGCCTGATTTTTTCGGCGACGTTCCGGCAATGAGCCACGGACGTACAGAAAATCAGGACAGTTTTCCGGTCTGCCGTAAGACCGGCTATTTCCCGGCAGGCGGCATCCGTAACCTCTTCCTTGTTCATTGCCGATTCAACTTCATCGGCAATGAACTCACCAGCCCGGATATGCAGATGATCCAACTGTGCTTCCGTGCGTCCGGCTCTTGAAACCATCGGCGACAGGTATCCCTGCTGAATCATCTCCTTGATTCCGATTTCATAACAGACCTTGTTGAGGATATTTTCAGGCTTGCAGATGAGACCGCCTTTCAGACGGAACGGTGTTGCCGTCAGCCCGATGACGCGAACGTGAGGGTTGATGATTTTCATGTCCTTGAGGAAAGACCGATATGTTCCCTCTCCCTCCACTGGAATCATATGGGATTCATCGATAATAATAAGATCGAAAGCACCGAGATCACAAGCCTTGTTGTACACGCTCTGAATGCCGGCAACAATGACTTGTTCTTCCGTGTCGCGGGATTTCAGCCCTGCGGAATATATGCCGATTTTCAGTTCCGGACAGAACTTTCTGATTTTTCCGGCATTCTGTTCCAGAAGTTCTTTCACATGGGCGAGGATAAGCACACGTCCGTTCCATTTTTCAATGGCATCCTGAGCAATTTTTGCCAGGACGATTGATTTCCCAGATGCCGTCGGCAGCACCACGCACGGATTGTCATCCCGTTCGCGGAGATGCTTGTAGACGGCATCCACTGCCGCCTGCTGGTAGGGTCTTAATTTCATTTTTCCTTTCTTTTTGTTGAATTTTAATTTGCAATGCACGTTATTTGCACTATATTATTCATAACACAAACAACAGGAGGAATCACATGGCTACTACAAATCTTACAATTCGACTTGACACTCAGATAAAGAAAGACGCAGAAGAGTTGTTTAATGATCTGGGGCTTTCATTATCAAGCGCGTTCAATATCTTTGTTCGACAAGCTCTCTATGAGCATGGTTTGCCTTTTCGGGTTTCCCGTAATCAACCGAATAAGGTTACTCTTGCGGCAATGCAGGAGGCCATTGAACTTGCAAACAATCCGGAGGTAAAGCATTATTCATCCTATGAAGATATGATACAGGACAGTGATAAATGAAATACCAGCTCATTGAAACTACACAATTCAAAAAGGACAGAAAGAAAATGCTTTCAAGAGGTTTTCGTGAATCTGAACTTAAAGAGATTGTTGATCTTTTACTGTCTGGAAATCCTTTGCCGGCTAAATTTAGAGATCATCCTTTAGTTGGCGATTATGAAGGGTTCCGAGAATGTCATATTAATCCCAATTGGTTGCTGTTGTATTATGTGCTGAACGAAAGACTTGTCCTTGTTTGTGCTCGGACAGGAACGCACAGCGACTTATTTTGAAAATCTGGCCGGCATCCACAGCTTCCTGCTGATAGGGTCTTAATTTCATTTTTCCTTTCTTGAATTAAATTGATACTTTTGCTTGACAATATAGCACATTTGCACTATATTAGATATACAACCATAGGAGGTGTTTCATGGCAACAGCAACAACATGTTTCAGTGTTAGAATTGATTCTGCATTGAAAAAGCAGGCAGATTTATTTCTTGACAATGTCGGAATGACAATGTCAACAGCGATTAATCTGTATCTTCGGAAGATTGTTTTGGAGCAGAAAATCCCATTTGAAATTTCTCTGCCACAGTTAAGTCCCGAATCAAAATCGGCGCTTCAGGAAGCTGAAGAACTCAAGAAGCCCGGAACCGGTAAAATTTTCAAAACTGTAGACGAACTGCGTAAGGACTTGCTTGCATGATTTATGATATCAAGCGTACCACACAGTTTAAAAAAGATGTCAAGCTCATGCTGAAACAAGGCAAAAATCTTCAGAATCTGCTTGATATAGTTGAAAAGTTGCAAAAAGATATGCCGTTGCCGGAAAAGTGCCATGACCATGCTCTTTCTGGAAACTGGTATGGTAAAAGAGAGTGTCATATTGATCCTGACTGGCTTCTGATTTATGAAAAATGTGAAAATCTTCTACTGCTGACCCTTCTTCGAACAGGTTCTCACAGTGGTGCGCTTAAGATTTAACATTTCTCAAATCCGAATTCCGGCCTGACGCAGTCCGATGGCGATTTGCAATTTGATGCATTCCAGTTCTTTCGGCGTAATTTTAATTGCCTTGCAGATTTCTTCTTCCGTTGACCTGCGCATTAACAGGAAACAGACCATACGTTCTTTATCGTCTTTGATGGATTTGAGGTATTGGTCGACAATCCCGTTACGTACTTGACTGTTCTGCCGTTTCTTGTTCATACAACACCTCCAGCATTTTGTTTTTATTTTCGACATTGTCAATTGTCTCCAGTTTTACGATACAGAGTCCTCCGGGGATTGGCTCAAGCATTTCGAGGTGAATTTTCTTTATCTGGCAGTCGTCTTTGAAAAGCCCTGCATATTGCAGGGCATCAATCAGAGCCTTTCCGCCAACATTGTCAAGGTCGCGTCGCCGTCTGTCCGGGGGATAGAACAGTCCTTGCATGGAAATCGCCCCCTCCAGCATTGGAGAGTCCGTTTGATGAACTATTGCGCTAACGACCTCCCTGTACTTTCGTCCATCCCTGCTGATAAGAACTCTCGGACCGACGTGCCTGTAATAATGGTTTACGCTCGGCGGCCACGGGAGTTCAAACTCCAGAGCCATTTACGCCCTTGCCCACGGAGGAGTGGAAGAATCCGCATCCGCCTGCGAATCCGAAGCCGGTGTTTCTGCCTGTACCGGAGTCGGAACCGGGGCGAATGATTTGATTTCGTTGGTCATCTCATCGTCCTGATTCTTGCGGCACTTGACCGTAATCTGCAGCGGAAGATTGTGCAGTTGCACGGAATCTTCAGGCTGAAGAACACCGACTGCGTGGCAGATTGCGGAAAGGTCGGCGCGGGCAATTCGGACAGCTTCCGTATTGGAATTTTCGAGATTGAGACGAGTCCAGACTTTTCGTCCGGAATATTCTCCCTCACAAATCTCGAATTCCAGCTGAAGATAGCGACCGCTTCCGGAACGTGTATCTTTCATTTCGGAGGCGGTGATGACGGCAATGTATCTGCCGGCGGGAATTGCCTCAAACGGAATGCTCGGATCTACTGTTTCTGCATTGAAATTGATTGTTGACATAGGTTATTTCCTTTCTGTTATGCCGGCATCATGACCGGCATGTTGTTATGGTGAATGACGGGGGACTTCGGTTGAATGTTTTCTTCCACGGTTGCTGACGGCGGCGGACATCTCAAGTGTTCAAAGTAAACAATACCCGGCATGAAATCATCTCTGATGATACGGCACCTGCTGCCTTTTGGGATACGCCGTGAGCAGAGATCGCAGATGAGGTCGTGCTTTGCAATGGTTACTTTTTCGGACACTTTTCACCTCCTGCATTATTTGCGGCAAGTGCTTTGGTGTATGCCTCGATAAACGCCGCCCAGGAAAGCGGAATCTCGTTCGGCAGACCGAAACGGTTCTTTGCGATGCAGGCGGGAGAGCCGACTGTCCGGATGATTCTGTCGCCGCCGTTTGCGCCAATGGGAGTAGCAACGACACGTTCGTTTCCGTCTTTTGCAACGCGGAATTTCTTGGTTGCGAAAAGCACGGCATCGACCCATTCCGCAAT
>DCIG01000056.1 GCA_002315855.1 Lentisphaeria bacterium UBA1732 | reverse complement strand
ATGCAATTTAATATAGCATTGTTTTTGCCATATTTCAAATGCTTTTTTCAAAAATCTTCAAAATTTTATTTCATTCTGAAAATCTTTGGGAAAAGCACCAGCTCTGTTCCGCATCACAGATTCCGTTCCTGATTTCATCAGCTCCCGGCAACTTTTAAGGATCATCAGCAACTCGTTTCGGAATCACTGACATCATTTAATTTACACCCGGTTTCAAACTTTTTCAAGCAAACTTCTGAACTTTTTTCGGATTTTTTTAATTCTCCGAATTCATTCAGCAGTTTTTCGGCTTATTTGAAGGAACATCGCGGTCATTTTGAACCATCGACAGAATTTAATATACACCATCTCAGCTGAAAATCAAGTAAATTTCCGCATTTTCCTCGAAAAAAGTTCACCCCCCTCCCCTTTTCACCTCATTCCCGCCTCATCACGGATGTACCGGATACTTGCACTCAGCAAGACGGAATACAGGTTCAGGAAGCGTTTGCCCGGCAAGGAAGTCCCTGCACAACATTTCTGCTCCATCAATTTGCCCCGGCTCAAACCAGTATACAGGATGTCCGTCCCGCTCAAAACGCCGGAACCATGAATCCTGCCGTTTGGCAAACTGGCATATTTTCGCGTACAGTTCATTTTTCATCTCCTCCAAGGTCAGCACCCCCCGCAAACAGCGCGACAAATAGCGGTATTCAAGGCCAAGAAACTCCATGCGCTCCCAGCTCATGCCCTGCTCATGAAGTACAGCGACTTCATCAATCATACCGGCATTGAGACGCTGTTCAAGGCGAATGCGAATCCGTTCGCGAATCTCAGACCGGGTGCGGTACAATCCCAATATCAGGAACTCGGACGGAGGAAACTGCTCTTCCAATTCTGTCGTATGCGTATCATTTTTGGAACGTGCCATCTCAATTGCGCGAATCAGACGAATACGGTTATCAGGTTCACGCACAGGGACAGGGCTTGCGGGGTCAAGTTCAAGCAGCATCGTGCATAAATCCTCATTCGACAGAGAACGGAGATGTTCGCGCATTTCATCATCAGGGGCACCGTGTTTCAGCTGATACGCGGAAACCAGCCCGTGAAGATACAGCGCAGTACCGCCGACAAACAGCGGAACTCTCCCGTTTTCTTCCACACGGCACACAGCTTCAGCGGCATCGCGAAGAAAATGTGCGAGCGAATACGGAGCATTCGGCGGCAGAATATCAATTAACTCGTATGGAATATGACCGCCGTCAGGCAAATCATAATCCTGAAGGTCTTTCCCTGTTCCCAAATCAAGTCCGCGGTAAATCTGTCGGGAATCAGCACTGATGATGGAAGCGTGAAGACGCAACGCCAATTGGACGCCAAACGCAGTTTTGCCACATGCGGTAGGTCCAAGCAATACAATAATCCGATGTTTCTTCGGCATAGAAAAACGCTCCTGAAAACGTGTTTTTGAGTTTTTTTTCATTTTTTTATATAATATAATGCCAAATTCACTGGTAATCACGCAAAAATGCGCTAAATTACAAAAGATTTTATGTTTTTTTGACTTTTTTGAACCAAAACAGGTTTTTTATGCCGAAACAGAATACAGTCAAATCTGCGGTGCAGGTCAACGGCATCGCACTTCATACAGGAGTTCGCGCCTCCCTGCGCATTCTTCCTGCCGCAGAAAATACAGGCATCGTTTTCCGTCGCGTCGACATGCCGGGTTCACCCGAAGTGAAAGCACTTGCGGGCAATGTGATTGACGTTCGCCGCGCCACCACGATTGCCTCCCGCACAACAGGTGCATTCGTGCTCACAGTAGAACACATCATGGCATCGCTTCATGCCGCCTGCGTGGACAATGCGTACATCGAAATGGATGGTCCGGAGCCTCCGATTGCCGATGGAAGTGCGAAATCGTTTTTTCAAGGCATCATGAATGCAGGAATCGAAGAACAGGATGCCGAAGCGGAATACTGGACTGCCAGTGCCCCCATCGTTTTCGAAGATCGCAATACCATGATTGCCCTGCTCCCTGCCGATGATCTTCAAATTTCGTTCACAACCGAATACAATTATTCGAAGCTGGACACACAGTTTTTCCACTGCAATATCACTACAGAAACATTCGGGAAAGAATTATCGCTTGCCCGCACATTCTGTCCGTACAATGAACTTGCACAGGTCATTGCGGCAGGACTGGCCAAAGGCGGAAGTCTTGATAACGCAATCATCCTGCATGACGGGGCATTAATCAGCAAAGACGGTCTCCGCTATCCGAATGAACTCGTTCGTCACAAAATGATGGATATGGTGGGCGATCTCTTTCTGGTGGGGAAACGTGTCAAAGCACACATCATGTCGATAAAATCCGGGCACCCGACTCATGTGAAACTTGCCCAAATGATGCTGGAACAGGAAACAAAGAACAAGCAATAAGGAACCAAATCATGCAAAACCGTGTCATATCTTTACAGGAACTCCGTGAAATTATACCGGTTTCCCGCGATTTCATGATGCTCGACAGGGCAATGCAAATCGATGAAAAAAAATTCGCCGCATGGAAAAACGTAACCATCAGCAATGAATGCTTTCAGGGACATTTTCCAGGTCATCCCATTTTGCCGGGGGTTTTGTCAGTAGAATCAATCGCGCAGCTTGCGGAAGTCGCCGTTTGGGAAGAACTCGATCCATACCGCGCGCGCGACATTTATGTAAAAAAGCTCATGCAGGTAAAATTCCGCAAACCGAATACTCCGGGCGACCGTATGCTGATTGAGCTTGAGGTTGAACAGATTGTCAATGGCGAGGCTCTTATTTCCGCTACTGTAAAAAACAGCAGCGGCTTGGCATGTCAGGCAAAACTCATTCTTGCCGTTCGCGATCGCATAACTGATTTCACATTTTCCACCGAATTCAACGAATTTGACAAATCGGAAGAGATTCCTTATGATACGTCAGCCGTGATGGGGATTCTTCCTCACAGATACCCGTTTTTGTTTACGGATTATGTCGCAAAATGCGAAGGACAAAGCATCGTTTCGGTCAAAAACATGTCGAATACAGACAATATTTTCCGTACCTATCGCGATGGCTACTCGGTCTTATCAAACACAATTCAGCCTGAAATCATCTCCGAAGCAGGAGCAATTCACATGCTGATTGATGAACGCTTCAAGGGGAAATTAACCTACTTCATGGGGATTGACGAAGCTGATTTCTTCGAGCCGGTCTTCCCCGGCGATCAGGCTGTCCTCGAAGTGGAAATTCCTCCGTCTTTCAAACGTTTCGGCAAAGGAAAAGGATTGATGCGTGTCAACGGCAAAATCGTCTCACAAATGAGCATGATGTTTGCATTGGTTGATTCCGAATAAAACTTTTTCTAAAATCTTTTCCAGCAATGAATAAGGAAACAGAACAACTATGAAACAGAAAATGCTTTTACTGGCGGCCGTATTCTTCGGTGTACTGGCTTTTATGTTCACCTACCAGCAGCTCAAAATGGAACGCAGCAAAATCATGGGCAGTGCTTCCGAAATCGTTCTGATTCGCATGAAAACGGAACTTTCCGAAGGCGAGAAAATTTCGGAAGATGCCATTGAACCTGTGAAGGTACAGCGTTTCACCAATTCTGCCGCCCGCTCCTACGAAATTCCTTGGAATCGCAGCAATGAAGTTCTCGGTCTTCCGGCGGCCATGCTGTTGAAAAAAGGCGATATTCTGACTTGGCACAACGTCAAATCCACGATTTCCAGCGGAAGAAGCGGGCTTGCACTGCAAACACGCAATGGCTACCGTGCAGTTTCCATCCCTGTTTCGTCCGTTTCATCCGTTTCCGGCTTGATTAAACCGAATAATATTGTTGACATTATCGGCACATTCCACTTCCCCGATGCGAAAGGAGATGCCTCGCTTGATACGGTTACCATGACGGTTCTTCAGCGTGTGAAAGTTCTTGCCTGCGGCTCCGACCTCGGTTACACCACGCAGGGACAACAGGCTCAAATGGCACGCTCCTACAGCACGGTTACGCTGGAACTCACCCCCAAAGAAGCCGAAATGATTATTTTTGCCTCGCAGAAAGGGTCCCTGACCCTTGTGCTCCGCAGTTATGATGACCCGAATTTCACCCACGAAGTGCAAAGTGTTGACTGGGCATTCCTTCAGAAAAATATTGAGGGTTACAATGCCGAACGCGAATCCATGCTAAGCAAACCGGGACACTGATTCAGGCGCAGCAAGAGGGAACGATACCATGATTAACGTACTCTTAAAAATGCCGAATCAGCCAGACTCTCCACTGACCTTGCCTCCCGGCAATTTTCAGGTCGGTTCTGCGGGCGATGTACCGATTCAGCTGCCTTTTCCCGGTGTTTCCAAGCATCACTGCGAATTTTACGTTACTGATTCCGAACTGAAAGTCGCTGACTTGAACAGCAGCAACGGGACTTACGTGAACGGCAAGCAAATCGGCAATGTTCCTGTGGCGGTTCAGCCCGGTTCCATCATTGAAATTGCTACCGTTACCATTCAATTAATTGGTGATAAAAAAACGGGCCCTGTGCCTTCCCCTGTTCCCGTCCAGGATCCCCAAACGTCATTGGCAAGTACGCCTCCGCTTTCGTCTTCAGTCGCGCCGAAATCGGACTTCAGCGGTAAAATACTGGAAATCAGCGGTATTCCAATGGACGCACGCCCGCTTGTTACTGCCATCAAAAAACAGGCGCACGGCGAGCTTCTGTCCCGCCTGAATATGAAGCGCATGGCATTAGGCGGCACAACCGAAAGCGACTTGGAAGAAAAAGCACATCATACGATTCATGAAATTCTGGATGAATTGACGATTCCTCTGCCTCCGGGCGTTACCCGCGACAAAATTGAAAATGAGCTTTACCATGAGGCTATCGGTCTTGGCCCGCTGGAAGATTTGATTGCCCGCGATGACATCACGGAAATCATGGTCAATGGTCCCGACAATGTCTATGTGGAACACAAAGGCGTTCTCTATAAAACCGACACTGCGTTTGCCGATGATAATCAGGTTTTGTCAGCCATCGAACGCATTGTCGCCCCGCTTGGACGCCGTATTGATGAAAGTTCCCCCATGGTTGACGCCCGTTTGGCGGACGGTTCCCGTGTGAATGCCATTATTCCGCCGCTTTCGCTGGTTGGTCCAACCATTACCATTCGTAAATTCTCCCGTACACCTCTGACCATACAGAATCTCATCAACTACGGGTCTATCACCGATGATATTGCGAAATTCCTTGATGTTTGCGTCAAAATTCGCAAAAACATCATCATTTCCGGCGGTACAGGAAGCGGTAAAACTACTCTCCTCAATATATTAAGCAGTTTTCTTCCGAATCAGGAACGTATTGTTACCATCGAAGATGCCGCAGAACTCCAGCTTCAGCAGGAACACCTCGTCCGTCTGGAATCACGTCCCGCAAACATCGAAGGAAAAGGTGAAGTTACCATTCGTGATTTGGTTCGCAACGCCCTGCGTATGCGTCCAGACCGGATTGTAATCGGTGAGTGCCGCGGAGGGGAAGCTCTTGATATGCTTCAGGCCATGAATACCGGTCATGACGGTTCTCTGACCACCATTCACGCAAACTCCCCGCGCGATGCCCTTGCCCGTCTGGAAACTCTTGTCCTCATGTCCGGGTTTGACTTGCCGTTCCGTGCCATTCGCGAGCAAATCGCCTCGGCAATCTCCATTATTGTGCAGATCAGCCGTGAAAAAGACGGCTCCCGCAAAGTCGTCTGTGTCAGCGAAATCACAAAAATGGAAGGCGACATCATCACCATGCAGGACTTGTTTGTCTTCAAGCAGGATGGCTGGGGCGATGACGGAAAAATGCTTGGTCATTTTGAGCCGACCGGAGCAATCCCCACATTCCTTGAGGACATCCGCCGTGCCAATCTTCCGCTGGACATAGGCATCTTCAATCCCGGACGGAAAGGAAATAAGTTCTGATGATTAACTTCATTACAGACCATATCTTCATTCTTGCGGCGGCATCTTCGGGTTTGTGCGTCATGTTTGCCACATTTGTGATTGTGGAATTTCTCAGTTACACATCATCCCGCTACAAGGAAAACTTTCTCCAGCAAACCGCCATGGAAATTGATGATGTCCTGCTGCAAATGCCTCCCGGACGTATCTTCGACTTGAGCCTTGCCATTTCCGCCGTTGCATTCTTTCTTGCCGGAGGCTTGTCGAATTATCTCTCCTCGGACACCAACTGGCTTCGTGCAGGCTTCATCAGTGTTGTCGCCGCGATTCTGGCGTTCCCGGTTCCGCGGCTTTGGCTTCGCCACATGAAAAAACAGCGTCTTGTCAAATTCAATGAACAACTCGAAGATGCTCTTCTTTCCATCAGCAGCTCTCTGAAAGCCGGATTCAGCATTAATCAGGCCATCGAAAATATCGCCTCAGAACACCGTCATCCCATTTCTTTTGAGTTTACGCTGCTCGTTCAGGAACTTCGTCTCGGCGTGCCTTTTGAAACAGCGATTCAGAAAATGGTTGACCGCGTGGAATCTCAGGACTTTGAGCTGGTTGCAGTGGCTATTATCACGGCGCGTCAGACAGGCGGTGAACTCACAACTGTTCTGGAAGAGCTTGCCTCGGTCATTCGTGAACGCATTCGTATTCTTCAGCGCATTCGTACACTGACGGCACAGGGGCGTATGCAGGCGTGGCTTATTGCCAGTGTCCCGTTCGTCCTGCTTTTCCTCATGAACCGCATTGTCCCCGATTTGATGGACGCATTCTTCAGCTCAATGACAGGCATTATTCTATTGCTTGCGGTATCCGTGATGGATGTCGTCGGATTCCTCATCATCCGCAAAATTACCACCATTGAGGTTTAAAAGAAGGGCAGCACATTATGACGAACACCATTTTATTATACGCGGCAAGTGCCTGTGCAGGTCTGTGTGTCTTCACGCTCATTCTCCTGTTTTTCGACATGCTCTCCATGATTCGCGTGGAAAAAACCGAACGCGGCATCGAAGCACGCCGTATTCCTATCATTCTCCGTATTTTTTTGCCGTTCACTCCCAACTTCCGCAGACTTTGCGCTTCGGAATCCATGAAAAACACTATGGCGAAAATGGAAGAACAACTCGGCAAGGCCGGATATGACAGCGATTCTCTTTCCGTGGAACAGTTTTTCACCGCCCGTATTCTGCTCGCTGTAACCGGTGTCATTCTCACTGTTCTGTTTTTCCTTGCGGGCAATCCTGCCTATGGTCTGCTGGTTCTGCTTTGCGCATGTACTTATCCGCAGGTCTGGCTTCGCTCCACCATCTCGAAACGCCAGCTGGAAATTCTGAAAGCTCTGCCGAACGTGCTTGACTTGCTTACGCTCTCTGTGGAAGCAGGCAAGGATTTTCTGTCCGCGCTCCGCGACATCAATGCCCGCCGCCGTCCTGATGAACTGGGCTACGAACTGCGCAAAACACTCCATGAAATCCAGCTTGGAAAACCGCGTCAGATTGCTTTGAAAGAAATGGCTCTCCGTGTCAAACATGCCGAATTGACCTCTGTCTTGAATGCCATCATTCAGTCCGATGAACTCGGTGTCAGCATTGGACAGACTCTTCGCATTCAGGGCGATCAGCTCCGTACCAAGCGTTTCGCACTTGCGGAAAAACTTGCAAACGAAGCCCCCGTCAAAATTCTGTTCCCGGTGGCACTTTTCATCTTTCCTGCTGTGTTCGCCATCGTTACCGCACCGATTCTCATGCGTGCCATGGAGGCGTTCAAGTGATTCTCAACAAAACAACGAACTCCGTTCTTTCCCGACAGCCTCGATTTGCCACAGGCTTCCGCGACCGTCTTCAGGGAATGATCGGACGCGGTTTCGATGCGTTCGATGCCATTGTTTTTCCTCGTTGTTCTGCCATTCACACATTCTTTATGTCCCGGAAACTTGATGTCATTTTTCTGGACAGCCATAATCAAATCCTGCGGACGATACCTGCCTGTCCGGCATGGCGTCCCGCATTCACCTGTCCCGGTGCATCTTCGGTCATCGAACTTCCCGAAGGCACTTTGACAAACACCCGCACCGAACCGGGCAATCTGCTCGAACTTACTTTCTGAAAACAAAAATCGAACTTCATGAAGACAATTTGATGAATCATCATTTTCTGCAAAAAAATTCTATTCCTGCGAATACGACTTCACAGAAACAATTGAATTATCAGACTGTCTGTAAAATAAAACCCTGCGCATCATTCATTTCATGCGTTCGGCAAGAGGAGAAAGACCTGACATGAAACTGATTTATCTCAACGGTGTCCTGAGCGGAACCGCATACGAACTTGCACCTTCCGGTACAAGAATCGGACGAGAAACACAAAACGATATTCAGCTTCTGCTGAACGGTGTTTCCCGTTACCATGCTGAAATCAAACGCCGACCCGATGGCAAATGGTACGTTACCGACCTTGGAAGCACCAATGGCACATTGCTGAACAACAATCTGATTTCCGTCCCCGCGGAACTTGAAAACGGTTGTATTTTATCCATCGGGGATCAGCTTTTCCGCTGTATAGATGGTGATACTCCTCAATCTCCTCAGCCGAAGCCCCTCTTCAAACCTTCGATTTCACCCGCCGATTCTCAGCTGGGACAGCAGTCCCCCTTTGTATTCCGCCCCTCCGTTTCCGAATCTGCTCCGCAGCCTCCGCAGTCAGTCAGGACACCTTCCCGGGAACATCCCGCCGCACAGCAGGAGGCCGAAGATATTGTTCCGCAGGTTCTCACAGGACAAATCAATCTGTTCAACAACAAAACCGATAAAAAGAAAAAAGGCGACAAGGCTGACTCCAGGCAAAATCTTTCCGATTCAGACAAACACAAGAAGCGTATCGGCAATCTTCTTTTTGTCCTTGCTGTCGTTGTCGTGGCCTTTATCGTTCTCCTCGTCTTTTTGAGTTTGAATGTTGCGGAATCCAATTCAGAAAGTTCCACTCAGACCGGCACTCAGCCGGTAAAAATCGTCAATCCGCTGGTGGTTTACTACGAAAAATATGCCATTCAAGACACCACAATCTTCCGATTCACTCTTCGTGTTGAAAATAAGCGTCTTGAAATCACATTGGATGAACCAATGAGCAATCGCCGCTACTACGAACTCTTCCAGCAGGATATTGACAAAGAAATCCTCGATGATTTCCAGAAAAACCTTGATGAATCCGGCTTCATGAATCTTCATCAGGATGCGCTTGTCGGAACGACTCAGGACCGCAAGGAATACCGTCGTATCCTTGTCGGCTATGGTTCCAAATTCAACGATATTTCGGTTTCCAATGATATTTCCGAAACATTCAACAAAGCGGAAAGCATCATCGAAGACTTCCTTCAGGAATTTAATCTCGACATCGTTTCTCAGTCCGTGGAAAGCCTTCTGAGCGTGGCGGAAACCTCCCTCTATGTGGCGGAAGAAGCCATTCAGAATGTTGACATTGATCCTGCAAACCTCCCGAAAGCCATCTCGAATTTCCGTATTGCCGCACAGCGTTACAAACTTTTCGACCCCATTCCAGAAAAAGGGAAACGTGCCATTGACGGACTTGCAAAAGCAGAAGAAAGACTCGAAACCATTCGCAAGGAAGGTCTTCAGACTGTCCGACTTTACAATGAACGCAACGAATTTGACAAAGCCATTGAGGAATGCAACCGCCTCATGAAAATCTTCCCCGTTGACAGCGATACTTATCGTAAAATCCGTGAAACAAAAATCAACCTGGAACGCAAACAGGAATCTGCCAGAAGGAAAAACTGATTATGAAACGCTTTTTATCACTCTTCATCTGCGCTCTGCTCTTGTGCGGACTTGTTTTGACCGCCGCTTCCTGCAAAAAGGAAGTCGCCCCCGCTTCTCCCGTCAACGGCACCATGCGTCTTGTCTCAACGCCCTCCGATGCCACGATTTCCATTCTCGGCAAGGACATCGGCAAAACGCCCTACACCACCAATCCTGTCCCCCAGGGAATGTATATTGTTAAAATTCAAAAGCCCGGCTGCAAGCCATATTGGAAACCTGTCAAGGTCGTCCCCGGCAAAGAAACTCTTGTCGATGCCGAACTCCAGCCGCTGACCTCCACTGTCGTCATTGATACCATTCCCTCCGGCGGGCTCGTTACCATGAACGGCAAGGATTATTCCAATGCTCCGGTTGTGATTGGAGACCTGCCCATCGGCACTTACAAAGCCACTGTCAAACTCTCCGGTTATGCCCAGAAGGAAGTTACATGGGAAATTCCCAACGACCGTCCTGTGATGATTAAAGTTCCTCTCACAAACAATGTCGGTACGCTGAATGTCCGGTCTGATCCTGAAGGAGCTTCCGTTACCATTGATGGACAGTCTTTCGGCAATACCCCCCTGAATGAAACGCTTGAACAAGGTCAATACAAACTCGTCCTTTCCAAAGAGGGCTACAAATCCTTTGAAAAAATCGTCTCCGTTCTCCGGGAAGAAACCACACGGGAAGAAGTTACGCTCGACACGCTCCCCGGTTCCATGAATATCACATCCGATCCGCTGGGCGCGGCAATCTTCATCAACGGTGTGGAATTTGGCGTTACCCCCTATACGCGCGCCTCCATTGAAAGCGGGTCCTATCAGGTCAAACTTTCCAAAGAAGGTTTCGATGATGAAGAATCCGAAATCACCATTCAGCCCGGCTCTCACTTTGAAAAAGAGTTTTCGCTCCATCCCAATACCGGCACGATTAATCTCACAATCTCTCCTGCAGGGATGAATGTCTACCTGGATGGCAAGTTTATCTGCAAGACGGAACCCGAAAATGATGACGAGGATGTCTGCAAGCAGATTTCTCTTTCCAATCTGTCTTACGGCAAACATACGGTTACCGTAACCCACAAGAAAGCCGATCCGCAGAAAAAGGAAATGACCGTAACGCTTGGCAAAGGTCAGACACTTCAGGCTCCGCGTATCAGCTTCTGGCTTCCGAATGCCCAACTGGTTTTGACCAATGGGAGCATTTACACAGGTCGCATCGTGGGCCGCTACACGCAGGACAGCACAAAACTCCTCTTCAGGCATTCCGCCGGCATTCAAAGCGAATATCAGCGCAGCCAGATTCGCGAAATCAACAAACTGAAGATTGACGAATAATGAATACCGCCTTTGTTTTAATTTTTGCCGCACTCTTCTTCGCCGTCTGTGCCGCCGCGTTTTTGTTTACAAACAGTCAATACAAAAATGCAGAGGCCCGCAAACGTTTCTTCGACAAACTGCCCCGTCAAAAAGTCGCAGGATGTATTCTTTCGGTTGCGGCTTTGATTTGGTGCATTCCGAATCTTCGCCCCATCTTTGAACCGAACTCCCCGATCCAGAACATCATTCTCCCCGGCATCGTCATCGGTGCCGTGCTGATTTGTTTTTTTATGGACTTTCTGCTGGCTCGTGCATTCGCCGCTATTTTGATTCTCGGCGCGCATACGCTTCTGAAACTGGTATACCCCCTGAATCCGCCCGGCTACACAATCTTTGCATTGCTGATTCTCTCAGCAGGGCTGGTTGGCATGGTCATTGCCGCGAAACCCTACTGGCTGCGTGACTGGTTTCGTGCCGCATTCCGCAAACCGATTGTCCAATGGGGTTCGTTCGCATATTTTCTTGCGCTGACCGTCATTTCCATTGTCTGTGCGGCAGGAGCGGCAAAATGATGATTCCCGCCCCTCTCGACACCGAGCTTGCCTTTCTTTCTGCATGTGTCGGCGCAGCCCGCCTGAATGAATTTGTCCGGATATGCACCGTTTACGGAGAATTTCTTTACGAAACAAACGAAACTCTGAATCTCACAGCCATCCCTCCTGAAGAATTCTGGAGCAAGCATATCTGCGACTCCGTGCTGGCTCTGCGTGAAGTCCCCGATTGTTTTCATGGTCGAATCGCCGATGTCGGATGCGGTGCCGGATTTCCGTCCCTGCCCCTTGCGGCGGCTCGTCCTGACCTCACGTTTACCGCCATTGATTCCCGCGGCAAAAAAATTGCATTCCTTACCGAAGCTGCGCAGAAATGCGGCTTGAATAACCTTTTTCCCATCCATGCCCGCGCAAATGAACTCGCCGCGCAGTCTCAATTCCGCAGTGCATTCAGCCTGATTACGGCACGCGCTGTTGCCGCCGCACCCGTTCTGATTAAGGAATGCAGAAATCTTCTTGCTCCGCATGGAAAACTCTGTATTTTCCGCACGGAAGCGCAGGCGGATGGTGAAATGCCGGACCTGATGAAAACCAGGGCGACATTCACTCGCACCCCATCGGCCGAACTCCCCGGACAAGCCGGAACTCGTCTGTTTTTGGTGATTTCAAAAAAATAGCAGTCGCATCTTTTTGCCCCGTCCGATAAAAAAAGAACGAAAATCACCGTCTTCTCCTTTTTTTCATCTTGACTGACTTGCATTCTTTTGAAACTGTGCTATATTATATTCTGCCTAAGAAATTTAGTTCCCAAAAAAACATTTACCGTATATCCAACAAATTCCAACTCAAGGAGTAAAAAAATGGCTATTAAAGTCGGTATCAACGGATTCGGAAGAATTGGTCGCATGGTTTTCCGTGCTGCCGTCGAAAACTTCGCGAATGACATCGAAATCGTCGGAATCAACGACCTTTTGGACCCGGATTATCTGGCATACATGCTCAAGTATGACTCTGTCCATGGTATCTTCAATCATGACATCAAGGTCGATGGCAACTTCATGATCGTTGACGGCAAGAAGATTCAGATCTTCGCTGAAAAAGATCCCTCCGCCATCACTTGGGGCGCACTCGATGTCGACGTCGTTGTCGAATCCACCGGCTTCTTCCTGACCGAAGAACTGGCCTCTGCTCACCTGAAGGCTGGTGCCAAGAAAGTTATCATGTCCGCTCCGTCCAAGGATGCCACCCCGATGTTCGTCTACGGTGTCAACCACATGACCTATGCCGGTCAGAAGATTATCTCCAACGCTTCCTGCACCACCAACTGCCTTGCCCCGATTTCCAAGGTCCTCAATGACAAGTTCGGTATCAAGCGCGGCCTCATGACCACAATCCATGCTGCCACCGCCACCCAGAAGACCGTTGACGGTCCGTCCAAGAAGGACTGGAGAGGCGGCCGCGGTATCCTCGAAAACATGATTCCGTCCTCCACCGGCGCTGCCAAGGCAGTCGGCAAGGTTCTCCCCCAGCTCAACGGCAAGCTCACCGGCATGTCCGTCCGCGTCCCGACCTCTGACGTCTCTTTCGTCGACCTGACCTGCGAACTCGAAAAGCCGGCCAGCTATGAAGAAATCTGCGCTGCTATGAAAGAAGCCTCCGAAGGCGAACTCAAGGGCATTCTCGGTTACACAGAAGATGCCGTCGTCTCCACCGACTTCCGCAACGATTCCCGTACCTCCATCTTCGACGTCAAGGCTGGTATCCAGCTCGACCCGACCTTCGTCAAAGTCTGCTCCTGGTACGACAACGAATGGGGCTACTCCAATAAGGTCCTCGAAATGGCTCGCGTCATCGCGAAGTAATCTGTTTCGTACAGCTTTATGATACACCCCGGGACGGGCGGTTTCACCGTCCGCCCCGTTTTCTTTTCTCTCTTTTTCCATCTCTTCTCACTTCCTCAGGATTCTTTATTATGAATAAAAAGACTCTTCGCGACATCGATCTTAAAGGAAAACGCGTTATCATGCGCGTTGACTTCAACGTGCCGGTCAAAGATGGCGTCATCAAAGACGATACACGCATTCAGGGTGCTCTTCCCTCCATCAAATACGTCCTTGACAACGGCGGCAAACTCATTCTTATGAGCCACATGGGACGCCCCGATGAAAAGGGCATCACCGGCGATACCACCATGAAAATCGTTGCTGATTACCTCAGCAAGCTCCTCGGCAAGGACATCGTCTTTGTTGCCGACTGCGCCGCAGCAGATGCAGAAGTTGCCGCCATGAAGGACGGCGACATCGTCATGCTTGAAAATACACGCTATCACAAGGAAGAACAGGCCAAGCTGAAACAGAAAGACGGTCAGTCTGATGAAGATTTCAAGGCGGCCAAAGCTGCTCTCAAGGCTCAGCAGAAAGAACTCGCAAAGAAGCTCGCTTCCTACGCTGATGTCTATTGCAACGATGCGTTCGGTACTGCTCACCGCGCCCACGCTTCCACAGCTCTCATCACCAAATACATCCCCGTCTCCGTCGCCGGGTTCCTCATGGAAAAGGAAATTGAATTCCTCGGTAATGCAGTTGAAAACCCCATTCGTCCGTTTGTCGCAATCCTCGGCGGTGCCAAGGTCTCCGATAAGCTGGCAGTCGTCAACAACCTCCTCACCAAGGTCAATACTCTGATCATCGGCGGCGGTATGGCTTATACCTTCCTCAAGGCCATGGGACACAACGTCGGTAACTCCCTCTGCGAAGATGATCAGCTCCAGTATGCCAAGGATATGATTGCCAAGGCAAAAGAACTCGGCGTCGAATTCCTCCTCCCCATTGACAACCTCGCAGCAGATGCCTTCTCCAACGATGCCAATATTCAGATCGTCGGTCAGGACATCCCCGAAGGCTGGATGGGTCTCGATATCGGTCCCAAGACCATCGAACTTTATGCCAACGCCATCAAGTCTGCCAAGACTGTCGTTTGGAACGGTCCTATGGGCTGTTTTGAAATGGATAACTTCAACAAGGGTACCTTCGGTGTTGCAGCTGCTGTCGCAGAAGTCAAGGCCAATGGCGGCATCTCCATCATCGGCGGCGGCGACTCTGTTTCCGCAGTCAAGAAGAGCGGTCTTGCTGACAAGATGACCCACATCTCCACTGGCGGCGGTGCCTCCCTCGAATATCTCGAAGGCAAGGAGCTCCCCGGTGTTGCAGCGCTCAATGATCGCGGCAGAAAAGTTTTCATCGCCGGTAACTGGAAGATGAACAAGACTGCTTCCGAAGCCGCTGAACTCGCAGCCGCTCTCAAGGAATCCTGCGCTCAGTTCGCCGGCAAATGCGAAGTCGCAGTTTGCCCCACTTTCACCAGCCTCGCCGCCGTCGTCGAAGTCCTCAAGGGCTCCAACGTCAAGGTCGGTGCTCAGAATATTCACTGGGCTGACAATGGCGCATACACGGGTGAAATCTCCGGTGCCATGCTCAAGGAAATCGGTGTCGAATACGTCATTATCGGACACAGCGAACGCCGCCAGTATTTCGGTGAAACCGATGCTACCGTCAATCTTCGCATCAAAGCCGCTCTCAAGTACGGTCTCAAGCCCATCGTCTGCATCGGCGAAACTCTTGAAGAACGCGAATCCGGCATTACCAATACCGTCCTCGAAAAGCAGATCCGCGGCGCATTCGCCGACATCACTGCTGATGATATGAATGCCATTACCATCGCCTACGAACCCGTCTGGGCAATCGGCACCGGCAAAACTGCCACACCCGATGTCGCACAGGACACCCATGCGTTCATCCGCAGCGTCCTCGTGGCTCTCTTCGGCAAAAAGGCTGATGATGTTGTCGTCCAGTACGGCGGCAGTATGAAGCCGGGCAACTCTGCTGAACTCGTTGCCAAGGCTGACATCGACGGCGGTCTCATCGGCGGCGCAGCTCTCAAGGCTGATTCTTTCACCGAACTGATTGCCAACGCCATCAAGGGCTGAGCATCTTCTGTGATTCATCCTTAAGAGCGTGATTCCGGTTGGTTTCGTACCCCTGTATTTCATGCTTCACTGCATGAATAAATCCCGCTCTTAGGGACAGCAGATACGCATTTTCAGCGTGCATAATCTCATGTCCTCTCAAAATGCAAAAGCCTCCGGGACAATCTCCCGGAGGCTCTTTCATGTTCAAAAAAACGATTGCTTCTTGTAACAAATAAGGCTCTGTTCTTTTTATGGTCTTGCTCCTCAAAAAACACGCCTTTTCCACTTGACAAAATTCATTTTTTGCTGTACATTGGGAGTATCGTTTTTTCTCAAGAGCTGATTTCAAACGTCATTTTCACACTGCGCATCATACATCATGGACATTGATCCGTTCACCGTTTTTTATCATTTCTATCCCGATGATACTCCGCTTCGCCGTCTTCTTCTGAAACACTCGCTTCAGGTCAAGGACAAAGCTCTTTTCATTCTGCGTGCCTGCAAACACAATTACGGCATTGACAAGAACATCGCAGAAGCCGCCGCCCTTTTGCATGATATAGGGGTAGGCAGATGTCATGCCCCGTCCATTCTTTGCAACGGTTCAGAGCCTTATCTGACGCACGGCGTGATTGGTGCCGCCCTGCTGCGCGGCTACGGTGTGTCCTGCGGGCGGGATATGGAAATCTTTGCCCGCGTCTGCGAACGCCATACAGGCTCAGGCATCACGGCGCATGAAATCCGCGAACAGCATCTCCCTCTCCCCGAAATTGACCTCCTTCCCGAAACTGCCACCGAAAAACTCATTTGTCTTGCCGACAAATTCTTTTCCAAATCCGGAGATATGGAGGAAAAGCCCCTGCCCCGTGTCCGTGCTTCTCTTGCAAAATTCGGGCAGGACAGTTTGACCCGTTTCGACTCCATGTGTGAAATGTTTGAGCTGGCAGTTCCCTCCTGATTGCACTTCCCCAAAAATCAATTTACGGCTTTCCTTTTTTCCCGCTTTTCCGCGTACATGGAACGTATCAGATCCGCAATATCAGGTTCAATCAGTGCTGATCCGACCACCAGCACCATGCCTGCCATTTGCAGGATGGTTACGCATTCCCCCAGCATAAGCCATCCGAATAACGCCGTCAGCATGGGCGTAAAGTACCCGGAAACCGCCAAAAGACCCGTGGCAATGTACCGCTGTGCATTGTTCCAAGCGAAGAACGCCAGTGCAGTAGGAATCAGCCCGACGTATGCCGTACAGCTCCAGTCAGCCCATCCCTGCGGATAGTTGATGTGCATTCCGGAAAACAGTTGAAACAGCAGAATCCACACTCCGGCGAAGAGCAGACTCCACGAAGTATAGCGCAATCCCCCGATTCGCCGGATTGTCCGCCGCGAAAGCACCGTATACAGTGCCCAGCATGTCGCGCCGAGGAAAATCAGAAAATCGCCGGTTGACATGCTTTTCAGCATGATTCCCTCACTGCTGACGGCTTTCAGCACCAGCATACTCCCCGCAAACCCCAGAATCAGCCCCAGTGTCTGCAAAAATGACGTTTTCGCATGAAGAATCAGGATTCCAAGCACAAAAATCAGAAGCGGCGACTCCGCCTCAAGCATGGACGCATTCACAACAGGAAGTCCGCGCTCCTGTCCGCAGAACAGCAAAACACTCATTGCTGAAGCAAAGACGCTTTGTGTAATCAGACCTATCCAGTCTTTCTTCTTGATTTCCGTCCATGGCATCTTCCTGCTTTTGAATGCACCGTACAGCAGCATCGTACCGCCGGCAATCAGAAACCTTGCCTGCGCCATGGTATAACTGTCCACCGTTCCCCGTTTCAGAAGATAACTCACCACAGGGAACAGAGTTCCCCAGCACACCACGCTGACCGCCGCCCGGAAAATTCCGGACAGAATCGGGCGTTTTCCGTCTGACCGGAACAAAGAATGAAATAACATTTTTTCAGTAGGAGCGGTTATTAGTCGCGCGGGAGTTTGAAAACATCGATGATGTCGTCCACTTGCTTCTGATTAATCGGAGCAAATTTTCCGATTCGCTGAGCCAGCAGAATACATTTCGCCGTGAAATCGCACACTTCCACACGGTCAAATGCTTCCAGAACCGACTTCCCGACCGCCAGAATCCCGATATTTTCAATCAGCAGAACCGGAGTCGAAGGCTTCAGCATAGCGATTACCCCCGGCAAATCATTTTGGTACTGTTCTGCGGAAATCAACGGGATGTCGCGGAGCATGATATAGCTTTCGGGAATCGTCCGGCTGTCCAGTACCTGATGCGCTGCTGCGTATGCCATTGCGTTTTCCGAACGCGTCATCATGATTGATTCCACCCAACTGTGCCGGGCGAAAATCTCAGTGCTAAGTGTTGTTGCGGACGAGGGCTTTTTGCCTTCTTCCGCCTTGTTTCCCCGAATCAGCACCATATCACCGGATTCCGCCTGAAGCGGATCGAATGCCGCAGGCGTTATCAGGAACTCGCCGTCTTTTACACGTGCGGCAATCATGGAGTTTCCACAGAAAAAGAGTTTCTGGTGATAGGAACGTATCGCAAACTCCGCCATTTTTCCACGGAGTTCACATTCTTTCGGGCTGGGTCTGCCGGATTGGAATGTTTCCACCGCAAATGCTTTTGAAACAGGATTTGCCAGTCCGAAAACATCCCCCAAGTCTGCCGCCTGAATCTCAAACCGGGCAAGATTCTCCAGCGTCTCAAATCTTTGGAACGCTTCTTCCATGTTTGCACCGCACACGACAGCCCCGTGATTCTCCATGATTACAGATCCTGCACCTTGCTCAAATTCCGCCGCGATTTTGTCGCCAAGTTCCTGACTTCCCGGAATCTCATAGCGGGCAAATGCAATCTTCCCGCAAATCGCCTCACAGTCAGGGATTATTTTCGGATTCGGCATCCGTCCTGCCAGACTGAATGCCACCAGTGCCGGAGCATGGGCATGAAGCACCGCCCGTACATCGGGACGCATCCGGTAAACAGTGCTGTGGAATGGCAATTCGACGCTCGGTCTGTGCGGCCCCGTGACTGTTCCGTCCGGCGCGACCTTCATCACGTCCGATGGGCGCAGAGTCCCTTTATCAATCCCGCTTGGTGTAATCCAGATATTCCCGTCGTCATCTTTGATGGACAGATTGCCGCCGGAAGTCGTTGTCATCCCGAAATCATAAACGCGTTTCAGAGTACGAACCAGTTTTTCCGCCGGTGTCATATATGTCATTTTCATAGTTGTATTTCCTGTTTGTTGGATTGTTTTTGGTCGAAGCATTTTTTCATGCTGATTGAATCGGCCCATTCAGTACTGTCCGACCTCGATTGACTCGCGCACAAGTTTCCGTCCATCCTCAAAATCATGCAGTTCCCCGCACCCGACCATCTGCGTAATCAGATTCCCGGTTGCGGTTGCTTCCACAGGTCCTGTGAAAACGGGAATCCCGCACGCTTCCGCCGTCAGTTTCATCAGGAACTTGTCGCGGATTGCACCGCCGAGGATATGCAGTCGTCCCACGCGTCTTCCCGTACAGAATTCCATGATGCGGATTTTATCGCGGAAGCAAGTCGCCAGTGAATCATAGATGCACCGTACCAGTTCGGCATCCGTCTCCGGAGCCGCGAGATAATGGTCATGAAACCACGTTCGGATACGTGCCGGCATATCCCCCGGAGCCAGAAAGACTTCATCATCGGGATTGAATCGGAAATCCCGGTCAGGCACCGACTGCGCCATTTGCTCCAGCTCATCGAAACTGATGTTTTTACCCTGCTCATTCCATGTCCGCCGCGTTTCCTGCAGAAGCCATGTTCCCATGATGTTGGACAAAAAACGAATTTTTCCGTTTGCTCCGCCCTCATTCGTGAAATGCGCTTTGCGGTCGCGGCTGTCCAGTCTCGGTACACCCAGTTCTGTTCCCAGCAGAGCCCACGTTCCTGAGCTGATATACGCCCAGCTCCATCCCGGATCAACCGGTGCGGCGATGACTGCGCTTGCGGTGTCGTGGGATGCCGTCCGCACTACGTTCAATCTCGGTACACCCAGCTCTTTCGCCACCGCTTCTGAAAGCAGGAAAACTCTCTTTCCCGGCATTTCCACCGGTGCGAAGAAATCCTCTCTCACTCCGATTTTGCGGAAAAGTTCCCCGTCCCATTGTTTCATCTCCGCATTGAGCAGGGATGTTGTGGACGCAAATGTATATTCAGTAGCGGAGTGATCTTCTGTCAGTGCATACAGCAGTGCGTCCGGCATCAATGCTCCGAAGCTCCCGTTTGCAAAATCTTCGGGATGTTCCGACTGATGTGCATACAGCTGATATATCGTGTTGAATGACATCAACTGTGTCCCGGCATGTGCATACAGTTCATCTTCGCTCATGATTTCGCGGTGAAAGCGTTCCATTGCCGCAACTGTACGGGAATCCCGGTAACAGTACGGATCACGCACAGGCTTTCCGTTCCGGAAAATCACATAATCCACCCCCCACGTATCCACCGAAAGCGACACGATTTCCTGTTCCTTCACCCACGCTTTCCTGATGCCTTCCTTGATTTCTTTCACCAGCGACTGAAAATCCCAGTAGAAATGTCCGTCTTTTTCGTATGGATAATTCTTGAAACGGTGTATTTCCTCCATTTCCAGTTTGCCGTCGCGGATACGTCCCAGTACAGCACGTCCGCTGGATGCTCCTAAATCAAATGCCAGCCAGCATTTCATCGTTCATGCCCTTTCAGATTCTCTTCAACTGAACTCTTTTTTCGTAATCTCTCACGACCGCAGGCAATTCACTTCCGGTCGGAACTCCGTTCCTCAGGCAGAAATAATCATAAACCGCCTGCCACGGCATGGCCTTCAGCTCTTCGCATACCAGCAGTCGTCCGGTATAATCGCCCTCCGTCTCCATCTTGCGGAGCATGTCGGATGGTTCCAGCAGAGCCTTGCACAACGCCTTTTGGATATTGCGGTATCCGATTGCCCATGCGGCAAGACGGTTGATTGTTGCGTCGAAATAATCCATCCCGATATGAAATCTCTCCGCACCGTTGCGGATTACCTCATTTGCGATATTCTGGAGTTCATCATCGAATACGACCACATGGTCCGAATCCCACCTCACAGGACGGCTCACATGGAGCAGTATCTCTTTCATGAAAAGCAGAATCGAACTGAATTTATCGCTGATTTGTTCAGTCGGGTGAAAATGTCCCGAATCCAGCGTCAGCATCACACCATGTTCTTTCGCGTAGTTCATATAAAATTCATGACTTCCCACAGTACAGCTTTCCAGCCCGATGCCGAAAAGTTTGCACTCCACTGCATCCAGCATAGTTTCTGCAGGATATTTCTCCTCGAAAATCTCGTCCAGCGACTTCACCAGACGTTCTCTCGCGGCAAATCGGTTCACAGGAGTATCTTTGAATCCGTCAGGAATCCACGTATTCATGACGCATGGTGTCCCAAGTTCCCGCCCGAAATAATCACTGATGCGGCGGCAGCATTTGCCGTGCTCAATCCAGAATCTCCGCACATCTTCATTTGCCGAGGACAGCGTAAATCCATCCGCCGCCATGGGATGTCCGAAATAAGTCGGATTGAAATCAAGTCCGATTCCCTTCTCTTTTGCCCATGCTGCCCACTTCGCAAAATGTTCCGGCGCAATTTCATCACGCTTCACAGGGGTATCTGCTTCCAGATAAATCGCATGAAGCGAAAAACGCATCTTTCCCGGTACCAGTTCCATCAGCTTTTCCGCATCCTGACGCAGTTCATCCGCCGTGCGTGCCTTGCCGGGATAATTCCCCGTTGCTAAAATACCTCCTCCTGTCCCCCCGGAAGTCTTCTCGAATCCGCACACATCATCTCCCTGCCAGCATTGGACGGAAATCGGTATGTTCGACAGTGCCTCCAAGGCTTCATCCGGATTGACGCCAAGTTCCTGATAACGCGTCTTTGCCAGTTCGTATGATTGTTCGATTGCTGATTCGAGGTGCATGGTCAGTTCCTTTCAGTTCATGTGAAAATCTGCTCTAAAACAGCTGTTTTATCAAAATAACGTAACCCTTTCAACTTTGCAAACAAAATCAAAAGGGTACATGAAAAAACTGCGTAAAATGGAAAAATAATCCCTCCTACTCCGCCTCAAAATCCGCTCTCCGATGCGGACAGCACGGCATCTTGCAGTGTTTGCAGGCGATTTGGTCGTGTTCCGAAGCATAGAATATCCCGCAGACGCTTTTTTCCGGCATCATGAGCATGGACTCGCCCAGCGTTACACCGATTGGCAGCGTCTGACTCCCTGCCAGCAGAATGAATATCTGCTTCAATGCTCGAATCGGCCACAAATCCGCTGGTCCCGATCCCGGCGATGAATACGTCAGCTTTTCAATCTGATACGTCTTCCGCAGATAATCCGCAAAATACTTTCGTGCCGCAGTCAGCATGACCAGCCGGATTTCGTCCAGCCAGAATTTTTGGAACACATCCAAGCCTTCTGCAAGCTCATTCAGTTCCGCCCCGCAGGTCGCGCAGTAAGCATACACTTCCCCGCCGATGCACGTGATTTCGTCAAAAAGCCGTCCCTCGAAAACGGTTTCGCCTGCATCCAGCGTCCCGTTTCCCAACTGATATACCGGCAGTACCCGGTACATGACCTTCGGATTCCCGATTTGGCGGACCTTTTCCACAAGCTCATTCAAGTCCGCCGCATCATCCGTGTCTTCCTCATCAATATGCAGTTTCTCCATCAGTCCGGACACATCCAGTGTGAACGGGATGTGTTCCAGAATGATGGATTTCTGCGGGCTCGTGCTTTTCTGAAAATTCATCAATAGCGTCCGTACTGCTGAATCACAGACATCACCAGACGCATGGACTGGAGACTGGAGCCGTTGTTGATGGAACCGGCTGTTGTGAAGAACAGCCCGCGCTTTTCTTTCGCCTGCTCATAGTCGCGCAGGAATTCATACACAATCTGTTCATGCTTGCTGCGGCTCAGTGTAAACGGAGCCAGCTGTCCGCGAATGATTGCCTGCGGACAGTATTTGCGAATCTGTTCCACGGTCAGAGTCGGACCGAAGTTCGTCCAGGTCAGATTCACTTCGGACAACAGCGGCAGCAGATGTCCCATAGCGGAGTCGCTGTGCTGCATTCGGCGGTCTTTGAACTGATCCGGTGCAAATCTGGCGAACACGCGACGATGAATCGGCATGGCAAATGCTTCATACAGTTCCGGATTGAACAGGCAGGAATTATCATCTGCCCACGACCAGTAACGCTGTGTTTCCAGATATGCCGGGTCTTCTTCGGCATCAATGGTGGATGCCAGTGCCACGATGGCACGTCCGATCACATCGCTGAAACGGCGGAACAAATCTTCATCGTCATAATACAGCATCAGCAGATCTTCTGCACCGAAAATGGAACATGCGAAGGTGCAGGGACCGCGCTGATGGCGGTACAGCGGAATATGCTTGCCTGCCGCAAACATGCGTTTCTTGATGTCATCCCAGTTTTCAGGGAAAACGAACGACCGCATATCGCCGTTGATGCGTTCTTCCACCCGGTCGAGCAGAGAGGAAAGTTCTTCGGGACTGTGTGCCGCCTGTTTGAGCCACCAGGAACCTCCGGCCCCGCCTTCCCATTCATTTTTGGCTTCAAACAGATCATACAGCATGGGCAAACGCGGCCACACCAGTGTCGGGTCCTGTGTCGCCGGATCGATTTCTGGAAGCAGACGGCGTCCCACGATTTTTTCCGCCTTGTCATTGTAACGGCGGAAGGTATCATATCTCCACTGGGCATGTTCAGGGAAACTCAGCAGCCGGTAATCTTCGGGGATTCCCAGCTCATCATACACGCATTCGCCGCTGACGAAATCAAACGGTACCTGCTTGATATGCGCACCGAACGGATCGGCTGCCGCTTCGTCCTGGTCGCGCCAGAATTGTTCAATATCGACCGGCGCAAGCCCGCCGTTCTTGTGCATGTCATCCATGACTTTTTCAACGATTTGTTTGTGGTCCATGGTTTTTCCTTTCAGTAAAAATGAGTTCAGGGAAGCATTAATGCGTCGATGAAATTGTCTGTAAATTCAGGGAATGAATTAAGGGGGGTCTCCTTCACGGATCGTGCCGTTTCGAGAAGCCGTCCCATTGTTTGTTCAGGTTCGGAAGCCAGCCGGATTGCTCCTGCCAGACTGGTATTTCCGGCAATTCGGTACGCCCGTTCGGGAATCATCCCGATTGCCGCCGCGTTGTTCAGGTTCAGCCATCGGGCGAATCCCCCGGCGAGAATCAGTGTCGTTGCCGTGCATCCGCAATGTTCTTCCAGCGTGGTAATTCCGGCATACACTGCCGCTTTTGCTTTCAGAAGCTGTTCCAAATCCCCCTCGGTCAAGCGTATCTGTCCGTCTTTCGTGATATTCAGGGCCTCGGCATGAGGTTGAATCCGTCCGAAATCATTCAGATGTTCTCTGCGCCGTTCTTCGGCAATCACATCCGTCATCGCGCTTCCGCATAATCCCTGCGGCTCGCAGTCGCCGATGACCGTGTAATCTCCTTCGCCCCGATACTGGCTGATGGCGCCTTTTACGGCCCGCATCCCGCAGGAAATCCCTGCCCCTTCAAATGCAGGTCCCGCTGCGGCCGCCGCCCCCGTAAACTGCTGTTTCCCGTGAAACACCAGTTCACAGTTTGTCCCGATATCGATGAAGAGTTCGCCCTCTTGCGGCTTTGTCTCCAGCAGTCCCGCCGTGATGTCGCCCCCCAGATAACCTGAAATGCAGGGTACGGTATACACAGGCACATCCATTCCCGCCCCAAGTTCCATCCCGCTCCGCACCGGAAATTCCTTGCACGGCGGAATAAACGGACTTGCACCGATTGGAGTCGGGTCGATTCCATGGAAAAGACAGGACATCACCGTATTTCCGGCGACCGCGATTCGTGCCGGGTTGCCGAGTTTCTGCACCAGTCCTGCGATTGCCTGACGCACGGACCAAGTCAGCTCGTTCAAATGCTCTTTCGAGGCGGTAATTCGGGCGATGACATTGTCGCCGAATGCGCTTTGCGGATTGAAACACGTCTCCGAAGCAATCACTTCACCGCCTTGCACCAGAGCCGCCGCGATTGTCGTGGTTCCGATGTCGATTCCGATGACCGCTTCTTTCGTTTTCGGCAAAGCCTCCGTAATGTTCCAGCTGGAAACAATGGCACTGCTTTTCTGCGGTGCCAGCGATTCTTCCGGCACATCCACAACTCCCGACTTCGACTTCAACACCGTTCGGCACGCCAAAACTTCTGCCGGCGCGGAAATTTCTTTCCCTCCGTTCAGCCAGTCGCCTGTCAGCAGTTGTACGCGGCAGCGTCCGCATGTCCCGATTCCTCCGCAGCGGCGGTCAATCGGGACACCGTTCCTTGCCAGCACATCAGCAAGATTTTGATTCGGTTCGCAGATGGTGAATTTCATTTAGCAGGCGAGCAGAGAATCAACCAGTTTCACTGCGCTGTTTGCATCGGAGCTGTAGCCGTCTGCTCCGATTTGGTCGCAGTATTCCTGCGTAACAGGTGCGCCTCCGATAATCACTTTTACGTCTGTTCCGCGGTAGTGGTCTGCCACTTCCTTCATGAATGGCATGGTCGTGGTCAGCAGGGAACTGCATGCCACAATCTGTGCACCCTGTGCCACGGCGGCATCAAACTTCGCCAAATCGCAGTTCACGCCCAAATCGATGACATCATAATCTGCGCCTTTCAGCATGATGGACACCAGATTTTTCCCGATGTCATGCAGGTCGCCGCTTACGGTTCCGATGGCCACTTTTCCTTTTTTCTGACGTCCGCTTGCGGCAATCAGGGGTTCCAGCAGTCCCAGTCCGGTCTGCATGGCGCGGGCGGCGATCAGCAGTTCCGGCACGAAGGCTTCGCCCTTCGAGAATTTTTCGCCGATTTCGCTCATTGCCGGGATCATTCCCTGGTCAATCAGCATGTTCACATCTTCTTTCGCCTCGATTGCGGCGGAAACGATGGTTTTCACTTCTGCGCGTTTGCCGCGCAGAATCGCGGATTTCAGTGCATTGCAGTCTGTCATGTTTTGTTACTCCTTGAGTCCGAAAATTTCTTGTTTTATGTTCAGATAATAAAGATAATCATCTTCCGGTACGTTCGGCGGACAGCGATGGTCGCAGAACGGAATATAGCCGCCGCGTTCCACGCATGGAATCAGCGACTCCATATACTTGCGGATTGCCTCGCGGCCTCCCGCCAGATGGATTTTGTCGAATCCCCCCATGATTCGCAGTTCCCCCGGATATTCTTCCAGCAGGGTCCGCGGATGTGTACAGCCCATCACCTCATACGGAAACAGGCAGTTGATTCCTCCCTTCAGAAAATACGGCAGCAGCGGACGCACATCCCCGTCGCAATCCACCCACCATAGCCCCACCTTTGCATCATTCAGTTTCCTGCGGATTCTCTGATAACGCGGCACCACGATGTTCTTGAAAAAATCCAACGTTACCAGCGGTCCGTTTTTGAAGCAGATGTCCTCCCATGAGGACGCATAGTCAAACTGAAAATACGGCAGGACGCGGTCGAGGAAATCTTCCACCAGCACGCAGCATGTTTCCACCATGTCTTCCACCATATCGGGATAATCATACATGGCATACGCCAGCCCCTCCACTGTGAGCATGTCGCGGACTTTTCCGATCATGGACCCGGCATCCACTCCCAGCGGATAATCCCGGTCATCCGGAAACTCCCGCTTCAGGGCCTCAATATCCGGGATTCTTGCCGGATCATCCCGGCGGAAACGTTCTTCCTTCACTCGTTTCCAATCCTCAGGAGTTTTCACGCTCGGCTCCAGAAAACGCGGAATTGTTGATCCTCCATTTTCCAGAATTTCGCACAAAACCCCGTTTCCATCGGTACAGTAGCAGTGTCCGTCTTTTTTTGTTTCGTTGCGCGGGAATGCGGGATGAATCCACACGTTTCCACGCACGCATTCGATTCGGTCGAATGCCAGAAAACAGTTCGCTTCCTCCTCGGTCCGGATTCCGTTTTCACGGAACATCTTCCATTCCGTATAGTTCTCGTCCCAGTACCCGAATTCCATATTGAAACTCCGGTCAAAACTCTGAAAATTCATTTGACGCAGAAAGCGTTCGCGGGCAGTCATTTTCCCTGCCCACGGACGAAGAATCGGTTTTACGGTTGCGAGACTCGGATTCACTTTTTTATCTCCGTTTCAAACTCGCTTTGCGTTGTAGTCCGCAAGCGCATGGAAGAACGCATCCAAATTCGCCGCAGGTACCGCCGGAGGCAGATCACAGCCGCTGGACAAAATGTAATTCGGATATTCCGATGTGCGTTCCAGCAGTTCTTTCGTCTTTGCATACACTTCTTCTGCCGTTGCAGTGCGGAACACCCCCACGGGATCGAGGTTGCCCATCACGGGAATATCTGCCGGAACCTGCTTCAGAATATCCAGAATATCCACGGCATTCCCGATATGAAGAGCATCCGCTCCGCTTGAAAGCAGTTCCGCCACTTGTTTTTCCGTGCGTCCGCAGTTGTGCAGAACCACCATGAACGAATCATCTTTCACAGCTTCAATCATCGGTTTCAGGTATTCTGCCGAAAATTCACCGCACATATCGGGCGAAATCAATCCTGCCGCAGGCTCCGCGATAATTACACCTGCCGCGCCCGCCTCTTTCAGCGCAATCAGATAGTTTTTCAGAAAAGCCGACACCTTGCCCAGCAGTTTATGTGCCGTTTCGGGTTCTGCCGCCGCCATCATCATCATTTCAGTCATATCGGCGAGGCGTCCTGCCAGCGAATACGGCCCGATCATCCCTGCAAGTACAGGCTTTCCAAGATTTGACACGGCTTTGCGGACGCATTTCAGCACTTCGCCGGTACGCCCAGCCCCTACTTCAGGCACTTCCAGTGCATCGATTTCGTCTTCTTCCGTGGCGATTGCTCCCTCAATGCACGGCGGCTCATTTTCATTGAAAACCACCTTCGCACCGAATGCTTCCGCTTCCAGCGACAAATCCATGAAAGTAACAGCGAAATCCGCCGGATACCGTTCCGCCAGCGTGGCGATACATCTGTACTCCAAATCTCCGCTTGTGAATACGTCTCGCGCCGCAAATCCGTTCATTTCTATCCCCGGTGAGGACATAATCGGAATTGCTTTGCGGGTCCTGGATTCGATGCTTCCGGAAATCCATGCGCTTTTGCTGAATTTGCTCATGAGAAAGAAACCTTTCTGTTTTTCATTATTTCACATGTTATTATAGCATTACTTATACTAATATACAAGTTTTTTTCGCTATTTCTTCCTTGAATTTATCTTTTTTTTGCTCTATATTATCATCGTGCCGTTTTTTTTATCACAAGCTGATTTCAAAAGTCATTGGCGGTAAGATTTGAAAAGAATCTTCGCACAGTTGTCGGGTGTAGTTTGAGGTGGCTGCTTGGAACGCAACCGCCGAAAATGCTCTTCCGGCAAATGTCGAAGATACTTTCAAAGCTCCCGGCAGGACGTTTGATATTAGCGCCATGAGCTGATTTCAAATATCGTCTTTTGTCCCCGGCTCGCAAAAAATACCGTTTGTTTCCCCCTTGTCCTACCCGACATTCATCAGCAGGTTGCTTTTCACATGAATACTCAGAGACTTTCCGGCGAAGGCTGGCTCGATCCCGTACTGGATGCACGTATCACATGCCGGCGCTTCACGTGGAATCAATCGAAAAAATACGAATCCATTCAGATGGGCAACGACCTGTATCTCATGAATGTCCCTGAAAAAGGCACGTCTCTTCACTCGCGCGATTTCGCAGAAATCATGCTCATTTCACGCGGCAGTCTCCGTCAGCGTGTCAATGGTGAATACCAGCTTCTTACCGGCGGTACTTTGTGCTTCCTCCGTCCCGATGATGAGCAGATGTTTCTCCCCGATGAAAACAACAGCGACTGCGAAATCGTTTTCGCCGACTTCAAGCTCGAACTCTTCCTCAGTTTCAGCATCTTTTTTGAAAATGATGTTTTCCTGCGCAAGCTCACCGAACCCGTCCTGCCCCCGTGTTTTCACCTGTCCCCGGATGAAGCAGGCTCTCTCTTCGCCCGGCTTTTGAAAGTCAACTCCATCACATGTGCCCCGTCAGGTCGCAAAATCAAGCTCAAACTTCTCCTTGCAAATCTCTTTTCCTGCTATTTCCTCGATGAAGGTACACTTCTCACCGATGTTCAGGTCCCCGACTGGCTTGAACACCTCTGTTCTGAGATGCGTTCCGAACAGAACCTGATTGCCGGACTCCCACGAATGCAGAAACTTGCCTGTCATTCTCCGGGACATCTCTGCAAATATTTTCAGCGTTATCTTGGGAAAACCCCTACCGAGTTTATCAACGAACTGCGCATCAACCGTGCCGCCGACAAGCTTGCCTCTTCTCACGAAGAGATTGCCGTCATTGCCGCCCGGTACGGCTTCCGCAGTTTAAGCCGTTTCTACAAACTTTTCCGGCGGCATTACGGATGCTCCCCCGCCGCATATCGTCGACTCCGCAGTCCCCGCCGCTGATTTTTTCAGTCGTTTCCCTTTTCCCCTCACAGTTGCTCTCTCGTGATATTCTTGACCCATTTGTATTTCCGGTAATGGTGCATCACCCACGGGATTTTTCCCACCTCATCCAAACACGTGCATGCGTACACCATCCACACGGGCAGATGCAGCAGGAATGCCCCTGCGAATGCGCAAGGCAGGGCAATGCACCACATGCACACAGACAGACTGTAGGTGTCGAATATGGTGTCGCCTCCCGCTGAAAAAATCCCGTTGATGACGATAGTGCAGACGTTTCGTCCGATCATGTACACCGACAGCACGCAGAACATTTGAACCAGATAATGTTCTGCCTCAGGCGTCAAATCTGCAACCATGGTCGCAGGAACGATTGACAGCAAAATCATCACCGTGCAGAAAAGCCCCAGCAGATACGATAGTGCCATTGCCCGGTCGCCGAACTGTTTCCCTCGTTCCAGATTTCCGGCACCAAGTTCATTTCCGATGATAATTCCGATGCCCCCTGCTCCGCCTGTGCTCAGACAGCACAGCAGATCGCGCACCACCGCCGCAATGGAATTTGCCGCAGCGGCATCCCTGCCCAGATGCCCCATGATTGCAGTGTACGTGGTGAACCCGATTCCCCACAGCATTGCCGCCCCCAGAATCGGCAGAGTATACCGCCAGAAATCATAAATCAGCGTCCCGTAGAACGTATAGACATTTTTTACTTTCAGATGCAGATAACCCCTCTGCATCGACATGACCGCACAGCACAGCAGTTCGATTACACGCGCCAGCACCGTTGCGAAAGCTGCCCCGCGCACCCCCATGGCAGGTGCCCCGCACAGCCCGAATATAAAGATTGCATTCAGCACGATATTCCCGATTACGGCGACAGACCCGATCCAGGCAGAACACTTCACATGGTCGCTCACACGCATGATTGCCAGGAAACTTTGTGAAATCCCCACAATCAGATACGACCAGCTTGCCGTTTTCAGGTACTCCGCCCCCATGTCAATTAAAATTTCATCTCCCGCAAACAGCTTCATCAGCGGTCTTGGGAAAAAATAGCATCCGACGAAAAACAGCACCGAAACGAAGATGCTTTCCCTTACGCTCAGCCCGAATATCCTCCCCATCATCACCTTGTCTTTTTTTCCCCAGTATTGCGCTCCCAGCACACCCACGCCCGAAATAATTCCCATCAGAATCATCGTTTGTACGAAGGAGATTTGGGTTGCCAGCGAAACTGCTGCCATGGCGTCTTGACCGACGCGTCCCAGCATGATTGCATCGGCAGCGGCGACCAGTGCCGTCATCAGTGTCTGTATGGTAATCGGAAGTGCGGTTACAAGCACTTTCCGGTTGAAATCCTTGTCATGGAGTAAATCTTGCAGTATCACGGAGTGTTTCCTGTAGGTTGCATGCTGTATCTCATTCTGGATTGAATGTATCATTTCATCCCATTAATATAACACTCTTTCTCTCTCTTTTCAAAAATTCGCCGCTTTTTTCTGTTTCACCGGACCTGATTCCAATCATTTGAAATTGCCTCCTCTGCCTGAAAAATCTGAAAATGCCTCAAAAATATTTTATTTTTCTATTGAAAACACAGATTTTCCCGTTATATTATTGCAAAACCCCAAATCTTTTATCCCAACGGAGATGATTATGAAAGCTCGTTTTGTTCTGCTCGCGGCACTTTTGTCGATTCCTGCATTCGCACAGCCATTAACCTTTGAACTCGTGGAAACTCAGCGTCCCGGTCAGCCTTGGCCATGCGCAAATGAACTCGTCTTCAAGGTCAAAACACCCGGTTCTCTCTGGATTTCCACCCCGGTCAACAGCTGGACGAAAAAATCTGCAAACAAGGAAATCAGCGATGTGCTGACCATCGGTCAGGGTACTTTCGGCTATGTCGATGACGAAGGCGAATGCGTTTCCCCTGAAAAGTTTATCACCAAAAAACTTTCTTTCTCCAATCCCAATGGCAGCGGCACAGTTACCCCGACTGCATGTTTCGTTGGCAACTTCAAGGAAGGCGACCGTGTCGTCCTTTGGCTCACCTCATCAAACAACATTGACATCGGATTGTCCAATGGTCCCATCCGCGATGATGATACCCTCAACGACCTTACGGCCCGTTTCCATGACGGCAACGATTTAGCAGGCAACCCAAAGTTCAATTTCGGATTCAAAATGGACCCTGCCGGTGCTGACTTCATCGTCGTCGGCGGCGAAGCTGTTGCGGAATAAATTTTTCTCCGTTCATTCGGTACAGAAGTTTTTTTGAATGAGCTGATTTCAGAAGTCATTGCCGGAGAAATGTTTTTCAAAACTCTCCCGCATGGCTTTGGAAATTGGCTCAGGAGTTTCTTATGAAAAAGATGACCGTTCTCATTGCTGTTCTCTGTCTTGGGATAGCATCCTCTCTCTTTGCTGCTCAGACGGCGGCTGGCAATCGCTCTGTGACTTCGACGGCTTCTGCGAAGAAAGCTCCCGCTGAGGCCTTTTCCGCGACCACGCCCAATACGGATGAGTTGCGGCGGAGAATGGAACAGCGGTCTTCTTCTGCGACCTCTTCCAAATCCTCCTCGAAATCACTGAAAGATGCCGCAAAAGGGCATTTCCAGATGGGCGTTGCTCTTCCCTCTCGCGCAATCTCAAACAAAGATACTTCTGCAATCGCCGCAAAACAGTTCAATCGTGTCGTCGCTGAAAACGAAATGAAGTGGGACACCATCGAACCGCAGGAAGGCAAATTCAACTTCGGTCCCGGCGATAAACTGGTCGAATTTGCACGGAAGAACGGCATGGCTGTTCATGGGCATGTTCTTGTTTGGCATTCTCAGACGCCTCAGTGGGTTTTTCAGGGCGAAAACGGTCAGCCCTGCACCCGCGAACTCCTTTTGAAACGCATGAAAAATCACATCAACGCCGTCCTGGCTCACTACAAAGGCAAAGTCGCCACGTGGGATGTCGTCAATGAAGCGTTTGAAGACAATGGGCAGCTCCGCAATTCTCAGTGGCGCTCCATCATCGGCGATGATTTCATCAAAATCGCGTTCCAGTATGCCAGAGAAGCCGACCCGAACATCACTCTGATTTACAATGACTACAGTATGCCCAACAACGCCAAGCGTGCAGGCATCCTCAAGTACATCAAGGAAGCCAACAAGGGCAAAAAAGTCATCGATGGAATCGGTCTTCAGGGACACTGGGACCTCAATTATCCCGACGTCAATCAGGCGGAAAAAACCATCACGGAATGTGCCGGCACCGGGCTTCGTCTCTTCATTTCAGAACTCGACCTCAACACGAATCGCGGCTTCCGTAACAGCGGTCGCGGTCTCGAACGTGTCGAAGGTGCCAATGATGCCAATATCTCCGATATGAACCGCGCTCTCCGTGATCGCTATGCCGAGATTTTCAAAATCTTCGTCAAATATCAGGACAGCATTGATGCCGTTACCGTCTGGGGCATTGCCGACAATTACTCATGGATTCGCGGCGAACCTCTGCTGTACGACAAAGACCTCAAGGAAAAACCTGCCGTGAAAGCCATCATCGATGTTTTGGACAAAGCTCCTGCCGCAAAAAAATCGACTCTGCGGAAAAGTACTTCAAGTCTCTTGTCCGGCAAATGAAAGTCGCTTCTCTTTCTCTCAATCGGTATGACTTCGCCGTATATGCCGCTTTCGTCGGGTATTCGATATGTTCGCTTGTCATTCCGATGGCTCTTGTCCAAATCGGTAATTCCCTGAACTTCCCGCTTGACCACGGCGGCATGTCGATTGGCGGCACACTGCAAATCGCACGCAGTACCGCCATTGTTGTCTCTCTGCTTGCCTGCGGATTCCTTGCGGGGCGTATTGGCAAACGTTATTCCATGGCGCTTGCCATGTTTCTTTCAGGCGGCGGCATCTTCCTTTGTGCCTTTGCGCCCTCATACTGGTCCTTGTTCCTCATTCTGGCGGTCGCCGGACTTGGCGAAGGCATTTGCGAAGGTCTTGCCACACCATTTGTGCAGGATCTGCATCCTGCGAATCCGGAACGTTACGTGAATATCGCCCACTCATTTTGGTCGGTCGGCATTGCCGTCTGCGTCCTTGGTGCCGGTGCATTGCTCACAATTGGAGTTCATTGGCGTTTTATTTTGGCGATTTGCGGTCTTATTGCATTGGCCTCCGTGCCTCTTTTCTTATGGCGGGAATCTCCCCGGAACCGCTATCCCGAACAGAACTCCAATCTTTCCTGGCGCAGGATTCTCCCGGAATATCTTCGCATCATTCGCTCCTTTCATTTTTGGCTTTACTGCGCCGGCATGTTTATGGGCGCAGGGGCCGAATTCTGCCTCACTTTCTGGGCTGCTTCCTATCTTCAGCTCACGTTCGGCGCGACAGCATGGGTTGCCGGACTTGGTACCGCCGCAATCGCATTCGGCATGTTCCTCGGACGAACCTTTTTCGGTATGATTGCCCGCGAAAATAATCTTCGGAAAATCCTGCTTGCCGCCTCGCTTGGCATGATTCCCGTTTCTCTTGCACTTGCGCTGATTTCACCTGCGTTCTTCTCCTCACGTCCCCTCCTTTTTTCGGTTTTGATGGTCCTTCTGTTTTTGTGCGGCATAGGCATTGCTCCCTACTGGCCCACGCTTCAAGTCTACGGCGTCAACCGCCTCCCCGAACTCGATTCCACGCTCCTTTACATCTTCTTTTCCGCCACCGGCATTCCCGGATGCGGCTTTTTCACGTGGCTGATTGGTGTCCTTGGCGACCGTTTTCAGCTCCGGGGCGCATTCTTCCTGATTCCCGTTACTCTGATCGGTTATGCCTCGGTCCTTTTTGTGGAAAAGCACATCCCGAAATCTTCACCTCGCTCAATGACCTGACTTTCAAAAACAGCTCATTTAACATCATTTTAACATCATTTCTCTTTGCTTTTTACCTTTTTCCGCATTATATTTTCTGCATTCTTCCGAACTCTTTCACCCCGTTCACTTGAATCCGTATGTTAAAAAAAGTTACGTTAAAAGATATTGCCGCTCAGACCGGTGTCTCCATGATGACCGTTTCTCGTGCCCTTCACGGCAAATATGGTGTCCAAAACGAGGTTCGCGACAAAATCCTGCTCACGGCCCGCAAAATGGGCTATGTCCCCGCTCGTGCTGTGCGTAATTTTCAGGAATCCAAGAACAACACCATGACCGTCGGTCTTGTCATCCCTCACTTTTCCAATTCCTTTTTCCCCGAAATCATTGAAAATATCGACCATATCCTTTCGGCTCACGGATTCCGCACAGTCGTTTGCTGCTGTTACAATGACTCCATCAAGGAATTTCACGAAATTCTGTCCCTCATCGAACTCAATGTCGACGGCATTATTTGGAGCCCCGTCGTCTCCAACACCGCAAAAAACACTCTGAATCTCATTCAGAAGCATCATGTCCCCGTTGTTTTCCTTGACCGCAAGCTCGAAAACGTCCGTCTGGACTCTGTTACCGTTGACGACTTCAATGGAATGCGGCGCCTCGTCCAATACCTTTTGGAATGCGGTTACAAAAAATTCGCCTACCTGAACACCTGTCTGGATTCTTACACCGCCCACGAACGTTTCCGCGGCTTTTCCAGTTCAATGAACGAAGCAGGACTGAAAATCCGTGACGAATGGCTTCTTTCCGCCATCCCCAATATGCAGGGCGGTCAGGCGGCCGCAAATCAGCTCATTCAGCAGCAGGATCGTCCCGAAATCATCTGCTGTTTCAGCGATCCCCTGGCTCTGGGATGCGAGCTTGCTCTCCTCAAACATCATATCTCCGTCCCCGGAGAAATCAGCGTAACCGGATTCTCGAATGTCTTTGAAACAGAGGTTGCCGCCGTCCCCATTACCACGGTCGAACAGCATCCCGCCATGCTCAGCGAGAAAGCCGCGAATCTGCTCTTTATGCGCATGATGTCCCCCGGTCTCAACTTTGAACCAATCAATCATGTCTGCGAAACCGCTCTCGTGATTCGTGATTCCACATGTAAAAAAATATAACATAAAACGCTGATTTCAAAAGGCATTGACGGACAATTGAAAAAGGCTCTTCGCTCAGTCGCGGGAGTAGTTTGCGTTGACAGCTCGGAACACTGCCGCCGGAAACGCTCTCCTGACAAATGCCGAAGAGATTCCCCACTGTCAGTCCTTTTGAAATTGGCTCAAAGGAGTTTCTCATGCCGAAATCTGTTCTTATCATTTCTGCGAGTCCTCGTGTGGGCGGCAATTCCGACATCCTCTGCGATTATTTCGCGCAAGGTGCCGCCGGAATCGGTGCTCAAATCGAAAAAATCTCTCTCGCCGATAAAAAAATCGGCTTTTGTACAGGATGCTATGCCTGCCATTCCGGGGCTTGTCCTCAGAAAGATGATGCCGCTGACATCATTGGAAAAATGCAGAAAGCCGATGTCATTGTCCTTGCCACTCCCGTCTACTTCTACACGATGTGCGCCCAGCTCAAAGCCCTTATCGACCGCAGTGTTATGGTCTATCCGAATATCACAGGTAAAAAAATGTACTTTATCATGACCATGGCGGATACCGCCCCTGATAATTTCAAAGGAACCATCGAAGCTCTTCGCGGCTTTACGGCTTGCTGTGAAGGATCCTCTGTCGCCGGCATGGTTTGCTGTCCCGGTGTCTATGAAAAAGGTGAAATCCTAAGAACTTCTGCCTTGCAGCTGGCTTATGAAACGGGACGCACCGTCTGACACCGCACCTCCTCTGCCATCACCCTTTTACGCTCATCTCTTCAAAAAAAATAAAGGATATTCCTCATGCTCAAAGGTATTTCTCCGCTCATTTCCCCGGAACTCCTGAAAACTCTTGATGAAATGGGGCATGGCGATACCATCGTGTTTGCCGATGCTCATTTTCCTGCCGCTTCCATGAATGCAAATGTCATTCGCGCAGATGGCATCCTCATTCCCGACCTCTTGAAAGCTGTCATGCCGCTTTTTGAACTCGATTCCTACATTGATCACCCCGTCTCCATGATGGATCCTGTGCCGGGTGATCAGCTTGATACGGATTATATTTCCATTTGCCGGTCCATTACGGCGCACTCCATTGAGTTTATTGAAAGGTTCGCGTTTTACGAAAAAAGCAAACACGCTTTCGCTGTCGTCCAGTCCGGCGAAACCCGTAAATATGGCAACATTCTTCTCCAGAAAGGCGTTACACCCATTCAGTAAAGGGTATCCATCACCGAATAGAGATTCCCTGAATTTTCTTCGAGCTGATTTCAAAAGTCATGATTGCGGAGAGCAGCGGTGCTTCATATCCCCCCGAAAGTTCAAGTTGAAATGGAAATGAAATCATTATCCATTCATTTGCATCTTTTATCCATTTAATATTTCTGTTTATGAAGTATACTTATTATTATGAATTTTCTTTTTCATTTTCAACAACGAATTAACCTCAACAGTTAAGAGAAAACGCCCATGAAAATCTATCCCGTTTCCTGCCGGAAAGCAGCTAAGCGATTCACTCTGATCGAGCTGCTCGTCGTTATCGCCATCATCGCGATTCTCGCCGCTATGCTTTTGCCCGCATTGAATAACGCCAAGAGAACGGCAAAACTTGCTCAGTGCACCGCAAACTGCAAAATGTTTAGTCAGATGAACCAGATGTATGCCGTTTCATACAATGGTTATTGCGTCCCTTGCGTGAACAATAGTGGTGCTTCTATTTGGCAGCCTCTCCTTTGGAATGAGAGTAGCTCCTCCGTTTCGTTGCCCGTTCCC
Source organism: Lentisphaeria bacterium UBA1732 (assembly GCA_002315855.1). Lineage (GTDB taxonomy): Bacteria > Verrucomicrobiota > Lentisphaeria > Victivallales > UBA1829 > UBA1732. The sequence goes on along the minus strand of DCIG01000056.1, from coordinate 13,596 downwards.
ACCGGTACACAGCAGCCATCCACATCGGGAAACTGGATTGATGCCATCAAGTCCGGTAACGTCTTCCTCTGCCCGGCTGACGACTATGCGGCTAAATATTCACCGTCTTCCTCCGGTACCGAAAAGTTCCCGAAAACTTCCTATTGCATCAACTCGAACGTTGCACATGACAACGACTTTAGTACTCCCCGTACAGCTGGCGCAAAAAATAAAATCAACCACTTCAGAAACCCCTCTATGATGATTCTTGCCACCGACACGGCCATGCTCACTAAAAGTAAACCGAAGTGCGGCTTCCTCTATTCCACCGAAAATGTTCTTAATGGTTTGCTTCCCGGAAGTATCATCAATCCTTGGGACCAGTGCTGTTTGTACCACGATCCGAATGGTTCTTCCAGCAACTACGATCTGAAGAATCCGAATCCTGACAAAATGACTGTCCCGTGGCACACAGGTACCACCATGAACTACTCGTTCATCGATGGTCATGTGTCCAACTGGCAGCCTCACAAAACTCTCCTCGATAAACAGGGTGAAAGCAATAAAATCAATGATCGTGGAACAAGTTTCGGTATGTGGGATGCTGACGGAAAAGCTCAGGGCAAATAATTGCTGAGTCTGTTCTCTTTCAGAGCGAGGTCGCAAGACCCCGCTCTTTTTTTTCCCTCGTTTCTTATCTTTTCGCCCCGATTCAATCGCCTCGTTTCACCTCACAATCACCTCATTGTTTCTCTTTGCTTTTCTTTGTTTCTGCGCTGTCTGAAAAATCCTTCTCCTCGTCTTGAATCTATGTTTTGAGGCTTTTTTCTGTCCGAATCCGGCAATATTTCCATCCGAAAAAAATTTTTTCAAAAAAAACGAAACAAATAATAAAATTTGCAATTGAATTTTACTATGTTTATGATATATTAAGCGTATTAACAATCCTGCAACATCAAAATATCAAAGGGTTTCAAGCATGAATCTGATTCTTAGGCTAACGAATGTCATTCTCGCTGTTGTAGTGGCTTTCTTCCTCCAGTTATGGATTCGGGAGTTGGTCAGTGAACAAAGCAAACGTGCTGATGAAAACAAATCTTCTGCCATGGTTACAGAAGAAGTTTCCCCTGCCATCAAGCAGATTCAGACTGCTTCCGTTCAGACAGAACCTGGAATTCCTGTTCGTACCATGATTGATGCCATCAAATCCAATAATATCTTCAATCCTGAACGCGTCCCAAGCAGTACGGTCAAAGGTGTTGCGGCAAACACCCAGATCACGGCTAATATGAGCTTGGTCGGGACATATTCAATCGGCGACACTTTAGGTGCAATCATCATTCAGAAACTTCAGGGCAACAGCCAGCAGAAACTGAAGGAACTTCAGCAGAAGCAGTATGAAGAGCTTCAGGCAAACTCTCCTCGTTCTGCAAAAATGAATGAAAACGACAAAGAAGGCGATAATACGGACTCTTCCGAAAAATCGGACACAAATGAAAAGCCGGAAAAGAAAATGGTCGCCTCCATTACGGCAAATAATATTATGCGTCAGTTCCTCAAGGTCGGTGATACCACGGTCAATGGCTATACCCTGACCGAAGTTACTCGCAGCTCTGCCACTTTGCAGAAAAACAGAGAAATCATCACCCTGACACTTCTCAGCCCGACGGAATCTCAGGCTGTCCAGAATGTGAAACCCAAGAACAATAATAGCAAGAACAATAACAACAACAAGAATAACAACAAAAACAATAACAACAAGAAAAAATAAGAATCTTGTTTTTTGCCTCCTTACTTTCCGATACAATTCAGCCCGGCTCAAAACCGGGCTTTTTTCTCGTGAGCTTGATTTCAAAAGTCATTGACGAAAAAATTTGATTGGAATCTTTCCGCAGTTGGCAGGAGTAGTTTGAGGTGGGCTTCCGGGAAAGTAACCGCCGAAAATGCTCTTCCTGCAAATGCCGAAGAGATTTTCAAAGTTCCCGGCAGGACTTTTGAAATCAGCTCCCTCTTTTTGATAATCCCCCATCACCTGCCGCAGCACCCGTTTATTTGACATTGCAGAGGCTTCTGAACGCCGCCGGACATCTTTCCTTATCACAACTGTCCATCTTCTCAATATTCGCCGTAACGCCCTTTGAATGATGTATCTGCCAAGATGCGCATGAATCCGGCATTTTCATCACGGATACCCTCTGTTCCCCCGCAAAATCTGCTCGCATCAGAACACAAAAAAAAGACGACCTGTTAAGAGTCGTCTCAAACTGCAAAATGTGAAGCAGAATTATTTCTTCTTGCTGGCTTTCTTTGCTGCGGGCTTTCCACCAGCTGCTGCCGTCCAGTCGGCTTCCTTCACGAAAGCGGTAAGGTTGCGTCCATCTTTCGTAACAGCCTTAAACGCGTAACGCTTCATTGCACCATCACCGTAGGTAACGAAATCGGTAACTTCAGCTTGGACTTTCTTTTTCAGTTTGACATCATAAAAAGAATGCTTCATAGTATTCCTCCGGGGTTAAAGGTTGATACAATATACTACGGATATGAGCGATTTCAAGCGCAAAATTGTAAGAAATCAAGTATTTTTCATAAAAAAGTGCTTTTTTTTCTAAAAAACATCTGTTTTTGACGGATTTCTGACGGATTCAGGCAAATAATCAATCGTTTGCAGTCGTTCTTCCATCTCATTCCGAAAACGCTTTCACAATGATTGGAAAACAACGGAAATTTCATTCTCTCCGCCACGTAAAATCACCTCTCTTTTGTGCATGGATGGCATTGATGGAAATCTCGATTCTTCACCATGAACAGAGGTTCCCCTGTGTTTTTTACAATGCGCTTGAAGTCGTTTTCTCTTTTTCCGCCGATGCTTCACCGGCAGGCGGAATGATTGTGAAGAAGAGCCACATTGCCTTGTCTTTTCCGTATGGTGCATGGAAAACAAAGGTCTCGCGTATCCATTCCAGTTTCTGTTCCGTCAGAGCTTCCAGATGCTTTTTGTCCTCCTCGCGGGAAACAATTCCGAGAACAGGATACCGTTCAAACTGTTCCTTGAAACGTATCATGTCATAATGGTCGTCAAATGACCCTGCCAGCGGATGATAGGGCAGATAATGCCCCAGATTTCCCGCGTGCCACAAATCGCCGTATACAAACCGTATCTGCTCTTCTCCGGTTTTCTCGCGGTAAAAACGATCCGAATATTCCGCCATCTCACGGACATTGAAATGCCCCCGTGTCCGAGTCTGATACAGTGCACGGTAAATATCGACCGCCTGCAATACCACGAAAAATACGAGAGTAACGAAAAAAATGCGTTTGAACTCACTGTCGCTTGCATCCTCTTTCCAGAGTGCCATCAGCAGGAAGCCGTTGATCACATAAATGGGGAAGGTCCACATCAAATCAATATCCGCGCCGCAGAATGACAGAAAAACAAGAATCAGGAGCGGAGTCAGGAATAGAAACAAAGCAAGACGGAACTCTTCCGGCGCAGAGGGGCGCAGTTTGCCCCATTCACGGTTTCGGAAGAACCCGAAAATCGTGCGGAACGGCTTGTCCTGCATAATCAGCAGCACTCCCAGCGGCGGAAGCACAGGATAAAGTCCTCCCGCAAGCACGAACAGCGGATAATACCATGCCATCGGCTCGGCTTCTTCAGTCACTCTGTCCGCAATGTACGTGAACGGCAGAAAATCATAGTGTACCAGCCAAATCAGATACGGAGTCAACACCATCACGAAAAAAAGAAACGCCGTATACGGACCGGGACGGCGGAACAGATTCCAGTATTTTTTGGTGCATAACACATACAGAAACATGGCAAAAAGCGGCACTCCGCCGAAAAATTTGCTCAGCACAGACAGTCCGCCCGTAATCCCCAGCAGAATCCAGCAGCACATTTTGTCCGTGCGGAGACTGCGCACAAAATAAAAACTCATCATCGGCCACAGCATCAGGTGCGGCAGATTCGCGTTGAATTTCGGCGAATCCGCGCAGTAAAAAAGCACATACGTCTGGAGCAGAACTGCGATGATTGATTTCGCAACACTGAAATATTCCCGGCAAAGTCGGTAAAGATACACAAATCCCGTTATCACCATCACCTGACTCAGAAAATACATTCCGAAGTCGGAATGACCGAAAATCAGATCGAAAAGTCCCGCAAGCCACCCGGAAAGCGGCGGATGTTTCGCGTTGCCCAGTTCAGGCGGATTGCACCACATGATTGCCTCTGTGGTATCCAGCGGCAGCACCGTGTAGAAAATCGAGGGAATCCCCACTAACAGGATTGCCCACACAAGCAGAAAAATATAGAAAAAACGGAGTTTTTTTGCGTCAGACATGGCTCAGAATACCGGTTGAAAAGCTCAAGCCGATCTCTTGCAAAATCAGCTCGTAAAAAAGAATATACGTAAATAATATAACATCTTTTTGACCTTTTTTCAATAGAGTTGATTTCAAAAGGCATTAACGGAAAGACGGGAATCTCACGCCCCTGTGTTTCCCCTGTAAAAAATCTTTCACCTTAATCTTTACTCTCTCTCCTCACCCTCCTCATCCTGCATCTCTTCCTCCTCCGTTTTCTGCTTTTCCTCTTCGCGCGACCTCCCCCACATTTTCTTTACTGAAAACAACAAAATGATTTGATTTTTTCTCACTGAAAGAGTAAATTATTGGACACATCTGAATTTTACCATGCCTGGCTCCTCATATCAGCTCGCATGAACATATTTTCAGATTGTCCGGGGAAGCTCATCTTTCCTGATCTTCCTTTTTCCGCACAGGAACTGACTTCAAATCCCCCGTCAGGCCTTTTGAAATCAGTTCGCATTCACCTGAAAACCGGCTCTTTGTCCCGAATGGAGGAACTTCTTATGTCGTTAGGATACAGCGAAATCATTGTCATCGTGCTTGTCATCATCATTTTGTTCGGTGCAAAGCGTATCCCCGAACTCGCTCGTTCTCTTGGCAGGGCGAAACAGGAATACAAAAAAGCTCAGGAAGAATTCATTTCCGGCATCGAATCTCCCGACGAGAAGAAAATTCCCGCTGACAAAGCCGAAGAAAAAAAGGACGAAAAACAAGCCTGATTTCAGCCCGTTTGAACTGACTTTCGGACTTCCGGCACCACAAGCTATCCCCCCGCAAGAAAGGCACTTCGTATGGACGATTGGTTCCATTCCGAATCGGACTCCTCCGTATGGGAACATATTGAGGCGTTGCGTTCCATGCTCATCCGTTCCATCGGGGTGTTCATGCTTCTCTGTATTCCCGCGTGGTATTTTGCTCAGCCCGTTTTGGATTTTCTGCTTCGCACGTCGGTTCCCCAGGGAATTGTCCTGCATTATTTCACGGTCATGGAACCGTTTCTTACCCTGCTGAAACTCACTTGCTCGCTTGCTTTTCTGGCGTCTCTCCCGTTCACGCTTTACTTCATTTGGCAGTTTGTCTCACCCGCGCTCATGCCGGACGAAAAACGCATGGTCATCCCCCTGCTCCTTGCCGCATTCGGGCTTGCCTATGCCGGCATTGCTCTTACGTACTTCCTCATGATGCCGAAAATCATTCAGTTTTCCATGTCGTTTGCGGGGCACACCATGGACCCGGTCATTGGGGTCGGCAGTTTCGTTTCTCTGCTGCTTGCCCTCATGATTGCCTGCGCCATCTTGTTTCAATTCCCCGTTTTGCTCTACATCCTCATGATTATGGGCTTTGTTTCGGCGGAATCCCTTGCGAAACGCCGCTCCATAGTCATTGTGGGCATTCTCATCCTTGCCGCTCTGCTGACACCCCCGGATGTCGTAAGCCAGCTCATGCTTGCAGTTCCCGCATGGCTGCTTTTTGAACTCACGATTTTTTTATTCCGTTTCCATCAGAAGCGGGATTCATCTTTGAAACTTTACATCAATGCGAACCAACAATCACAACAACAGGAGGAATCGCATGAACAGACGTGATTTTTTGAAAAAAACTGCCGCAATCGCGGCTCTCGGCACAGTTCTTAAACTGACTGCCGCCGATGAAATCAAGGCTGCTGACAAAAAGGTTGATGACAAGAAGCCTGAAGAGACAAAGAAAAATGACGCAGCAAAAAAACCGGATATCGTCGCTGTGCGCAACGGCGAGCCTGCCGCCATGTTTGAAGCGGCCATGAAGGAACTCGGCGGCATGAAAGAATTTGTCAGGAAGGATCAGACGGTCGTCATCAAGCCGAATATGGCATGGGATCGCCCCCCTGAGATGGGTGCCACCACCAATCCCGACCTCATGGAAGCCCTGCTCAAATCCCTGAAGGAAGTCGGAGTCAGGAAAGTTTACCTCATCGACACCACCTGCGACAACTGGAAAAACTGCATCAAGTCCAGCAAGATGGAAGAAATCGCTAAAAAATACGATGCCGAAATCGTTTGCGGTGATACACAGCGCGATCAGGCTTTCGTTGACAAGTGGTTCCTCAAAAATGTGGAAATCAAGGGCGCACAGAAGATGAAAAACGTTACCATCAACAAGCTCCTTAAGGAATGCGATGTCTTCATCAACGTCCCGATTCTGAAAAATCACGGCGGCGCCACGATGACCTGCTGCATGAAGAACATGATGGGCGTCGTTTCCAAGGATATGCAGATGAAGATTCACCAGGGCGGGTTGCACCAGTGCATTGCCGAAGTCGGCTCATACCGCAAGCCTGACCTCAATATCGTGGATGCCTATCGTGTCATGACCAAGCGCGGTCCGAAAGGCGTTGATGCCAGCGATGTCAAACTCCTGAAAACCCTCATGGTTGGAAAAGACATGGTCGCTTTGGATGTCCTCGCGGCCAAGCTCCTCGAATTTCCCGTTGACCGCATCGGACACATCAAGGAAGGCGAAAAACTCGGCCTCGGCACCTCCGACATCTCCAAACTGACAATCAAGAAGGTTACTTTAGCATGAAAACGAATGGCAAAATCTGGCCATTTGTCCGCAGTTCGCTTGCCGGTGCTTTCTTCGTTTTGATTCTGACGGATTTCTTCGGCTGGATTCGATTCGGCAAAGCGTTTCGTTTGCTTCAATTCGCTCCGTCTCTGCTGAACTCACTCGCACTGGCGTTGCCTGCCGCAATCGTCATTTCCCTGATCGTCTTCCTTTTGACGTTCATCTTCGGGCGTGTCTACTGCTCCGTCATTTGCCCCCTCGGAATCCTTCAGGACATCGTTTTGTCCGTGAAGGCCTTGTTCCGCCGGAAAAAACGCGGTCCGTATCACTATTACGACACTCGCACCCTGAAACGTGCGGTATTCTTCTTCGTTGCAGTGCTTTTCTGCTTCGGTGTCGCCACCCCGCTGGTAATGCTCCTGCCCTCCTCAAATTTCTTCACGATTCTGTCAAACGTCTTTGTTCAGGGCACCTATCAGGTCGCGCAGTTGTTTGGTTGTTCGCTGGATATAAAGAGTGTGGACCCTGCTCCGGGCGTGTTCATCACCTCAATCTTCACGCTGTTCATCCTGATTGCCATGACGCTGTGGAAAGGCCGCCTCTATTGCAACACCCTTTGTCCGGTGGGTGCGGTTCTTTCCCTGCCTGCCGCGTTTTCGCTGTTCCGCATTCAGCTGAATCAGGATCAGTGCGTCAGCTGCGGCATGTGCGAACACGTCTGCAAAGCCGGTTGCATTGATGCGAAAAACAAAGTCGTCCGCAATGAAAATTGTGTGATGTGCGGCAACTGCCTGTCTGCTTGCGCCCGTGACGCCATCAAGCTCGTCCTCACGAAAAAATCCGCCGCTCCGAAAGCGGAACAGCACTGCGATTTGAGCAGACGTCGCTTCATCGCCGGAATTGGCGGCGCGGCGGTCGGTGCCGGGCTCGGACTTGCCATGTCGAAACTCGGCGTATCCCGCAAGGAAGCCGATGCCGCAAAAGAAGAGCCCTCCATGCCTCCTGGTGCCATGAACCGCGCCCGTTTCAACGCCAAGTGCGTTGGCTGCGGTCTCTGCATCTCCAAATGCACGGGGAACGTCCTTCGTGCCGCATCCCTCCAGTATGGTCTGGCCGGCTTCATGCAGCCCTATATGAATTACGACAGCGGTTTCTGTGCCTTCGGGTGCAGCCGCTGCAATAATCTCTGTCCTACCGGGGCTCTTGTCCCCCTGAAACGCGATCGGAAGCAGAGCACGCGTATCGGGCTGGCGCATTTCATCCCCGACAACTGCGTTGCCTACACCGCCGAACAGGACTGCGGTGCCTGCGGCGAACATTGCCCCGTCGGCGCGATTGTCATGGTGGATTACAAGTCCACGCGCATCCCGCAAATCAACGACAAACTCTGCATCGGTTGCGGTGCTTGTCAGCACATTTGTCCCGGCATCAATCAGGCGAAACGCGAGCCTGCTATCCGCGTTTCCGGCGTCCTGGAGCAAATCACGGTGGAAAAACCTGTGGAAGTGGAAGCCAAAACTCTGAAATCCGAAGAGGATTTCCCCTTCTGACCTGCGCTTCCTACCCCCCTTAAAACCGATAAACGGCAGATACATCGTTTGATGCACCTGCCGTTTTTTCATCCTCCGGCCTCACTTTTTTCCCGTCTGAACCGCGAAACGGTACGTTGTTCAGACAAATCCCTTATGAAATCTCCTCAGTCATTCTTGTCGCGGGCATTGAGCTTGTCCAGCAGTTCATCATAGGCTTGCCCCAGATAATCTTCGATGCACACAAACGCCTCCCACGGGTGGAACTTGTCGTCATTGGGGACAAGCGGCGTATTGGGATAGTGCGCACGGATGTTCTGGTCCAGCGTGAAGAGATAGACTGCCTTGTCCCCTTCTCCGTCGCTGATGTAGAAATCTCCCTCGTCGCTTGCACAGATCAGATAGTACAGCCGTCCCCGGTATTTCTTCATTTCTTTCCTGGTTATGTCAAAGACCGTCTGCTCTCCGAAACGTATCTTCCCGCAGTGAAACAGCTGGGATTGGCTGATCACGCGGACTCGTTCCGACAAACTTGCTTCCGGCACATCATCGGTCTTGAATTGTTCGATGATGTTGTTGGCGTCCTCCACCGTATACGTTTTCTTTTTCTTCGGTTTCTGCACGTCTGTCGGACGCGGCATTTTTTTCATCAGCATAACAACTTGGATTGCTGCAATCAGCAAAATACTGCCGATTACGAAAATTGGAAGCGTCATAGTATGAAATCCTTGTTTCTCATTTGGCGTTTTTCTTGAAATTCTGAAAGCTGTTTCACAAAATCGCAACCGCGCTTTATGAAATCTCTGCTCCGGTTCATTGGCGAAACGCTTTGAATCGAATCTTCGTGCAGTTAATACAATACTTCATTCTGCCCGCTTTTCAAACTCTTTTCTTAAGAATATCATGAAAAAATCAAAATCGGCTCCCGTCATCAAAAAATACACCATCCGAAGATGGTGTATGCTTGTACTGTTTGCATTTCACCGCTTTTTACAGCGTGAATGTCGGATTGACTGGCAGATGCGACAGATGGGAAATATCGTTCCACACGTACATCCGCCACACCTTCTGTTTCGTTGCCGGATGCAGGAAACACCGGAAAATCGAGAAAGACGCATTGTCGGACAGTGGTCGGATTGCCATATTCCCTGCCGCACATTGCATGACATGCTGGAACATGCACTGCAAAACGCCTCCGTGTGTTACCGCCAGAATCCGTTCCCCGAAAAATTCATTGGACATTCGGTTCATGAAACGGTCGACACGTGCTTGCAGTTCCCCGGTGGATTCTCCGCCCGGCACCTCCACGGACTTTTCAGGGAGATGCAGGAGCGACTTTAATAATTCAGGGTATTTCATCAGTTCGCTTTGCGGGCATCCCTCCAGTTTGCCCAGATTCCATTCCCGCAGAAGCGGCTCGCGTTCGATTTCCAGTCCCGGCTGGCGCATGGCAATCGGGACTGCCGTCTGAACAGCCCGTGAGAGATCACTGCTGAACAACGCCTGAAATTCGGTGTTTTCCAGTCGTGTCGCGAGTGCTTCGGCCTGTTGCCGACCGAGTTCGCTCAGCGGCGATTCAGTCTGGCCTTGCAGGAGATGTGCCGCATTGGCCGCGGTCTCGCCGTGCCGGACTGCGTAGAGTTCAAGATAATTCATCATGGTGTGTTTCCGCCTTGAAAAAAAGCGGGAATCGAAACTTTCAGTGTGCTTGCTTTCGCGTCAGACACCGTAAACTTTCGATTCCCGGACTTTTCAGCCTGTCAGAAATTGAGTGCTTTTGAAATCAGCTCTTTTGAATGACAGGTTCGCTTTTATGCGTTGATGGTGATGTTGAGATCGCCGTTGTTCTTCGGGGCAGCCGCAGGTGCAGACGGTGCGGACGGTGCGGCATTCTTCTTGCTCTTGTTGTGCCAGTAGGCTGTCAGCATCGGCGAGATGAAGATGGAGGAGTAGCAGCCTGCGATGTTGCCGATCAGGATGGTGGCAACAAAGTCATGGATGCCGTCTCCGCCCAGGAAGAACTGGCTCAGCAGAACAAGCATGACGCAGACTGATGTCAGGATGGTACGTCCCAGTGTCTGGTTCATGCTCAGATTCACAATCTGGAAGTAGGTCATTTCCGGATGCAGGGTCAGGTTTTCACGCTGACGGTCGAAGATCACGATGGTGTCGTTGACCGAGTAACCGATCAGGGTCAGCAGGGAGGCCACCACTTGCAGAGAGATTTGTCCGCCGCACAGCAGATAGATGCCGGTGGAGACGATCACGTCGTGAATCAGGGCCACGTTTGCCGCGATGGAGTACGAGAACTGGAAGCGGATCGTCATGTAAATGATCATGCCGATCATGGCGCAGATCAGTGCCTTGATGGCGGACTTCGTGAATGCCGCGCCGATCAATGCTCCCAGCGTGGATTCCGAAATCTTGGTCATCTTCACATCAGGATAGGCCTTGTCCAGTTCGCCGATCAGTTCGGATGACACTTCGGATGACACGGAGCCTTTTTCCTGAGAACGCGGACGAACCACGATTTCAAGCACGCTTGTGCCTTCGGTGTTGTTCTGGTCGGTTACTTTCTTGTATGCCACTTTCGCGTCATATCCCTTGGTGCCGAGATACTTGCCGATGTCGGATGCCGGAATCTGGGCTTGTGTCTTGTCTTTCGGCTCGTAGCTGACTAGAAGCTGTGTACCGCCGGTGAAGTCAATGCTCAGCGCATTGGACCCGCGCACGAAAATGGTGGTCAGTGACAGCAGGATAAGGAAGATACTGATCCCGAAACCGATGAAGCGGACTTTCACAAAGTCGAACTTCGGATTCGGCAGGAACATCAGCATATTGATTTTCTGCATCTTCAGGTTCGGGATGCGCAGAATCCAGTCGAACAGCACGCGGGACAGGAATACGGCCGAGAACATGGTCGTGAAAATACCGATGACCAGTGTCATGGCAAATCCCTTGATTGCTCCGGTACCCTGCCAGTACAGGATGATACCGGTGAAGAGTGTCGTCACGTTCGAGTCGAAAATGGCGGAGAAAGCACGGTCGAAACCGATGTTCACAGCCGAATGCAGAGACTTGCCCGCTTCCTGTTCTTCGCGGATGCGCTCGTAGAACAGCACGTTGGCGTCGATTGCCATACCCAGCGTCAGGATGATGCCTGCGATGCCCGGCAGGGTCAGCGTTACTCCGAATGCCGCCATTGCGCCGAGCAGTACGCCCGTGTTTGCCAGCAGGGAGATATTCGCAACCAGTCCTGCGGTTCTGTAGTAAATCAGCATGAAAATCATGATGAGTACGGTTCCCAGAATACCGCTGTAGATCGAGCTCCGAATCGTTTCGGCTCCCACGGTCGCATCGATGTCCGAACGCGAAGCCACGGTGATTTCAAACGGCAGACTTCCGCTGACCAGTGCATCGGCCACACCCTGTGCTTCATCCTGCGAGAATGACCCCGTGATTTGTCCGTTGCTGGTGATGCGCGACTGAATCGTCGGCGCGGAATACAGCTGTCCGTCCAGCACCACTGCCATGCGGCGGCCGATGTTGTTTCCGGTTACTTCGCCGAACTTGCTTGCGCCCGCCGGTGTGAAGGAGAACAGAATTTCGCGCTTGCCGAACTGGTTCATGGACGGATACGCGTCTTTCACTTCGTTGCCTTCCATCTGTACGGTCGTTTCAACCAGCACGTACTCCGTAATCAGATGGTCGCCGATTCGTTCTTCGGTGGACAGAAATTCTGCTTCCGACGGAGTATCGGGGAACGCATCCGGATCGCCGCCCTGATTCAGGTACGCTTCATAGCGCGGCACCAGTTCGTCGTTCATCGGGTGGACCATGCGGAATTCCAGTTTGGCGGAACGCAGTACCAGCTTTTCCAGATTGGCTTTTTCGTCTTCCGTTTTCACCGGTACGCGGACGGACACATATTCCAGACCCGCAGGCGAGATTTCCGCTTCAAAAATATTCTGCTTCGCAAGGCGTTTGCGCAGAGTTTCGATTGCATTGTCGCGGAAACGTGCAAAGTCGGACTGCGCCTTTTCGTCGGCAACCAGGTGGAGCAGGAATTCCGCACCGCCGTGCAGGTCGATACCCAGATGCAGCGCACTTGCAGAGTTCTTGCGCACCAGCGAAATCACGTCCGCATTGCTCTGAATCTTGTGCTGTTTCACAATCACGGGCTTGACATAACGCACGATATCCACGGAGTACAGACCGTTCCCGTCGGCATCCGGTTCTTTCACTTCGCGTGCCGCCGCTTCCAGTGCCACGGACGGATACGCGTATTTCACCTTGTCTTCCGACTGTTTCTGCTTCGCCAGATCAATCACCTTGACCATGGTCGGATTCTGCGGATCGCTCAGCAGGGTATTCAATGTGTCGTAAAAATCGCTCTCGGAGAACGGAAACATGGACGCGATGAAAATCGCGATCACGGCGATTGCGAAAAGTGTTCGCAAAATGATGGGCTTGTGGTTGTTCATTTCTTGGAGGCCTCATCGGATGCGGTTGCGCCCTGCGACATCACTTTCCCGATCGCGTTGCGCGAAATGGAAATCCTCACGTTCGGGGCGATGGTGAGGACAAATCGGTCGTCATGCACTTCGGCGATTGTGCCGATGATGCCGCCCGTCGTCATGATCTGCGTGTCTTTGCGAATCGAATTCAGCATATCCTGCTGCCGTTTCGCTTCTTTTTTCTGTCCGCGCCAGCTCAGGTAAATGAATACCGCAATCAGCACGATAAACGGCAGAAAGCCCATGATGCCGCCGCCCATGCCGGGCACCGCCTGCGGGGCTGCTCCCTCGGCTGCTCCTGTCTGTGGGGCTGCGGCTGTCGTCGCGGCGGCTTCAGCTTGCGCGAGAAGAATGAAGAGTGTGTTCATGTGTGTTCCTTTGGTTCTGTTATATTATTGTTTATGTTTAGCGTTTCATGACATTCGGCGGTCTCCCGCCGGAAGACAGTTCTCCCCCGTTCGGGAAAGCGCGTCTCCACACTTAAAAACAATAATATACACCATTTTTCGCAATAAACAAGACCAAACAGTTATTTTTTCTCATTTTACTCCCCGTTTATTCCCGAATTTTGGTCCCGGTTTCATCACCCCAAGCCTGATTTTCCTCTGTTTTTCGTCCGCCTGACGGCGGACTCTGTTTCTGCTTCGGCTTTCGCC
>DCIG01000034.1 GCA_002315855.1 Lentisphaeria bacterium UBA1732 | reverse complement strand
TGCCGATGGATTTGAATACATTGCAGAATGACTTGATGTATGTACAGTCGTTATCGTGGAAGCATTACTTTTGTGACATGGGGCGGCATCTTAAAGAACTCAGGAGGATCGACCAAAACCAGTTTTTGCTGTTGAAATCTATCTGCGCTTTCAACCGTTGCGCCAAACAGCCAGACCTCCGAATCAACCGGAGCTTCCATGAATTGAAGAGAGCGAAGAGGCAAAACATATCCATCCGGAAGCATAGGAAGAATGCTTTTCAGCGTCCATTCGTCATCATACGCGACATATACTTGCGGAGTACCGTCCCGAACAACAGACCCATTCCGAATCCTGGGCGAATCGCCGATAAAAAACAGCTGCATCGAAACAATCAACGCGGCGATGCCGGAAGAAACGGCCATTCGCTGCCACCGGATCTTTCCGAAAGATAATATTCCCCATAGAAGAACAAAAAACAGCATCATGGTCCATGCGAGGATGAAGTTCATCAATCCGAGTCCGGCATGCTCGTAAAAATCCAGTAAAACACTCCAGTCAAAAATACTGGAACATGATGCGGAGATGCACAATCCGGCAAAAGCGATTCCGGTTCGAAGATGCTTTTTTATGTTAATGAGCGCATAGATTATAGGCGAGAACCATAAAAAGGCAACCAGGATTCCTTGTTCCGCCCACAGGGTCAGATGTGAGTTTATCAACGTGCGGCACTCTATTCCGTCCAGAAGAAAGGCGGATGCCAGCATGCCGGAACAGCCCAGTCCGACGCCCAGGGGATTCGCCGCACAAAGTTTCAGTCCCGCAATCCATATTTGCGGGCGATTGGTAACGGCCCGATCAAGGGTAAAGCGATAAAAAATCCCCCCTATGGCAAAAACAACAATAATGCCGACCAGCAACGCTGCGATCCATTTGAAATTACGATTCGTTCCCCAGAACCAGTATGCGATTATTTCAAGAAACAAAACCAAAACGCCGGTTCGTGAAAAAGTCATGGCAAGCGGGATGGCCAGAAGAACGCTTGCAATCACTCCAATCCAGGCGCGTTTTTTCCAGCCCCACAAAAACGGAAAAAAAGCGCAAATCAGCGCGGCCGCGTGGTTGGGATTGTAGAACCCGAAGCCATGTCGCACGACACCCTCGAACGTAAAGTCCATCATTTTTTCCACAAATCCTTTAATCTCTCAGAATACAACGGATTACGAAACTCCACATCAATCATCTTTTGAATCTGAAAGGTATCATCTTCCCCGTAAAAAAGAATCTTTCTTTCCGACAGCAGATCATCGAACCATACCTTTGCAAGCTCCAATGCGGCCGGGGTCAGTTCATGCCCGGAATTCCGATAGTATTTCCACAAAAGCTCGCCGCCATGTTCTCGGTAACGATAAACAAAGCTCCGGCTGATCTGCAGGCGCTCCGAATCCTCGGTTCCGCAAGTAATCAGCGCCGGAGCGGCAGAGGTCTTAAGTTTTGGCGGGAAAACGCCGCAACCGTGAATACCCCAGGCTGCGACCTGATCCGGCATCCATTGATAGAACAGCGTGACACACTGTCCTCCTGCGGAATATCCGTAAAAGAACAGTTTTGTGTTTTTTAATCGGTATTTTCTTTGCAACTCCTGAATCGCCTGTTTCAGCAATTTCCCGGACCATGGTTCCGGTTCCCAATAATTACGGTCCTGAAAGGACGGGGAGAGCAGAAAGAGCCGGTGTTTATCCGCCAGGACATCAAATCGGAATGTTGCCAATGTTTTGTCTCCCGGCCAGTTCCGACCGCCGAAGAGCACCATGATGCCGCTGTTCGCATCGTGATGGCCGGGGACTCGACAATGGAAATCCACACCGTCCAGCCGAATGGTTTCTGCCCTGAGCAGCAGGGAAGAAAAGAGCATGACGAACGCGGAGAGAACTCGTTTCATTTGTCAAGCTTTCCCCATGCCTCGGCGATGGACTGATCGGGAAACTCCACGCGGTCTTCGGGAAGAACGTTTTTGGCCTTGGCGGATTCTGCCGGGTAATAAACCGCCTCCTGATCGTCGCCGATGAACTTTACGGGGGACGTACGTGTTTTTTGTGCTTTTCCCGGAATCAGGTCGTCCTTGTTTTCCAGATGGTAATAGAGCAAAAAGGCGCGGGCAAGTTTCTGAGAATCATCCGTCACGTCGTGCGCGAGGTTGGGAAATGATCTCCACACGATATTGATCCCCAGCCGACGCGATTTCTCCACGAAATCACGACTGATGACATATCGGGCCTTATCCGCATCTCCGCATGTCACCAGACCGGGAATGGAACGCATCCGGGAACTGGGTTCGTGGAAGACTCCGCACGCATGGCTGACCCACGCCCGGCACATCGTCGGTTTCCAGGCGGGAAAAAGATTGCTTGCCTGACTGCCCGCAGAATACCCGTAGAAGAGCAATTTGTCGGTACAGACATTGTATTCTTTCTTCAGTTGTATCAACGCTTTTTGCAGTGCTTCGCCCGACCAGTCTTTCGGGTCCCAGTAGTTGTCGTCTTTGAACCCGGGAGCCACGAGAAAGATATCGTTGGCATCGCACCATTCACCCCAGCCCATGCGGCCGGAAGCGTCTTCCTTGCCATCCGTGTTGCGTCCGCCGAAGACTACCAGGACCCGGTACATCTCACGGCGGGTCTTGTCGTATCCTTTCGGAACACGGTACCGAAATACGGCTTCCCGGTTATGCGGTGCCTTCGTTTTGACAATGAGAGTTTCTGCCGCTGTCAGTGAGGACACTGACAGCAGCAGAAAGATCCAACATAGTATTGTAAAATATGTTTTCATGTTGGAAATAGAGCGTTTTTTCCCCTTAACGCATTGTTATGTTGTTGATGATCATTTGCGAATCAAGCCTTTTTGGCACAGGATGTTTGTGATAAGATTTTTCATAGCTTGGCTCCTGTTTCAAAATCACTATAATACATGCTGCCATCTTTTTTCACACAAAGGCGTTCATGTTTACCAAAAACACGCGACTTGACACGTATTGACAAAACAGGATCATCCATATTCTGAGCCGAGTATTCCTGATTCCGATTAAAGGCATGGTATTCTGCGGAACTGATATCAAAAAACCGAGTTTTTTCAAAATCACTTTTGCTTATACCCAAGGTGTTCAATAGAGATTTCATATCCTGCTGAGGAGGATAAGCCCCATGTTCGTAATGATATTGTTCCAAGCGTCTATATACAAATACTAAATTGCTCCGTGTATTAGCGCGATCCTCTTTTAACCTGAGTTCTCCGAACGTCCACAATAATCTCAGAACTATAACAGCAAAAAATAATCCAAACAAAAGGAAGGGTATATGTGATTTTTTCATTCAACTAACCCGTTTTTAAAATCATTATAATCAAGTGATTCTGCGAACAACGTATTGGCAAGAAAAAAATCGAGTGGAGGGGTGGTTATAGTCCAAGGAAGTAAAAGGTCTGGACCAAAAACAATCGAAAAACCAATAGATGTTGCGTAACCGCTATGCGGTACATCAGCACCATCCAACGCGGCATCTACAGCTTGTGAGCAATTGTGCCAGAAGGCATTGTATTTGTCTTCGTCGCCGTACCTGCCAATGTAGTTCTTAATGGCTTCCATTGCTCCATAATCCTGCGCCGGAGTAGTTGTCCATTTTTGAACTAAGGTATATTCCTTTGCAGAAGGCCTGAGTGTCAGTAGTTCTACGGTCAATGCTAAAGCCGGAGTTTTATAAGCATAGATTGGTAACGTTCCCCCCGGCTTATCATTAATAATAACATATTCACCTGTAGGAAAATAATCTGAAGAACTAACTTGACTCGGTGGATTATTATTGTTTCCCAAATTATATACCTCTCTCTGCAACTGAGGATTATCGTAACGTTCATTTTTATTATTACCATATCCGCCCCCATCTCCGTTGTAACTATAGGAAAAATAGCCCATTTCCGGATTTCCGATGATGCATGCAGAATGTCCACATCCAGTAACATCAACAAGATGATAGATGTCTGTTCCCAATCGGTCGATCGCTCCTGTCACCCAATTGTTAACATACGCCAGATTATTCCATCCGTCCGGGTAGCCGAGCGGGTCGGCGGTCGTCCATCTGCCGTGATTGGGATTGTAGTCGCGGAAGAGGAACGAATATCCAAGCTCCTCGATCATCGGTTTGCCGGTAAAGAACGCCGATGAATCGTTCGTTTCCCCAAAAGACGTCATCTCAACAGGATTGCCGTTGACAGCAAGCGTTGTTCCCAGCATGTCATTGAAGAGCACATCGTCGCCTGCCAGGATCGGATTGCCGCCGGTAATGTAGGGCTCGTTGACGTAGGTCACACCGCTGCGCCAGACAAGCGCCAAACCGTCCCAGATAAACTCCTCGGTCTTGTCCCCGTAAACAGCCTTGGAAATCTGTCCGTCGAGATTATATTCGAATTTCGCAATCGTCTTGCCGTTCTGTTTGACCTCGGACACCTTGTTGTTGCCGAAATTGTAATAATACGTCTTGTCCCCAGCCTGGACCATTCGTCCGGCCGCATCGTAACGGTACTGCGTGGTGACACCGTCCGACGTGGAACTGACCAGCTGATTGGCATTGTCATAACGATACGTCGTCGTCACGCCGCCAATCGTTTTGGACAGTCTGTTCCCCGCGGGGTCATAGGTGTAGCGTTCAAGGTCGTTGCCCTCCGCATCCGTAACCGCCAGAAGCTGTCCGCGAAGGTCGTACTCGAAGTTGACGCGTTTGCCGTTAAACGCCTTGCCGACCAAAGTGTTGTCCGGTGCGTAGAAGTACTCAACTTCCGCAAGTACTTTGCCCGCGTGAAGCGGGGTTGTTAGTGCGGCAAGCAACAGGATGCCGCATAAACGTGAGAAACTTTTTTTCATTGCGTTGTTTCCATATTGTTGAGGTTGTGGGTTAGAAATTGTTATCGATCAATTGCTTTTTTTGTAATTGACCGTATTTATTGTAAACGAATTCGATCACTTTTCCATCAACGATCTGACGTTGAATCTGATTGTTTTGTGAATAGAGATACTCCACCTTGCTGTTTCCGGAAACAATGCGGATCAGTCTGCCGTAACGATCATAGGTTCTGGACTCTTTCAGTTTAACCCCATTGCGTTCAATCGTGCGGTCCGTACGCTGACCATATGGATTATAACTGATGGTTATCGTTTCATCGGGATCTTCACGCTTGATCAGACGCCCCCAGTAGTCATATTGACAGGACACTTTCTTTTTGTCTTTGCCGTATTGTATGCTCAGCAATCTCCCCCAGCTGTCATAGGTACGGCTTTCGATATCGCCATCGCCATACTCTACTTTAACCGGACGGTCGAATTGATCGTATGTGTATTTCATGGAACGGGAATTTTCCCTTTGCTGGGGCGTTTCCGATTCCATTTTGGAAATCAGTCCGTATTCATCACGGACATAGCTGGTCAAATCACCGGTCGGCTTTTTTTTCGAGTCAAGTCCGAAACGATTCCAGTCAAAGCTGATGATGTGCTGATTCTCGTCCAGAACAGTACTCAGTTTTCCCTGTTTATTGTAGGCATACGACACTTCGGAATCATCGGGAAACACTTCCTTGATTATTCTGCCAATGGCATCTCGCTCCAATTTTTTGGTTTTCCCCGACAGGTCGGTGTAAGTGACGGGCTGGCCTTTGCCATTGTAAAGAATTTCTATGGAAGAAAGTGATCTCTGACCATCTTTCTGCTCCATTTTGCTAAGCAGGCCGGCAGGAGTATAAGTATAAAATGTTTTGACGCCGTATGGATTGGTACTGGACACGATTTGATTATAGTCGTTGTACTCAAGCTTAGTTGTCTGTCCAAACGTATTCACAATCGCTGTCGGATATCCGATTCCATTATAGAGGATTTCAATCCTAACCTGCCCATCGGAAACACTTTTCAACTGATTGAATTGTGTATAAGTCATGGCCGTGGAAACAACTTTATTTCCATTTTGGTTAAGCTGATTTGATTCGATGAGATTATCCCGGCTATCATATGCAAAGGATTCCACAGGTTCCGGTTTCTCCTGATCCGCGGCCCGTTTGGTGATGAGTGAAACCTTGTTATTGGCGCCATATTCGAAGTTAATATCATTCCCGACAATATCCCTAATGCGCACGACATTTCCTGAAAGACCGTCATAGCGGTAATTGATGAGATCCCGTCCCCGGTTATCAACTATTTTGCGAACTTTACCCAAATACGCGACATCATGGCGCATAAAATAGTAGATGGTATACTTTTTGCCGGAATATCCCTGCAAATGAAAAACCCCGGTCTGGGTATCGAACTGATAGGTTGCCGTTTGTTTCGACGGGTTTGTAATGGTTATGGAGCCTGCCTTTGTGGATTGGTAGGAATATTTGAGTTGGTTGTCGGATGCAATTCTGCCATTGATGGCTCCATTATATTTTGCCCCGGGAACTCTTTTTGCTCGCAGTTCCGCTTTTTTTTCATCAAGAGTTTGATGCTGAACGACTATTTTCTCAATAAAATCTTCCTGCGCAATGTTGGTAAGGAAGCCATAGTTGTCGTATTGGAAAAGGATTGGCGACAAATCACCCTGTTTCAAGCCGGAAAGAGCCGGACGGACCGCGCTGATGATTTTCCCTGATTCGGTTTTGGGAAGAATCTGCAAATCGGTTGCGGCATATTCCAGTTCATATACAAAGCCGTTGATTTTTATTGAAGACACAAGATTGTTCTTGTACTGAAGTTCGACAAATTTTACCCCGTTTTGTGTAATAAAATTCAATCTATTGCCCGAATAATCGAACGTAATCATTCGTCCTGATGGGGCGGTAACGGACTGCAACCTGTGATCCCGATAAACGAATTTCCATCCTTTTTTCCCCTTCTTCCCTGTAAAAATCCAGTTTCCGTTGTTTTCATATTTGCGGGCGGATGTATCGGCTTCCCACTCGGAATATGGCGCATAAAAGCCTCGTCCCTCTTTTGCTTTCTCATACAACTCAATGACAAGCGAGTCTTTGGAGGTTTTCTCATCTTTGGGAAAAAACTTGATTCTCTCTCCCCATGGAGTTACCCATAATACGCCATCCTTATCGTAATAAGCCATGCTTTCAAGTTGAGGCGAATACCATGCAAAACCCAAAATGCCGCTTGATTCGTTACTTGATTTGTAGATCAGCTGGATTGGCAATTGCAGTTCTGGAGAAAAGTTGGCTGTATCTAAGTACTTTGAAATGGAGAATGCATTTTCCGACAGTAAGGCTTTCCCGGCAGTCATCGGATGTGAATAGAACAAATTGTTCTTTCCAATTTCCCCTAACATTTCAAATGAACCAGCTGAGGAATCGGTTGACGGTTTTACTGAATTGGAAGAATCATTTTTCTGTGGATTGATGCTATCGACAGGCCGCGTTTTAGAACCCTCCTCTTTGGATTTGCCACTGTTGGTACTACCGCCAGAAACACTCCTGAAATTGATTTCATCGGAAGAATCTGTATTCCGGCTTGATGTTTGAGCGGAAAAATTTCCCTCTGATTTTTCTTGCGCATCATTCGGAACATCAATCCCGGAGTCGACTCCGTTCGGATTGGCTACGCCAAAGGGATTGC
>DCIG01000020.1 GCA_002315855.1 Lentisphaeria bacterium UBA1732 | reverse complement strand
GTCGGTTTGTATTCGGGATAGGGAGTCATTTGTTTTCAGCCTTTCCCGTCAGATACTTCGCAAACGTCCGGTCAAAATCCGAAAGATATTCACGGTCCTGGCGCCCCCGGAAAATATCATACTCGTGGTCGGCTTTGGCAATTGCCATCTCATGCGAAATTTTTCCCGCTTCCGTCAGAATCTGCTGATCCGTATAATCAAGAAACTTGTCCACAACAGAGATCCACTCCTGCATCAGCATGATCTTGTGATTGAGCGCTCGCAGTTCTGCAAAATCAATGAACATTGCCACCAGACGGTTCAGCCGGTCGATTTCAGACTCATTGAGATAGTTCTTCGCCACATGCGTGTCCGAGCGCAAAATCTTCCCCCGCGGCGCATTCTTCCAGGTAGTCAGTCCCATGGTCGGCAATTCCGCATCCGCCCGCGTATAGATGATCTCTGCCGCAGTCTTCCCGGCAACGGCATAATGCAGCTTATTCTGCACAAAGGCAAAAAACAGTTTTGCTTCCTCCGCCGAACTTGAATAATCGGCGCTGCATTGTTCAAAAACATCAGTGATTTTCTGATAGGCGCGCCGTTCGGAAGCCCGGATTTCACGAATCCGTTCCAGCAGTTCATCAAAGTAATCTTTCCCGAACGGACGGCCGTTTTTCAGCATTTCGTCATTCAGTACAAAGCCTTTCGTGATATATTCGCGAAGCGTCTGCGTCGCCCAAATCCGGAACTGGGTTGCCTGTTTGGAATTAACCCGGTAACCGACCGCAATGATCGCATCCAGATTATAATACGAAACCTGATATTTTTTCCCGTCGGCAGCAGTTGTTTCCATTTTGGAAACAACTGAAAGCTCCTGCAGTTCGCCCTCTTCAAAAATGTTCTTCAAATGCTTGCTGATCGCCGCCTTCCCAACGCCGAAAAGTTGGGCAATACCATCCTGCGGAAGCCAGAAGGACTCCGCATCATAGACCAGTTTTACCTTGACTGCGCCTTCTTGCGTAGTATAAAGGATTATCGGCTTATCGGGCGTCATTTCGCACCTCCAAATCCAACAGCGCGATTCCGGATCAATTTCGTGAGCCCGCGAAATTGATGTTCCCTGACCATTTTCGTGAGGTTACGCAAATGGTTCATTTCGCACCTCCCAGAATCTCGTCAAGCAAGCCCGCCGTCTCCGCTTCCAGTTTGCGCAAATCGGAGGTGATCTCCTCCAAAGAACGGAGCTGGACCGGTTTGTAGAAATACTTGGTGAACGAAAGTTCATAGCCGGCTTGCGTCTTGCTTTCGTCGATCCACGCGTCCGGCACAAAGGGCTTCACCTCATTGGCAAAGAAAGCATGGATACCGCCTTTGTATTGGAAGGGGACACACTCTGTGTCACGGAGTTCGCTGTCCGCTTCATAGGGGATCGGCTGTGCAGTTTCGTCTTTGACAGTGATAAACGGACGAATCTTTTTCAGAAGTGCGGCTTTGAGCTTCGTTGCCTTGGCAAAGGCGCACCAGTCATCCAGCGGAGTATCAGCAGGCAGCGCGGCAACCGCTTTCTGCCACGCGTCCAGATCCGCCGCCTTTAAGGTTCCAGCGGGGATCGGCTGAGAAAGATCGACTTTCAGACGCAGCGGACGATCCACCGTAATCAGCCAGTAGCCGAACT
Source organism: Lentisphaeria bacterium UBA1732 (assembly GCA_002315855.1). Classification (GTDB taxonomy): domain Bacteria; phylum Verrucomicrobiota; class Lentisphaeria; order Victivallales; family UBA1829; genus UBA1732. The sequence continues at coordinate 2,098 of DCIG01000020.1, read as the reverse complement.
CGTCATTGTCGAAGATTTTGCTTTCCGGAGTTTCCTCAAAATTCAGATAAAGGTCTACGATTTTTTTGCGGATTTCCGGTGTGAGCTCGCAATTCTTTTTGCCGAGATTCTTCCGAAGCGGCGATTTCATCCCCGTGGCATCAATCAGCTGAACCTTGCCCTTGCGCTTCTCTTCCTTGCGGTTGCTGACAATCCAGATGAAAGTGCCGATTCCGGTATTGTAGAACATGTTTTCCGGCAGGGCAATGATTGCTTCCAGATAATCATTCTCAATGATGAAACGCCGGGCGTTGCTTTCGCCTGAACCGGCGTCTCCGGTAAAAAGCGAGGAGCCGTTGTGGACCTCCGCAATCCGGCTGCCAAGCTCCGTGGAATGCTTCATTTTGGAAATGTTGTTCAAAAGGAACAGCATCTGTCCGTCGCTGGACCGCGGAAGCATCTGGTATTCAGGATTGTCCGCGAACTGCGTTACAAAGCGAGGATCGAGAATCTCTTTCTTGCCGCCCAGTTTATCCTGATCCACTTTCCACGACTTCCCGTAAGGCGGATTGGAAAGCATGAAGTCGAACTGACGGGTGGGGAAAAAGTCCGCAGAAAGCGTAGAGCCGAACCCTATGTGTTCCGCCTGTTCGCCCTCACCGGAAAGCAGCATGTCAGCTTTGGTGATAGCGTAGGTTTCCGGGTTGATTTCCTGTCCGAAAAGATGGATGGAGACCTGCTTGTTCTGCGTCTTGGCGATCTCATCGAGGCGTCCTTGGGCAATGGTCAGCATACCGCCGGTTCCGCAGGCCCCGTCATAACAGGTATAGGTGGCGTCTTTGATTTGATCTGCAACGGGAATCATGATGAGGTCAGCCATCAGTTCCACAGCATCGCGGGGGGTGAAGTGTTCTCCCGCCTCTTCGTTGTTTTCTTCATTGAAACGCCGTATCAGTTCCTCGAAGATCATTCCCATGGTGTGGTTGTCCAGTCCGGGAATTTTGACGCTGCCGTCATCAAAAAGCACCGGTTCAGGACTGAGATTGATGGAGGGCGAGACAAACTTTTCAATGACGGCACCAAGAATATCGGCGTCAATCATGGTGCTGATCTGATTGCGGAATTTGAACTTGTCCAGAATTTCCTGCACATTGGGAGAAAAGCCGTCAAGGAAGGCTTCAAAGTCGCTTCTGAGCTGTTGGGCTTTTGTCCGGGATTTCAGGTCTTTCAGGCAAAACGGAGAACTGTTGCAGAACGGCTCCTTCGTTACCTGACACAAGGTCGCAGTCTGGTTCGTGATTCCCGCTGCATCAAGTTTGGCTTTCATCTGCAGAACTTCCGGCTTGGTCTTTTCCAGCACGGCATCCAAACGCCGGATCACGGTCATAGGCAGAATCACGTCCCGATATTTGCCCCGCACATAAACATCGCGCAGGCAGTCATCGGCAATGCTCCAGATGAAGCTGACGATCTGATTGAATTGCAGTTGTTCCATTCTTGCATACCTTTCAGAAGAAAAAGAAGTCATTTAACCCGTGACGGCAAAACAGCTGAAAAGACGAATATATTTCACCGCAGAATCCATTATAATAAATTAGCTTGGAAAGGCAAAAAATCAAGTCATAATTCTTCATTTTTTACAAATATGAAGAAGAACTGTTTCCCAAAATCATTTTTCACAAGGTGTCTGTCTTGTATGTTTTATATTTTTATAGTTCAGACATCAGGGACGCCTGATGCCTGAATGAATGACATTTTGTCTTAAATACAAACAAATCAATCAGATAAAACAACATCATAAAGCGAATTTGCATTTTGTCATGTTCAAAAGACGCGACAGCAGGCAACCTGTCTGACAGTTCCATCTGAATTGAGATTCCACAGCCGTTGGATGACTTCGCTGACATCGTTCATGCCGTTGCGCCAGTATCAGTTTTTTACTGCATTCTGGAACAGGCGAAGACTCTCCGATGTGCTGGCAGGATTATTTGAGGCGATTCCGGAATAAACCTGTTTTCACTTATGAGGTTGAAAAGATTCATTTTATCCTGCTGCAAAGAAGAAAGATATACCGGAACATCTGCAATCATTTGCATCAAATCAGGAGAGTAAAGATTCC
>DCIG01000023.1:33900-52147 GCA_002315855.1 Lentisphaeria bacterium UBA1732 | reverse complement strand
GTGCGTTTTCCTTTACAATTCACCCCCTTTTTACTTGAAAAAAGATGCAGATAGCGGTATGTTATTTGTTAGGACATGCGAAAGCCAGGAGAAGCAGATCGAAATGTTTGATGTGTCTGAACACCTAACGGAATTGATGCTTCTGCTCAAAATTCAATAATTCAGGACGATTATGGAACAACAAAACGCTGAAAATGCTGCCGTCGGAAGAACACAGATCATTGATCTTTTTCCGGCGTCGTCATTCAATGTCGCCGCAGACTCTCATGTCGGACTTGTGCGCGAAAACAATGAAGACAGCTATGCATACTGCGTCAACCACAAACACCGCACCGCGCTCCTTTTGGTCGCGGACGGAATCGGCGGCAACGCCGGCGGAGAAATCGCCAGCCGTTTTACCGCACAGTCGGTGATTTCCCATTGGCGGAAACTGACACAGGACAAAACTCCCTCCGCGGATTGGACGGGGCGTTTCATGATTTCCATTTTGAATGAAATCAACAAAAAACTCTATAACACCAATGTGGAACAGGAAAATCTGACCGCCCCCATGGGAACAACGGTCGCCGCCATTGCTCTCGTCCCGAATTATGTGGTGATTGCAAACGCCGGAGACAGCCGCGTATACCGCATTCGCGACGGACAGATTGAACAGCTCACGGAAGATCATTCGCTGGTGCAGAAATTTATCAACGAGGGGAAAATGACTCCCGAAGAAGCGGAAGAATCCCCGGTATCTCATGTCATTTACAAATCCATCGGCGTTCAGGAGGAGCTTTATCCGGATGTCCGAATCGAAGACCGCAAAAACGGCGACCGCTTTATTATTTGCTCGGATGGACTGACCGGACATTTGCGGGACAAGGAAATTTTGCAGGTTGTGGAAAACTCCCCCGATGCAAAATCCGTCATACGCACTCTGATCAGCGGGGCTTTGCGCGGCGGCGGCAAAGATAATGTAACCGTTTTATGCTATTATCAGCAATGAATCAGAAAAAAAAATTATTCCCCGAATACGCCTTTTTAATTGCAGTATTGGCTGCCGGAATACTTTTTCGTCTCTTTCATCTCATTCAATACAGTAAACTTCCTGCATTTTACCACATCATAGGACCTGATATTTCCGAATATTGGGAAGATGCTCTTTCTCTGGCATCAGGCGGCCAAACGGTCTCCGTCATCCATGCTCCGCTTTATGTTTATTTCCTCTCGTTTTTAATCAAACTGACAAATTATTCCGTTTTTGCAGTCCGGTTGATTCAAGCCTCTCTGACACTTTTTGCCGGAATATTGTTATGGGATATGCTGAAAAGGCGTTTCCCGCGGGAATCAGGCAATCAGCAGTATATTCCGCATTTTTTTATTATCCTGTATGCACTCTTCCCGTCTTTTACGGCAATGCAGACCGAGTTTTTTGCAGAAAATCTTTGTCTGATTCTGATTCCTGCCGCGCTCTTCTGTTATGACACGATGGATAAGCGTCCTCTTCTGTTTGCATGTCTTGCAGGAATGTGCTGCGGACTTGCTGTTTTGACACATCCGATGTGTCTTTTTTTCGGATTCATTCTTGGAATTTCACTTGTTTTACAAAAGGAATCGAACGAAAACAAGAGCTTCATCAATCAATATAAACAATTTCTTTTATTTGGATTTACTGCGTCTATCATTGTATTGTCATTTGTTATTCCGAAAAGCATTTCCTCAGGTTGCTTCATTCCCGTTCAGGAAGGCGGAGATTTCAATTTCTGGCTGGGAAATCATGTCGGCGGAAAAGTCATTCCCGGAATCTGTTCCGTTCCGCCCGGCCCGTTGTGGGAAGAACTGCATGATATGCCGGTAAACGGCTATGCCGCAACGCTTCAAAGCTGGAAAGACTCCATCCTGAACGGCTCAATCCAGTCATTTCTTCCCATTCTTCTGAAATTATGCTATCCTGTTTCTGCAATAGAGCTTACGACTTGGTCTGACTTGTCTCCTCTTGGTCTGACAGTGATTCATCGTTATCTTTGGAGTTTCGCCTGGATTGTCATGATTCCCGCAATTGCCTCCATTTTCCTTAACTGGAAACAGAATGACTTCCGCCATACGATGAAGCCCTTTCTCATCCTGTTTTTCGGATTTTGGATTGCACAGACATTGCTTGTTTCGTCCGGACGTTATCGCATTCCCATGATGCCCGCCGCTTTTATTTTCTCAGCTTTCTTTTTTTGTACACTGAAAAAATATCAAGTCCGGAAAACACTGCTTTGCTTGTCGGTGTCGGCTGTATTGGTCTGTCTTGGCGCAATCCCCGTATTGAATGATAATCAGAACAGAACCATTCATGACTTTGCCGCAAGCTGTCTTGCAGAATCTTCACTGGAAGCAGGCGATTCAGACGGGGCTTGGAAAATCATTTCAGGATGCAATCTTGATAATCCTTTGATTTCAGAACGCTTGAAATGCGTAACAGCATCCATTCTCATTGAAATTCATGAATACGAAAAGGCAAAAGACATTTTACTCAGTTCTGAACATCATGAAGATAAAAAAGTTAAGATTCCTGTAATGATTCTTTCCTCTTTAGGAAGAATCTATGAAAAAACAGGTGATTCTGCACGTGCGGAAGCATCATACAAGGCCGTTCTTGAAAAAGCATCAGGCACATTGGCCGCCACAACATCCTATAATTATGGAGTGCTTCTTGAAAGCCAGGAACGCTATGAGGAAGCCCTTGAAATGTATCGAAACGCCTTAAAAATGAAACCGTCAATGGTACCGGCAATCTCCAATCAGGGCGTCATCGCCATGATGCAGAACCGCTTCTCCGATGCACAGATCTTGTTTGAAAAAGCATTGACGATGGATTCGTCAAATCCCAATCGCATCGTCAATTTGGCTGCCGCCTGTTACTTTGGCGGGAAAACGGATCGGGCGATCCGGATACTTCGTCCTTTGATGGAAAGCGGTCATGCCCCCGATCATGCAGTCGAACTCTGGAACGAACTGACGGGCAGTCTGTCAAATTCGTCGGAACAATAACGAAAATTTGACGGATTGATTGACGGATTTTCCGTCATTCATTGATATTCAATGTATTTGGAATCCGTCGCGCATGGCATCGGTGCCGTCGAAAAATGCAGGGAACATGTTTCCCCGTTCAAAGGCTGATACGTTCTCGGATGCGCCAAATCCTCCATTTCACGGAGTACTTCCAATGCCCACGGATAATCCTCGTATGGCATTTCTTTTCCATACGTGATATTCAGCGTATATCCGGCGGCAAGCAGTTTATTCAATACTTCTGTACTCTGCCATTGCGCCGCAAGGGTCGGACCGAATGACTGATAATCCGTCGTTCCGTTATTTGTGTCGATGTATTTGCTGAAAACATAAACGGTGTGAAATGAGAGAGCCGTCGTAATCACGAAACCTGAAATCAAAAGATACCGAAGCAAAGGAACAACAGGTCGTGAAGAATCATTGTCAATACAACTGACGAGAGCATACCATGCAACCACCAGACACGGAACAACCACCCCGATATGATAGTGAGGATAGATTTCAACTCTTAGAATTGTGAAAAAGACGATATGAACAAACAGAATACAGCATGACAATAACGCAACATTATGAGAAACAGAATGTTCCTTCCTTTTTTTTATGATAAATAATACTCCTGCTCCGACAGTTATGATAAAAAGAATTGTGCCTGCTGATGAAAAGAAAGAACATTGTGAAATCTCTGCCATATCAGTATTTGGCACATAGTATGGTAAAAAACCGGATGATGTGCATACTTTGAAAAACTTGCATGAATGATACAACGCTTCCCAAAAGGATGCCTGCATCCCGAAATCATTGCTGCGAACATCCGTCTTTCCGGTAAAGCGAATCAAGAGGATTGCACATGCAATCAATGCCGCCGGAATCCCGCATATCAGAAAATTCCGCCGCTGTGTTTTCCAAAGATCATGACGGAATATCAGAAGAAAGATTGCTATTCCGCCCGCAAGCGGAGCCGCCATGGAATGCGTCCAAATTGCAATCACGGTAAAACAGGCCGCCAGAAAAAGCGGCAGTATTTTTTTGCTTTTCAAGTACTGCGCCATGCAGTACAGAACCGCCGCCGACAGAATCATCAGGAAAATATTGTCCCACAGACACCGCGTATAGTTCCACAACCACGGAGAACTGACAAACATCCATGTCAAAATACTGACAAATGATTGTTTCCCCTTCGGACGACATTCGCGGCAAATCGCATAAAACAGTACGATGCAGCCGCCGCCCAGCAGGATTGTTTTCAATAGGGCAATCATCGGCAAAGAGCAGGTAAACATCATCAGAAACTGATAAATCCATAACGGAAACGCTCCGTAACTCACTCCGAATGAACCGATAATCCCATGGGTGCACCAGTGTCCGTCCTGAGACGCATAAAGAGCTTCACGAATCAGCATCGGTTCATCGTTTGCCCAGATGATTTCATCCCACCGCGCCGGGAAAAGCAGCAGAATGGTCATTCCGATTAAAAGACTGAATGCCAATTCAGGAGGAATCCGTTTGACGGCTTTTCTGCACGATAAATGGAATTCACCGCCCCATCTTTTCACGTAATCCCCAATCCTGCATTTCATTTCGCCGCATTTCATTTTTACAATCACAAAAGGCAGTATCGCCGCCACTGCAAACATGAAAATCAAGTCCATCGCCGCTCCGCCGCCGAGAATGCGTCCCGCACTCCACACCCCGTTCAAATCCCCCGGCACTCGTGAAAAAGAAAATATTTTCAGCGCATTAAATTCTTGAAAGAAAATGCGATACGCATTTCCGTAGATTGGATTCACGCCCTCCGAAGAAAGCGGAGTAACAGCTGTAATCACCAGCATATTCAGCCAGGACAACACCGCCGCAACCGCAAAAATCGCCTGACTCAACGCATTTTTCAGCGGACATCCGGCAGCCAGAATCCCCCATGCAGGCAGTGTGCAAATCAGATAGCGGGCGCATATCGAGGCTCCCCCGTGCCATCCGTTGAAGCCGGAATTTGCAAGAAGCGGAAGAATGATCCATAACCCCATGAAAATACACAACATGCGCTTTTCTTCGCCTTCTTTCCACCAGTGAATTATGCCGAACAATGCCCCGGCCAAAAACGGCGATCCCCACAGAATGCCGCGTTCCGCACCAATCAGAAGTTTTGCCGTAATCAGGCCGGACAAATGCCCGAAAATTCCGCCGGCCTTTTCAGCCTCAATGAATTGCGGATTATTGAAAAAGGAGGCGATTGCAAAGGGCGAACCGAAACAAACTGCGTGATACCAGCAGAATAAAAGTGCCACGGGGACAGCCCCCAGCAAGAATGAGACCCCCTGCCGCCGATATTTCCGGAATGCAAACCACACAAATGCGGGCAAGGCGGCACCTGCTCCGTAGTCCGTCAGGAATGCCAGTCCGCAGAAAGCTCCGGCCTCTGCAAGCGGCAGACTGATTTCCCGTCTTCCCTCTTTTGTATCATGATGTTTCAACAGGAGACAAGCCGCCGCGGTCAAGCAGCACGCCGCCATCGGATGCGCCCAGTTCATAGCAGAATAAGGCCACAACGGCGTGCACAATGCGGTCAGTTCCGCAATCATCGCAGATTTCGGAATGGAATATCCAAATCCTCGTAAGATTTTGAAAATCAATACAGAACAAAGCGCAAACGGCAGTACGGAACAAAACAGATTGATGATCCATAGATTCCATACATCAATTTTGACCGGAATCTTCCCCTCCCCGAACCAATGCTTTTCCCCATAATACAGCGGCGCATACACCAGCGCCCCCGGAAAACTGACTCCCGGAGCTTTGTTCGAGTAATAATGCCCGTCATGCTTCGCCCAGTCTCCCGTATTGATGTTGCTTTCCGCATCCGTGATATACGCATCAATTCGGAAGCTCCCCTGCTCGACTATTGCCCATGTGAGGTCGTCATGAGCCGTCTGCGCCCAGCGTCCTGTGGAGAAGAAAACTGCTCCGCACAAAAAAGTCGCGGCAAAAAGGAGCAGTGCAAAACGCCGGTCGTATTTCGGGGAAAAATCCATCCTTTTTCTCCTGTGTCTGCTTATTCAGCCGGATTATGATGCAGAATATTGCGTTTTCCCGGCGGGAAAAACTTTGATTTTTTCAATCCCGTGCGGCACAGCACATAATCCATTCCGGTGAGCAGACAGCCGATTCCGTAGACGGTGCTGCGTCGGAAATTAATGCTCGATGCCTCCTCGAAATATTTGGTCGGACAGCTTACTTCCCCGATGACGCATCCTGCCCAGACAATTTGCGCAAGCATCTGATTGTCAAAGATGAAATCATCCGAATTGGAGCTCAGATCCAGCGATAAAAGAAGTTCCCGTGAAAAGGCTCGGTAACCTGTGTGATATTCGGATAATTTTGCGCCCAGCATCAGATTTTCCACAAACGTAAGTACCCGGTTGCTGATATATTTATACACAGGCATCCCGCCGCGCAGAGCATATCCGCCGAGAATGCGCGACCCGAGAACACAGTGATACAGACCGTTGCCGATCATAGCCGCCATGGCGGGAATCAGCAGCGGTGTATACTGATAATCGGGGTGCACCATGATGACAATATCCGCCCCCGCATCCAACGCCGCCTTATAGCACGTTTTCTGATTCGCTCCGTATCCCCGGTTCCGGTCGTGAGGAATAAATGTGGCATCGGGAATTGAGGTGCGGACGACCTCTTCCGTATTATCCGAACTTCCGTCATCCACGATGATGATATGATCCACAAATGGCTGACGTTTTACCTCTTCGCAGGTTTTTAAAATTGTTTGTGCCGCATTGTATGCCGGCATGACAACGATGATTTTCCTGTTATTGTACATGGACTGCAACTTGTTGGTTGATATTCATTTTTCGGAACTTTCGAGATGGATTTATTTTGCAAAAAATCTTTGAATCTCTTTTCAAATTCAGGAGACTTCCAGTTCTTTTGTCAGTGTGCAGAAATTTTCAATTCCGGTTTCGGTAATCAAAACGGTATCTTCGATTCGCACTCCGCCGATGTCGTGATAATACACACCCGGCTCCACCGTGATGACATGCCCCGGTTTCAGCAGTTCATGGTCGGACAGTGCGAAACGCGGAGCCTCATGTATTTCCAGACCGAGGCTGTGTCCAAGCCCGTGGAAGAATCCGCAGGGAATCCCGTCTGCATCATGCCCGGTGCGGAATCCTGCGCCCTCGATGGTACGGATGCAGAAATCCTGCATGGCACTGCATTCGATTCCGGGCTTGAGCATTGCCTCCACGGATTCATTGACTTTCAGCACGGCCGCGTGCATTTCGCGCAGACGGCGGCACGCTTTGCCTTTGACGTAGGTGCGGGTCATGTCGCCCCAGTACCCATTCACATCGCTGCGCGGGAAAATATCTGCAATCACAGGTGCTCCGGCGACAATCGGACCGGACCCGGTGCAATGCGGCAATGCGGAATCGGGACCACAGGAAATAATCGTCCCGACGGCCGAAAATGACTTGCGTTTGAACTCCGCTTCCACTTCCGAGCGAATCAGTTCGCAGGTCAGCGTTTTCCCTTTCCACTCCAAATACCCTTGTGCATTGACCGTTGACTCCGCGATGAACTCGCGAACCTGGCACTGAGCCTCTTCGGTCGCCTTCATCGCCGCCCGGATAAATTCAATTTCTTTCGCCGTTTTAATTTTGCGCTGGGGAAAGAACATGCCGTTTTCCAGTTCCACCTCAATCCCGAACTGTTTTAACTGCTGAACATAGCAAAACGGAAACCGCGGCGGCACAATCCATTTGGTAATGCCGAACACCCTGCTGATTCCCGCAGGAAGACATCCGCGGTATTCAGACCCGGCACGCGCCGAGATTTCCGCCCAGTCCACCACGGTAACATCCTGATTCATTTCCGCTTTCGCGCGGGCAAATTCCAAAACGGATACAAAAGCGTATTTGTGCCCATCGACTTCTGCATAAAAAAATTCATCGGGGGCGAAAAAGCCGGTGGCATAAACAATATCCGCGGAGTCCGTGGAATTACCGGCAATCAGACGACCAACAGTATTTTTTGCCATAATCAGATACTCCTGACTTGAAAAATATAGAAAAAGAAAGTACTGTATGTGATATGAGTTTTCACATTCTATCATAATATAACGCCAAAAACAGAAAAGACAAATCAAAATGCACTTTGATTATACATCTTTGGGCATCGCATACTCTGTCGTGGTATGTGCTGCGGTTTCTTATCTCATCGGCTCAATCCCGTTCGGCTTGCTCATCGGCAAAATGAAAGGCATTGATATCCGTCAGCATGGCAGCGGCAACATCGGCGCAACCAATGTTACGCGCACGGTCGGACGAGGCTGGGGCAAACTGTGCTTCCTGCTGGACTTTCTGAAGGGCGCACTCCCCGTCTGCATCGTTTCTGCGCTCGTCATTCCGGATTCCGGCGAAACGGTCGTCCCGGTCATCGTGAAATTTTTCCGCACGTTTGTAAACGGTCATCAGATTTTCTCCGATCCCGGCGGAATCCTGCCCTGCATTTCAGGTCTGGCGGCCGTAGTCGGGCATATCTGGCCAATCTATCTGAAATTCAAAGGCGGCAAAGGCGTCTCCACTGCGGCAGGCGCGATTCTCGCTCTGAATCCGCTTTCCCTGCTTTCTGCGGGTGCCGTTTGGGTCATCGTGTTTTTCGCCAGCCGCTATGTTTCGCTTGCCAGCATTCTTGCGGCGGTTTCTATGCCTGTTTTCTGCATTCTGTACCGCATAACGGGCATTGCTCAAGCTCAGAAACCCGAAATCTTCCTGTTCTTCCTGCTTGCCGCTCTGGCTGTGGTGAAGCATACCTCGAATATCAAGCGTCTGCGTGCCGGTACGGAGTCCCGTTTTGAACGTCCGGGCAAAAAAGTCGATGCGGAAATGGTTGAGCTGCCTTCCATTTCAAACTCAAAACGAAAAACGTTCAAAGCCGCCGTGCTGGGTGACGGCGCATGGGGTACGGCTTTGGCTATGACTCTGCACCGCAATGGTCATAAAGTTATGGTGTGGGGCGCATTCCCCGAAAATGTGGTGCATGTCAATCAGGTTCATGAAAACGACAAATTCCTGAAAGGTCCGAAAATCCCTGCCGACCTCGTTTTCACTGCTGATTTGGCGGAAGCGGTGAACGGTGCCTCCATGCTGGTGCTTGCCACTCCCTCGCAGTATCTGCGCGGTGTGCTGAAAAAACTGAAACCTCTTCTGAAACCGGACCAGATCATTGTGGACATCGCGAAAGGTATCGAGACAGGCTCTCTGCTCACAATGAGCGAACTTTGCCGTCAGGAACTCGGCGAAACTCATTATGTCGCGCTTTCCGGCCCCAGTCATGCGGAAGAAGTCGCGCTGAATGTGCCGACGCTGGTCGTTTCCGCCTCGAAAAATCCCGAATATGCGAACTTCGTCCAGCAGGCTTTCATGAATGATTATTTCCGCGTCTATACCCTTTCCGACATCATTGGTGTGGAACTCGGCGGCGCGCTGAAAAATATTTACGCCATTGCTGCCGGCATCGTGGATGGGATTGGCATGGGCGACAATACGAAAGCCGCTTTGATGACCCGTGCCATTGCCGAAATGTCGCGTTTGGGCAAGCGTCTGGGCGGGCGTGTGGAAACATTCAGCGGTTTGAGCGGAATCGGTGATCTGATTGTTACCTGCATGAGCCGCCACAGCCGCAACCGCTACGTCGGCGAAGAGCTTGGCAAGGGTCGTTCTTTGGATGAAATCATCCGTTCCATGGATATGGTGGTCGCGGAAGGCGTGAAAACCTGTGAAGCCGCCTGCGAACTTTCCGAACGCTATGGTGTTGATACCCCGCTGATTCACGGGATTTACGCCATCCTCCACGATGGCTGCAAACCCGATGAAGTCATTCACAAGCTCATGACCCGCAAAGCCAAAAAAGAAGATGAATAAGCCGTTGCGATTTCTGCTTGTCGCAATCATTTCCGCCGGGGGTTTCATATCCGGCGGATTTTGTCTCTCCGGCGCAGAGCAAACAGAAAGTGCTTCGCCGGCGGAAACTCTTTCCCCGAATCATGCCAGACTGCTGGAATCCATCGGAGGCAAAATGGATGCTCATGGGAATCTTCTGATTGACGGCGCAGTCATCGAACACGGCACACACATCGTTTCTTTCCCTGCGGAAACCAACATTTCCGATTCGACCATCGAGGTCCTTGTTGCCACCCCCGCAGGACGCACCCATGAGAGCCTTTTCGTAACGGATTTAGACCCCTTCAAGCTGAATCTCGCACTGATTCTTGCCGGACGCCGCAACGGCGCCATGCTGGCGGATTCTCCGGTCCCTCAGGGTGATCTTTTCGATGTCATGGTACGTCTCGCCGATGGACGCGAACTCAAAGCGGATTCATGGCTCTTCAATGTTTCTGCCGACAAAATGAAAGCGGATGATGGCTATGTTTTCGTTGGCTCCTCGTTCGTGAATAACCGCAGTATCGCCTCGGAGCAGGGCAATCTCATCAACATCAACAGCAGTGATACTGACACCATCCTGAATGCACTCCTGTCGCAGGATGATGTCTATTCCGAATACCGTTCGCAGGGGGAACTCGTCCCCCCGAAAGGCACACGGGTAACATTGCGTCTGGTGCCCCGCGGAAGCAGGGATACTTCTTCGGGCAATGCCCTTTCGGCTTCGCGTCAGCTGAAAAAAATCACGGAGGAAGAAATTGAGGCGATTCGCCGTCAGTTTGATGCCGTGAAATTCTCCGGTTCATCCGTTTTTTCAGATTACGACAAACTTGTTCCCGTGCTGTCGGTCAGGATTCCGGCAAATGACAGTACCGTCGCCGCTGAAATTTTACAGCGGAAACGGAAGCTCGCGGACGAGTTTTTGGAAATCTATCACGACCAGTATGTCATGGAGCAGTATATCCGCATTTCCGAAGTTCGCAGTCATCTCAAACTGCTCGCTCCGGTTTTCAATGAAAAGTAATTTTCTTGTCGAGGAATCATGATGAAACGATTCAGAATCTCAATATTCCGTATATTCCTGCTGATTGTTTTGTCCTTCATTTTTCGGGGGACGCTGCCTGCTCAGGAACAGAATCCCAAGAAGGATGACTGGCTGCTGGAGTTCAAAAACAATATGACTCCGCTGACCCAAAAATCGCTTTCCGAATCGCAGGTTGCGGCCCTCCTCAAACGCGATATTAACCCTGACCATGTTTTCACTACGAAAACACCTCATGAGTGGAGCATCAGCATTGCCAACTGGCCTTTGACATGGAATATCCGGCCTTTCGGTCAGGATGAAGGGGTTACGTTCAATGCCGATCCATCCTTTACTCTTTTTTCGCGCTCTTTCCTCATCAGCGGTTCTTCGTTCAAAGTGGAAGTGGATGCCGATGGCCCCGGCAAACTGGAAGTCGGAATTCAGTACGCCGCAAATCAGGTCATGGACTTCATTGAGAAAGTCAAAAGCGATGAAAACAATCATTTTTCCTATTCTTTCACCAACCCGGAAGACTTCATCGGAAACATCCGTATCCTGATTCGCATTTCAGGGGAAATCACCATTCGTGAAGTTCGCTTTTTTGTCCCGCTTCATCATGATATTTCCACTGTTTGCGAAGGCACCGTCGATGATTTGTCCCCTATCCATGCTCTGACGGATTATTCGGACCGGAACAATCTTTTTTCTGCTGATTTTACGGTGAACTCCATCAAAGATGGTCTCCCGGTCCCCCGCAAAATACGCTTGCTGATTCCCGGATACGCCAGCGGCTCCGTCACCAATTTCATTTATACACAGCAAAATGCGAAATATGAGGTTACGCTCCGTTCGTCCAAGGGCGTTTCCAAGCAGGTGGAAGCGCTCCATCGCGTGGACGACCTGCCTCTTTCTTCGGAAACGGATTGTCTTTGTTTCGTAAGCCGTATGAAACCGATTGCGGAATTTTCTCAGCCCTCCGGCTCGATTCCCGTTCTGGAACGCTCTTTGCAGGACGCTGTCAGTCCCTTCAGCCGCAATGTCAACTCCGCCGAAGAGAAAAACGCCGAAGAATGTCTTGCACGTTCTCGTACCGCCGTTTCCCGTGAACTCCTGCATATTCAGATTCAGGATGACTTCCTGAAAAAAGCTGTTTCTGACGGAATTTCCGTTCAATTCCGTACCGAATGGGCAAAGCGTTATGCGGAACTGGAGCATTTGGACAATGGAAAAGCATGGTTTGCCGATTCCAAAGGTTCCTTTTGGGCTTTGCCGGAACAATACGACATCACGCAGGATGCTGTCATCCCCGCCCGTAATATCCAGACGGTTCAGCAGTTCCGCGACCTGTTGGAAAAGAATGGTGTCCGCCTGATTGTCCAGCTTGTCCCGTCTGCCGACTCCATTGCCGCCCGCAAAATCATGGAGGGGCATTCGGAAAACGATTATGCCGGACTCCCCGATGCCGCTTCCATTCATGCCGCCGCCGCACTTCTTGATGCCGGAATTGAAACTCTCCCCGCGTGGGATGCTTTGATGAACAGCTCTGCCGCCTCCTCTTCCATGCTTTTCCTTTATCCGGTGGACAATCGCATTTTTGACGGTGCACAGGATATTCTGGCCCGGCAGGCCGCCGGGTATCTGGAAAAAGAATTCAAAGACGTTTTCCCCTTCAAAACGCTGGATTCTTCTGCTTTCAGCCGCAAAACCATGCGCCACATGAACAGTATTTCCAAAAAATTCGTCTGGCCTGCCGATGTTTCCGTCGGTGCATTCCAGGCAGGAAACGCCATCGACTGTCGGGAAATCATGATTGCCGGGAAAAAATTCACGAATAACCCGAAATCCCCGCTGCTTCTCGTTGGCAGTGAAGTCATTCATTCTCCTCTGCCCGATTTCGCCTATGCCGCGTATCTTTCTCAATTCAACGGTTTTATACCGGATGTCATTTCCATTCGCGGGGATACCATGCTGGAAAATGCCATGTACGCGATTTATCAGGACCCGGAACGTTTCCTGAAAGGCAAAAAAGCCGTCCTTTGGCCGATGACCCTTTCCGAGCTTTGCAGTCCCGCTTTTTATAATGACCTCCGCAGTCTCGATGAGCTTGAAACCATCATCCGTACCTGCCGCACTTCCGTAAAAACCAAACTTCTGGATTATCCCCTGAATTACAACCGTCTTCAAATCCCAGCTTCCAAGGCCGCAATTTGGAATGAGCCGTTCAAAAAGGCCGATTTCGCCTACTGCATTGAGGAACAGAATCGCGATCATGTCATGCGTGAAATCCCGCTCCCGTCTGCCGTTTCCAAAGCACGTGACTGCTATTGTGTTCTGCGCGTTCTGGTCTATTATCAGTCCGATGTCGCCATTACACTGAATGGACAGGAAAAGCAGCTTTGCAGAACTCAGCCCGATGATCCTGCATGGCAGACATGTGTCTTCCGAATCCCCGCCGGAACGGAAAAACTGAAACTTTCCATTCGCTGTTCCAAACGTGATACGCCGATTGCATTCCGCATGATTGAACTCTTCCAGTAAGCCCTTTGCAGAACAATGTTTGACCTTTCATTCACGTTTTCTGCCTTTCCCCGCAGAAAAAACTTGACAAAATACCAATAACGGTCTATATTAGGAATACGCTGATTTCAAAAGCTGACGAGGAACAATGGATACCGCACCGAAAAAAAATATGACATTCCTGAAACGATGGTTTTACAGGCTTTACCTCAAAATCGTCAAGGAAAAAGCTCCCCCGGAACGTGTTGCCGGAGGCTGGGCGCTTGGCATGTTTTGCGGCTGTACCATCCCCATGGGGGCTCAGCTGATTATTTCAGTTCCCTTGGCTTTCCTGTTCCGTCTGAGCAAAATCGGCGCAGTTGTAGGGACTCTGATTACCAATCATTTCACGGTTTTCTTCATCTATCCTGCACAGTGTTACGTCGGCGGACTGATTACCGGGCGCGGCATTGGGTATCAGCAGTTGATCAGCCAGTTGAAAGAGCTGATTGAGCATCCCACATGGGAAGTGATGCGATCGCTTGGCGGCGATTTGATGATTTCATTTTTTGCGGGTGGTTTCCTTATGGCAATTGTTTTTGTGCCGCTCACATATTGGCTGGTTTACCGCACGGTCGTTCATTTCCGGGCCACGGTGGAAGCTCGCAAACTTCTCCGCGCACGTCTTCGCGCCACAATCATGCAGAAAGCACATGCTCATGCGGCCAAAGCAAAATCTCGTACCGCATCTTCTGTAAAATCAAAAGAATAACGCCTTGTCTGTTTTTGGGGGACGTTCTGCCCTTTGATGCAGTTCTCGGCGTTCTGACTTTTCCTGGATATAAACGTTGATTTCAAAAAGGAACTCTCTCATGGCAAACATCCTTCCTGATATTCTTGCCTCCATCGGCAAGACCCCGCTTGTCCGCATCAACAAACTGAACCAATCCTCCGCTTCTGTTCTGGTGAAAGTTGAATACTTCAATCCTGCCGGCTCTGTCAAAGACCGTGTCGGGCTTGCCATGATTGAAGATGCGGAGGAACTCGGTATCCTCGCTCCCGGTGCATTGATTATCGAACCCACCAGCGGAAACACCGGCATTGGCTTGGCTCTCGCCTGCGCGGTGAAAGGCTACAAGCTGATTCTCACCATGCCCGATACCATGAGCGTGGAGCGTCGCAAACTCCTTGCCGCATACGGAGCTGAACTTGTCCTGACTCCCGGTGCCGAAGGCATGGCGGGTGCAGTAGCCGAAGCCGAACGCATTCGCGATGCCCATCCCGGCTCGTTCATCCCTCAGCAGTTCAACAATCCTTCCAACTCCGCCTGCCACGAATGCACCACCGGCGTCGAAATCTGGAACGACACCGACGGTCATGTGGACGCGTTTGTCGCGGGTGTCGGTACCGGAGGCACGATTACCGGTATCGGGCGCGCCCTGAAAATGCGCAATCCCGATGTGAAAATCATTGCCGTGGAACCTGCCGGTTCTCCGCTTCTTTCACAGGGCAAATCCGGTCCTCATAAAATTCAGGGCATCGGTGCAAACTTCATCCCGAAAGTCCTGGACAGAAGTGTTTTGGATGAGATTATCCCGGTTCGCCACGAAGATGCCGGACGCGTTGCACGTTCCGCCGCCACGCAGGAAGGACTTCTCATCGGCATTTCCTCCGGTGCCGCTCTGTGGGCGGCTCTGGAGCTTGCCAAACGCCCCGGATACGCCGGAAAAAACATTGTCGCGCTTCTCCCCGACTCCGGCGAACGCTATCTTTCCAGCTGGCTTTTTGAATAACCTTGCCGTTTTTCTGTCTTGAAAGGTTGATGTCCCGTGATTCCGCTCCCTCATGTTTTCCTTGCGTTTGCACTTGCATCCGCATTGTTTCTTCCGTCAATGGCGGCGGAACATGACCCCCTGCTGAAAACAACCGACCAATTCGCAGGAAGCGGCATCCTCGCTTATGCTCGCAACTCCGTTAATTCTCCCAGTTTCCGCAAAAACAGCGTCTGCACATGGCAGGACACTCATTTCGCCGCATATTACACGGAGGACGGCTTTGTCAATCTTGCCTCGTGGAAAGACGGACAGAAACCGCTCGTTACGAAGCTGAATTACCGCGCCAATATCGCCGATGCACACAATGTCATTTCCATTATGGCGGACGGCAGCGGCATCCTGCATCTGGCTTGCGACCACCACAACACCGGACTTCATTACTTCAAAGGCTCTGCCCCCGGCTCCACCGACCTGAAACCTGCCTCCATGATCGGTACACAGGAAAATAATCTCACCTATCCCGAATTTTATCGTCTGGCGAATGGCGATCTCCTGTTCCTCTACCGCGATGGCGCGTCAGGAAACGGCAACCTCGTCATGAATCGTTATGACCTGAAAACCGCCGCATGGAAACGCCTCCACAACAATCTTATCGACGGCGAACGCAAACGCAATGCCTACTGGCAGTTCGCGGTCGGTGTGGACGGTACGCTTCATGTTTCATGGGTTTGGCGCGAATCTCCCGATGTCGCCACCAATCACGACCTCTGCTATGCCCGAAGCAAAGACGGCGGTCTTACCTGGGAGACCTCTTCCGGCAAAAAATACGACCTCCCCATTCGTGAAGCCACGGCGGAAGTCGTTTGGAAAATCCCTCAGAAAAGCGAGCTGATGAATCAGACCGCCATTACAGGCGGGGAAGACTGCATCACCGCCACTGCCACCTACTGGCGCGACCCCGACAGTAAAATCCCGAACTACCGCATTGTCTGGTTCGATGGCAAATCATGGCATTCCGAAAAAACCTTTGAACGTAAAACCCCGTTCTCTCTTTCCGGCGCAGGCTCCAAACGCATTCCCATTGCCCGCCCCCAGATTCTTATGCGACGCCACGATGGCAAAATTCAGGCGGCTATGCTCTTCCGCGATGAAGAGCGCGGCAGTCTTGCGGAAATCGCGGTTTGCCGCGACCTCGGCAATGCCCCTTGGTCCGTCTTTGCTTTGACCGAAGATTCCCTCGGACACTGGGAACCCACATACGATACCGATTTGTGGAGCGAAAAACGCATCTTGAGCGTTTTCGCGCTTCATGTGGGGCAGGGCGACGGCGAATCACTCGAATCGCTCCCCCCTCAGCCGCTGAGAATCCTGAATATTACCGCCGCTGAACTCTTTCGCTGACCCATCCTCCCGAATCCTGCTTTCTCAGAACTCATCTTTTTCCGCGTTTGCAGTTTTTTTTGTCCTCACGCTTGTATTTTCCTGAAAAAGGGATTATATTTGTTTCAATTCGGCTCTGAAAATGATCTTTTTCTGACCTCCTGACTTCGCCTGATTCTTTGTTTCCGTTCATCCTATGGCAAATTCGTTCAAACCGTCAAAATTCTCTTTCTCGCGCAAAACCAAAATTTGGATTGGTGTCATTGCCGCCATTCTCATCCCGATTGTTCTGGCTTTCCTTGCGTGGTTCGGCTATCTTGCCTGCTTCCCCGACAATGCCCGCCTTGTGGTGGCGGACATCCGTCTCGCGGGGCCTTCTCTTCGCTGGAATCCCCAGGACCCCAACCTGCGTTATGAGCGTACCGAACAAATCATTGAAACCCTGAATCTTCGCCTTGGTCAAACCCATCTTTTTTCGGTCAAGCCTGATGTCCTGGCGCATCGGCTTATGTTCAAAATCCCCGAACTGAAAAGTGCGGAAGTCTGGCGTGTCCTCCCCGATCAGCTCGTCTTCGATTTGCGCGAACGCACCCCCGTTGCCGACCTTGGACGGGGTCTCTATCTGGATGAGGAAAGCATCGTTTTGGACCGCAAATACTGTGCCGACCTGACCGGGTTGCTTCCCATGCTTGGCTTCATCAGGCAGAATAACAGTGATTTTCACGCCGGACAGGACCTTTCTTCCGACCCAGATGTTAAAGCCGCTCAGGAATTTATGAAAACCATTCGTTTGGAAACTTCGGACATCATCCGTCTTTCTTCTGTCGCCGTCATTCACAATACTCAGAGCGATTGCATTCAGTGTCAGATGTTTTTCAAGGATGATCCGAAACCGTTTACCATCATTATGCCTGCAAATCTGATTTCCGAAAAAGTCCGCGTGGACATCCTTGGTCGGCTGATTCCCGTCATGGAGGAAAATCTGAACTCCTCGCATCGTTCCATCAGTCTGCGGTTTGACGGAATGGCCGTTATCCAGTAACTTCAGGGTATTTCCCCTCCCCCTGCCGTTTTTTCTGTACCTCTGCTCTGTGAAAATCGCAGAGTTTTTTTGCCATGCCCTCTCCCCCGCAATACAAAAAAACGGCTGTCCCGTTATAAGAGCAGCCGTTCAATTTTTCTGTTTGGCAAATCTCACTGACTGACCATCAGCGTTACCGGCACAATCAATGCTTCCGGCGGCACAGGCACGGTCTTCAGGGTTGCAATCAGAGCTTTGATGGAATCATCCATCACCTTGATGCCGGATGCCTTGTCTATCTTTGCGGAAAGCACCCGTCCGGATTTGTCGATTTCCAGACGGATGGTTACGCTCGGACGGCTTCCGTTCAGTGATGAAGCATCGGGCTCACGCCACAGCGGACGGATATAGTCCGTCAGTTTGTCATAATATTTCTGCACGGCATCGGGTGCCAGCACTCCGGTTTGACCGGGACGCGTTGTCCCGTATGACCCGGAAGCACCCAGCGTGTTTTTCATGGATGCGATTGCATCTGCGCGGGCTTTCGCGGCTTTGG
>DCIG01000023.1:0-33824 GCA_002315855.1 Lentisphaeria bacterium UBA1732 | reverse complement strand
GGCTTTTGCTTTCGCTGCATTCGCGGCGGCGACTTTTGCAGGGTCTTTCTGCTGATTCGCAATTTGACGGCGAATATCTTCGGCTGTCAGGATTTTCGACGGCTGCTTGTCCGGCGTCTTTTTCTCCGGTGTCTTTTTCTCCGGTGTCTTCGGCTTGTCCGGCACTGTCTCCTGAACAGGCGGCGTAACGACCGGTTCCTGAATCACCGGCTGCGGCGGCAGATCATCGATTTTGGACGGCTTGGGCAAATCTGTTTTCGGCGATGGTGTTTCGGCGGATGTCTCATTGTTGCGCAGAGCCGCCACCTGCTCTTTCGGCAAATCCATGGAGTCGCCCGGAGGTGCATCGGCCAGACCAACCCTCATAACGTATTCTTTCGGCGTGAAAGTCGAGGCCAGATAACTTAGAAAAAGTGGAACCAGAACGACTGACAGATGCACGAAGCATACGATCATCAGATTCGTTTTGACCTTTCTCTCGTTGTAATACGGATTTTCGGCACTGAGGCTTTCCATCATGATTTCGGCTCCTCCTCCGTGACAAGCTGAATATCCTCAAATCCTGCCATTCTGATTTGACGCATGACGTCTATGACGCCCCCGTAGCTCAACTCTCTGTCTGCCCGCAGATAAATCGCGATTTTGCTCGAAATTTGTTCCTGTTTCAGTGCATGAAGCTCCATTTGGAGCTGTTCCATCGACACTTCGCGGTGATCGAATAGAATCGTTCCGTCTTTCCTCACATTGATGCTTTTGGAATGATCGTCCGGCTCGATTTTCGTTGCGTTCATCTGCGGCGGCGACACATCCACGGAATATTCCAGCAGCGGTGCCGTCAGCATGAAGATGATCAGCAGGAAAAACAGAGTATCAATCAGCGAGGTTACGTTGATTTGATCATACACCGATACCGGAAATCGTCTGCGTGATGCCATTGCTCCCCTCCCGTTCCTTACTGCTGATTTTCTCGGCGTTCTGCGGCGCTGTAGCTTTCCAGCTGTTCGATTTTGAACTTCGTATAGACTTCATCCACGAAGTTGTCCAGATGCACCGTGATGTTTTTGATTTGTGTTGAGATGATGTTGTAGCCGATCAGAGACGGAATTGCCACCACCAGACCGATTACCGTGGTCAGCAGTGCTCCGGAAATTCCCGGTGCCAGCGTCTGCACGTCGGCACGCCCGGCAATTGCCAGCTCGGAAAATGCCATTGTGATGCCCCACACTGTGCCGAACAATCCGAAAAATGGCGCGGCGCTCACTGCGGTCGCCAGAAAAATATTCTTCCGTTCCAGCAGAACCAGTTCATCTTCCACGGCCAGATTCATGGTGGAACGCACAATTTCCAGTTCATCATCGCTCATCGCCCGACGCCCGCCGCGGGGCAGGGGAAATTCCAGCTTGAATGACTGGATGCGTTTGCAGGCCGCCGCATACACGTGTGCCGCCGGAGAATTGGATTCATCCGCACGGTCGCGCAGGGACAGCGGATCGCGGGCATTGCGGAACTGTTTCACAAAGATTTCACTTGCCCTGCGTCCTTTCCTCAGCATACTGCCCTTGTCAAGCATCAGAACCCACACGAAAACGGAGCAGAAGAACAGAAATACACAGATGAACTGTCCCATCCAGTCGCTGTTTTGAAACGCGTATACCAGACCGTTGGACGCAAAAACAGGCGTGAAATCAGGTAAAAATGTCATAAAAATGATACCTCATGGAAATAATGTGTCTGACAAATGAATGGTTGAAGTCTTTGAAATCGGCTCCGGGGTTTGTGAAAAAGACGGAAATCTTTCCCCGGCTCCGTTTCCATTCACGGAAGCTGACGAAATGTTTCGATTTCACGCCTTTTGAAAGGTGCGTCAAAAAGAAAAAATCGGAAATATTTAAAAAATACCTTGTCATAGCCGATTTTTCAATGTATATTGTAAATGTTTTCCACTTTTTCTTTTTGAACTTGAAAGATAATCTTGCCGATTCAATCTGAAAGTAACCCCCGACTCGCGTGAAAGGTATTCACCATGGCTGATTTGTTCCCCGTTTTAGGGTTTGATATCGGCGGCACGAAAATCGCCGTCTCTCTGCTTTTAAGCGATGGTTCGCTCATTGCTTCCTCGCGCGTCTCCAATCACAACCGCGCCCCGGAGGATGTCCTCCCCGAAATTGTCGCCGCCGCAAAAAAACTCCTTGCCGATACCGGGTATTCTCAGGATTCTCTCAAGGCCGTCGGCATTTGCGCACCCTCCCCCTTTGACTTTGAGAAAGGTGTCATCCTCAATCCCGTCAATATGCCCGAATGGCGCAATGTCCCCATCCGCGAATACCTCGCAGATGCTCTCCATACACGTGCTTTCTTCGATAACGATGCCAATGCCTCGGTTTTGGCGGAATGGCTTTTCGGGGCCGGTGTCGGCGCAAAGAATATGCTCTATATCGCCCTCAGTACCGGAATCGGCTCCGGAATTATCGCAAATGAACATCTCGTCCGCGGGGAAACCTGCGATGCCGGCGAAGTCGGACACATGATCCTCGAACCAGACGGCCCTCTCTGCCAGTGCGGTCTTCGCGGCTGCTGGGAATCCCTCTGCGGCGGTCGTGCCATTGCACGCCGTTTGCAGAAAGAGCTTGCCGAATACCCCGACTGCCGAATCATGCAGCTTGCCGGAACGCCCGGCAAAATCGATATGAAAATCCTTGCCGCCGCCGTTCGCGAAGATGACCCCATGGCTTGTGCCGTCTGGGATGAAATGATGGAACGCGATGCCCGTGCAATCGGAATGCTCATCAATATCTTCAACCCCCAGGTCATTGCACTGGGCACCATTGCCATTGAGTGTGAATCCATCTTCATGCCTCTCCTTCACGAGCGCATCCGCAAATATGCCTGGAAGAAAACCGCCTCCGTCTGTACCGTTACCCCCGGAAAGCTCGGACACAAGCTCGGCGAAATCTCCGGCGGTGCCATCGCTCTCTATGGCCTGTATGAAAACGGCGAGTGGGAACTCCCTCGCTGAACCCTCTATCGGAATCTCTCCTCACTATGAATCTGAAACCCTACTATTCCACCAGACTGAAACGCGATTACGTTACATTCTCTGCCATCGCATTCTTCGTCATCTGCATTCTGGCTCAGTTGTACGTAACCATCGTCGTGCCGATCCAGATACGCAAGCATAAAATGCTCACCGCTGAAATCGAACGTGATGAGATGATGACGCAGATTGACCGTGTCCGCAAAATTGCATCTTCGGCTTCCGCCAGAAATCCGGCTCAGGAAGGCGAAAAACAGCTCGTCCGCGAAGTCCTCGACCAGTTCGCTCTTTACATCCGCGAAAATCAGATGAATATGTCTCCCGAACAGGTCGCCGACATGCGCAGTATGCTCCGCCGGTATGAACTCATCGTTACCGCCTGGAGGGAAAAGAAAACCGGCAGCTTCCGCATCAATCAGGATACTCTCGATATTTCTTCATACACGAAAAAAATCGAAGAGGACATCCTGAACTCTCATTAACTCCCTGAAAACTGCTTGAATATGAACTCCGCTTTCTCTCTGAAACGTCTCTTTCAGCTCTTCGCTGCGTCTTCCAAACTCCGTATCGCCGTCATCGGCGATTTGATGCTGGATACCTATATCACCGGTTCTTCATCCCGTCTTTCTCAGGAAGCTCCGGTCCCCGTCCTCCACGTCCGCGAACGCAGTATTCGCCTCGGCGGTGCCGCCAACGTCGTTCGCAACCTCCTGGCACTCTCTCCGTCCGCAAAAATTTCTGCATTCGGCGTTGTGGGCGCGGACGAGCCTGGTCAGAAGCTCAAATCCCTCCTCGAAAATGCCAATGCGGATGTCTGCGGTATTGTCGTCGACCCCGGTCGCCCCACCATTGAGAAACAGCGCGTCATTGCAAATGGTCAGCAGGTCGTCCGCATGGACTTTGAAAATACTGCTCCCATCCCCGAAAAAACACGCCTCCGGCTGATGGACAAGCTCTCTTCCATGCTGAAAGACAACCTCTTGGATGCCGTCATCGTGGAAGATTACGCCAAAGGCCTTATCGGGCAGGAAATGCTCGACCATATCACATCCTCTGCCCGCAAATATGGCGTTTTTACCTCTCTTGATCCGAATCCGCGCAACCCCGTCCGTTCCAAAGGCTTCTCTCTGATGACACCAAACCGCAGTGAGGCATTTGCCCTGGCCGGAATTTATTGTTCCGACCCGGTGGAGAATGTCGCCGAAGACAATGCTCTCCGCTCGGTTGCGGACAATATCCTGTCTCAATGGGCGCCGGATCACCTCTTGATTACGCTTGGACCGCAGGGCATGGCGCTTTTCTCTGCGGATGCCCCTGTTCCTTTCGTCATTCCCACGGTCGCCCGCGAAGTCTTCGATGTCTCCGGTGCCGGCGACACGGTCATTTCCGCGTATACGCTTTATCATGCTGCGGGAGCCACGGATCAGGAAGCCGCTGTCATTTCCAATCAGGCCGCCGGCATTGTCGTTGCCAAATCCGGCACTGCCACCACCGATACGGCGGAGCTCACAAAATCGTTTGCAGAAGCAGGCTGCCGATGACTTCCCCGAAAGATTTCTCTGTCGAATCCCATCGCGAAATCATCCTCGCCTCTGCCTCTCCGCGCCGCCGCGAATTGATGCTCGAAGCCGGGTTCACCGGGTTCCGTGTTATCCCGTCCCATGCGGAAGAGGATGACTCGCCCCTCGACAATGCCCTCCGCAAAGCCGAAGATGTCGCGCAGTCGTATCCTGATGCCCTTGTCATTGGCGCGGACACTGTCATTCGCCTCGGACGTACCGTCATCGGCAAACCCGCAGACGAAGCGGATGCCGTTCGCATTCTCTCACTCCTCAGCGGCAAAACTCATGAAGTCGTTACCGGGGTCTGTGTCCGTTGCCTTGCCTCGGATATCTGCGTCCGTTACGAAGTCTCCACGGCGGTCGAATTTCGTACCCTTTCCCCCGAAATCATTGCCGAATACCTGCGTCTCGTCCCCGTCTTGGACAAAGCCGGTGCCTATGCGATTCAGGAACACGGCGACCTCATTATCAGCTCCATTTCCGGCTCCCGTTCCAACGTCATCGGTCTCCCCATGGAGCAGCTCGGCGAAACTCTCCGCTATCTCCGCAAACTCGGCTGATTCTTGCCTTTTCCGCTCCCGTTTCCGCATTCCGCCCCCGAAATCTGTACAGCAATTCCATACACCCTCTTGCGGCATCCCATTTTTCCCTCATTTTCCCCGTTTCCTCTCTTGATTTTCCTCTCCTCCGCACCTATGGTATGATAACGGATGGCACTCTTGCCATCAAAACTGTTCCACGAAACAAAAAAAGGAGAGTTATCATGGAAAATTGCGTCAAAAGAGCCCCGAACTCCATTTGGAAATGCTTCCGATGCGGCCTCGTTATGGAGAATCTTCATCCCTGCACCAAGGACAGTGAATGCAAAATCAACTGCCCTGTCTGCTGTGGTCATCCCATGACCCGAATGGTCGAAAACACCGATGACACCGCCGCCAAAGAGAAACACGTCCCCTGTGTTGTTGAAGGCAAAACAGGTCATGTTTCCGTTGGCTGTGAGCATCACCCCATGTCGAAAGAACATTACATCGAATGGGTTGAACTCATCTCCGATTCGTGCGTCATGCGCAAGTATCTCCATCCCGATTCCAAGCCCGAAGTCTGTTTCGGCATCGAGCTGAAACCCGGTATGATTCTTCGTGCATACTGCAATCTGCACGGCCTTTGGAGCCACGAAATCAAGTAATCACACAGCCTCGTTTCCCTGCCTGTCGGATTCTCCTGCGGAAATCCCCTCTGTTTTCTGCACCGGAATCTTTGCCGCGCGGGGAAAACAGTCACCACAATCACTGATTTCATCCGTTTCGGAGGGAGATTCGTTTCGGCGGATCTCCCTTTTTTTGAGTATCTGAGGAGAGCTGATTTCAATTGTTTTTCTTTTCGCGCATTCCGCCCTTTTCTGACGGAAAATCTCCCGGCATCTTCTTTCCACTCTCCCCTCTCTCTGTCTTTTTTGCTTTTATTATAGATAAATAAATTGAAAAAAACATTTCCGCATGTTATATTGATAGGTGAATTTTCTTTTTTAACAATTTTTAACAATGTGAACAAATTATGGCGGATTCAACTCAAATTCTAAGCGGTGACGCTGCTGTCGCTCTCGCTGCGAAAACATGCGGTGTTACGCTCGGTGTCGGCTATCCCGGCACTCCCTCGACCGAAATCCTTGAAACACTGGCTTCCATCGGCGGAAATGCCGAATGGGCTCCCAACGAAAAAGTCGCGCTTGAAGTCGCTTCCGGCGTGTCTCTCGGCAATGGTCGCGCTCTCGTTACCATGAAGCACGTCGGCCTCAATGTCGCTGCCGACCCCCTGTTTACGCTCACTTACATGGGCGTGAATGGCGGCCTCGTCATCGTTTCTGCCGATGACCCCGGCATGGCTTCCAGCCAGAACGAACAGGACAACCGCAACTACGCGAAATTCGCTCAGATGCCCATGCTCGAACCTGCCGACAGTCAGGAAGCCTATGATTTGACCGTCAAGGCCTTTGAAATTTCCGAATCATTCCATGTCCCGGTCCTGCTCCGCATGACCACCCGTGTCTGCCACTCCATGGGAATCGTGAAATCCGGTGCTCTTCAGGCGTTCACACCTGCTCCCTATGTCGCCGATGCGAAATCCAAGGTCATGATTCCCGCAAATGCACGCCGCGCTCATGTCCGCCTCGTTCATGTCATGCAGGATTTGGCAAAATGGAACGATGCCAACGCTCTGCATACCGTTTTCAATCCCGCCTCTGAAAAGGCTGAACTCGGAGTCATCACTTCCGGAATTTGCGTCATGCACACCCGCGAAGCCGCCCCCTCCCTTCCTGTCCTCCAGCTCAAAATGACCTGGCCTCTCCCCATGGATGCCATTCGCAAATTCGCAGATTCATGCAAGCGTGTCATCGTTGTGGAAGAAGGTAGCCGGTTCCTCGAAGAAAACCTGAAAGCCGCCGGAATCCCCGTGGAAGGCAAGGAAGAGGTTTTTGAATACGGCGAACTCTCCGTCGGGCGTGTCAAAAAACTCCTCGCTCATGATTCTTCCCCCATGGAAGCCGGTGCCCCCGGTCGTCCCCCTGCTCTTTGCCCCGGATGCCCCCACCGCAAGACGTTTGAACTCCTCCACGAACTGAATCTCATTGTCATGGGCGACATCGGATGCTACACGCTCGGTGTCCTCCCGCCGTTCCAGGCGATGGATGCTTCCGAATGTATGGGTGCCTCCATCGGTCTTGGGCTTGGTCTCCGCCGTTCTCTGGGCGACACTCCCGAAGCCCGCCGCGTGGTCAGTGTCATTGGTGACAGTACGTTCCTTCACAGCGGGCTCACCGGCATTGTGGACCTCGTTTACAACAAACCTGCCACCGGGCACGTCGTCCTCCTCCTCGACAATGGCACCACTGCCATGACGGGTCTTCAGGAGCACGCCGCCACCGGATTCCGTCTCGACCGCTCCCCCGTCAAACCCATTGACCTCGAAGCCGTATGCAAATCCATGGGCGTTGACAATGTGGATGTCATTGACCCCGTCGCCGATCATGACGAATACTCCGCTCTCCTGCAAAAACGTTTGGCATCCGACGACTCCACCGTCATCATCGTGCGTCGTCCGTGCCTCATGCAAATGAAAAAACTCGCTAAAATGGCTCGCGCCTCGGAGGTGAAATAATGAGCAAGGACATTACCAGCATTCTTTTCGCCGGAATCGGCGGTCAGGGTATCATTCGCGCTTCGGATATGCTTACCGAAGCTGCTTTCCGCCTCGGTTTTGATGTCAAAAAAAGCGAACTCCACGGCATGAGTCAGCGCGGAGGCTCCGTTTCCAGCGATGTCCGCTTCGGCAAATGCGTCCTCAGCCCCATGATTCCCAACGGCGAAGCGGATTACCTCGTCGCCGTCTCCGGGGACCAGATCGAAGTCTCCCGCCCGTTCCTCAATGATAATACCGTCATCGTTCGTCCCTCTGACCTCTCCGAAGAAGATGCCAAGTCGCGCATGGCGAATATCGTGATGCTCGGTTTCCTCAACCGTTACCTCAAATTCCCGCAGGACCTCTGGGAAAATCTCATCCGTGAAAACTTCTCCGGCCCTCTCGCGGAGGCCAATATTGAGGCGTTCCGCCGCGGATGCGGTCTGTGATATATCCTTGAATCAAGTACGCTCGGACAATGATGATTATGATGAAACCTGAACCTCCCAAAACCATGAATCCCATCAGTGCCATGGACTATATCCCGCTGGAACAGCTCCGCACTCTCCAGCTTTCCCGCCTTCAGAAAATGGTCCGCCGCGCTTATGACAATGTACCTCTGTTCCACTCCCGTCTGGAAGAACGGAACATTACGCCCGATGATATTCAGTCTCTGGATGACATCTGCAAACTCCCGTTTACCGTCAAAGCTGACCTCCGTGATACCTACCCATCCGGACTTTTTGCCAGTCCCATGAAAGACATTGTCCGTCTTCATGCCTCCAGCGGTACCACCGGGAAACCCATCGTCGTCGCTTATACCAAAGCCGACCTCGAAATCTGGTCCATTGCCGTCGGTCGCGCTCTCGCCGCTGCCGGGGTTACCAAAAACGACATCACGCAGATTTCCTATGGGTACGGTCTCTTTACCGGAGGTCTTGGCATTCATGGCGGGTTCGAGCGTATCGGTGCTACCGTGATTCCCGCTTCCGGCGGAAATACCGAACGTCAGGTTATGCTGATGAAAGACTTCGGCGTTACCTGCATCGCCTGTACTCCCAGTTACTTCCTGCACATCATCGAAACTGCCCAGAAAATGGGCATCGATATGCACGACCTCCCCATTCGCCTCGGCATCTTTGGCGCAGAACCTTGGACCGAAGCCATGCGCAATCAGATTGAATCCTCCACCGGAATCAAAGCATACGACATCTATGGCCTTTCCGAAATCGTCGGCCCCGGTGTCGGCTGTTCTTGCTCCGCTCAGAATGGCCTCCACATCTTCGAAGATTTCTTCTATCCCGAAATCATCAACCCGGCCACCGGCGAAGTCCTTCCCGATGGCGAAGAAGGCGAACTCGTCCTTACCACGCTTTGCAAGGAAGCCATGCCCATTATCCGCTACCGTACCCGCGATATTACCAGCATTAAAACCGGCTCTTGCTCCTGCGGCCGTACCATTCGCCGTATCAGCAAAATCAGCCGCCGCAGTGATGATATGTTCATCATCCGGGGGGTCAATGTCTTCCCCACGCAGATTGAAACAGCCATCCTGTCGGTCGAATCCGTCCTCCCCATTTATCAAATCGTCCTCACGCGCGATCACGGCATGGACAATATCGAGGTCGATATCGAAATCAACGATGCTCTCTTCAAAGATACGCTCGGCGGCATCGAAGACATCTGCCACAAGATTTCTCATGCCATCGAACGCATCCTCAATATCCGCGTCTTTGTCAAAATGTGCGCTCCGAACTCCATCCCCCGCAGTGAAGGCAAAGCAAAACGCGTCATCGATAAACGAAACCTGTCCTGACAACCGGCAAGGAGACTTGAAGAATGAAACTCAAACAAATTTCTCTTTTCGTGGAAAATAAACCCGGCACGGTCGGAAAAGCTCTCTCGCTCCTCGCTGAAAATGGCATTAACATTTCGACTCTCTCCCTCAGCGATGCCAAATTCTTCGGAATGCTCCGCCTCCTGATTTACGATTGGGAACGCGCACGCGACATCCTCGAAAAAAATCACTTCGCCGTCAAAATCACCGACGTCGTCGCCATTGAGGTCGATCATGCCGCCGGAAGTCTTGCACGTGTGCTGGAAGTCCTCGACCGCAACAGCATCAACATCGAATACATGTACGCGTTTGCTCCCGGTATCCGCAATAAGGCCGCCATCATCTTCCGTTTTGACAATCCGGATGAAGCAATCAGCAAAATCCAATCGGAATTGCCTCTCGTTGACCCTTTGGACCTCTTCGGTATCTCCCAAAACTGATTCTCCATGATTCCCGCTCCTGTCTGCGATCTTGACATTCACGCTTTGGCCTTCGGCGGCGATGGCATTGGCCGTCTTGAGAACGGCAAGGTTTGTTTCGTCCGGGGGGTCATCCCCGGCGAACGTGTCCGCGTCTCGATTTCACGCGATACGAAATCGTTCTGCCGCGGCGATCTTCTGGAAATCCTTTCCGCTTCTCCTGACCGCATTGTTCCGGAGTGTCCTTTTTTCGGCACCTGTCCCGGATGCTCTGCGCTCCACATGACTTATGATGTCGAACTCAGGTGGAAACACATCCAGTTCGCCGGATTCCTGACACGCGGAACAGACATTGAAGAAGATTCTCTCCTTCCCCCGTTCCCCGCTCCCCGCCGTACAGGATACCGCAATAAGCTCACGTTCCACTGTCAGGACGGCTCGTTCTGCTACCTCGGTCTCGACAACAAATCCCCTGTCCCCGTGAATGACTGTCTCCTCGCTCGTGCAGGTATCCGCGAATATCTCTCCCGGATTCCGCGCCCGGATTCCGCGGATGCAGGCAAACGCATTTTCCGCTGGACGCTTCAGGATGGGGTTCTCGACTCCGGCACACCCGAATGGGCGGAAACTCCGTTCCTGACCGAGCAGCTTGGCTCTTTCGGCGCATTCCGGGTCGCTCCCCCCTCGTTCTTTCAGGTCAATATCCCCGTCGCCTCCGAACTCGTCTCCCGCGCGGTGGAGGCTGTCGGCGATTCTCAGGCAAAAAATCTCCTCGAACTCTTCTGCGGCACGGGCGTCTTTTCCATTGCCGCCGCTTCCCGTATCCGTTCGCTTCAGTGCCACGGCATTGAACTGGACAGTCAGGCGGTCGAATTTGCTTCGCACAATGCACGGCTTCACGATGTCGCCTCTCGATGCACGTTCTCTGCCGGAGATGCTGGAAAACGCTTCGCTCGCGCCGCAAAACGCCGCCCCGCTTCGGAAACCTGTATTCTGGTCGACCCGCCCCGCACCGGTCTCCCCGAATCCCTCCTGCGGCAAATCGGCGAGTACGCTCCCCGGCGTTTGATTTACGTTTCCTGCGGGCCTGATACCCTCCGACGCGACCTCATCCGCCTTCAGAAATACGGCGGACGTGTGATTTCTTCCGGTCTCCTGGATATGTTCCCCGCTACTCCCCATTTCGAGTCTCTCACGGTCTTCTCCTTTGACGGAAAGGTTCCCCGATGAATCCGTCTGAAGAATCCTCTCCCCCGAAACAGGACAAAGCTGCCGGACACCGTCAGCGTCTCCGTGAAAAATTCCTGATTTCAGACGGCAGGCAGCTCCTCGACTATGAGCTTGCAGAACTGCTTCTCACCTATGCCATTGCCCGTCAGGATGTCAAACCCGTTGCCAAACGCCTGATTGCTCAGTTCGGCAGCTTCCCCGGTATCATTGATGCTCCCGTCGAACAGATTACCGCTGTTTCCGGCATGGGCCCTCAGTCGGCTCTCCTTTTCAAAATCGTCCGTGCCACGTGCATTCGCTATCTTTCCCAGCAGATGAAAGATGCTGTGTACTTGAACAGCCCTCAGAAATTTCAGGACTACGCCCGCATGGAGCTTGGCGACTCCGATGAAGAGACTCTGCTCGTCTTTTACATGAATATTCATCTTCGCCTTATATACACGGAAAAACTCTGTGTCGGCGGTACAAAAAGCGTCAACTGCTATCCTGCCACAGTCGCAAAAAGTGCGCTCCGCAGCAATGCCTCGTCTGTCGTGCTGTGCCACAACCATCCCAGCGGCGATGTCAAACCCTCACGTGATGACAATCGCGTTACCTTCATGATTAAAAATGCTCTTTCCGCCGTGGAAATCGCACTCCTCGACCATATCATCGTTTCCAAATTCAATAGTTACAGCTATCGCGAACACATCAACGATCTTGGAATGCGCGAATGCCTTTCCACGCTGTCTCCCAATGGGGTCCCTTTATGATTTTCGGCATCGGAAATGACCTTTGCGACTGTGAACGCATTGCCTCCATCTATGAAAAGCACGGGCTTCACTTCCTCAAAAATGTCCTGACTCCGAAAGAACTTGACCTGATGGCTTCTTTCAAATTCCCCGCCGAATTTATCGCCGGACGATGGGCCGCAAAAGAGGCGTTCGCAAAAGCACTCGGCACTGGCATTATGACCTCGCAATGCACCTTCCTCGATATCGAAATCCTGCCCGATGACAAAGGAAAACCCTTTATCACGCTCCTCAATAACGCCAAAGCCGCCGCCGAACGCCTCGGCATTTCCCGCATTCATGTTTCCATCTCTCACGAACGGAACATGGCGGCGGCTGTCGTCCTGCTCGAAACCTCGGAGAATAATCCCCTATGATTCGCCCCGAAAACTGGAAAGACGGGCTGATTGTCCGCACACCGAACTGGCTTGGCGACCTCGTCATGACCTTCCCTGCCATGATGCAGCTGAAAAAAATCCTCCCCGAATTTTGCGGCATGGTGGTCATCTGCCCGAAAGGTCTTGCACCCGTTGTGGAAGCCCTCGACATCGTCGACGAGGTCATCCCCTTGGAAAATCCTCATGCCTTCCCCGCAAAAGACGAACTTGCCTCCCTGTATCATCGTCATTTCGGCGCAGGTGTCCTTTTCAATAATTCTCTCCGCGATGCCGTCATCCTCCGCAGAGCGGGCATTCATCCCCTGTTTGGCGCGGCGGCGCGCGGGCGGTCGTTCCTCCTCAAAAAAAGCATTCGTTTCCCGAAACGACGCGACCATGTCCTGAATCACCCTCATCAGGCTCAGAAATACATTGCGGTCGCCTCTCTCCTCGGCGCAGATCCATGGGACGGTGTTTCCATGCCTCATCTCACCATTGAAATGACGGACGATGAGTTTGCCCGCAAACACAATCTCCCCGCGTTCCCCGGCGGTCCGATCCTCTCCATTGCCCCAGGTGCCGCTTATGGCGATGCCAAATGCTGGGCCGCTTCCAATTTCCGCGAAGTCGCCGGACACTGGCTTTCCGTCCATGGCGGAAGCGTCCTTTTCCTGGGCGGCAAAAATGAAATCCCCGTCTGTCAGACCTGTGCCGACGGCTTCGACTCTTATCGCGTCTTCAATCTTGCCGGAACTACTTCCCTCACTGAATTGATGTTCCTCCTCAAACGCTCCGCCGCATGTACCGCAAATGACAGTGGCGTGATGCACTTGGCGGCCGCATTGGACATCCCCGGTGCTGTTCCCTTTGGTTCCACCGATCCCGCCGCGACCTCTCCTCTTTCCAAAAAATGGACGGTCCTGTACGAAAAAGAGCCATGCTCCCCCTGTTTCAAGCGTATTTGTCCCCTCGGCACGCGCAAATGTTTCGATGCCCTCACTCCCTCTCGCCTGATTGACGCTCTCGAAGCTCAATTGCTCCCTCGTCCGTAATCATGCTCTGACTTTCGCACTCCCTGTGCTTGGGGGGTGCCCCCGACCGCATCTTTTTACAGCCCGTACAGTGCCCGTATGAGTTTTTCCCGCCGGAAAGTATTCTTTTCCGCAATCACTTTCGCCTGTTCTTCGGCGGAGGCACGGCAAATCGGCAGTTTCCGCAGAACTGCGATTTTCACCTGCGCAAACGGCTTCCCCGTCTCCCCGGTCATCAGCTTGTAGCATCGGTTCAAAATCCTGCTGTTCAGCACTGCCAGCACGAATCGCGCCTCAAAACGCTCATCCGTGATGACGCTCCCGTGCAGGGTATTCCCGTAGTAGTATTTCCCCTCCGCATCGTAGGCCGCAATAATTGAATCCGCCGTCTGCCTCGTCAGAATCTTCGGGCATTCAAACACCTCTCGTGTCCTCATCCGAAGTCCCGGCGAACGCCCTCCGATTCGCTTCTGTTCCAGTGCCGCCATGCCCTCCGGGTCATAATCCACCCACAGACGGTTCCCAAGAATCCGGTTCCGCACAATATCGCGCCCCGCAAGCAGCGGATGCGGCTCTTTTCCTCCCGCCTCATTCAGGAAGAGCTTGTCGCCTACTGCCCCCTGGATAATCCCGTCCCGTACACGGGCAATCTCTCCCAGTACCGCGCTGTGCCGCATCATGGTTTGAATCTGCGCGTCCGTGCTGATCGTGGACATCGTTGTACTGCTTTCGCGCCTCTGCACCGTCTTTCCGCCGCCTCCGCACCTCAGCACCAGCCGGATGGAATGAATCACCGCATCGTCGAAAAGTCCCGGCGGAAGTGCTTCTGCGCTCACAAGTGTCTGTTCGGTTTTCAGCCATTCTCTCAGCGGTTCGCTCTGCGTATTGCGGAGCAGCCGGTCGGGAACAAGCCACCCGCAAATCCCTCCCGGACGCACCAGACGCGTCCCCAGCTCCAGAAACAGCTCATACAGATTGAATCTACCTTTGGCAAAGCGGAACTTCCCCCTCAGACTTTCCCTTTGCTCCGCCGGAATGTCGCAGATTTGCACGAAAGGCGGATTCCCCAGCAGTAAATCAAACTTCTTCCCCTCAAAAACATCATCGCAATTCAGTGCATCGGCTGTTACGATTGTCGGCATGGATTGCCGCACCCCGTATTTCAGGTAAAAATCCTGCACCCGTATCCGTGCGATTTCCGCCGGCATCTCCTGCAATTCGATTCCGCACACATTTTCTGCCGCCGGAAGCACGTGAAAATGCCGTTTCAGCACCTTCAGCGCGGCCACCAGAAACACCCCGCAGCCGCACGCCGGGTCGATGATTCGCAACCCCGGCACATCTTCTGCATTGCAGTTCAGCTCACGGATTGCCTGTTCCGCGATTTCTTCCGCCAGCGGCATGGGCGTGTAAAATGACCCGGTGCACTTCCTCCGCTCCGCCGGAAACGCCGCCTCGCAGAACCTTGCCAGCAAGTCCGGAGATATGTTCCGGCGCAATATCATTACTCGGCCTGCATCGCGTCCATGATTGCCTGAAAATCCGATGGAATCGGCGCTTCAAATGTCATCATTTCTTTCGTCTCCGGGTGCGGAAACGATATTCTCCGTGCATGGAGCATCTGACGTTCTGCCGTGGACGAACGTCCCTTGTTGTACAGCTTTTCCCCCACCAGCGGGTAATCCAGATGCGACATGTGCACACGAATCTGATGTGTCCGTCCCGTATGAAGCTGAAGCTCCATCACAGACACTTTTTTCCCTTCCCACACACCGTTTCGCACCACGCGCCAGCTGGTCAGAGCCTCGCGCCCTTCGCCCCGGCGCACCACGGTCATTTTCCGGCGGTCCGTCTTATGCCGTGCAATCGGCAGATTCACCACGTTGACTTTCGGCGTCGGCCATCCGTGCACGATTGCCAGATACGTTTTGTTCACCTCGCGGTTGGCAAAAGATTTCGACAGTTTCCGCAGTGCCTTCGCCGTCTTTGCGATGACCAGTGCTCCGCTGGTGTCCTTGTCCAGTCGGTGAACGATGCCCGGACGCATTGGGTCCAGATCTTCGTCATCCAGTCCCGGTTCGCGTCCCAGCACGGCGTTGACGATTGTCCCGTGCCAGTTCCCGGCTGCCGGATGCACCACCATTCCTGCCGGTTTGTTGATGACCAGTACTTCGTCGTCTTCGTACAGCACATCCAGCGGAATATCTTCGGCCTCTGCCTTGTCCGGCACCTCCGGCGGCGGGTCAATCACGGTGATTTTGGTTCCTGCGCTGTATTTGTCGCGCGGTGCCAATTCCGTGCGTCCGCCTATGGTTACCAGTCCGTCGTGAATCAGCTTCTGTACACGGGTGCGCGACAAATCGGGACACAGTGCGGTGATTGCCACGTCCAGCCGTTCATTGGCCAGCGTTTCATCGATTACAAGCTCATACACGGTATTTCGGTCAATTTTTTCCGGCATTGCCATTCTCCTTTTCGTTCGGACTTCCTTCCGCCTGCGTTTCCGGCTCTGTCGTTTTTCCGGCGCATTTCTTCCCCGCAATCCAGATTACGATTGCCGTCGGGAGCATCAGGAACAGCGCGATATTCTGCGCCGGAGTCATCCCCAGCAGAAAATCCGTATGGTCGCCCCGCAGAAATTCCAGCAGGAAGCGCAGCACTCCGTACAGCACCAGATACGCCGCCGCAATCATGCCGTTGAATTTGCGTTTCCTGATCAGCAGCCACAGCAGAAACCCGCACAGGATGAAGTTCCCCGCTGCCTCGAAAAGCTGTACCGGATACACCGGCACCGAACTCCCCGTCGCGCTCAGAATTGCCGGATATAACCGTGCCGCCAGAGACCCGTGCGGATACGTTATGCCGCACGGAAACCATTCCGGCGCGGGACCTCCGCAGCAGCACCCCTGCATGAAGCAGCCGATTCGCCCGAATCCGTGCGCCAGTATAATTGCCGGAGCGAGAATGTCCAGCAGTGCTAATAAATCGATTTTCTTCCGCTTGGAATAGATGCAGATTGCCGTGAAGCCTCCGATGAAGCCCCCGTAGAATACAATCCCTCCCGTCCGGATATTCACCAGCTTGAACAGCATCGGAAACAGCCCCTCGTTCATATCGAAAAACTGCTCATGAAACTGTGCTGCATAGAAAATTCGTGCTCCCAGAATCCCTGCAATCAGGGCCAGCATCGTTATCGAATACACATTGTCATCCGAAATATCCGCGTATTTCCTCACTTTCAGCATCAGAAATACCGACGCGAGAAATCCCACGGCGATCCATACTCCATACCAGTGAATGGAAAATCCTTTCCACATATCGAAAGCTATTGGGTCCATATTGAAAACTCCATGATTTGTTGAAAAAAATGCAAAGGTAAACTGGAAAAAAACGCAGATTGAGATTACATTAAATCGCTCTCTTGTTTTTCAGCATTTTTGCAGATGACCTTTCACGAAAAGAACTCGTGCCTTATACATTAGCATAAAATACTGAAATTTCCAGTCTGCAACCCATGTTTTTAACAAAAGGGTGTCTCAATTCCAGGATGCCTCGGATTTGGAAGACGCTCGCACACACAGGATTTACTCATGACAGAAACTCTTGCCGGCTACATTGAGACTTTTGCTGATCAGGCTCAAGCCACCCCGATTCTTCTCCTCCTTTTCGTCTTCATCTTCATGACCATCGAAAGCTCATTCATTCCTTTCCCCAGCGAAGTCGTCATGATTCCCGCCGGGTTCCTTGCATGGCGTCACGAACTTTTCTTCCCCTCTCACCTGGCAAACCTCATCCTCATTATTCTGGTCGGACTCATGGGCTCCATGGCGGGTGCATACATCAATTATTTCCTTTCCAAATGGCTTGGCCGCCCGTTCCTCCACAAATACGGCAAATATTTCTTCCTGAAAGAGGATGCCTTGAACCGGGCCGAAGAGCTTTTCCGCGAATACGGCGAAATCGTTACCTTCATTTCCCGGCTCCTCCCTGCAATCCGTCAGCTGATTTCCATCCCCGCCGGCTTGTCCGGCATGAACCTTGCCCGTTTCTCTCTGTTCACCGCCCTTGGCGCCGGTATTTGGACTGCCATCCTGGCGTGGATCGGCTATGCTTTCGGATGGGGCACCGGTGATATGTCCTACCTCGAAATGGTTCAGAAAGGCAAGCAGATGATTTCCGACCACTATATCCTGATTTTCGTGATTTGCGCCGCACTGTTTGCCGCCTATCTCTTTGTCCATAAGAAAATCATGGGCAGCGGCAAAAAACAGCCCCCAGCACCCTCTCCTGAAACCAGATAATTCTCATCCTGCATCCCCCTATGATTACTCCTACATGCTCGTTCACCCTGTCAGGCATTGATGCCATCCGCATTGAAATCGAAGTCAATGCCACCGGCTCCGGTGAGGGCATTACGGTTTCAATCGTAGGTCTGCCCGATGCCGCTGTCCGCGAAAGCAAGGAACGCATTCGCAGTGCCTTGTACGCTTCCGGCTACCGTCATCCCGAAGGTTTCACCCTCATCAATCTGGCTCCTGCGGATATCCGCAAGGAAGGCGCGGCATTCGATCTCCCCATCGCGCTCGAACTCATCGCCGCCACCAATGCTTTCCCGCCCGACCTCCTCCGCCCCGCCATGATTCTGGGCGAACTCGCTCTCGATGGAACCATTCGCCCCGTCAAAGGCGTCCTTTCGGCGGCTTTGCTTGCCCGCAAATCCGATCATATCACCACGCTGATTGTCCCCGCCGCAAATCGTTCCGAAGCCGCTGTCGCTGCTTCCTCCATGAAAGTTTATGCGGTCGGCACGCTCCGGGAAGCAGTCGCCGCTCTTTCCGGCGAAATTCTCCCTTTGGCTCCCGATTCCGGTAATCTCTTTTTGGAACCCGACTGGCAGAACGTCCCCGATTTCTGCGAGGTCAAAGGTCAGCGCGCCGCAAAACGTGCCCTCGAAATCGCCGCCGCAGGCGGACATAACGTCATTTTCATCGGACCTCCCGGCTCCGGCAAAAGTATGCTCGCTCAGCGTATGCCCGGCATTCTCCCTCCCATGACCGAGGAGGAAACGCTCGAAACCAGCCGCATTCACTCCGCCCTGGGCATCCTTCCCCCGGGAGAACCTCTCCTCCGCAAACGCCCGTTCCGTTCCCCTCATCATACCGTCAGCGATGCCGGTCTTCTGGGCGGCGGCGTCAATCCTCAGCCCGGCGAAATCAGCCTCGCTCACAATGGTGTCCTCTTCCTTGACGAACTCCCCGAATTTAAGCGCAACGTCCTGGAAGTCCTCCGTCAGCCACTCGAAAATGGCCTCGTTACCATTTCCCGTGCCGCCGGAAGTTTCACTTTCCCTTGCCGTTTCCTCCTCATTGCCGCAATGAATCCGTGTCCTTGCGGACATCTTGGCGACCGTCAGCATCGCTGTTCATGCCGTTCGCTTCAGGTTCAGCAGTACCGCGCCCGCATTTCAGGACCTCTCCTCGACCGCATTGACCTCCATGTCGGCATTGAAGCACTTACCGATGATGAACTCCTCAGCTCGGCTCCTGCGGAAACCAGTGCGCAGGTGCGTGCCAGATGTATTGCCGCCCGGCAAATCCAGCAGGCTCGTTTCGGGAAAAATTCCCTCATCCGCTGTAATTCCATGATGGGACCCACTCAGTTGACGCGCTATTGCGCTCTCGATCCTCGTCTGCAAAGCATGATTCGTCATGCCATCAATGAATTCGGTTTGTCTGCACGGGCTTACGACCGCATCCTCCGGGTTGCCCGCACCATCGCGGACCTCGCCGGCAGTGAAAACATCTCCCGCGAACACCTCTTCGAAGCCATCGGCTACCGCAACCTCGACCGCCGCGGATGATCCCCTCCTGCTCCTCTTCCTCCCCGAAAATGCCCCCAAGAACTCCATATTTTTTTAAAATCTTTCTTTTTTTTGTTGAAAAAAAGCAATATGAAGATATATTATCTTTATCCGAACCTGGAATGGAGTTTGCGCTTATTTATAGTGCGTAAGCGGATTTCCGGGTCATTTTTTAAAGACAAATGAGGTTTTTATGAACCAGTCTGTGATACCTCCATATCAGACCGAAGAAAAAGTACTCGCTCAGTCCTCTGTTCAAAAAACAACCGTAAATCCATATCAGACCGAAGGAAAAATCGCAATTTTGATTGATGGGGGCTTTTTCCTCAAACGTCTGCATACAATGACAGACCCGGTAAATTGTGAAAACGTCGATTATATCATAAAGATGATACGAACACTGTGTTTTAATCATGCGTCTCGCCTTAACCAGCAAATATACCGTGTCTTTTTTTATGACTGCCCTCCTTTTGAAAAAGGATTGCATAATCCGTTGACAAAAAAATTTATTGATTTCAAAAAACAGCCGCAATACAAATTCAAGATTGATCTTTTCAACAAACTTAAAAATCTGCGTAAAATGGCTCTGCGGTTGGGGTGTTTGAATGACAATTCAATTTGCAGATGGCAAATTATTCCTCAAAAAGTGAATGATTTGCTTCATGGGAAAATTAAATTTGAAGATTTGGATCCGGAGAAAGATATCGTTCCAAACTTGCGGCAAAAACAAGTTGACATGAAAATTGGTGTCGATATTACTTCTATGGTGCTGAAAAAACAGGTTTCCACTATTGTCCTCGTCGCTGGAGATGGAGATTTTGTTCCTGCCAGCAAACTTGCCAGACGCGAAGGTGTTGATTTTATTCTTGATCCTATGTGGGCTCATATTAATCCGGATCTTAACGAACATATTGATGGTATTTATTCTGGACTTGGACTGTTCAGAAAAAATCAGCACGAAAAATCCTCTGAGGTGGAACAGCAGCTGAATGACTTTTGATTGGTCCGATGGAATATCTTTATTGATATGGTATTTCTTGATAACAAACGTTCCTGCATTTTCAGAAAAATCGAAAAAAAATGGCAGACAGAACGTTTTTTTCTCTTTGGTAATTTGCATATCTCCTTTTTACGGTGTATATTATATTCTGCCTCTTTTTCGGAAGAGTGTTTCATTCGCGTTTTTGATAGTTTCCCGCTTGCTCATTGAGGAACGGTTGAGTTTATTTCACCGCATGTAACGGATTGCGGAAATGAACTGAATCTGACCTGACGCAAATGCGGAAATCTCAAAAACAGGGAGAATCTTTTATTCAAGAACTGATTCCTGAACTCCGGCTCACTCAATGCAGTAAGAATGAGCTGCTCGGTCAGAACATGGCAAACACCATTCAGACAGATTGTTCGGAATCAGTACAAAAAATGAGGAGCGCAACTATATGGCTACCCTTGCTGAAAAAAATCTTGCACGCCTTCGCAAAAGCCCGTTGATTCACGAGTTCGTCGTCAATCACAACGGCGAATGGAATCATGCTGACTGGCTTGGTTTCTGCGGCTACTTGGAAGAACATGGTTTTACCCCCATTGACTTGGATCAGGTCGGTCTGCTCCTTGAAGACGAGAAAGCCAGAATTTACCATTCCTGATTTCCTCTCCGACTCTCTGATACGGTGCTGTCATGCCTGATGATTCCATTTCCGGTTCCCTGAGCATTATTGCCACTCCCATTGGCAATTTGGAGGATATTACACTCCGCGCTCTTCGCGTCCTCAGGGAATCCGATGTCATCCTCTGTGAAGACACCAGACGCACCGCAATCCTCCTCTCTCATTTTGAAATCAGAAAGCATGTGGAATCCTACCACATCTTCAACGAACACGCCCGCACGCCCGCTCTCATCGAACGCGTCAAACGCGGCGGGAAAATCGCCCTCGTCAGCGATGCCGGCACCCCCTGTATTGCCGACCCCGGATTCCTGCTTATCCGGGCGGCGGTCGAAGCCGGAATCGAACCGGTCATTATCCCCGGCGTGTCTGCCTTGACCTTTTCTGTCTCTGCCAGTGCGCTTCCTGCGGATCGTTTCACATTCTACGGTTTCCTGCCGGTCAAGAGCGGTCGCAGAAAAACCGTCCTCGGTGAAATCGCCGCCTCCGGCAATACTGCTGTCGTCTACGAATCGCCGTTCCGCATTGCCAAACTCATCCGCGAAGTTGCCGAAGTCATCGGCCCGGATGTCCGCGTGGTGCTCGTCCGCGAAGCCACCAAAGTGCATGAAGAAATCATCCGCGATACCGCAGGCAGCCTTGCGGAACGCGCCGCAAAAATCAATTGGAAAGGCGAGTGCGTCCTCGTCATCGACGCCAAAAACCCCGAAGGCTCCACCTCCTCCAATCCCCCCGATACCGACAACCCCGACAGCGCCAATGAACCTTCCATCGACGAAAACACTGTTCTTTCTTGATCATTGCTCTTCTCTTCAATGAACCTGCTTTTTCTCGCCTGACAGTTTTCTCGATTGGGACATCGTTCTTTCCCCTTGCGCTTTATTGCTCGTCCGCCTTGTTTCTTTGACAGCTTTTCCCAAGTCTCACAAGCCTCCCCCCGTCTTCCTTCATTTTCTGCATCTTCTTCTGCAAAACAGACACTCCATGTCTGTATTTTACCCGATTCTGCTCACATCCCTGCATTTTTTTGAAAAAAAGTAAAAAATGGGGCTTTTCCTGTTTGAATATACGGAAAGAAGTGCTATAGTAATGAAAGTT
This sequence comes from Lentisphaeria bacterium UBA1732, assembly GCA_002315855.1. Lineage (GTDB taxonomy): Bacteria > Verrucomicrobiota > Lentisphaeria > Victivallales > UBA1829 > UBA1732. The sequence continues at coordinate 11,765 of DCIG01000023.1, read as the reverse complement.
TTATTTGGAATGTAATATCTTGCAACTTCAAAAAAGTATTCGAGAGCAGTATTCTGAATATAGCATCCCTGTTGATAAAATTTGAAATAAGAGGTTTCTTATGAGTATGCCTAGACCCGTTATCGGGAATGACGTTGAAAGCGGTCTGTCCGTTGTTCAGGAATTTTATTCAGAATTTTTTGGTATTCTCGTTCCGGGAATGCTTTTCCTGCTCTTTCTCTGTTTGACAATAGTCTGTCAATCGCAGTTTTATTTTAATTTAGATGGAAAAGGTATCATTTCACTTTTCGGAGAATTATTCAAATCTGATAAAATAGGTCCTGTTCTCCTTTTTTCTGTATTCTTTTTTATTATTCTTTCCTATGCCTTTGGCTCAATCTTATATCAGCGCTCCGTAAAAGACATTGACCGTATTTCTGCATTCCGTCTTTGGAAACGTTCAAAAAGAAGCAGTCGTAATACGTTGGCTGTTCAATTCCCTGAATGGTCTTGGGGATCTTTGAGAAATTCCATTATTAAAAGTATCAGCAACTCAAAAGAAGATTCAGATAATTCTCAAAAAAGTAATTCCAGCTGGTGGATTGATTTTATTTGTATTTTATTAGTAGTTGTTATTCTCTTGTTCCAAACATATGATTTGTTTAATTGGAAGAACTTGACACAATATGATATTAATGACGTAATAAAATTTTTTGAAAAAATTGTAATTCCTCTTCCTTTCATTATTTGTGTACCAATAATTGTAAGTAAAATATTAGGGAACAAATTTAAATGCCAGAGAAAGATTTTTATCTGGGCTTTATTTTTCACAATATATTTCTTTATTTCTGTTATTATTTCTTATAAAATGCATTCAAAATACGGAAATCAGGCATTCCTCAATGATATTAATTTCTCGTCAATCAATTGGCATTTTTGCCGCCAACAAGAAAATCAGGCATTCCTCAATGATATTAAAATCTGGTATTGTCTTTTCATTTGTCTTGTTACTATCTTGCTTGTAGTAATAATATCATGGTATATTAGGAATGAAAAAAATACTTTAGAATCTCTCAAAAAATTTTTGTTATATTTTAATATAAACAAAATGATTTACTTTTTTTCGGAGGTTCCCAAAGATTATCCATATCCGTATTTGAGACAGTATTTCATAGTTCGAGATAAAATGAACTTGTTAAAGTATGTTCCATGGTGTGCAGATACAAATGCCTTGCATCAAACGAAATCTACAATGAATGAGTTGAAAACGTGTATTAACTATTCAGGGAATCAATTATTTAGTTATGATATTCTGAAAAATGAAGCCACTACGCGTTCTCTTGCGGCATGTTGGTCGGCTGCACAATATCTTCTTATTTGGAACATGGTTGCATTTGCAGTTTATCATTTTTTTATTTTTGTTTCACTGAATCGCTCTGTTTTTATTACTAAAACATTTGGTTCACCTCAAAAATATTTGTTATTCGCAATTATGGTTTTATTGCTTCACTGGATTCATCGTCTTATCGAAGAAGAATTTCATCGCGTAAGAACACGTGAAATCACAACAATTTTTAACAAGGCTTATATCCTCGAAAATTCCAAAAATGATTCGGGAACGAATGCCTTCTTTGATACCATTAATAAGCGATACGACTCCTTTTGCAATAATACGATTTTAAAGGAGTGTAATAATAATTTGGATCAGTTAAGAGAAAGATTTCTTAATTTGGTAAAAAATGCTATCAAGCAGAATGAAGTTGATTTTAGAAATAAAATTATTGGTATATGTGGATGTGAATCTGATGCTGATAAGGTTGAACAATATTTAAAAAGCCTGAAAAATGGGAATTGTGAATCAAGAAATGATTTCCTTGGTTTGGTAGAAAATGCTTGCACAGATAGTGATTTTAATCGTAAAATTACTAAAATAATTACTACTATAAATGATGATGTTAATGTAATCCAAAAATTTATCAATCTGTTAATAAAACCTTTTACATCCTTTAAGGAGGAAACTGTAGAACAATATTTAAGAAAACTGAAAGAAAAGGAGAATGATAAATTATACACCAAATTTATCAATTTGTTAATAGAATCTTTTACAAACTTTGAAGGTAAATTATTTAAAATTTTTAAAAAATGTAATAATGATAATAATGGTAAGGAGAAAACTGTAGAACAATATTTTAATAGTTTGAAAAAAACGGATAATGAAAGTAATAATGTTAATGGAGGTAATAATGTTAATGATTCACGCACTAAATACACTGATTTTGTCGATTTATTTTTGAAAGAATTTAAAGATTTTGGTCCATTACCCCAAGACATAAAAAAAATAATAGATGATAAACGTTTTAAAAAACAAAAATACTGTTATTATTGTATTGATGCCGCAAAGGAATTTAATAATAAAAAATCCGGCAAAACAACAACGAATAACAATTTTATTCTTTATTTCACCTACAATCAGCGATAACGCCGATATAGGCGGCCTCCCCGATCCTGAAACGGACGATTGATTCCCCCGTTTTTTTCAGTTTTATCTTTTTGCGTTTTTAACGCGTTTTTCAGGCTGTCTTATCGCAAAACCTATATTCATTACTGTCTTTTGCATTATTTTTCGTTTAAGGTGTGTTTGCGGCGAATTAAACGGTGTTTCTGTATCATAGCGCAGAGCCTGCTCTGTAAAAAACGCAAAAAATGCGTTTTCTGCCGCTTTGCTCAGGATAAGCCCCAAAACGGAACATCACATCTTCGACCAGAGACCCGATGCCGTAAAGACGTTGCGGCCTTCGCCGTTGAACCCGGTAACGCGGAATGTATCACCGTCCGCTTCGCCGGAAATCTCCACATCCTCGAAAAGGCGGAGTGCCAGGTTGAAATTCACCTGAATCCTGCGGATGCAGACCGGTGCGCCCGTGCTTGCGGCAAGCCAGTCCTGCGCAAATTGAGCGTAATGGGTATTGTTCACGTGGCGGTTGGAGTCGATCATGGACTGCCCGATGGTAACTTTCAGCGGGTGTCCGCCCGCCTCAGCAGGAATCTTTCCCGCCTCACGGAAGAACACCGGAATATCATCCGTCGCGGTAATCCAGTGTTCGCAGCTCGCCACCGAGGAGGGGACGACCGGGCGCAGATTGTCCGTTTTGAGCATGAGCCAGAAGCTGGACGCCGTGCCGAAACGCTCCCCCGTTTTCGCCGAGATGAACTCAAACTGACGCAGGGCGAAGAGCCTTTGCAGACCGCTGGGCCACGTGGTCAGGCGGATGGTGTCGGATGCGTCGGGGTACTTCTCGAAGTTCACAATCATGCGGGAAAGCACCCACGTAATCCCCAGAGAATTGAGCTGGGGCATCCCCACGCCAAGCTCAGCGGCATGAAGTCCGGCGATGTCCTGAAGCATGTCGAACGCCGCCCCGACAGTGAGCTTGCCGTCAGGTCCCAGCGAATGGATCATGACCGGGTATTCACGAATAAGATGAGCGTATGGGCGTTCCATTGCAAGTCATTCCACCTGAACTTCTTCCGCATCTTTTTTGATGTGTTTTTCCGTGCCGAGCATCCGAATCAAAGCATCCTGTTCCGGAGCTATTTTCTCCCTGAAAACGGAGCTGGCATCGCCGCCTAAAATCATGCCTATCAGGCTGGTATTCAAGCGGGATACGACTGCATGACCGTCCTCACCCTCTGTGATGGACACCGTGCACGGCAGCAGCGCACCGACCGTGCTCCCCCTCGCAGAATCCAGCAGCATTCGGGCGTACATACGGTGGCAGAGCTTCCAATTGCTGACCTTTCGTCCGTCGGAAGCCATTGGAATTGCACATACTTCCGGCGTGGCAGACCACCCCGTTTCTCCGGGAATGTTCTGCGCAAACGCAGAATCCACCTCATACATGCTCAGCGGCAGGTCATACCGCACGAGCAGATTTGACCTCAAATACAGCACACCGCCGGTCAGCATCCAAACTGCACCAACTGCTCCGCCCAGAATAAAACAGAAAATTTCGCGTTTTCCATTGGAAATACGGGAGTTAGAGAAAGTTTTCATCATTTTTTACGTTTTTTTGCTCGTATTTTCGGTGGTTTTTGCTTAAAATCTGCGATGATAAGCTCATGATGAGGTGAATCAAAGTATTTCACCGGAGGAGAAAAACGAATTGATGCGCAATCTGTATCCCGTTGAAATCAAAGACTTTCCACAATGAAAAAGGATGCTGAATGCGGTGTCATTTTCTGCTGAAATCAGAGTGTTTCCTTGGAGGAAACCCAGCTGCGGAGAGCCTTCTCCGTGGCTGCATCATGTCCGTTCATCAGGGATTCGGCGAACTTGCGGAAGCACGTTTCGAGCATAACATGCAGGATGTGCAGGTTGGTAACGCGCTCCTCAAAACGGGCGTGGCGTTCCTGCTCCTCACCCTCAGGGAGTTTCAGAGAGGTAAATGCAAATGTATCAGCATCAAAGCCATACGACCATTTTTCGGCATCGCCGCGCGCCATCATAATGCGTGCCTTGCGGAGCTTTTTGCCGCTGGCGAGGGCAGCTTTCGCCTCAGCGGAGAGGGTGGGATTGCCCTTTTTGATGACGTTTTCACCGGAGCCTGCGAGCTCAGGATCCTTGGTCTTGCCGGGGGAGTAGGAGAGGGTCAGGGGACCTTCCATCGCGAAGGTAAATTCACCGAACTGCGGATGCTCGAATCTGCCGCCGTTGACCTCAATTTCGTACCAAAGCCAGGTGAGGAAATCCCGTCCCGCCATCGGTTCATCCGCACCGGAAGTGCTTTCCGTGAGGTTGAGCGGAGGCAGGTCGGATTCACTCCTGGTGAACAGGCGGAACATGAGTTCATTCGCGGACAAGGGGACGGGTTCGCACTCCGTGCCGACCGTCTCTGCGAACTCAGCCAGGAACGAGTCGAATTTCGCGAGGGAAGACGCGCCCAGATAGAGGACGTTTTCGGTCATATCGACCACAAACGGCGTGGCGGAAATGGTGGGGATCATCTTCGGCAGGGTGCGTTCGATGGCATCTTCCCTGATGAGCATACGTTCCTTGCGGGGGACGAACAGGGAATCATGCGCCTGCATGTAGTTCAGCTCTTCGCGGCGGCAAATGGCATTGAGGAGCTGTCCGGGGACTTTACGCTCAGTTTTACGGAGATTCATGTAGACATGACCGCCGCAAATCGAGGTGCTTTCATTGATTGCGCCCTCCAGCAGATGACGGCCGCTGACCCAGCCCAGAACGGGTTCGGATTCAACGTCATCGAGCTTGCCGCCGGCGCGGGCTGCGAAAAGATCAAGATAATTCTCAGGCAGCGGCTTGCTCAACGGGCAAATCATCACTGCAGCAGTACCATTTTCAAAAGACATGGAAACACTCCTTAATTCGATAAACTGACCTCAAAACTCCCCAAAAAAGAGCTTTCAAATCAATTCAAATGAAACCGTAAAAAAAGACAGTAAATACTGTACAGCAGAAACGGACGAATGACAAGCGGATTTCGCAAATAATCCGAAAAAAAGCGGGCGCAGCGGCAAAGGATGCGACTGACACATCTACGGGAATCCAACCGGAAACTTTTCTGCGTTTTTCAAAAACATGTTCATGAAAACCTTGTAAAACAGCGACACAGCCGGCACACATAATTTGACTTTTCGGAAAAGGGTGATATAGTAACCGTAGAGGAAAACACCATTCACTATTGAACTGATTTCAGGTGAAATCAGCTCAATTGAAAAAACTGTCCAACCCCAGGGAAACTTCAGGAGAAATGAGCGACTACAGACCGCCATTCACCATATCAGCAAAAGCTATCTCCATGATTGCAGAAATCTCAGGGCTGATTGAACGTTATGCCATTCGTCTGGAACAGCAGGATGGTCTGAAGCTGCGCAAAGCCAACAAAATCAAAACGATTCAATCCTCTCTTGCCATCGAAGGCAACACTCTGTCCATCGGTCAGGTTACAGATATTCTGGATGGAAAAAAGGTCGTGGCTCCTCTGCGCGAGATTCAGGAAGTCAAGAATGCCATTGCCACCTATGATCTCTTTGAAAAGCTCAATCCGTTTTCAGTGAAGGACCTTCTGAAAGCGCATGGTGTCATGATGTCTGCGCTGGTGGATGAGGCCGGCAATTTCCGTTCCGGCAACGTCGGCGTTTTCAGAGGGGAACAGGTCGTTCACATCGCGCCTCCGGCTGAGCGTGTTCCGTATTTGATCAAGGAACTGTTTCACTGGCTGAAACATTCCGAGGACCATCTGCTGATCCGAAGCTGTGTTTTTCATTATGAGTTCGAGTTTATCCATCCGTTTGCCGATGGCAACGGACGCATGGGCCGTCTTTGGCAATCATTGATTCTGGCCAAGCTGCATCCTGTCTTTCAGCATCTTCCGGTGGAGACCATGGTTCACGACAATCAGCAAAAGTATTATGCAGCAATCAATCAGTGTTCCAAATCAACCAACTCAGGACCGTTTATTGACTTCATGCTGGAAGAGATTCTTCGAGCCCTGAAGCAGCACAAAGGGGATCAAATTGGCGCAGTAAATGGCGTAGTAAATGGCGCAGTAAATGGCGCAGTAAATCAGGTTCTTCAGTTCATCACTGAAAAGCCCGGATGCAGAACAAACGCGATAGCGGAAGCCTTAAATCTGCCCTTGCGAACAGTCCAGCGTCATTTGGAACAGTTAAAGAAGCAAGGCAAAGTCGAATTCAGAGGTGCCCCCCGCAACGGCGGATACTTCCTGAAAAATGACCATACTGAACAGAACGGATGACCGCAACCGGAACAAAAACAATCCTTGAGACCGTCTTCCAAACTTTGTCAGTCGATTGCATCGGGTAAAATTATTGGTTCTGCGGGAGAATTTCCAGAAATTATGACGATACACATCATGCTTTTTTCCGTACAGATTTGATTGCATCGTCAATATCCGACTCTTTCATGCCGGATTCGGAGGCCCACTGCTGCGCTTTTTTCAGCAGAGAGTCAAATTCAGCAACAGACGGAGCCTTGATCGGTTTCAAAAGGATGTTGCCGGAATCGGAAAAAACGATAAATTGAGTTCCGGCATCCAGTTTCAAGGCTGTCCTGATTTTTTTCGGCAGAACAACCTGTCCCCGCGTTGACATTGCTGTGATCATGGCCATAATATGCCTCCTTTCTGTGATAAGATTTTCTTACCATAATATACTCCATCAGACAAAAAAGTCAAGGGCAAAAAATAAGATTTTCTTATTTCTCACAAGCCCATGAAAGCCCCAATAAAACTGTGTCTGCTTAATAAGGCATGATTTTTCGGGGAAGCGCAAATTTTCCTGCTTTAAGTTGATAAGTCCCTTTGCAATCATACAGCTCTTTTTTGAAATATTTCCATTGATTTTCAATAGTTTGAATATGTTTGTATCATCGACAACGATAAACTTCTATAACGGATAACATCCTCATTTCTCCTTGGATTACATGATGCGGAATTCCGTACTACAGAGGAAAGATATAATAGAACCTTGAACAAAAAAAGTTAGAATCGGGCTTGACATCCAGTCAATGCGTGATATAGTAATCCCATAAACATTTACACCTAACATGGAAACAAAAAACAGTTAGCCCTATGGGTATAGGGTATAAAATAGAAAGGAGTCCACCCGATGTTTGAAAATGTGAATGGAATTAAGCTCTCTGGAGCAATTTTTACAGAACAAACAGTATTGAATTTATTTGACCCTGATAATAAAAAGGGAACTTTGCTATATGGAAGGAATGGTTCCGGGAAAAGCACGGTAGCACGTGCATTCAATAAAATAGCAGGTAAGGATCAATCGGCTATATCTGCTATATTAATTGATAAAGAAGGTTTGGATATCACTTTAACTGAGGATGGGGAAAACCATATTTTTGTTTTTAATGAAGAATTTGTTGATAAGAATGTTAAATTGAAAGATGATTCTCTTGATACAATTGTTATGCTCGGAGAAGAAGTCGATTTAGCAGAAAAAATAGAAAAAGCTGAAAAAGATTTAGAAAAAGCTGAAGAAGATTTAGAAAAAGCTGAAAAAGAGTATAAAGAATATGATGATTACGACAAAATAATTTCTCCTCAATATCATCTTGATAGAATAACCAAAAAACTTCAGGGGGATGACCACTGGGCTGGACTTAACAGAAGAATCGACAATTCTCGACAGAATACATCTGTTAACAAAAAAACGATTGAGTCCATTATTGCATCTAAGCCACAAGACACAAGGGAAAAACTACTTAGTGATTTTTATAAAAAGATGGAACAATTGGAAAAAAACAAACGCGGTGATTCAATTATAAAAGACGGAGTTCCTCTATTTTTGTTGGAAAATTATCTCAATTACAACGATAATGAAATACAAACTCTCCTTGCTGAAAAAATAGAAAAGCCGGAATTGTCCGAACGGGAGAAAAAAATTCTCTCGATGGTACATGAAAATCAAATGGGCGAGTTAAACAAACATTTAGATTACCTCAAAAAAGACGATACAAAAGAATGTCCATATTGCTTTCAATCACTCACGCAGGATTATAAAGAAAAACTTGTATTTAGTATTGAAAAGGTTCTCAGCAAAAAAGTTATCGAACATCAGAATACCCTTCGTAAACATATCTTCGAAGTGCTCTCAATTAAACTTGATGCTTATTGTGATTTACTTGGCTGCCAACATTATATTGATTTGATCAATGAAATTAATCGTAATATTGCATCTAACAACGACGCTATTAATAAAAAAATTAAAAATCCTTATGAAATAATCACAGTTGACAATAAACATATTAATGCGTCGCTTCACGAACTAAAACAAGATTTAAAAATACTTGAATTTGAACGAATAAACTACAATGAAATAATAAAAAAAATAGAACCAATCCAAAATGAATTAAAACAAATTAACAGCGCAATTGCTTATTATGATATTGTTGAGGATTATAATCAGTACCAAAATCAACAAAAGAAAAAAGAAGAAGCGGAAAATCGTTGTAAAGAATGTAATGAAATTAAGAAGCAGAAGAAAAGGGACTTAGCGGATCTCAATGCCAGGAGAAAAAACATAAAAGAAGTTTATCGATATGCTACCAATCCAAATACTAACGAACGTGAAGAATTAATGATTGGCAATATGATGCGTCAGGTATTAGAAGCTTTTTCAACATTTGAATACAAGCTTGGAATCAATGATGTCACAAGAGATAAAGAACTTCAAAATAAACTCGGAGATGAGAGATATGTTAATTACTTTGGCAACTTGATGTATCGGTTGGTTCTCCATGGAGGAAGTCATAGGGAAGAACAGGTCAAAGCCATGCATGATTTGCACTTCTTTGAACTAACCTCTCATGAAGAAAAAGTACGTACAGCTAAGGATATCCTTTGTTTTCTTTTCCTATTAAATCAGGAACATGTTCTGAAACATTTGGGTAATATTGATGGAAAAATCACCAAAGAAAATGTTTTATCAACGCTAAAAGAATGGTGTAAAAATATCTTATAACAACATTAATTTGATTAATGACAAGGCTGTTACGTAACAATCTTTCTGGAAATTTACGTTGACAAAGTAATGAACACTCAGTAATACGACTGAACAGCAGTATCATAGAGGCGGGTCCATCGGCTTTTGCAGATTCATTGTACCCTTTCAGGTCAAAAAAAGCGGGACCGGAAAGGAGTCCAGTCCCGCTATCATTCTTCGAGGAATCGAGTGTCTTACTGACCGACGGCCCAGCGGATGAAACGCTTGACACTGGCTTTCGGATAGAGCTTGCCGAAAGAAGTCTTGTCGTCCATGATCCACTTCTGGTTCACGAGGCAGATTTCTTCGTACCACTTGGCGAGCTTGCCATCGACGATCTTGTCGATGATATTCGCAGGCTTGCCAGCAAGCTGTGCGACTGCGATTTCGCGTTCGTGAGCGATCTGATCCGCAGGAATCTGGCCGGATGTAACGAACAGCGGATTGAATGCAGCAATCTGAAGGCAAACATTGTTTGCGCCTTCGTCATCGATTTCGCCTTCGATGTCAACCATGACGCCGATTTTGCCGCCGGCATGGAGGTAGAAAGCGATACGGCCATTGGAGACGTAACGAAGAGCACGACGGAGAGTCATCTTTTCGCCGAATTTGGCAAAGAGAGCAGCGAGTTCGGTTTCTTCCATCTTCTGAGCGGCTTCGGAGATGTCGCCATCGCCTTCGGTGGCGGCGAGAATCTTCCTGGCAGCAGAGCGACCGTATTCGAGGAACTTTTCGTTGTTCGCAACGAAGTCGGTTTCGCAGAGGACTTCAATGGCGACAGCCTGATTGCCATCGACCGCGATGAAGACTTTGCCTTCCTTGGTGGCACGGTCAGCGCGATTCACGCTCTTGGCGATACCAGCCTTGCGGAGGATATCAACGGCGGCTTCGATGTCGCCATTGGTCTGAGTAAGAGCCTTCTTGCATTCCATCATGCCTGCGTCGGTTTTGTCACGCAGTTCCTTGACTAATTGCGGGGTAATAGCAGCCATTATGCATTCTCCTGTGCGGGTTTGATGTCACTCTTCTTCAGTTCGGAAAAATCTTTCATTTCCTTGGCAGCGGGACGACGACGGGGAGCAGCTTTGCGAGCGCCATCGGCGGGCTTGCGTTCGCCACGATCGCCAGCGGGGCGACGGGGTCTGCGATCGCGGAATTCTTTCTTCTCGCCATCGGCAGGCTTATTTGCAGCTTCGGCCTTTGCGGCTTCGGCAGATTTGATTTTGTAGAGTTCGAGGGCATCGCTTGCGGCGGCAACGAGGGTGTCCATGATAATCTTGATGGACTTCACAGCGTCATCGTTGGCAGGAATCGGGTAATCGATTTCTTCCGGATTGCCGTTGGTATCGACGATAGCGATGATCGGAATACCGAGCTTGCGGGCTTCCTTGACGGCGATTGCATCGTGGCAAACGTCAACGAGGATGACCAGATCGGGGAGACGACGCATATCAGAGATACCATCGAGGTCGCGGTGCAGTTTGACACCAGTACGGGCAAGACGAACGATTTCTTTCTTCTTCAGCTGAGAACTTTCTTCGTTTTCCGTGATGGCATCGATGTCGCGCATCTTCTTGACGGACTTGCGAATGGTTTCGATGTTGGTAAGAGTACCGCCCATCCAACGTTCGGACATGTAGTACATGCCTGTGGTTTCAGCGGCTTCCTGGACAACCTGCTGAGCCTGACGCTTGGTGCCGACGAACAGGATTCTGGCGCCATCCATAACCTGACGCTGGACGAAATTGCACGCTTCGCCGAGCTGACGGATGGTTTTGGTGAGGTCGATAATAGAGATACCGTTTTTCGCCCCGTAGACGTAATTTTTCATTTTGGGGTTCCAACGCTTTGTCTGATGCCCGAAATGGCATCCGGCTTCGAGCAGGTCTTTGACTGTGATGGGCATAATTCCATCCGCCTTTCATCGTTTCGGCGCTTATATCCGTCTTCTATACGCAAGAACGGCAAGCAACCTTTGAGGTTTGGTTATTCGCATCTTCCGCGAGGTTGGTTAGGAGCGGATTTACCGGACATCCGATAAAAGATGCGATGAATGAATTTATTACAGTACACCACAAATGCCGAAAAATCAAGCAAAAACAGAAAAAAAACGGGAAATAAGTGAAGGAGTTAATTGAAAAAGTAAACGCAACATTGGAAATCTGAGTTGTGCGTTTAGTGTTACAAAGTCGATTATAAGCGTTTTGTGTTACAAATGAAGAGCTGTGCATTTAGTGTTGCAA
>DCIG01000036.1 GCA_002315855.1 Lentisphaeria bacterium UBA1732 | reverse complement strand
GGGTGTCTTTCATGTCGGAAGCGGTAATGACGGCAATGTATTTGCCGGCGGGGATCGCCTCAAACGGAACGCTCGGTTCGACGGTTTCGGCATCAAAATTGAGGGTAGACATAGGTTTCTTCCTTTCAGTTATGCCAGCGCCATGGCCGGCTTGTTATTGTGAATTACTGGGTTCTTGGGACAATTCGTTTCAACGGTGACCGCCGGAGCGGACGGGCAGTTCAGGTGTTCAAAGTAGACGAGACCGGGCATGAAATCGTCGCGGATCATCCGACACTTGCTGCCTTTGAGGATGCGCCGTCCGCAGAGATCGCAGATGAGGTCGCGCCGTGCCACGATTATTTTTTCGGACATTTTTCCACCTCATACGTCTTGCGGTCTTTGAATTCCTGCTGTTTGCCTTTGTTCCAGTTGCTCACCGGACGAAAATACCCGGTGACGCGGCTGTACACTTCCGTTTTTTCATTGCATTTCGCCATTTTTGACCTCCAGTGCTTTCTGATATGCGTTGATGAATGCAGTCCAGGAGAGCGGAATTTCGCTCGGCAGACTGAATCTGTTTTTTGCGATGCAGGCCGGTGAGCCGACCGTGCGGATGAAACGGTCGCCGCCGTCTGCGCCGATGGGCGTTGCCACGGCACGGTCGTTGCCGTCTTTGGAAAGACGGAACTTTTTGTTTGCGAAAAGCACCGCATCGACCCATTCGGCGATGAGACCGGCAGCGTGTTTGTGCAGCCGAGGCGTGTACCTGTCATACGCTGCATTTTCCGGGTCCTCGAACCGTTCCACTTTCGCATGGGCAACGAGGATGACGATCATATTCCGTTTATCGCGGAGTTCCTGCAAAATGTTGATGACCTTGCGCCAGTGAGCCAGCGCATCCACATAGCCCTTGCCATACCCGCCATCCGCTTTTTCGATGGATCGGACACCGAACTCACGGCAGACCTCATCGAAAATCAGCCGCTCAAGCCAGTCTGCGGAGTCGATGACCACCGTTTGGAAATCGTGCGGTTCATCACGGAGCGCCGTCAGTTCGGCAAGCACCTCCGATACGCTGGTCGCCAACGGAAATTTACGGCAGTTGATTTCTCCGAGACCATCCTCCGTTTGAATGAAAATCGGATTGGGAGCGGATGCGCCGAAGGTCGATTTCCCCACGCCTTCGCTGCCGTAAATCATGAGGCGCGGCGGTTTGTTTTCGCGCCCGGATTGAATGTTGTCAAGCATACTCATTTTTATTCCTCGTTGTTTTCGGTTTCAGTTTCGCACGGAATCATTTCTACAACCAGTTTGCTGATTGCATTGCAAAGGCTTTCGCCAAGCCGGTTACGCTCTTCGGAGGAATAGCGTAATTCCGGAAATTCCTGAACTTCTGTCTCAAACTGCCTTTTCACTTTTTCCGTAATTGTCTTGACCATCGCGGCAATGCGGTCTGCACGAACCTCGGCAAGTTTTTCTTCGGGAATTTTTTCCCGCTGTTCTTCCCGCGATTTACGCTCGTTCATCGTCTGATTATAGGCTTTGTTGATGGACATCTTCCCGGAGGCAACAGCTGCTTTTGTCTTATCCGATCCGTGGTCGTTGACCGTGCGGATACGCTCGACTTTTGCCTTTGATATCTTCAGCATTTTTGCCGTCTTTTTTGCACTCGGCCCGGAAATTACCTCACGTGAGGCAGTTTTTTCGGGGCGACCAACCGGATTGCGTTTATCCAAGGCACTGATACAGGCAAGGAGTTCTGCATCCGTCAGAACACGGCGGGCTCGTTGAGATACGATGGCGTATTGAAGCGCATCGTTTTCATCCTTGAACTCATGCAGAATAACGGGAACCTGATTGATATGGAGTTTCTGTGCGGCGGCCAGTCGGGTATGACCGTCAACCACCGTAACCTTGTGTCCTGCCCAGAGAATAATCGGCGTTGACCAGTCAAAACCTTTTTCCTTCATACTCTCAACGACATCGTTCAAAGTACCTTCATGAATCGGAAAGAGATCCTTGAACGGAGCCGCTGTATGCAGAGCAACCGTCGGCATCATGGAGATTGCGGGGTCCATTATTTCACCTCCGGCAGTTCTTCGGTGTTGTTCCAACGGAAGACGGAAAGGTCGCGTCCCTTCAGGAAAGCATTCCACGCCTTGAAATAGAGCGCAACAGTCTCACGGGCGGTGAGTTTTTCTTTTGCCAGCCGGTTGTCAATGAGTTTCGTCCGCAGAGACATGACAGGATGACCGGTATAAAGATTTTCGCCGCTTTTCACCAGTTTGATGAACTCTTCAGCCATCTGGGGATGCTTCCGCAGAAGGACAAAGAGAGAGAACCCCATGTAGGATTTCACAAAATGGTGCGCACCGCAGTCCACCACAGAGGCGGCTTGTTCGATGAGTTCGTGGTTCTTGTCGTAGTATGCCTTCAGGATGGAATTCCTCATTTCCGCTTTGGCAGAACAGATGCGGAGCTGATTATCGTAGCAGTCGTACACCCATGCCAATTTCGTGATACCGGCGGCGGTGACGGAATGCGTTGACCCGGCAATTTTCAGCACATCTTTGAACTGACGGCTGATTCCGCTGTCGATTGACCCCATGGAATCCTTGGGGACATTGTAGATGACAAGCATTGTGATGGTCATGCCGGATTCAATAATCGCCCAGAGCCGGTGCTGTCCGTCAACAACAGTTCCGTCTTCAGCGATTTTGATGGTCTCGCCGTTCTGCTTCCACGCTCCGGATGCCATGTCATTTGCATAACGGGTGACCGTTACCTGATGAATGGCCCGGTTCATGGTGTTTTTTTCCAGCATAGCGGCTGCCAGATCGGGGGTGATGTCCATGGTTTTGATGACGAGTTTCTTCATGATGTTTTTCCTTTATGTTAAGGGTTGTTTGGGTTCAGAGGTTGTCGATGACTCGGATTTCTTCGTAGCCGGTCGGCCAGATGCCGGTTCGGCGGCATTCAATGCTCCGTGCCAGTGCGCTTCGGTTCGCCTGTTCAGCGAAATCCAGCACTTCCGGGGTCAGTTTCCAGACCCCCGTGGAAAACGGTTCGTTTTTCTCCGTTGCGATGATATGCACGGGAACGGTGATGCCGGACACTTCCCGGATGACCGCCCGGTAGAATGCCATCTGGTGGATGTAGCCGTAACGGCGGCAGTCGCTTTCAAACCATTTGAGGCTGTCGCAGGTCTTGAAATCGACCAGACCGGCTTGCGGATTGAACCAGTCCATTCTGATCTGGCACGGGACACCGCAGTATTCCGCACGGACCACACCTTCCGCAACACCGTCTGCCAGAAGCGATGCCGCTGCGGGGTGCATCAAGACGGATGCCTGGAGTTTGACGATGAATCCGAAATCCTTACCGCTCACGACCTCGCGGTCAAGGCTGTTCTTCCATTCGGCATACGCCTTGGTGCTTTTGCCGAAAGGCTCGCCGGTTTTCGGATTGACGGGGCCATCGCTCACGACGAAATCCCGGTCAAACGCCTGTCTGCCTTCAAGGATCAGGCAGTGCGCCGCTCTGCCGAGGGCAAACGCCGCAGATTCGGTTTCTTCGATTTCTCCGTTTATTTCCTTATAGTAAAGAGCGGGGCTCTCGCGGAAGTCCGCCAGCAGATGGCTGGACATGAATTCTCCGTTGCGACTGCGGGCATGGTAAATGTCCGCCGGTTCTGTGATAAAAAAGTCTTTCATTTTTCGTTCTCCGTTGTTTTAGGTTTCCAAGCCTATCTCTTTGGAATTTTTTGCCAAATTCGTCGGGGTGAAATCAAAAAATCGAAGAAATAATTCCATGGGCAATGAAGATTCGGCGAATCTGCTCCAGCCGTCTTGTGCGGATGGTGGCTTCGGAAACATTCATCATTCTGGCAATTTCGCTGAAATTGTACCCATCCATGATAAGCCTGCAGATCATTCCAAGGTCATCCGGCATTCCGGCAACAATCACACGGATATCGAAGAGAAAACTCTGACGGTCCGCATCATCCCCGGCAGGCAGTTCAACGAACGGTTCGCCGTTTTCCTCTGCTTCCATATTGGCCTCAATGGAAACAGCCGGCGTATCCAGCCCCCGGCTGATCCGGTAGCGATAGATTGCGTCAGCGGTAATGTCGGCCGCACGATTGAGGTATCTGGTCCCCTTGGGACTTGATTCCGATTTCCGGTATGTCGACATTGCCTTAACCACGGCCAGACACATCTCCTGTACGAGATCATCACGGTCGCATTTTGCGAGATTGGATGTTCCGATCATCTTGTCCGCAAGGAAATTGATGTGGGACATTACGGTTGCCGGGATTTCCGGGGCGGCATTGAGCTGTGCGCTCACGGCATTGTTTTTCTTGTTTGCCATTTTTGCAAACTCCTGTAGGTTGAACCGGAGCGGAATTGCTTCGGCAACCCACGGCGCTTTTTGCGCGAAAATGGCAAGGAAAAATCAAAAAGGCGTGTTTTTGAGGTGAAACTTTTTTGTTTTTTGCATCAGGATTTTGCACAAAAATGGCTCTGATGCAAAAAAAAGAACCCGCCTCGGGTAAATCCGGGACGGGCTGCGACAGGAGTTTTGATGGGGTCAGGTGAAGAGCAGTTTTTCCTGTTCTTCCCACATGACCGGCATCTTCCGGGTCAGTTTTGCCAAGGAAATATCTTTCGGCACGTCCCCGGCAAGAATCCTGCTGATGATTCTCGGCGAGATGTTGTTCAGCCGGAGAATACGCCGGACATAAGAGGGGTCCACTTTGACCCGGGTCGCAATGTCTTCAGCGGACAGTGCATCCCCGTTCTCAATCAGAGTCTTCCAATGAAAGGCTCTGGCAAGGGCAGTGAGGATGGCATCTCCGCTGTTTGGCGGATTTGACGCATCTTCCGGGGCGATAATTTTTTTGCGTCCGGAGAACCTTCGGAGACTCACCATTACATTGATGATGATGTTTCCATGATCGTCAGTCTTGATTTGCGGCATTTTGCACCTCCTTGATGAGACCGCGCATTCCCTCGGTCTTGATTTTTATGTCGATTCCCGTTTCATAGACAATTACCTCCTCAACCAGAAGGTGAATGATTTTGTCACGTTCCACGGGGAACAGTACATCCCAGAACTCTTCGATATTCGACAGAGCCTCACGGACATCGTTGACCCGGAGGTTTGCCTGTCGTGCCACCATGCTGATGAAGGACGGTGTCCGGAACATGGTTCCCAGTTGCCGGATTACGGTAATTTCCACATCCCCGGCATTCACGGCCTTGACCGGGCAGGTATGCTCCACTTGTTTGGAATCCTTCAGGCACATATAATAATTGTATTGTCTGCCGTGCCGCTTTGTCCATGTCGGTCCCATGGCACTGTCGCAGTGACCGCAACGAATCAGTCCTTTAAGCATGGCATACCTTGGCTTGGAAGGTCTGCCGCGGGGAACCGGAGCATTTTCCGTCAGGATTTGCTGTGCCGCATCCCATGTCTCGCGGCTTATCAGAGCCTTATGTTCGCCCGGATAGATGTTCCCCTTGTAGAGGACTTCTCCGACATAGGTGTGATTATTTAAAATCCGGTAGATGTGGGAGGTCATCCACGGCTTTCCCTGTCGTGTCAGCACCCCCTTTTCATTGAGCATCCTTGCCACCGGATGCGTGGATTTTGTTTTCACAAAGGTATCGAACATCTGCTTGACGTATTCTGCGCGCTCTTTATCGGGAATCAGGTGGCGGTCTTTTGTGATGTAGCCGAACGGGATTGAGCCGCCGACCCACTGTCCGCGTTTCCGGCTTGCGGACATTTTATCCCGAATGCGCTCCGCAATTATCTCACGCTCATATTGGGCGAATGTCATGAGGATATTCAACATCATGCGCCCCGAAGAGGTCGATGTATTTATCTCTTGTGTGACCGAGACGAAGGAGACACCCCACGCATCGAATTTTTTGGATAATTCCGCGAAATCGCATATGGAACGGCTCAATCGATCCAGTTTATATATTACGATGACATCAACGAGGCCATGCTCGGCATCCTTCAGCAGTTTTTGCAACGCCGGACGTTCCAGTGTTCCGCCGGAGAACCCTCCGTCATCGTAGTGTTCCGGCAGGCACACCCAGCCGTTGGCCGCCTGACTGGCAATGTAGTTCTCGGCGGCGAGCCGTTGGGCATCCAGAGTGTTGAAGTCCATGTCCAAGCCTTCTTCCACCGATTTCCGGGTATAGATGGCGCATCTTTTTCTGTTCTTTATCATTGATTCACTCCGAAGAATTTGTTGCCGTTCCATTTCGACCCCGTGATTGCCATCGCTACGGCGCTCAAGGAGCGGAAATATTGTCCGGCGTATTCATAAGTTCCAGACCCGGTGGCGATGACCTCATATACCTTGCCATGCCATTCCCGGCTGAACCTCGTTCCGCGCGGGATGGTGTCCTTCGGCAGATTGAGAATTTCAAGGTTTGCCACCGGGTCGCGCTGGGCAATCAGTTCCAGCTTCTCTTTATCCTTGTCGGACAGCCCCCCGTAATACACTTCCTGTATCCGGTAGGCCAGTTTCTGCCGCAAGGCCCGCAGCGATATGATGTTTGTCTTTGCCCCGTACAACTCTTCGTACTTCTCCTGAAGTTCGTTCAGCTCCATCTGGTTCAGGGCAACCAGCTGGCGCATAACAATGTTCGTGTCCGGCATCATAACCTCCTGTCGTTGATTGGTTTGACACTGCATTACTAAAGCGTGCTTCAGCCTCATTATCCAGAGGAGTTTCGAGTTTTCTTTGCAAAGCATTCGCGATTATTTTTGCTGCGTCCCAAATGTTTTCCGGAACGGTTTTCGGTTTTTCCATACGGCCTCCTGTCGTGTAACCTTGTCCATTCCTATCTCTTTGGAAAAAATCGGGAAATTCGTCGGGTATCTTGAAAAATTTTTATGATTTCACTTGACTTTTATGAAAAGTGTCAGTATATTAGGTTACAGAAAAAAGAATAAAACAATAACGAAACGGAGTCATCATGGCCGACGACAAGAAAAATTTTGGGGATTTCCTCCGGGAACTCCGAAGCAGAAAGATGGAATCGGATGCAACCTTTTCCATCCGCGGTCTTGCCGGGAAGATTGATGTAAGTCCGACTTATTTGAGCAAGATTGAAAGAGGCGAACTCCCTGCGTCCGATGAAACCATCTATAAACTTGCGGATGCTCTTGGCATCACAGCGGAAGAACTGTTCGCCCATTGCGGAAAGATCGAGCCGAAACTTGAAAAGGATATTGCTTCGCATGAGGGACCGTTGGAGATGGCTGCATTTCTCCGGACCGCATCCGGATTGTCCAGAGAGCGGCTCAATATGTACCGGGCAATGATTGATGCCGCAGAAGCAGCCAATAAAAAGAAGGAAGGAGGGAACTCATGACGCAGCATTACGATGAAAAACACCGGATGAAGAATTCTCTGATTCGGGATGCCGCAAACGAAGTCCTTGCCGTGTATTGGCAGAAATACCCCAGAGTTCTCCCCATTGACCCGGAAGAGATTGCCATCCAAGTGTGGAAATTTTATGTCGATTTTTTCGATCTTCATTCCCAAGTCGGTCCGGATACCGATGGCGCTTTGCGTTATAAGGGTGAACAAAAAATCCTCGTTGACAAATCGCTTGATCCGGAAAAGTTTCCGAATAAACTCGGTCGTTACATGTTCACAATTGCCCATGAAATAGGGCATTTGAAGCTGCATCTGCCGGATCGTCTTTTGTTTGAATCCCTGCCGGATTTGGTTGATGACGGATTTGAGGCTGCGCTCATCCGCCGTTCCTCCTGCCGGGAAGAACCGGAACGTCAGGCAGATCGGTTCGCCGGGTATCTGCTTATGCCGCAGGAGTTCGTCATTGAGGTCTGGCAGGAACGCCACGGCAAGGATTCCAGACCTTTGAATGTTTATGAAGAACTGAAGGAGGCTCGTGAGCGCTTCCATTTGTCTCCGACTGACCGGACGGTCTGTTGTCAGGAGGCAAAGGAAATCGCGACCCGCTTCAATGTTTCACCTCAAGCCATGCAAATCCAGTTGTCAGAACTGGGGTTGATCCATTTGGAGGAGGATCTGCAAGGCTACCTGTTGTAACGGGCATCGGCCTATATCAAGCAAGGATATTCGCCTTTATGGTGTAACCCGTAAAGGTTACAGTACACACAAAAAACGCAATGTGAAGGAGACAAAAATCATGTGCGACAGTTTCAATGTCAAAAAGACGGTCAACAGAATCAAGCCGGAACTGTTTTCCAAAATCATCCTGACCCATCACATTCCTATGAATGTTGATTGGGAACAGAGCCTGTACCAGTACAAGCAGGATGTTTTTCAGGCGTACCTCAATTTGGAAGAGAAGGATGCGCGCCTGCTGGAACCGGAACTGGCGGAAATCGGCAATTTTGCCAATTGGGTCGGAGCCGGAGAAGCGATCATCCGTTCCCTGCAAATCGCCAACATCAAAATGCCGGAAGAATACCGGGAGGATACCGTCCTCAATCAGACAGCATGGCTCTATATCAATTATCCGGATTTGTGGGAACAAATCGGAAAATTTGCAAGGATCGACCGGGTGGGAACACCTCGGTGGTTTCTTTCCGACCTTCAGTACGGATTGGAAAAACCGTACCCGGATACGGATACCCCGGATTTGGAAAAACTCAAAACGGAAATCAGGCAATACATTGTCGGCCATCAGGGCAGAGGTCAGTATATGAACATCACTTTTGAATTGCGCGATGGCTGTGACGAATATTACATCATCGACCTCAATGATTTCAAACGTCATGAAATCACCTGCGTTGACGGAGTGTTCGATTATGACTGCGTGTCCCGTAAAACGGCAACGATTGTTTTCGTTTATCACCGCAAGTCAATGCAGCTCGAAGCACTCCTGCCGAACTTTTCCCGCAATGAGAAAATCGAACTTTGCGATATTTGGGCGCACGTCATAAAGAACGGATATGTTTCCAAGGCGGAAAAAGAGAAATCCATATACAATCTCAATCCGATTCTTTACCGGGATTATGTTTTTACGCCGGATGATGAAGGTCTCATGGTCAGCGCCATGGTAACCGGTTTGTGTACTATTGTCCGAGGCGACCCCGGCAGTAAACGGGTTTATTATGAAAAAATCTGCAACATCCCGGAGAAAATGGACAAAGAGGTGGATCAGAAAGTCCGCTCCCGCGAGAGCTGCGATGTCGTGTGGGTTGAAGTGCGGGTTCTTCTTTGCGAGAAATTCAAACGCTCACGGGTACAGACGGTTCATCTCACTCCGGACGGTCACAACATTCTTGACCTGACCTCGAAAGTTCATGCGCCTCTGCTCAAAATCATCAGCGGTTGGAATATCAGAAATGATTGATTTCAGAACGATAGCAGCCGCGATGAGCTGCGCTGATGAGCCGACCTTCACCGGGAATGCCGTTATCGATAAAAACGGGTTTCTGGCGGAGAAGCACATTCTCGCGGTTAAAGAAATGAGCCGGTATATCAAATGTCCCTGCGGCGGTGACCACTGCGCTGACGTTGAAGAAGCAGATTCTCCTTTTGACAGCGCACCGAAATATATGGCGTTCTGCGGAGAGACGGGAATCCCGTATGAAGTGCCGCGCGCCGATTTGCTTATATGGCAGGTCAGGCTGTCGGGCATCATGAAGCTGATTCAACGGGAATTTGAGTGCCGGGAAGAACCGTCCCTGCGTTGCGATCATCTTTGGTATCTTGGCGAATCCGGCAGAGCCATCGCCGGCCGCCGCAGGCAGATATTCTTTGCCTCGATGATAACGAAAGATGTTGAAGAGGCTTTGCCGGAAGGAACATCGCAGATTCTTTTCCTCGGAGAGCTGCATCCGTCCCCCGTCAGAAAATTTGAGGATCGTATTTTTCAGATGCACGAGGTGATGTCAGCCAGCGGAAAAGATTACCGTTTTGACAACGATCTTGTGGAAAGCCGTCTCCGGAAGATTGAGGGTGAGGAACTGCCGAAGGAGGCTCCGGTTCCGAAAAATGCCGTAATGAAATCAAGGGAAGACCTTATTGGGGATTTTCTTCATGGACGGACTTTGGAAATCCGCGATATGTATTGGAATGCCATTGACAACGAGAAAGATTTCAAGATGCCGAAGAAACCATCCTGTCAGGAGATTGCCGATTATATCAAGGCGAAAACAAACGGCACACAGTCCCCCGATCAGGCAACCGTCAACCGGACTATAAAAGCAAGCAAGAACCCCGCATTGAAACTGTTATGGAAAAGCATCACGGATATTACGTTCGTCCGTGACTACAAAAGAAAAAAACGGCAGTCATCACCGCGAGTCCGTCGGGAGACCGATGTGGAATACCTGGAGTCGATGTTCGGGCAGACCGCCCCGGAACCTCCGGGCAGCGGATTTCATGTCGTTTGACCATAGGACGAGGTATGACGATTTTTCCCAATAGGACACGGTTTGGAAAATGGTTTCTTCGACGGTTTATGGCACAA
>DCIG01000009.1 GCA_002315855.1 Lentisphaeria bacterium UBA1732 | reverse complement strand
CGGCAGCCGAAAATATCCCGGAATGTCATGGAGGTTCAAACGTACAATCCATCTTGTTGACTCAACAATGATTCAACTGGCAACAAAGTGCATGAATCGGGCGAAACATCGTCAGCAGAAGGTAGCTGCCAAAATGCACTTGGACTTGGATTTGAAGTCGTTTCTTCCGAATTTTGCCATTGTGAACCGTGCAAAGGATTCTGATTCCAAAATGGCATGGGAACTTTGTGCCCCGATTCGAGCCGGAGGAATCGCGGGATATCTGTGGAAAAAAAGAGTTTTCCCGCGGTTTAGCGTTGAAAAAAACACGAATGCGTGGTATATTAATAGTTAATTTCATATAAAAACACAACCTTTACCATAATCAAACAACAAACTAACCAATTGGAGTTACATCACCATGAACTTAGGTGCCCTTCTACTCGATGGCGTCAAGGCCACGGTACTCGGTATGGCAACGGTGTTCTTCTTTCTGACACTCATGATTTGCTTCATGAAGCTGTTATCGAAAGCACTCGCTCCGTTCTCGAACTTCCTTGAACCCGTCGCTGCCCAACCCAAAAAGAAAGCCAAGAAAAAAGAAGCAGCCGGCAAAACTGCCGAAATCTCTGCGGAAGACCGCGTTCGCGCGCTCGCAGCAATCGAAGCTGTCAAACTTTTCCGTGCAGGCAAGTAATTTTTTCCATCATCCAACATTATACATTCCAATTCAAACATACAAGGCTTTTTCTCAATGAAAAAAATTAAATTTATGGATTGCTCCTTCCGCGACGGTTTCCAGTCGTGCCTTGGAGCCCGCGTCAAAACCGATGACTTCCTTCCCGCACTGGATGCCGCCGTTAAGGCCGGTATCAACTACATCGAAATCGGCGGCGGTGCTCGTTTCCAGGCTCTTTATTTCTACTGCCAGGAAGATGCTTTTGCCATGATGGATAAGTGGCGCGCCACCGTTGGTCCGGATGTCAATCTCCAGACGCTTTCCCGCGGCGTGAACGTTGTCGGTCTGTCTTCACAGTCCAGCGACATCATCAATCTCCATGCCAAGCTCTTCAAGAAGCATGGTATCACCACCATCCGCAACTTCGACGCCCTCAACGACGTCCGCAACCTCGATGTCTCCGGCCGTGCAATCGCAAACAACGGACTCAAACACCAGGTTACCGTTACCATGATGGGTCTTGCCCCGGCAATCGCTGCCAAGGAAACCTATGCACACACACCGAAATTCTACGCGGATCGCCTGAATGAAATCATCAAGGCTGAAATTCCGTTTGACAGTGTTGCATTCAAAGATGCTTCCGGCACCTCCACTCCGCAGACCGTTTATGACACCATCAAGCTGGCTCGCGAAATTCTCGACAAGACCTTCGGCGCCGGTGCCAAGGAAATCCAGTTCCACACCCACGACACTGCCGGCATGGCAATCGCCTGCAACTGGGCAGCCATCACAGCCGGTGCCGATGTCATCGACCTCGCCATGGCTCCGCTCTCCGGCGGCACCTGCGAAGCTGACATTCTGACCATGTACCAGCGTCTCCGCGGCACAGATTATACCCTCGACATCGACCCGGAAAAGATTCTCAAGGTCGAAAAAGTTTTCAAGGATTGCATGAGCAAATACTTCATGCCGCCTGAATCCATGCAGGTTTCCCCTGAAATCATCTTCAGCCCGATGCCCGGCGGTGCCCTCACAGCCAATACCCAGATGATGCGCGACAACAACTGCCTCGACAAGTACGATGCCTGCATTGAAGAAATGCGCGAAGTCGTTGCCCGCGGCGGTTTCGGCACCTCCGTTACGCCGGTCTCCCAGTTCTACTTCCAGCAGGCTTTCCGCAACGCCATGCAGGGCAAGAACCCCGATGGTTCCTGGAAGCTCGATCCGAACGGCTACGGCAAGATGGTCCTCGGCTACTTCGGCAAGACTCCGGTCGCTCCCGATCCGCAGATTGTCAAGTGGGCTTCTGAACAGCTCCATCTCGAACCGACCACCAAGTCCGTTGTTGAAATCAATGATGCCAACCCCGAACTCGGAATCGAATACTGCAAGGCCAAACTCGAAAAGAACGGTCTCCCCGTTACCGATGAAAATATCTTCATCATCGCAGCGTGCGACACCAAGCAGGCTGAAAAGGGTCTCGCATTTCTGAAGGGCGAACGTCCCAACGGAATCCGTCTTGCCGCAGATGCCGCACCGAAGGCTGCCGCGAAAGCTGCAACCCCGGCCGCATACACCGTTACTGTCGAAGGAAAGACTTTCAACGTTCAGGTCAAGGAAGGCGGAGTTATCACTGCCGACCTCGCATCTCAGGTTGTTACCGGCGGCGCAGCCGCTCCGGCGGCAAAGAAGGCTTCCTCCGGCGAAGGCACCCCCATCAAGAGCCCGCTGCCCGGCACAATCACCAAGATTGAAGTCGAAGAAGGCGATGAAGTCGAAGCCGGTGATGTAATTGCCGTTATCGAAGCCATGAAGATGGAAACCGAAATCAAGGCCGAAAAGGGCGGTACCATTACCGAAATCTGCATTGGTCTCAAGGAAGTCGTTACCTCTGGTCAGGTCATCTTCGTTATTGAGGAGAAGTAATCCAATGAAGATCAGAACATTCCTTATGGCCTTTGCGGCTCTGTTTGTCTCCTGCGTGCTGTGCGCGCAGGATGCAGCCCTGCCCAAAACACTGGCCGACCTTCAGAAGGCCGTTCCCGGTCTTGTTCGTGATGCAGAACACTCCACAAACGATGACTGCTTCGACTGGTACAAAGACCCCAAAACCGGCGATATTTACCTCGTCTACGTCTGGGGCGATGAAAACACCATGGCATCCTTTATGACCGATGCCCAGAATGAAGCGGACTTCAAAGAATTATCCGGCGCGCCGAAAGATGAAGTCGCAAGTATCATCACCAAGGCAAAAGCCACCGTTGAAAAGATTCAGGCTGCCAAGGGCAAAGCCACCATTTTCGCCACATGGGCGAAAAAAGGCAATAAGCTCCATGACAACACCGAAATCATGACCATCAAACCGGTTGCCCGCTCCAAAGGCAAAGTCAAAATGGCCGCATCCCTGATCGTTACCGATCTCCGCGCCGGCCTTGACACTGCCACCGCACTCGAAACGAATGATGTTGTCGGCAAGTTCATTCCTGCCAATCTCTATCATGACTCCCTGCGCGAAGGCAGCAATGCCCGCAATCTGCCGTCTTTCGGTCAGTCCTTCATTCTCCTCGGCAAGAGCACCGGTATCTACGACCTCTGCCGTCAGACTTTCCAGGATTTTCCGAATACATGGATGCTTGGTCTCGGTAAAGTAATTATGACTTTGGTCGGTATTCTTCTGGTTTACCTCGCCATCGTCAAGGGTTTTGAACCGCTTCTGCTCCTCCCCATCGGTTTCGGCTCCATCCTCGCCAATATTCCGCTTGCCGGCATCTCCGGTCCGAGCGGTCTTCAGGGCATGGTCTACAACGTCGGTATCGAAAGCGGCGTCTTCCCCCTGATCATCTTCCTCGGAGTCGGTGCTATGACCGACTTCGGTCCGATGCTTGCGAACCCGCGTACAGCACTTCTCGGCGGTGCAGCTCAGTTCGGTATCTTCGGTGCTCTCCTCGGAGCCCTGCTTCTGAACTTCATTCCGGGACTTGAATTCAATATGAAAGATGCTGCCTCCATCGGTATCATCGGCGGTGCCGACGGCCCGACAGCCATCTTCCTGGCATCCCGTCTGTCCCCGTCTCTGCTCGGTGCAATCGCCGTAGCTGCATATTCCTACATGGCACTTGTGCCGATTATTCAGCCCCCGATCATGCGCGCCCTGACCACGGATGCAGAACGCCGCATCAAAATGAAACAGCTCCGTCATGTGCCGCAGATTGAAAAAATCTGCTTCCCCATCATGATTACCCTGCTCTGCGCACTGCTCCTCCCGGATGCCGCTCCGCTGATTGGTATGCTTATGCTGGGCAACCTCATGCGTGAATGCGGTGTTGTCGGTCGTCTGACTGATACCGCCTCCAATGCACTGATGAACATTGTTACCATCTTCCTCGGTCTCTCCGTCGGGTCCAAGCTCTCTGCGGATCAGTTCCTCAATGCTCAGACTCTCGGCATCCTGTTCCTCGGCTGCGCGGCATTCTGCATCGCCACTGCGACTGGTGTCTGCTTTGCCAAGCTCATGAACATGTTCAGCAAAGATAAAATCAATCCGCTCATCGGTTCTGCCGGCGTGTCCGCCGTCCCGATGGCAGCCCGTGTATCCAACAAGGTCGGTCTCGAATACGATCCTCAGAACTTCCTGCTCATGCACGCCATGGGCCCGAACGTCTCCGGCGTAATCGGATCTGCTGTTGCGGCAGGCGTACTGCTCTGCATCTGCGGTTCCATCTGATTCCGTTCATTGCGGAACACAGTATTGTTCTTTTTATCGGACCCGGCTTCAAAACCGGGTCCGATTTTTTTTGTGTTCGGCAGAGCGTAAAAAAACGGTATGGATTTTGAAGTCCATACCGCATTTGATTGATTGGTCCGTCTTATTATTCCACCGTAACACTTTTCGCAAGATTGCGGGGCTGATCAATTTCACAGCCGCGTTCTTTCGCAAAATAATACGCAAAAAGCTGAAGAGCGACAACCGTTGTAATCGGTGCGACAAAGCGAGAGCTTGCAGGAACACGGATAATATCTTCTGTGAATGGGGCACAGCAGTCATCATCACCCGTTACCACGGCAATCACAGGAGACTGTCTGGCACGGCATTCCTGAATATTACCGAGCATCTTGTCTTTGCCGGGGATGTCATTGCAGAGTGCGACAACGGGGACATGTTCGTCCAAAAGCGCAATCGGACCATGTTTCAGCTCGGCAGCCTGATAACCTTCGGCATGAACATAGCTGATTTCTTTCAGTTTCAGCGCCCCTTCCAGCGCAGCAGGATAAAGACATCCGCGCCCGATATAGAATAAATCATGTGCATTCGCATGTTTTTTTGCAATGGCTTCAATTGTCGGAGCCTGCTTCAAAACTTCCTGTATCAGAGATGGGATACGCATGATTTCCTGCGATAATTCCGTCCCGGTTTCATGATTCATGCGGCGATTGCGTCCCAGCAGGAGCGCAAGCATCAACAGAACTGCTACCTGGCATGTAAACGCTTTTGTGGACGCGACACTGATTTCAGAGCCGGCATGGAGATAAATACCGCGTCCGCTTTCGCGAGCAATCGTGGAACCTACGACATTGCAGATTGCCGCCACAATTGCGCCTTTGTTGACTGCCTCACGGACAGCCGCCAGCGTGTCTGCGGTTTCCCCTGACTGACTGATTGGCAGGACCAGCGTATTCGGTTCGATAATCGGGTTGCGGTAGCGAAATTCAGCGGCCTGCTCCACCGATGCAGGAATCCCTGAAATATCCTCAAAATAATAAGTTCCGAGCAGACCTGCATGAAAACTGCTTCCGCAGGCAGCTACGACAATACGGTTAATCAACGCCATTTCGCGCGGTGTGAGGTCCAGACCCGAAAGTTTTGCATTCCCAGCCTTCAAATCAATACGACCGCGAATTGCATTCCCTACCGATTCAGGCTGTTCATAGATTTCTTTCAGCATGAAATGCTCAAATGTTCCTTTTCCATCGGCGGAAACATCCCACGAAATTCGGGAAACTTCACGAGTAACAGGCACATTATTGATGGTGCGGACTTCCACATGCGATGGCGTGATAATCGCCATTTCATCGTCATTGAGGTACAGCACATCGCGTGTATACGACACCAGCGCGGTAACATCGCTCGCCACCATGTTGGCATTCCCGGCAAGCCCGATTACAATGGGACTTCCATGACGTGCCGTAATCATCATATCGGGATAATCTGCGCACAGGACTGCAATGCCGTATGTGCCGGAAAGCTGCTGCACAGCACCGGTAACCGCTGCGGCGAAATCGCCATTGTAAAATTCTTCAATCAAATGAGGAATGACTTCGGTATCGGTATCAGACACAAATTTGTGTCCGGCCATGGACAGACGTTTGCGCAGCTCGGAATAGTTTTCGATGATGCCGTTGTGCACCACCGCGAATTTTCCGCTTCCGGAAAGATGGGGATGCGCGTTGTTTTCGCTGGGGGCACCGTGAGTTGCCCAGCGGGTATGAGCAATTCCGGCATACATATCGCTGCACTGAATCGACTGGCATTTCTGTTCCAGATGAACGACTTTTCCGATGGATTTGACCGTAAGAATATGACCCGATGAGTTCACCAGACTGATTCCGGCGGAGTCATATCCGCGGTACTCCAAGCGTTTCAGACCGTCAAGCAAAAATGGAGCGGCGGCTTTTTCAGAGCCAATATAACCTACAATTCCGCACATAACTGAATTCCTTTTTTGGGTTGGATAGCGAAAATTTTCTGAACTGATTTCAAAATCGTAAAATCACAGCGTGTCAATCATTGATACAATACTCTGCAAAAAAGTTTACATGACCGCAAGAGCCGCTGCCACACAAAAACAATGATGCAGAATATCATAAAATCATTTACAAACCGATAATACGATTTTAAAATCATGTTTACATATATAATATACCATATTTTACGTCATTTTTCAAACAATGAGGAAGAATGTATCATCCTTTTTTGACTATTTTTATGTCAAAGGAACTGAATCATTCTTGATTTTACGGGGAAATAATGATATTGTATTAAGACACTGTTGTATTCAGGAGGAACTTTTGAACGTAATTTCACCTCACAGTAATTCATCATCAAGGAGCAGTCATGAATATTCAAAGCAAAAAAACACACAAAGAAGCATTTCAGGTAATCGGCTTTTCAAAAGTAATCCGCATGGAAAATGGTTACAGCGAATGTCCGAAATTCTGGGACGAAATGTATGCAGGGCGTTACGGGCGGCTTTTCAAAACCATGGTTCCCGAAAATGAAGAAGAAACCGCAGTTCTTGCGAATCAGATCGGCATGTTTGCCGTATGCAGAACACTCCCCGGTGGAAAAGAGTTTGAATATATCATTTGCGGCATTTATCAGGGCGGTCCGGTTCCCGTCGCATTCCGGTTGTATGACATTCCAGAATCCGACTGGGTGGAATTTATGACCAAAGGTCCCTTGCCCAAAGTATTTCAGGAAATGAATACCTATGTATACACGGATTGGATGAAAGCTCATGCCGATGAACTTCAGGTTAATATGGGGATGAGCGTGGAAGTCTACACCGCCGGCAATCCCATGTCGCCTGAATATGAGTGCGGTATATGGATTCCCGTCAAACCTAAAATCCCGTTTTTTT